>DASPTD010000041.1:0-21003 GCA_035623575.1 Gaiellaceae bacterium
GATCTGCTCCGGCCAGTCGGACGAGCCCCAGACACGCTCGCACTGGGCGTAGTCCAGCCGGCCCTGGAGCACGGGCGCCCCGGTCGCCTCCGCCGCCGCCTCGGCGCCGCCGACGTCGTCGGGATGCATGTGCGTGACGAAGATGCGCGCGACCGGCCCGTCGAGCTGCGCGAGGATCTCGTGCCACGGCGTCTCCATCAGGCCGAGGCCCGTGTCGACGAGCGTCCAGCCGTCGTCGCCCCGGAGGAGGTAGCAGTGCACGTGCCGCGGGCCGGTCGGCAGCGGCAGCGTCAGCCGCAGGATGCCGGGCTCGAGCTCGACCGGAACTGCGAACGTATGTTCGGTAGACTGCTCCATCGGGATGCGCCTCCGCGTCGAGTATCGCGAAGAGCCCTGCCGCTCTGCGCTCAACCGCGTGCAGGGGATGCCGTTCTCGTGGTCGCTGAACCCGTACACGGGTTGCGCCCATCGCTGCACGTTCTGCTACGTGCGGGCGTTCGAGGCGCGCGCCGACCGCCCCGCCGGCGATCGCTACGGCTCGAGCATCCGGGTCAAGACGAACGTCGCCGCGGTGCTCTGCCGCGAGCTCGCCCGGCCCTCCTGGCAGCGGGAGCCGGTCGCGATCGGCACCGCCACGGATCCCTACCAGCCCGCGGAGGGCCGCTACCGACTCACGCGCGCGTGCATCGAGGCGCTCGGCGCCGCGGCCAACCCGTTCTCCGTCATCACCCGCGGGCCGCTCGCCCTCCGCGACCTGGACGTGCTCGCACGGGCGGCGGGGCGCGCTAGGGTGAGCATCACCTTCTCGATCCCGACGCTCGACCCGGAGATCTGGCGGAGGACGGAGCCGGGAACGGCGCCGCCCTATCAGCGACTGCGCGCGCTCCAGGAGCTCGTCGAGGCGGGGCTCGACGTCGGCGTCGGGATGGCGCCCATCCTGCCCGGGCTCAGCGACCGGCCGGAGCTGCTCGCCGAGGTGGTGCGCGCGGCACGGGCGGCCGGCGCCACCGGCGTCTGGGCAAACCTCCTCTACCTCAAGCCGGGCACGAAGGAACACTTCCTCGCCGTGCTCGAGCGCGACTGGCCGGAGCTGCTCCCGGTCTACGAGCACCTGTACGCGCGGCGCGCCTACCTCCCCGCCGAAGAGGCGAAACCCGTCCGCGAGCGGGTGCGAGAGCTCGCGCGCCGCCACGGCATTCGCGACCGCCGGCCGGAGCCGCTCCGTCCGCCGGCCGATCCGGAGCAGCTGAAGCTCGCGGTCTAGCGCGGCGCCGTCGAGCGGGCCCAATAGAATCCCTGGCCCGTGACGGCATCCGAGATCACCTGCCTGATCGTCGACGACCACGAGGTCGTCCGCGAAGGCCTGCGCCTGTCGCTTTCGCGCGCGCCGCACATCCGCGTCATCGGCGAGGCGGGCGACGGGGAGAGCGCGGTCGCGCTCGCCGAGCGCCGACGTCCCGACGTCGTGATCATGGACGTGCGCATGCCCGGCATGGACGGGCTCGAGGCGACGAAGCTGCTGACGGAGAAGGTGCCCGACAGCGCCGTCCTCATCTTCACCGCGTACAGCGAGCGCAGCCTGCTCAGCCGCGGCCTCGAGTCGGGCGCGAAGGGGTACATCCTCAAGGAGGCGCCGCACCAGACGCTGCTGCGAGCGATCGAGAAGGTCGCAGCCGGCGAGGGCTACGTCGACCCGGCGCTGATGCCGGCGTTCCTGACGGGCAAGGACAAGGAAGACATGCTCACCTCGCGCGAGCGCGAGATCCTGCAGCTGCTCGCAGACGGCATGTCGAACGCCGACGTGGCCACGAAGCTCTTCATCAGCCAGGAGACCGTCAAGAGCCACGTGCGCCACATCCTCGCCAAGCTCGAGGCGGACACGCGGACGCACGCGGTCGCGATTGCGCTGCGCGAGTCGATCATCGATTAGCTCCATGGCAGAGGATCCGGCTCGCCGCGAGCTGACCGAGCAGGTCCTCGCCGCCGAGCAGGACGAGCGGCGGCGGATCGCGCTCTTCCTGCACGACGGGCCGGTGCAGTCGCTCGCGGGGGTCGCGCTGATGCTCGACGCGGCCCTCGACCTCGTCTCGCGCGGCAACACCGAGCAGGCCGGCGACGTGCTCGACAAGGCGCTCGCCCGCACGCGCGTGACGATCGGCGAGCTGCGCGACCTCTCCTTCAGCCTCGAGCCGGTGGTGCTGCGCGACCACGGCTTCGGCACGGCGGTCAGCACGCTTCTGCAGGACCGGGGCCTGGAGCACGGCATCGAGGTCGAGGTCGACACCGCCCCGGCGGAGGCGCTCGGCGAGCGGGCCCAGGCCGCGCTGTACCAGATCGTGCGCGAGGCGCTCGAGGGCGCGATCCGGCGCGGGCCGCCGCACACGTTCTCCGTCCGGGTCACGCGGGCGAGGCCGGACGCGCTCGAGGCGACGATCAGCGACGACGCTCCCGGCGAGCGCCGCCGCCGCTCGATCGAGGTGCTGGAAGAGCGGGCGCGGACGCTCGGCGCGACGATCTCCGTCGAGCAGACGGACGCCGGCACGACCATGCGCCTCGCGCTTCCGACCTACGCCACCTCCGAGTAGGATCCGGCCCCGGGTGGACGAGCATCTCGTCTTCGTCTGGCGGCCGTCCGGCTACGACCTGCGGGAGCGGGAAGGCGACCTTCCCGCCGTCGGCGAAGAGGTCGAGCAGGACGGCAGGATGCTGCTCGTGACGAAGATCGCCTCTTCCCCGCTGCCGGGAGACAGGCGCGTGTGCGTGTACCTCGCGGGCGAATAGCCCGGCCGACCGGGGGCGCTACTCGATCGGCTCGTTGTGGACGTCGTTGTCGTCCGCGTACTTCTGCGTGAGCGCGTTGACGACGTCCATGTTCGGGAAGGCGTAGTTGATCTCGACGAATGCGTTCCACTTGTCCGGGAGCGCGTCCTCCGGGAAGATCGCCTCGACCGGGCACTCGGGCTCGCACGCGCCGCAGTCGATGCACTCCTCCGGGTCGATGACGAGGATGCGGTCCGCCTCGTGGATGCAGTCCACGGGGCAGACGTCGACGCAGGACTTGTCTTTGATGTCGATACAGGGCTCGGCGATGATGTAGGTCATTGGCGCCTACTCTACCGAGCAGCCCTGCTGGGCCCTGCGGGTAAAGCCGCAGTCCTCAGCCGGAGGGGGCGAGCTCGTCGACGAGCTCCTGCGCCCGCTCGACGAGGGCCGACTTTGCGACCACCTGGTCGAACCCGGCCGAGTGGGCGGCGCGCAGCCCCGACGTGTCGGTGTGGTTCGTGTACCCGAGGATCGGAACGTCCGGATAGGTGTCCGAGACCTCGTCCGGATCGATGCGCGAGATGTCGGCGATCACGAGATCGGGCGGGTCGGTGTGCTCGACCGTGATCAGGTGATGCCCGGGCAACAGGGCCTCGAGCTTTCCCCGAAAGAAGAGGTCGACCCCACACAGCAGGATCGTGGCCACGGAGTAAGGGTAGAGCGGGCCGGGAGCCTGCTCAAGTAGCGTCGGCCACATGGGCGAGAACCGGCTCGAGGCAGGCCTTGCGCGCATCCGGGCGGGGCGGTTCTTCGAGGCGCACGAGGAGCTCGAGCTCGCCTGGCGCGCGGCCGAGCCGGCGGAGCGCGACTTCTACCAGGGCCTCGTCCACGTCGCCGTCGCCTGGTACCAGGCCGGCCGGGGGCGGCCGGTCGCGACGGCGCGACAGCTCGCGAAGGCGGCGCAGCGGCTCGGCGCGTACGCGCCGTCGCACCGCGGGGTGGACGTCGGCGACGTGCTGGCGCAGGTGGCGCGGGCGCGGGAGGCGGTGGCGGGCGGGTCGCTGGCGCTCGAGCCGCCGCGGCTCTGACGCTACGGCTTCGTCAGGCCGACGTCGTCGAGGAGCCTGTTCAGCGCCACGTGGAGCCACCAGTCGCGGTGGAAGAAGAGCAGCAACCCGAGCGCGACGAGCGTCAGGCCGCTCGCGACCTGGATCACGTCGTAGCGGTCGCGCAGCCAGCGGAACGTCCGCATCGCGCGGGCGAACGCGATCCCGGCGAGGAGAAAGGCAGCCCCGAGCCCGAGCGCGTACGCCGCCAGGAGGGCCGCTCCACGCAGAACCGTGCCCGTGCCGCTCGCGAGCACGAGCACGGACGCGAGCACGAGCCCGATGCAGGGGGCGGCACAGGCCGCGAAGGCGCCGCCGAGGAGCACACCCGAGCCGCGCCTCCTCGCCATCGCGAGCAGGCCGGGCGCGACGACCCGATCCGGCACCGGCAGCAGCCCGACGAAGGCGAGTCCGAGCACGACGAGCACGAAGCCGGCGATGTCGAGCTGTGCCGTCGGCGTCACGACGTTGCCGATCGCCGCCGCACCCGCCCCGAGCAGGACGAAGACGGATGTGAAGCCGAGGATGAACGGGATGCTCGCGACGACGACGCGCCGGGCCGTCCCCTGCTGCCCGAGCCGTCCCGCCTCGACGCTCGAGAGCGCCGAGAGATAGCCCGGCACGAGCGGCAGCACGCACGGCGTGATCACCGACGCGAAGCCGGCGAGGAAGGCGATCGGCAACCGCGCGCCCATCACTCCAGCTTCGCGAGCAGCTCGTCGAGCCGGCGCTCCGTCTCGGGGTCGAGCCCCGGCAGCGGCTTGCCGTTCAGCGCCGGCCCGCCCGCGGGCGCGTCGGCCTCGCGCGTCCGGCTCCAGCGCCAGACGCCGAGCGCGAGCAGGCCGGCGCCGAGCATGACGCCGCCGAGCGGCAGCCACCACGCGACGAGGTCGAGGCCCCTGTGCGTCGGCTCGGCGAGGATGCCGGCGCCGAAGTTCGCGACGAGCTCCGACGTGATCTCCCCGGCGGTCGCGCACCGGTCGATCCGCGTCTGGATGAAGGCCTTGATCCGCTGCGCGGCCGGCGCGTCCGACTGGTCGAGGGTCGTGTGGCAGGTCGGGCACATGATCTGGCCCTCGAGGAACGTGAGCGACGTGCGCGGGTGCGCGCAGGCCGCGGCGGCCGGCCCGGCGAGGACGAGCGCCGCGACCGCGATCGCGGCGACGCGGAGGATCACGAGCGGAGCGCCTTCTCGAGCCCGCGCTGGAACTCGCCGGCGAACGCCGACGTATTGACGGGCCCGCGGATGTGGAGCACGATCCTCCCGTTTCGGCCGACGACGTACGTCTCCGGCACCTGGCTGATGCCGTAGCGGTTCTGCGTCACGTTGCCGGAGCCGTCCTGCACCATCGGGAAGCTGAGCCCGTGCGCGGACACGAAGCGGCGCGCGTCCGAGGTGACGTCGTGGTAGTCGATTCCCACGAAGACGACGCCCTGCGCGCTGTAACGGCGGTAGCTCCGCTCGAGCACCGCGGCCTCCGACTTGCACGGGTCGCACCACGACGCCCAGAAGTTGAGGACGACGGGCTTGCCGCGCAGCGAGGCGAGGTCGAACGTACCGCCCCCCTCGAGCCGGCGGAGCGAGAAGTTCGGAGCCGGCGCACCGACCTTGGGCGCATGATCCTGGTGCGTGAGCTTCCAGACGAGCAGTGCGAGGAGCGCGAACACGGCGGCGACGGCAACCCCCTGGCCTGCAAGCCGGAGCGAGCGGGTCACGAGGTCATCGCCGCCCGGATGCCCTGCTCGAAGTCCTTCTCCTGGTTCACGACCGTGCCGATGACGGGCCGGCTCGCCAGACGGCCCCGCCGGTCGACGAAGAACGTCTCCGGCGTGCCGATGAGGCCGTAGCGGTCGACGAGCTCGCCGGGGTCCCGGATCACCGGGTACGTGATGCCGTGGACCCGGACGAAGCGGCGCGCGTCGGCGACGGCGTCCTGAAAGTCGACCCCGACGAAGACGACGCCGTCGGCACGGTAGCGCCGGTACGCCGCCTCGAGCACCTTCGACTCCGCCTTGCACGGCTCGCACGACGACTGGAAGAAGTTGAGCACGACGGGCTTTCCCCGCAGCGAGGCGAGGCTCAGCGATCCGCCGCCGTCGAGCAGTTGCGCAGAGAAGAGCGGCGCGGGGCCGCCGGTGCGGCTCGGCGCCGGCTGGTGGGTCAGCCGCCAGACGAGCGTGCCGAGCAGGGCGCCGACCGCCGCGACCGCGACGACCTGGCCCGTGAGCTTGAGGCTCCGCATCAGGCGGCGACGATGAAGACGGGGGTGCCGACCTTCACCCGGTCGAACAGCCATTCCGCCTGGGGAATGAGCATGCGGATGCAGCCGTGGGACAGGGAGTAGCCGATCGAGCCCGACTCCGGCGTCCCGTGGATGCCGACGCCCGGGGACGAGATCCCCATCCAGCGGGTGCCCAGCGGGTTGCCCGGCCCCGGCGGCGTCGGCTTCTCGCCCGCTGCCCACGGGTCGTTCGGCGGATACCACCAGGGGTTCTTCCACTTCACGACGATGTGGAAGCGGCCGAGAGGAGTCGGGTAGATCGCCTGGCCGGTGGCGACATGGAACCGGCGGACGTACTTCGTGCCGCGGTAGAGCGTGAGCAGGTTCGAGCCGCGCCGGATGACGATCACCGGGCCGATCGCCTGCGACGTCACCGACGGCTGCGGGCGATGCAGAGCCACCGGTACCGGCGTGCGGGTTCCCTGCGCGAGCGCGCTTCGCAGCGCGCGGACGGTCGCGGACCTGTCGATCACGAGCCCCGGCTTCGACTTCGTGACGAAGGGCCGCAGGTTGCGCAGGAGCAGGCGTGCGTCGACCGGCTTGCGGTCGTAGCGGGCGGCGAGGCGCGACACGAACGTCTCGAGGGCCGGGACGTTCACGTTGGCCCGCAGCCCGAGCATCGTGTCGGGCCCGACGGTGAGCGCCTTCGCGACCGCAGCGTCGGCGGGAACGGCGACGCCGAGCGTCGCAGGGGCGATGTGCAGCGTCAGCCGCCCGAGCTGCAGGGTGACCGGGCTCGTGTACCGCTGCTGGAGCGCCTGGACGGCGGTGTCGGCCGGCATGCCGCCGACGGTCAGTGCGCCGAGCACGACGCCGTCCGGAATCGTCGCCTCCGTCACCGCGGAGGAGCCGGCGGCAGACGGGTCGCCCGGATTCGTGTCCGCGAGCACGGTTGCCGCCAGCAGGCCTGCGAGCGCACAGGTGCCCAGGAGGACGAAGAAGAGTCCGGCGCGTTTCACGATGACCCAGGCACGAAGATCCGCGGATCGTCGGTGATGATACCGTCGATGCCCGTTTCGAGCAGCGTCCGGACGAGCGCCGGCTCGTTCACCGTCCAGACGTAGACGGCCACGCCGAGCCCATGGCAGACGGCGACCGAGGCGGGCGTGACGACGCCCGCGTTCAGGGTCGCCGCGCTCGCGCCGGCGACTCGGAGCCACCGTGGCAGACGCCGCGGCAGCAGCGCCCGCAGGACGGCCAGCCCGGACGCGAGCAACGGCTGCAGCAACGGCCGCTCGGAAACGCCGAACCTGTCCTCCGGATATGTGAACGAGCGGGGCAGGTCGGGCGCCGCCACTGCGAACGCGGCCAGCACGCGGAGCGAGAACGAGCTGACGAAGCTGCGCGCGAGCAGGTCGTGACGCCGGAGCGACGCGACGATGCCGGACTCGAGCCCGGGCAGCTTGACGTCGATCTGGACGGCGAGGCCGAGCGCGGCCGCGAGGGCCAGGGCGTCGTCGAGCGCCGGCGCGTGCGCCGGCAGCTCGGGGCCGTGGCCGAGCACGAGCGCCCCGTCGGGGCGGCGCAGGACGTCGAGCTCGACCACGTCCACGCCGACCGCGGCCGCGGCCTCGACGGCGGCGAGGCTGTTCTCGGACGCAAGCGCCGCGGCGCCGCGATGCCCGACGCGGACGACGCTCCGCTCGCCTCGAAGCAACTCCAGCACGGGGCCAGTATCGCCTGCGCAGCAGGAGTCATAGACTCTGCGCGTGGCCCAGCCCATGCCCCGGCAGGAGCTCGACGACGAGCTCCCGCTCGACCCGTCCGCGATCGAGCTCCGCTACCGGTACCACCGTGCCCTCCGGCACGCCCGCGTCCTGCGGCGCGAGGAGAGCCGCCTGGCCGGCTACCGCTTCTACATCGCGCTTGTCGTGCTGATGGGGATCTCCGTCGCCTTCGTCGTCGGCAGCTGGCACGAGATCCAGCGGCTCTTCGGACTCTAGGAACGCGGTTCGCTCATACTGGCGCTGTGCAGACGCCGGAGCCGATGCCGCCCTCGCGGACGCCGCAGGAGCACGCGGCGCCGCGGCCCGCTCCGCGGCCTGTCGTGCCGGGCTACTGGGGCGAGCGGCTCGCCTGGATCTCGGGTCTCGTGCTGGCGATCTCCGCCTTCACGGACTGGTATGCGGGCAGCCAGACCGACGGCCTCACGCTGTCGGTGACCGGCTGGCACACCGGCGCCCTCGGCAAGCTCGTCTTCTTCATCGGGCTCGCGACGCTGATCCTCGAAGCGCTCCGCGAGGCCGGGATCGAGCTGCCGGCGACCGTGCCCGAGAGCCTCGTGCTCGTCGCGTTCGGCTCGCTCGCGACGATCTTCGTGCTCATCCGGCTCATCTCGATCCCGGACACGTTCTTCGACACGGCCGGGCGCGGGATCGGCATCTTCATCAGCCTGGCCTCGGCCGTCGTGCTGATAATCGCCGGGCTCCTGCGAGCAGCAGAAGAGCTGTAGCGATCCCGATCGCCGCGCCGGCGACCACGTCGAGCGGCCAGTGCACGCCGACGTAGACGCGGGAGAAGCCGATGGCGAGGGCAAGCAGGTAGAGGAGCGGCGCGGCGCGGGGGACGGCGGCGGCGAGCACGGTTGCGCACGCAAAGGCGATCGTCGTGTGGCCGGAGGGGAAGGAGCCGCTGCGCGGCACGTGCACGAGCGGCTGTGGCTCCGCGTAGCGGAGCGGCGGCCGTCGAACCCCGGTCGCCCACTGGAGCAGCGAGGCGACGCCGTCGGCCGCTCCGACGGCGAGCGCGACGAGCAGGAGGAGACGCGGCCGGCGCAGGCCGGCCGCGAGCAGCAGCGCGAGCACCAGCCAGACCGCTCCCCACGTGCCGATCCGGGAGAGCCAGACGAACACCTCGTCGAGCGGCTGCCACCGATGGTGGACGATCCAGCGCTCGAGGCGGCGGTCGAGCGCGATCAGGGCGAGCCCGGCCGCCGCGAGCGCTCGAGGAACGCCTCGAGGTCGGACCGTCGGAAGCGGCGGTGGCCGCCCGGCGTGTAGAAGGCCGGCACCCGGGCCTGATCCGACCACTTCCGGATCGTGCTCTGAGCGACGCCGAGGAACCGCGCCGCCTGCCCGAGGGTGAGCCATTCGCTGTCGTCTCTCTGTGCCATCGCCCCGAAAGCTCCGTGAGCTTTCAGGAGCTTTTACCAGGAACCGAGCTACGGGCGGATCGTCCGCACCGTCGTGACGGTCACGCCGGGCTTCGGGTTGTCGTGGAGCGCCTCGCCGACGGCGACGCCGGCCGCGAACGCGGCCGCGACGAGCAGGAGACCGAGCAGCCAGCGGATCACGACAGGTAGTCGGCCGCGCCGCGCTGGTAGCCGTGGAAGGCCGCGGCGAGCACGAGCGCGAGGTCGCGGGGCCACCCGGGCGACGGGGCGCGCTCCTCGACGAGCTGTCGCGCCCAGCGCTCGGCGCCGCCGTACGCGGCCGCGAGCTCGGCGAGCGTATACGTCTGCCCCACCTGCTTCCGCAGCTCGTTCGCGACGAGCTCCACCTGCAGGACGAGGCGCTGGTAGCGGCGGCTGTCGGCCCGCGCCGCCTCGAGCTGACGGTATCCGTCCTCCCATTCGTGGCGCGTCAGCTCGAGCGTGTCGGCGGCCATGCGCGCCGACTCTAGCTCTGCTCGCTGCAGCAGCGGTCGGGCCAGAGCGGCACGAGCTCCGCGACGACCCGCTCGCCCAGCTCGTACCCCGGGCGGGCGAGCGCGAACGCGGCGTGCGCGTGCAGGCACTTGAGCGAGCCGCCGCCGTGGGCGCCGCCGACACCGAGGTCGAGTGAGGCCCCACCGTCCCGGCCCGTCTCGCCGGCGGCGAGCTCGCGCCGAACCCGCCGCTGCTCCTCGTCGGCCCGCGCACGGCTGGCCGCCAGCTCCGGGTCGGCGGCCACCGCGTCCGTCCACCGCTCGACCCCGCCTGCGGCCTCGAGGCGCGAGACGGCGGCGACGAGATGACGGCAGGTCAGGTAGTACGTGGTGGGAAACGGCTCGCCGCCGGGGTCGTACGGCCTCTGCTCGGTCACGGCGGGCAGGCCGAAGGGACAGCGGAGCACGACGCGGCGGAATGCGCGCGGCTCACGGCCGATCTGGCGCGCCACGACGGCGCGGTCGGCGTCGGCGTCCACGAGGGGCCAGGCTACCGCGCCTCACGACACACCCCGACGGGTGTTGACAGGGATCCGTTTGCAGCCTTTCGTGAGCCGCACCCGGCCGTTTGGCCGCGAAGGGGTTCCAAACTGCTCCGACCCGTTCACGCGTACCTGGCGGCCGCCGCGGCCGCGATGATCGCGCCCGCGACGGCGGCGCTCGCAGCGGTGCGCGTGTCCACGCCGCCGCCGCCGCTCGCCTCCCTCGTGCTCGCGCCGGCCGACCTGCGACCGGGGGCTGTCGTCGGATCGCAGGTCACGACGTCGTACGACGGCCGTGAGCTGCTCCTGCGCACGTTCAAGCCGGGCGCCAGGATCACCGACGCGCCTCTGCTCGGCGCCGTCTCGGCCGCCGTCCTCGATCCGGACACGCCGACGGCGGTCGCCGACTACAAGGAGCTGAACGGCGAGACGCAGACCACGCAGGGCCGCCTGCTGCTGGCGAAGCAGTGGGCAACCGATTTCGTGAAAGGCATCAATGCCGCCGCGCACGGCAAGTCGAAGCTGACGCTCGAGCATACGGTCGTCGGCGAACCGGCCGAGCTGGGCCCGAGCACGCTGCGGCTGCCACTGATGTTCAAGACCAGCCGCGGCACGATCAGGATGATTCTCGAAGTGGTGCAGGCCGACCGGACGCTCTCGATCCTCGAGTTGATCAGCCCCTTCAACGGCCGGCTCGGCACGCTCGATGCGACGAAGGCGCTCGCCGCGATCCAGCAGCACCTGCACGTTGCCTTCACGGTCAGCAACACGACTCCGCCGACGATCAGCGGGACTCCGACCCAGGGTCAGGTCGTCGCAGTGGACGAGGGAGACTGGGCCGGCGCGCCGAGCACCTTCAGCTACTCCTGGGCTCGTTGCGACGCGGCCGGCGCCAATTGCACGCCGATCGCCGGGGCCACCACGAATCGCTACTCGGTCGACCCTGCAGACGTCGGCTCAACCATCCGCGTCACGGTCACGGGAGCCAACAGCCTCAGCTCCCAGCAGGGCGTCTCGGCCGCGACAGCGGTGGTCGGCTGACGCGTTGCGTCGGGCCGGGCCGCAGTCGATACTCCCGCGATGGCATCCGGAGACGGCGGGCTGACAGCGCGGTCGGCAACCTGGGCCGATCTGACGGCGGTGGCCGAGACGATCTCCCTGGCGTTTCACGGCGACCCGACCTGGAGTCGGGCGTTCCCCGACCCGGTTCGCCGGCAGGCGCAGTACTCCGTGTTCTGGACGTTCATGATCGCGGGAGCGCTCCGCTACCCGTGGGTGCTGATGACCGACGGGTGCGAGGCGGCTGCGGTGTGGATCCCGCCGGGCGGCACCGAGCTCGCCGAGGAGGACGAGGCACGGCTCGGCCCCCTGCTGGAGCAGCTCGTCGGCGGGCGGGCGGACGAGGTGAGCGAGCTGCTCGAGCGTTTCGAAGCCGCCCATCCGCGTGACGAGCCGCACTACTACCTCAGCCTGCTGGGCACGCACCCCGATCACACGGGCCGGGGAATCGGCATGGCGCTCCTCGCCGAGAGCCTCTCCCGCATCGACCGGGAGCGGATGCCCGCCTACCTCGAGTCGAGCAACCCGGCGAACAACCATCGCTATCAGCGGTACGGCTTCGAGGCGATCGGCGAGTTCTACCCACCCGGGAGCGATACACCCGTGACGACGATGTGGCGCCACGCGGGCAGCACGCCTGTGTGATATTTCGCTTCGCGATGCACCATGCCGACCGCCTCACTCGTCGCCGCTTCGTCGCGTTCGGCAGTGCTGCGGCCGCCGGCATGTTCGCCGCCCGCGCCTCGGCGCGTGCCGCTTCGCCGCGCACGGCGGTCGGAGGTCGCGCCCCGGCGGCCGTCCGGTTCGCAACCCAGCCGACCTGGAGCCCGCCCCCTGTCGTCGTCGGCACCCCGGCCGTCGGGACCGCCGACGGCTTCATCTTCGTCGCCCCGATCAGCTTCGCGGTGACGGAGATTCCCCCCGGTCGGTACGGGCCTCTGATCGTCGACGACGAAGGGGAGCCCGTCTGGTTCCTTCCCCTCGCGACGGTCCTGGCCCAGAACTTCCGGGTGCAGAAGTACCGCGGCGCCGACGTGCTCACCTGGTACGAGGGCGCGTCCGGCGGCACGTACGGCGGCAGCTGCGTCATCTACGACGCTGCGTACGGCGAGCTCCATCGAGTACACGCCGGTCACGGGTTCGACTGCGACCTGCACGAGTTCCTGATCACCGATCGCGGTACGGCACTGCTCTCGGTCGCGAACGAGGTGACGGCCGACCTCTCCTCGGTCGGAGGCGCAACGGACGGCCGTCTCGTAGAGGGAGTCGTTCAGGAGATCGACCTGGCGAGCAAGCGCGTGCTCTTCGAGTGGCACAGCGTCGACCACGTCGGAATCGACGAGTCCTTCCGCACGGCCGTGACGCCGGCCGGCAACGTCGACTACTTCCACCTCAACTCGATCGGCGTCGACACAGGCGGCGACCTGCTCGTCTCCGCCCGTCACACGTCGACGGTCTACAAGCTCGACCGCGACACCGGTGCCGTCAAGTGGCGACTCGGCGGGAAGAAGAACGACTTTCAGCTCGGCCCGGGCGCGACATTCAACTTCCAGCACGACGCCCGCGGCCACGGCGACGGCACCCTGACGCTCTTCGACAACGGCGCCACCGGCCCGGGTGCGGGGGAGGTCGAGCCGGCGTCGCGGCCGCTCCGGCTCGCGCTGGACGAGGACGCGATGACCGCCGAGCTGGTGCAGGTCTATCAAGCCTCGGATCCCCGCCTCGCGATCGCCCTGGGCGACGTCCAGCAGCTACCGGACGGCGGCGTCTTCGTCGGTTGGGGAGCCGCCGGTCCCTTCTCCGAGTTCACGCCGGACGGCGACGTTCGCTTCGACGCGACCTTCGGCGACGGCAGCGTCTCCTATCGCGCCCTCCGCTTTCCGTGGGTCGGACGTCCCGCGTCCACTCCGGCGGTCGCGGCGGTCTCCAACCCCGATGGGACGATGACCGTCTATGCAAGCTGGAACGGCGCGACGGAGGTTGCGCGGTGGCAGGTGCGCTCCGGCACCACCCGCGCCGATCTGAAGGCCATGCACACCGCGAGGCGCACCGGCTTCGAGACGGCGATGGTCGTGCCCGCGGCCCTCTACGTGTCGGTGGCGGCGCTCGACGCCAAGGGCGGGGAGCTCGGTGTGTCGCAGCCGCTCGCCGTCTGAGCTCAGCGCGGTCTCAGGGCGCGCTTCTCCCGCGCGCGCCACTGTGTGATGCCCTTGACGATGAAGAGGTGCTCGCCCGGCCGCACGTAGCCGAGCGCACGCGCCTCGCGAGAGACCGTGACCGGGGAGGTGGCCGCGCCCAGCCGACGCTCGAGGTTCGCCCTCTCGTCCTGGAGCCGGTGCACGACCGCGTGCTGCTGGCTCAGCTCACCCCGCGCATCGACGTAGGCCTTCAGCGGCCGGTAGTAGAGCAGCGCGACGAGCACGAGCGCGCCGACGGCGATCCAGCGGCGCACGACGAGCGACCGCGCGGGACGGCGACCCTTCTTCCTGGGCATCGCCGTCGGTTTCGCGGCGGCCGGACGCGGTCCTGCCTCGTCGGCGGCTGCGACTTCATCGCGACCCGGTCGCCGCCGCGGGCTCTCGGCCCGCGCGCCCGCATAGGGCTGGAGGCTAGAGCACGCGCAGCGGCTCTAGCCGGAAGCCGGATCCACGCGGGTGGGGATGCCGCAGGCACCGCCGCCCGCGCAACACGACCAGTAGCCCGGGTCACGTAAGAGCTCGGGGGCTTTGCCGCCGAGCGCTCTGCGGAGCACAACATCTCCGTCGCGTAGGAACCGGAGGTTCCTACGCGATGTCGACCTTGATGACGTTCGTCGAGCCGGGGATGTTCACTGCGGTTCCGGCGGTGATGACGACACGGTCGCCGGAGTCGATCAGACCGGCGTCGCGCGCCGCCGCGATCGACGTGCTCCACAGGTCCTCGACGTCCTGGCACTCCTGGATCAGCAGCGGCGTCACCCCCCACTCGAGGGCGAGCTGGCGGATCGCCCAGTCGATATGCGTCAGCGCGACGATCGGCCGCCGCGGCCGCAGGCGGGCGACCGCCGAGGCCGTCCGGCCGGTGAACGTCGGCACGAGGATCGCCTTCGCGCGCAGCGCCTCGGCGAGGTCGCACGCGGCGTTCGACATCGCGCCGCCGATCGTCGGGTTGTCGTTTGCCTCGGGCAGCTCGTGCCGGTACCCCATGCTCGGCTCCACCGCGCACGCGATCCTGTCCATGTAGGCGACCGCCTCGACCGCGTACTCGCCCACCGCGGTCTCGCCCGAGAGCATCACGGCGGAGGTGCCGTCGAGGATCGCATTCGCGACGTCGCTCGCCTCGGCGCGCGTCGGCTCGGCGGAGTGCACCATCGACTCGAGCATCTGCGTCGCCGTGATCACCGGCTTCCCCCGCTCGAGCGCTCTGAGGATGATCCGCTTCTGGAGCAGCGGCACGAGCGCCGGGCCGATCTCCACCCCGAGGTCGCCGCGTGCCACCATCACCGCATCCGTCTCGGCGAGGATGTCGTCGAGCACGGCGATCGCCTCCGACTTCTCGATCTTCGCGATGACGTGCGCGTGCGATCCCGCCTGCTCGATCAGCCTCCGCAGCTCGCGCACGTCCGACGGCGAGCGGACGAACGACAGCGCGACGTAGTCGACACCGACGCCGAGCGCGAACTCGAGGTCGGCGAGGTCCTTGTGCGTCAGCGACGGGATCGGGATCGAGATGCCCGGCAGGTTGACGCCCTTGTGCGACGTCACCCTCCCGCCGACGACGACCGCACAGCGCGCGCGCCCGTCGTCCACCTCGTCGACGCGCAGGCGCACGAGCCCGTCGTCGATCAGCACGTCGTGCCCGGGCGCGAGAACGTCGCTGATCACGGCCGGCGCCACCGGGAGCTGGTCGCCGGTGGCCGCTTCCTCTGCGCAGACCGTCACCTCGTCGCCGGTGCGCAGGACGACCGGCTCGGCGAGATCTCCGATGCGGAGCTTCGGCCCCTGGAGGTCGGCGATCACGGCGATCGGCCGGCCGAGCTCGGCCGCGACCTCGCGGACGTACCAGGCACGCTCCCCGTGCTCCTCGTGCGAGCCGTGCGAGAGGTTGAGCCGCGCCGCGTCCATCCCGGCCGCGACGAGCGCGCGCAGCTGCTCCGGGGTCCCGGACGAGGGACCAAGCGTCGCCACGATCTTCGTCCGGCGCGTCGAGACCACGAAGCCAGAGTACAGGCGACGCAAACGGCTGGCGACGCAAACGGCTGCGACCAGGCGCCGCGCGACCAGGTCGCTATTTCTCGGCCCGGGGGAAGGCCTCCCAGCCGGGAAACACGGCGCGTGAACCCAGCTCTTCTTCGATCCTGAGCAGCTGGTTGTACTTCGCGACCCGCTCGGAGCGCGCGGGGGCGCCGGTCTTGATCTGCCCGGCGCCGAGCGCGACGGCGAGGTCCGCGATCGTCGCGTCCTCCGTCTCGCCCGAGCGGTGGGAGATCACCGTGGTGTAGCCGTGCTCGTGCGCGAGCCGCACCGCCTCGATCGTCTCGGTGAGCGTGCCGATCTGGTTCACCTTGATGAGGATCGAGTTGGCGACGCCTCGCTCGATGCCGAGCTTCAGCCGCTCCGGGCTCGTGACGAAGATGTCGTCGCCGACGAGCTGGATCCTGCCGCCGAGCAGGTCGGTCGTGGCCTTCCAGCCGTCCCAGTCGTCCTCGGCGTTGCCGTCCTCGAGCGACACGATCGGGAAGCGCTCGACGAGGCCTGCGTAGAAGTCGGCCATCTCGGTGGGCTGCGCCTCCCGTCCCTCGAAGCGGTAGACGCCGTCGGAGAAGAACTCGCTCGACGCCGGGTCGAGCGCGAGCGCGACGCTCTCCCTGTGCCCCGCCCGCTCAGTCGCCTCGAGGATCGCCTCGATCGCCGCCTCGCTCGACGGCAGGTTGGGGGCGAAGCCGCCCTCGTCGCCCACGGCGGTCGCCAGCCCCTGCTCCTTCAGCACCTTCTGCAGCGCGTGGTACACCTCGGCGGCGATCTGCAATGCACCGGCGAACGAGTCCGCGCCGACCGGGACGACCATGAACTCCTGCAGGTCGATCGAGTTCGCGGCGTGCACACCGCCGTTGATCACGTTCAGCATCGGTACCGGAAGCGTCGTCGCGCTCTTGCCGCCGAGATAGCGGTAGAGCGGGCGCCCCGCCTCGGCGGCGGCGGCCCTCGCGACGGCGAGCGAGACGCCGAGGATGGCGTTGGCGCCGAGCCGGCCCTTGTTCGGCGTGCCGTCGAGCTCGATCATCCGCTTGTCGAGCGCCTCCTGCTCGTCCGCCTTCAGGCCGCGGACCGCGTCGGCGATCTCGCCGGCCGCGTTCGCGACCGCCTTCGTCACGGCCTTGCCGCCGTACGCGTCGCCGCCGTCGCGGAGCTCGACTGCCTCGTGGACGCCCGTCGAGGCGCCGGACGGAACGGCCGCACGACCGTGCGCGCCCGACTTGAGGACGACGTCCACCTCGACCGTCGGGTTGCCGCGGGAGTCGAGGATCTGGCGCGCGCGAACGTCGGCGATACGGCTCATGGGGAGCTCTCCTTGGCGATGTCGAAGTACTGATCCTGCCGCTCGAGCGGCAGCTCGCTCCAATTCTCGCCGCGGGCGGCCGCGAGGCCCTCAGCAGTTTCCACCCGCTTGCGGAAGCGGTTAGCCGCAGACCGGAGCTCGAGCTCCGGGTCGGCGTTGAGCCGCCGCGCGACGTTCACGCAGGCGAACAGCAGGTCGCCGAGCTCCTCGGCCTGGCGGCGATCCGGCTCCGTCTCCGGCCTAGGCTCGCCTCGCTCCGCAAGCTCGTGCTTCAGCTCGCGCAGCTCGTCCTCGAGGTCCGCGAGCGCGCCGGCGGCGTCCGGATAGTCGAAGTTCACCGCCGCGGCGCGCCGCTGCACCTTGCGCGCGTAGAGCAGCGCCGGGAGCGTCTCGGGGACGTCGTGGAAGACGCCCTCGCGGCCCTCCTGCTCGCGCTTGATGTCCTCCCACCGCGCGCGGACGGCGCCGGCGGTCTCGGCCTCGGCTTCTCCGAAGACGTGCGGATGCCGACGCACGAGCTTCGCATGTATTCCGTGAGCCACCTGCTCGAGATCCCCATGGTCTTTCTCCCGGAGCGTCAGCGCCAGGAAGAAGACCTGAAAGAGCAGGTCGCCGAGCTCGTCCACCAGCTTCGCGTCGTCGCCGGCGAGCGCCGCGTCGGCGACCTCGTACGCCTCCTCGACCGTGTGCGGGACGATCGTGCCCGCCGTCTGCTCCCGGTCCCACGGGCAGTCGCGGCGCAGCCGCTCGGTCAGGCGCTGCAGCTCGAGCAGGGCCTGCCCGAGAGCGGCGTCCCTACCCAGTGGTGGTCGCGGTCGCGGTGGTGGAAGTGCTCGTCGCCGCGGGCTCGTAGCCGGCCGCATACGCGATTTGCTTCGTGAAGTCCTTCTTCAGCTGATTGACCCAGTCCGTCATCACCGTCGTCTTCTTCGACTGGAGCAACTGCTGGCGGATCGAGTCCTCGACGCTGGCGAGCGGCGTCTGCTTGGCGGGCTTGATCGCGGAGAGCGCCTGAATGATGTGCCACCCGTACTGGGTGTGCACCGGCGGCGAGGTCTCGCCCGTCTTGAGCGAGAACGCCTCCTTGTCGAACGGCGCGACGGTCTGTCCCTTCGTGATCGTCAGCTTGCCGCCCTGCTTCGCCGAGCCGGGGTCCTTCGAGTACTTCTTCGCGAGCGTGGCGAAGTCGGCGCCGTTCTTGAGCTGCGTCTCGAGCTGTTCGGCGAGCGCCTTGTTGTTCACGAGGATGTGCCGCACGTCGCGGCTCGCGGCCGTGTGGTACACGGACTGGTGCGCGTCGTAATACGCCTTGACGTCGCTGTCGGAGACCTTCACCGAGGCGGTGATCTTGTCGTACAGCTTTTCGGAGAGGATCTGCGCGTACAGATCCTGCTCGATCTGCGCCTGCGTCAGACCCTGTGCCTTGAGCTGCGCCTTGTAGGTCTTCTCGCTTCCCCCGAAGTACTGGGCCTTGATCTGCACCAGCCGCGCCGCGACCTCCTTCGGCGTGATCGTGATCTTGAGCGCCTTCGCCTTCTGGCCGAGCTCGTCCTCCTGGACGAGGTACTGCACCGCCTGGTCCTGGATCGACTTGTACTGCGCCGTTCCCGGCTTCGGGAAGGCCGTCTTGCGCGCCTTGTAGTTGCGCTGCGCGCCCGCCATGAGCGTGTTGAACTGCGTCTTCGTGATCGTGTCGCTGCCCACGACGGCGACCGCGTCGGCGGGGACGCTCTTCTTGCTGCTGCCACAGCCGGCGGCCAGCAGGCCGACCGCGAGGAGCACGGTGAGGGGCAGAAGGCGAAGCAATCTCATGTGTCGAGTCCCAGTGAGGTCGGTGACAGCGATATGCCGAGAACAGCGGAGGATTGGAGCCGCCTCACGCTGCCTGGCGGGCCTCCAAGATAGCATCGACCAGGCGCAGCGCCTGGGGGAATCCGTCTTCTCCGCGGAGGCTCACTTCCCTGTTTCCTACGGTGTAGACCGCCGTGTGGATGCGTCCCCGGAGCTCCTTCAGCTCCTGAGAGCCGAGGACGAGGCGGCCGACGGTGGCCTTGCCGCCCTGGAAGACGAGGTAGTCGGCGCCGAGGCGGGCCACCTTGATCTTCGCCTCCTGGATCGCGAACAGGTGCGCTACCGGCTCCGGCAGCGGGCCGTAGCGGTCCTCGAGCGCGGCCTGCAGCTCGCGCAGCTCGTCCTCCGTCTCGGAGAGCGCGAGCCGGCGATGGACGTCGATCCGGAGCGCCTCGGACGAGACGTACTGCTGGGGCACGTACGCGTCGATGCGGGCGTCGATGCGGACCGGCCGGGCCGCGACCCGGCGCTGGCCCTGGAGCTCGGCCACCGCCTCGTCCAGCAGCTCGACGTAGAGCTCGAAGCCGACGGCGGCGACGTGGCCCGACTGCTCGGCCCCGAGCAGCTCGCCGGCGCCGCGGATCTCGAGGTCGCGCATCGCGATCGCGAAGCCGGCGCCGAGCTCGGTGTGGTCGGCGAGGGTGGCGAGCCGGGCCCGAGCCTCGCTCGTCAGCTCATGCGCGTCGGGATAGAACAGGTACGCGTACGCGGTCTCGTCCGACCGGCCGACGCGGCCGCGGATCTGGTAGAGCTGCGCGAGCCCGAGCATGTCGGAGCGCTCGACGATCAGCGTGTTCGCCTGAGGGATGTCGATCCCGGACTCGATGATCGTCGTCGAGACGAGCACGTCCGCGTCGCCGCGCAGGAAGGCGTGCATCTTCTCCTCGAGCTCCTTCTCGCGCATCTGGCCGTGCGCGACGAGGAAGCGCAGGTTCGGGCAGAGCTGGCGCAGCTTCTCCGCCGCCTCCTCGATCGTCTCGACCCGGTTGTGCAGGTAGAACGCCTGCCCGCCACGCTCGTGCTCCCGCTGGAGCGCGAGCACGATCAGCTCCTCGTCGTACTCGCCGACGGCCGTGCGGATGGGCCTGCGGCCTTCGGGCGGCGTCTCGATGATCGAGATGTCGCGCATTCCCGCGAGCGAGAGGTGCAGCGTGCGGGGGATCGGCGTCGCGCTCAGCGTGAGCACGTCGACCTCGAGGCGCAGCGACTTCAGCAGCTCCTTCTGCCCCACGCCGAACCGCTGCTCCTCGTCGAGCACGACGAGCCCGAGCTCCTTCGGGATCACGTCGCGGCTGAGGATGCGATGCGTCCCGATGAGAACGTCGACGTTTCCTTCGGAGAAGTCCAGGAGCGTGCGCCTGACCTGCTTCGGCGAGACGAATCGAGACACCATCTCGACGCGTACCGGGAAGTCCCGGAAGCGGTCGCGGAACGTATTCCAGTGCTGCTCGGCGAGGATCGTCGTCGGCGCGAGCATCAGCACCTGCTTGCCGTTGACCGCGACGGCGAACGCGGCGCGAACCGCGACCTCTGTCTTGCCGAAGCCGACGTCGCCGCAGACGAGCCTGTCCATCGGCCGGGGCGCCTCGAGGTCTTCCTTCACCGCCTCGATCGCGTTCTCCTGATCCGGCGTCTCGCGGTACGGGAACGAGGTCTCCAGCCGCTCGAGCCACTCGTGGTTCAGGTCGAACGCGAACCCCTCGCGCGTCTGCCGCTGGGCGTAGAGCGCGATCAGCTCGGACGCGAGCTCGCGGACCGATTCACGCGCACGCGACTTGAGCAGCTGCCACGCCTTGCCGCCGAGCTTCGAGAGCGTCGGCGGGTTCGCGTCCGCGCCGATGTAGCGCGACACCTTGCCGAGTTGCTCGTGTGGAACGTAGACGCGGTCGTCGCCGCGGAACGCGAGCAGGAGGTAATCGCGCGTCACGCCCGCGACCTCCTTCGTCTCGAAGCCGAGCAGCCTGCCGACGCCGTGGTCCTCGTGGACGACGTAGTCGCCCGTGCGCAGGTCGGCGAACGACTGGAGCGCGCGGCCGCCGAGGCGCCGCTCCCGCGGAGCGCGGCGGCGGAAGACCTGGTGGTCGGGCAGGAGCACGAGCCCGAGGTCGCGCCAGACGAAACCTCGCCGCGCCGGCGCGATCGCGAACAGGAGCTCGGCCTCGGGGGGCAGCTCCTCGCTGGGCTCGAGCAGGCGCGCCTCGACCTTGCGCAGCATGTTGTGCGTGCGCAGCGCCTCGCCGCGGTGTGGGAAGGCGACGACGACGCGCTGGCCGGCGC
>DASPTD010000025.1:0-14704 GCA_035623575.1 Gaiellaceae bacterium
GATCTGCTGGGCCGGCTGGCCGACATCAGCGAGGAGGCGATACAGCGCCTGCACGACGCGCCCGGCGCCGATCGCGTGCTCGGCGCGCTCAACACGATGCGCGACCGGGTGGACGAGCTGCAGCGGCGCGTGCGCGGGCTCGAGGATCTCGAGCGGCGGCTGGCGGCCCTCGAGCGGAAGGTCGACAAGCTGTCGAAGGGCGGCGCCACGGCGCGGCGGAGCACCAAGCCTGCCGCCGAGAAGAAGCCGGCCGCCTAGACCGCGCGGCCCACGGCTGCGACGAGCAGGCCCGAGACGAGCAGGCCGCCGGCGATGTCCGACGGCGTGTGCATGGCGTCCACCTCGATCAGGACGAGCGAAGCGGCGGCCCACGCCGCGGCCCACAGGCGCCCCGCCGGCCAGGTTGCGGCGACCGCGGCCGCGAGGAGAACCGTTCTGATCGTGTGTCCGCTCGGGAACGAGGAGTCGAAGGCGAGCAGGTGCAGCCCGTTCCGGTAGAGCGCGGGCCTGGTGAGCGTGGCCTTGCAGACCTCCTCGATCGCGTTGCCTGCGAGCCACGCAGCCGCCCACCCGTACGCAGCGCGTGCGTGCCCGCGCCGGCGCATCGCGAAACAGCAGCCTCCCACGAGCAGCAGCGACGGGAGCAGCGACGCGGGCACGGTCACGATGCTTGCGACGGCGCCGAGCAGCGAGCCGAAGTCTGCATGGAGCAGCGGCACGAGCGCATCGGCGAGCGTCGGCGGCGTGGCGCCGCCGTGACCGCCCGCCATCGCGTGGTCGATCGCCCACTGGTCGAGGTGCGTCAGCGCGCCGACCGCGACGAGGACGCTGAGCGCCGCGAAGGCGGCGGCAGCGCCGAGCAGCGTGAGCGTGCTACGCCGGGACACGCACACGCAAAGCGCCGGGAACGACCTCGAAGCGCACCGGCGTCGTCCCGACCTGCTCGCCGTCCAGCTCGATCGGCAGGCGCTCGGACGCGTCGACGGCGACCGTTGGCGAGCGCAGGAGCTCGACCTTGGGGTGCGAGAGATACGTCCCGCGGTAGATCTTGGGCGCGGTCGTCACGAAGTCGCGTTTGGTGATGTCGCCGATCAGGACGACATCGAACAGGCCGTCGTCGGGCTGCGCCTGCGGTGCGAGCCACATCGCTCCGCCGTGGTACTGGCCGTTCGCGACGATCACGTCGTGCATGCGGCCCTCGCGCCGCTCGCCGGAGGCGAGCTCGACGCTGACAAGCGTGTTCTTCCACTCGAGAAACACCCGTACCAGGGCGTAGAAGAAGGTCGCACGCCCGCCGGCCACCTTCGACATCCCGTTCGCGCGGCGCGCGACCGCGGCGCTCATGCCGACGCTGCCGACGTTTGCGACGTGGCGCTCCCCTTCGGCGCCGTCCCAGGTGCGGTACGTGACGCGTCCGACGTCGATCCTGCGGACGGTTCCGTCGCGTGCCGTCCGAACAGCGTCCTCGAAGCGCGCCGGGATCTTGTACGTGCGGACGAAGTCCATTCCGGTGCCGATCGGGATCGTGGCGAGCTCGGCCGAGCTGCCGGCTCGGAGCAGGCCGTTGACGACCTCGTTCAGCGTGCCGTCGCCGCCGACGGCCACGATAAGCTCGGCGCCTCCGCGCGACGCCCGCTCGGCGAGCTCGACGAGATGTCCGGGACGCTCCGAGAAGAGCGTCTCGCCGGTGAGCCCGAGACCGGCCGCCCGGTGCGCGAGCTCGGGCCAGCGCTTGCCCGTCGCGCCGTTGTCCGACGCCGGGTTGACGAGGAATGCGGTGTTAATCGGAGGTGACGGTCGCAAGGGCGACGCGCGTCATGCGATCGACGGCTGCGCGCAGCTCCTCGTCGCTGATCCGCGTGAACTCCCCCTCGACGACGATGTCGCTCACGGTCAGCAGGCAGCCCGCCTGAACCTTGCGCAGGGCGCCCAGCGTGAACAGGATCGCGGCCTCCATCTCGACGCCGAGGATGCCGCGGTCCGACCACCGCTGGTACTGGCCGCCGTCGGGGTTGTAGAAGACGTCGCTGGAGACGACCGGACCGACGTGGAGCGGCTGCCCGAGCTCCTTCGCGGCATGGACGGCCGCATGGACGAGCGCGAAGTCGGCCGTGGGGCAGTGCGGCTCCCGCACGTAGGTCTCCACCGTCTTGTCCTGCGGCACCGCGGTCAGCGCCACGATCATGTCGCCGAGCCGGTGGTGGGGCTGAAGGCCGCCGCACGTGCCCACGCGCAGCAGCTTCTTGCAGCCGAGCATCACGAGCTCCTCGATCACGATCGCCGCCGAGGGGCAGCCCATGCCGGTCGCCTGCACCGAGACGGGCTTGCCCTCCCACGCTCCGCGGAAGCCGAGCATGCCGCGCTCGGAGTTCGTCTGCACCACGTCGTCGAGGTAGGTCTCCGCGATGTACTTCGCACGGAGCGGGTCGCCGGGGAGCAGGACCGCCTCGGCGTACTCGCCGGGCTCGGCACGGACGTGGATCGGCATGGCGGCAACCCTATCCGAGGTGCACGCCCCGGATGGGATGATCAGCGGCGATGGCGACCGTGCGCGCAGTCGTTCCGACGCTCGAGCAGATTCTCGCGTTCTGCGCCGAGGGTCCGGTCGAGCGCGTCTTCCTCGAGGACATCGCACGGCGTGGGCTGGGGCGCTTCTCCGCGCTCGAGCGCGACGGCCGTCTGATCGCACTCTGCCATGTCGGTGCGAACGTCGTGCCGTCGGGCGAAGGCTGCGCGTTCTTCGCCGAGGCGACCGTGCGCGGCCAGGCCCGGATGATCATCGGCGAGGAGGCCGCGGTCGGCGAGCTCTGGGAGGAGGCGCGCGGGCGGATGCCGAGGCCGCGGGACGACCGGCCGGGCCAGCCCGTCTACGTGCTTTCCGAGCCGCCGGAGCCGGGGGAGACGGCGCTCCGCCGCGCGACGCTCGACGACCTCGAGCTGCTCGTGCCCGCCTGCGCCGCGGCGCACCGCGAGGAGATCGGGATCGACCCGCTGCGCCGCGACCCCGACGGCTTTCGCTGGCGGACGCGCGCGCAGATCGAGGAGGGCCGCTCGTGGCTCTGGCTCGAGGACGGAGTGATCCAGTTCAAGGCGGAGGCGTCGGCCTGGACGCCGTCGGCCGTGCAGCTCCAGCAGGTCTGGGTCGACCCGGGTGTGCGTGACCGCGGCAATGCGAAGCGGGCGATGCGCGACCTCTGCCGGATGCTGCTCGCGCGCGTGCCGACGGTCTGCCTGTTCGTGCGCCCCGAGAACGCCGCCGCGATCCGCGTCTACGACGGCATCGGCATGCGCCGCACGATCGTGTACCGCTCGCTCATCTTCTGAGCCCGCAGTAGCCTGGGCCGCGTGGAGCGGCTGATCCTGGCGCGGCACGGCGAGTCCGACTACAGCGCACGTGGGCTCGTCAACGGCGACGCGTCCGTCCGTGTGCGGCTCACCGAGGCGGGCGAGGAGCAGGCGCGCGCGCTCGGACGGGAGCTCGCCGCCGATCCGCTCGACCTCTGTGTCACGTCGACGCTCGAGCGCACACGGGCGACGGCGGCGCTGGCACTGCAGGGCAGGGACGTTGCGGTGGACTCGTGGGACGGCCTGAACGATCCGCGCGCCGGACGTTTCGAGGGTCTCCGCCTCGACGAGTACCGCACGTGGGCGTGGACCGCGGGCTCGCGGGAGGAGGCTCCGGGCGGCGGCGAGAGCCGTCTCGAAGCGGTCTCGCGCTACAGCCGCGCCCTCGCGGCGCTCCTCGACCGGCCGGAGGCGACCGTCCTCGCAGTCGCGCATGCGCTGCCGATCGCGTACGTGCTGACGGCGCTGGAAGGACATCCGCCCGCGCCGCGGATGGACCGGACGGTGGCGTACGCGCACCCCTACCGGCTCGTCGCCCCCGACCTGCGTCGCGCGCTCGCGGTGCTCGAAGCCTGGTGCGCGGCTCCCTCGTGGTAAGAATCCCGAGCGAAGACCCGAACGAGTGATCGAGCCGCTCCCGAAGGAGCGCCGATTGAGGGACCAGTGCGGTTACGGCGTCTCACTGCGGTGACGCTTGCCTGCGCGGCACTCGTTCTGGGAGCGTCGGTTCTCCTGAGCAGCGGCCGGGCGCAGGGCGGGGCTTCGCATACCTGCTCGGCCCCGGACAAGCAGTTCATCCAGACCGTGCGCTCGAACATGGACCAGCTCGCGTACTGGGCCGACGAGCTGCGCACCGACGACGTCGCTCCGGCCGTCGTCATCGAGCAGACGCGCTCCGAGGCGGATCAGATCGCGGCCACGGCTCCGACGGACCCCACGCTCGCGATGACGCGAAAGCTGATGCGCACGATGCTGATCGAGTATTCGCGCGGCATCTATGCGAAGTTCCACAACGGCGACGCCGGTGTGCACATGCAGCTCTCGTACACGCTCGCCAACTCGGTGCACGACCAGCTCGTCGGCGCCGAGGGCGCCCTCGCGGGAATGGGCTGCGACGTCGCGCCGCTGCTCACGGCGTAGTCCACAATCGCCCCGTGGACACCAAGGCGCTGCGCGAAAGGGTGGAGCAGCACATCCGCCGGCACGACCTGATCGAGCCGGGAGGCCGCGTCTGCTGCCTCGTCTCCGGCGGAGCGGACTCGACGTGCCTTTGGCACGTGCTGCGTGCGCTCGGCTACGGCGTCTCCGCTCTCCATGTCAACCATCTGCTCCGCGGCGCCGCCTCGGAATGCGACGCGCGCTTCTGTGCGGAGGTGCTCGGCGCGGAGATCGTGGAGCTCGACGGCCGCGGCCTGAGCGAGGCCGAGCTGCGGGAGCAGCGCTACTCGGTCGGACGCGACCGCCTGCGCGCGACCGGGCACACCGCCTCGGACCAGGTGGAGACGATCGTGTACCGGCTCGTCTCGCGCGGCAGCCCGACCGGGATCGAGCCGCGCCGCGCCGACGGCGTCGTCCGGCCGCTGCTCACGCTCTGGCGGGACGAGACCGCGGCGTACTGCGCCGCCGAGGGGCTCGCCTTCCAGGTCGACGCGACCAACACGAGCACGAAACGCGGCCTCATCCGCGAGGAGATCCTGCCGTTGCTGCGGCGGCTCCACCCGGCCGCCGACGAGAACCTCCTGCGTGTCCTCGACGTGCGCGAGACGCTGCCACCCGTGCTCGCCGAGCTGCTCGCGTCGCCCGTCGGCTCGAGGCGCGTCGACCTCGGCGGCGGCGTCCAGGCCGTGCGCGAGTACGACCGGCTCTGGCTCGAGCGCGGTCCGGTGGATCTCGCGGGCGAGGTGCGCTGGGGCGACTGGCGCATCCGCTCCGAGCTGCGAGGCCTTAAGGTACGGGGGTGGAGGCCCGGCGATCGGCTCGCCGGGCGACACAAGAAGATCCAGGACGTGTTCGTCGACGCCAAGATCCCCCGTTCCGAGCGCGAGGCCTGGCCGCTCGTCGTCCGCGGCGACGAGGTGGTGGCCGTGCCCGGGATCGTCGATGCGCCCGGAATCGTCGCCGTGAGGGAAGACGCGTGAGCGCGGCGGAGCTCGAGCGCGCCGTCACCGATGTCCTGATCGAGCCGCAGGTGCTGCAAAACCGGATCGCCGAGCTGGGCGACGAGATCTCGGCCGACTACGAGGGCCGCGACCTGCTTCTCGTCGGCGTCCTCAAGGGCGCCGTGTTCTTCATGGCCGACCTGATGCGACACCTCACCATCCCGTGCGAGATCGACTTCATGGCGATCTCGAGCTACGGCGACTCGACGGACTCGTCGGGCGTCGTGCGGATCCTCAAGGACCTCGACATCAACATCGAGAGCCGGGACGTCCTCGTCGTCGAGGACATCATCGACTCGGGGCTGACGCTCTCGTACCTCATGCGGAACCTCGAGGCCCGCGAGCCGGCCACGCTCGAGATCTGCGCCCTCCTCACGAAGCCGGAGCGGCGGGAGATCGAGGTGCCCGTCCGGTACGTCGGCTTCGAGATCCCGAACCGGTTCGTGATCGGCTACGGACTCGATTTCGCCGAGCGGTACCGGAATCTGCCCTACGTGGGCGTTCTCGACCCCTCGCTGCTCCTCGCAGGGGAGTAGCGCCGGGCGGCGAATCGACCGACGGCTGGTACCCTGCCGGGGAGGCCTCTTGAATCGTTTCTTCCGCAGCGCCCTCTTCCCGCTGATCATCATCGCAGCGCTCGTCTGGCTGGCCCTGCAGACGCTGGGCAGCCACGGGACGAAGAGCACGAAGCAGACCTACTCGCAGCTGCTCAACACGGCGATCAGCGCGCCGGCGGACATCCAGAGCGTCACCTTCGTGCCGACGAAGCAGGAGATCGACGCGGTGATGACCAGCGGCACGAAGGTCGTCGTCCACTATGCGAGCGACCAGGACGAGCACACGTTCCAGCAGGCGCTCCAGAAGGCGGTCAGCGACGGGACCGCGCCCAATCTGAGGTACGACTCGAAGGGCATCGGCTCGTCTCCGTGGTGGTCGATCCTGACGAGCCTCCTCCCGTTCGTGCTCCTGTTCGGGTTCTGGATCTTCCTCATGAACCAGGTCCAGGGCGGCGGCTCGAAGGTGATGAGCTTCGGCAAGTCGCGTGCGAAGCGCGTGACGCCGGACTCGCCGAAGATCGGCTTCAAGGACGTCGCGGGCGTCGACGAGGCGGTCGAGGAGCTCCAGGAGATCAAGGAGTTCCTCGAGAACCCGAAGAAGTTCCAGGCGCTCGGTGCGCGCATTCCGAAGGGTGTGCTCCTCTACGGCCCGCCGGGCACCGGCAAGACGCTGCTCGCCCGCGCCGTCGCCGGCGAGGCGGGCGTTCCGTTCTTCTCCATCTCCGGCTCCGACTTCGTCGAGATGTTCGTCGGCGTCGGCGCCTCCCGGGTCCGCGACCTGTTCGAGCAGGCGAAGCAGGCCGCGCCCTGCATCGTCTTCATGGACGAGATCGACGCCGTCGGCCGGCACCGCGGCGCCGGCCTCGGAGGCGGCCACGACGAGCGCGAGCAGACGCTGAACCAGCTGCTCGTCGAGATGGACGGCTTCGAGATGAAGGACAACATCATCCTCATCGCCGCCACGAACCGGCCCGACATCCTCGACCCGGCGCTGCTCCGCCCAGGCCGCTTCGACCGGCAGATCGTCGTCGACCGGCCCGACCGGATCGGCCGACGCAAGATCCTCGAGGTGCACACGAAGGGCAAGCCGCTCGCGCCGGAGATCGACCTCGACACGCTCGCCTCCGGCACCCCGGGCTTCACGGGCGCCGACCTGGCGAACCTCGTCAACGAGGCGGCGCTGCTCGCCGCGCGGCGCGGCAAGAAGATCGTCGAGCAGGAGGAGCTCGAGGAAGGGATCATGCGCGTCATCGCCGGCCCGGAGAAGAAGGCGCGGCTGCTCTCCGAGCAGGAGCGCAAGATCGCCGCCTACCACGAGATGGGCCACGCGCTCGTAGGCAACTTCCTCGAGCACACCGATCCCATCCACAAGATCACGATCGTGTCGCGCGGCCAGGCGCTGGGCCTGACGATCTCGCTGCCGACCGAGGACCGCTACCTGACCACACGCAGCGCGCTCATGCACCAGATGGCGATGACGCTCGGCGGCCGCGCGGCGGAGGAGATCGTCTTCCACGAGGTGACGACCGGCGCGGCGAACGACCTCGAGCGCGTCACGGCGACCTCGAAGGCGATGATCATGAAGTACGGCATGAGCGAGAAGCTCGGCCCGCGCGTGCTCGGCCGCGGCCACGACCAGCCGTTCCTCGGCCGCGACTACGGCGCGGAGGCGGACTACTCGGAGGAGATCGCCCGCGAGATCGACGACGAGATCCGGCGGGTGATCGAAGAGGCGCACGAGCTCGCGCTCTCCGTGCTGCGCGAGCACATGGACGAGCTTCACCAGATCTCGATCATCCTGATCGAGCGAGAGACGATCGACAAGGACCAGTTCGAGCGCCTGCTGGCCGGCGAGGACGAGGCGTCCGTGTTCCCCGACGAGAGCGCCGCCGTCGAGGCGCCGAAGCCGGCCGAGGAGCCGCGTCGCGAGCGCCAGCCGAGACCACGGCCGTTCCCGCTGCCGGGCGCGACGATCCAGCCGCCTCCGGATCCGGCGAAAAGCTGACGCTTTTCGCCGGGGCTGGGTTGTGCTCCGCAGAGCGCTCGGCGGCGAAGCCGCCGAGCTCTTGAGCTGCCCGGCTTCGGGAGGCGTGGCGCGCCCGGTGGCGCTGCGCGTCCCCGGGCGCGTGGGTCCGGCCTCCGCCAACGCGCCTGCGGCTGCGTTAGCTCCGGCCTTCGGCGCCGGTTTCGGGCGAAGGTGTAAACCTTTGCGTCCGTGATCGCGATCGAGGAGCGGTTCCCGCGGCCGTCGGTGATGGGCGTTCTCAACGTCACGCCCGACTCGTTCTCCGACGGTGGCGTGCACTACGACCCCGACGTCGCCGCCGCGGCGGCGCGGCGGATGGTCGAGGAGGGGGCGGCGATCGTCGACGTGGGCGGGGAGTCGACGCGCCCCGGCTCCGACGGCATCTCTGCCGGCGAGGAGCTCCGCCGCGTGCTGCCCGTGCTCGAGCGGCTCCAGGGCGAGGTGCCCGTCTCGATCGACACCGCCAAGGCAGAGGTGGGACGGCGCGCGCTCGAGCTCGGAGCCGAGCTCGTCAACGACGTGACCGCGTTCCGCGCCGACCCGGAGCTCGCCGAGGTCGCCGCGAGCGCGAACGCCTATGTCTGCCTCATGCACATGCAGGGCCGTCCCAGGACGATGCAGGAGAACCCGCGCTACGACGACGTCGCGTCCGAGGTCGCAGCCTTCCTCGAGGAGCGCCTCCGGTTCGCGGTCGCGCACGGCGTCGCCGAGGGGCGCGTCTGCCTCGATCCCGGGATCGGCTTCGGCAAGACGCCGGCCCACAACTTCGAGCTCGTCCGCCGGCTCGACGTGCTGCTGGCGCTGGGCCGGCCCGTCCTGATCGGCCTCTCGCGGAAGAGCTCGCTCGCCAGGGTGCTCGGTGATCGGGACGCGAGGACGGGCTCGCTGCCGGCGAGCGTCGCGGCCGCGGTCGCCGCCTACGAGCGGGGCGCGACGCTTCTCCGCGTGCACGACGTCCGCGAGCACGTCGAGGCCCTGACCGTCGCCCGCGCGGTCGCGAGCGGGCCGTGATCGTCGTCGAGCTCCGCCGCCTGCGTATCTTCGGGCGCCACGGTGTCCATCCGCACGAGCGCGAGCACGGCCAGGACTTCCTGTTCGACGTCGACCTCGAGGTCGGCGAGCGCGGCGTCTCCGACCGGCTCGAGGACGCCGTCGACTACGGCGCCGCCGCCCGCACGGTCAGAGAGGTCTCCGACGCGCACGCGTACGACCTGCTCGAGGCGCTCGCGTCGGCTGTGGCCGACGAGCTGCTGCACCGGTTCGGCGCCGAACGCGTCGTCGTCCGCGTCACGAAGCCGGCGGTGAAGCCCGGCGGCCTCGAGGGCATCGCGGGCGTCAGCGTGTCGAAGCCCTGACGCTCAGCACGTACTGCGCCTCGGCGGTGCGGCCGGTGAGCAGCACCTCGACGTAGGCGGCGAACCCGGTGCTCCCGGCCCGGACGAGCTGCCCCTCGAGATCGCGTCGCCGCGCCGCGAGCGACTCGTTCACGCTCCGCGTCTTCGGCCCCCAGATGCGAGCGGCCGCATCGCCCGCCGCGGCGACCGACACGCGCACGACGCGGTGTGCCGGAACCCAGATCCGGTACAGGTCGCGCGGGTCCTCTTCCACGTCGAGCGTGCCCGCGATTCGGTTCGACGCCTTCGCCGCCGTCGTGAGCGCCGGTTGCCCCGTGGCGAACAGACCCCGCGGCTTCACCTCGTCGACGTCGTCGTTCGGCTCTTGCGGATCGCGCGGCGGTGCCGGCGCGGCAAGCGCGTTCGGGATGTCGAGCACCCCCCAGCCGGAGAGCGCGTCGAACCCGGGTGGCCCGATGTCCCGCGCGCTGCGCCGCATGAGCTCGAACATCTGGGTGACGTCGAGCGTCGGCCGCATCGTCCAGACCCAGGCGGCCGCGGCCGACACGATCGGCGCCGAGAAGCTCGTTCCGTCGAGCCCGGTCGAGTAGCCGGTCGGATCGTGCGAGAGCGGTACGGCGCCGACGATGTCCACGCCCGGGGCGGCGAGGTCGACCCACGCTCCCTGGCTCGAGAAGGGCGCCACGGTGTCGCTCTGATCGGTCGCCGCGACGGTCAGCACGTGCGGATACGCTCCCGGGAAGTCCGGGCGGCCGGTCGCGCCGTCGTTGCCGGCCGACGCGACGACGAGGCAGCCGTTGCGGAATGCCCCGAGGACCGCCGCCTCCAGCAGCGAGTTCGGCTCGGTGCTCCCGAAGCTGAGGCTGATCACGCCGGGGCAGTGCCGCGCGGCCGCCTCGATCCCGGCGATCGCCGAGAGGGTGGAGACGCCCGGCGTCGGGCTTGCGTCCCAGATCTGGAGTGCCGCCTGCGGATAGACGCCGAGGATCCCGACCCCGTTCGCGGGCGCGGCGGCGACCGAGGCGACCGCCGTGCCGTGCCACTCGGCCGGCCCGTTCACCGTCTGGTCGTTGAGGAACGTCGTATCCGGCCGCGAGGAGAACTCCGGGCTGGTCGGGTCGACGCCGCTGTCGATGATCGTGAGCGGGACGCCCGGCCCGGGCGGCGTCACCTGGTCTGCGCCGATGTCGTGCAGCCACCATTCCTGGCTCTGGAGCGGCTCGTCCGCCAGGCGGCCCGGCGCCGCGGCGGCGGTGCCTGCGGCACACAGCACTACGGCGAGAGCGATGAGCGGTTGGCGGCGCACCGGCGCCGGGAGGGTAGCGGTACGCTCGCGCGGTGCAGCGCGTCTACGTCGGCCTGGGCTCGAACCTCGGCGACCGCGAGCAGACGGTGCGTGCAGCCGTTGCCGCGCTCGCCGCCCACCCGGCGGTCGAGGTCGCGGCCGTCTCGGGCCTGATCGAGACAGAGCCCGTCGGCTACACCGACCAGCCGCGCTTCCTCAACGGCGTCGCCGCCCTCGACACCGACCTCTCCGCCCGCGAGCTGCTCGAGCTGCTGCTGGAGGTCGAGCGCAGCTTCGGGCGCACGCGCGACGGCGTCCCGCCCCAGGGGCCGCGGACGCTCGACCTCGACCTGCTCCTCTACGGAGAGAGGGAGATCGACGAGCCGGGCCTGCGCGTGCCGCACCCAGGGCTGCACGAGCGGGGGTTCGTCCTGGGACCGCTCGCCGAGGTCGCGCCGGGCCTGGAAGTGCCTGGACGGGGGAGGGTCGAGGCCCTTCTGGCACGGCTACACTGAGCCCGATGTCGCACCTCGACGATCTCGACGAGTACGAGGCGGACCTCGAGCTCCGGCTGAAACGGGAGTACCAGGCCGTCTTCGGCCTGTTCCGCTACTGCGTGCTCACCCAGGACGCGACGTATCTCTGCAACAGGCTCGAGCGCACCTACGTGCCCCAGCAGACGTACCCGTTCTTCCATCTCAAGCTCGAGGACGTCTGGGTGTGGGACAAGAACCGCCCGACCCGCATGATCCCCCGCACCGAGATCTTCACCTCCGGCGACGTGACGATCGAGGAGCTGCGCGGCGAGGGCGACGAGCCGACGCTGACGCCCGAGGCGCTCGCCGAGCGCATCGGCGAGGCGTCTCCTCGCGACGAAGAGTTCTAGTACGCCGGTGCCAGGCACCAGGGTGTCGGCCCCTGGCTCCATCGCGTCAACCTCGGGTGCCTGGCACCGGAGAACCGCAGTACGCCGGTGCCAGGCGCCAGGGTGTCGGCCCCTGGCTCCATCGCGTCAACCTCGGGTGCCTGGCACCGGAGAACATTGAGAGCACCCGTAACCAGGTACCGGTCGTTCGTCCCTTGCTCGCGTTGGGCGAGGCTCCGGTACCTGATACGGGAGAACGTAGAATCGCGCGATGCTGCTCGCGGTCGACGTCGGCAACACGCAGACGATCTTCGGGCTCTACGACGGAGACGAGCTCGGCGACCGCTGGCGCATCGCCACCGAGGCGCAGCGGACCGGCGACGAGCTCGGTGCCCTCCTCGGCGACTTCCTCGACGTGACGGCGCTCGACGGCATCTGCCTGTCCTCGACGGTGCCGAGGCTCGTCCCGGAGTACGAGCATCTCGCGGAGCGCTGGGCGAAGGTGCCGCTGCTCGTCGTCGGCCCCGGGGTCAGAACCGGCATCGAGATCCAGTACGAGTCGCCCCGGGAGGTCGGACCGGATCGGATCGCGAACGCGGTCGCCGCGAAGGAGCGGTACGGGGCGCCTGCGATCGTCGTCGACTTCGGCACGTCGACCAACTTCGACGTCGTCTCGCCTGAGGGCGCGTACGTCGGCGGCGTGCTCGCGCCCGGCGTCGAGATCTCGATGGACGCGCTGTTCGCGCGCGCGGCGCGTCTCGTCAAGGTCGACTACGTCGAGCCGCCGCAGGTGATCGGCAAGACGACGGCGACCGCGCTCCAGTCGGGCCTCATCTACGGCTTCGCCGGCCAGGTGGACGGTATCGTCGGCGCGATCCGCGGCGAGCTCGGCGTCGACGCGACGGCGATCGGAACCGGCGGACTCGCCGACCTGATCGCGCCGCATTGCCGCACGATCTCGAAGATCGACCCGTTCCTCACCCTGGAAGGCCTGCGGATCGTGTGGGAGCGCAATCGGTAGGACCGCCGGTCCCGGCGCACCCAGAGGGCCGGACGCTGACGCGGCAGCGTTAGTCGGAGGCCGGATCCACGCGGCCGGGGACGCATGGCGCCACCGGCCGCGCCGCGGCACCGGTCGGCCCCCTGTCCAAGAGGTCGGCGGCTTGGCCGCCGACCGCTCTGCGGAGCACATCCTTCACCTGCGAGAAGTGCATCGCGCTTCTCGCAACACGGTCAACCGCCGCCGTAGATGCTGATCGGCAGGCCGTCGAGGAGGACCTCGTCGGCGGCGAGGGGGATCCGCTCGACGAGCTCGCCCGCGCCGGGCGCGGCGGCGAGCAGGCGTGTGACGACCTCGTCCGTGGAGGAGAGCTGCACGAGCTCGTTCTTGAACGGGCGCGGGAAGCGGCCGCGGCCGAGATACCAGCCGTAGAACTTCTTCAGGAAGCTCGAGGCGCGCCGCTCGCCCAGCTCCCGGACCGTCTCGCGGACGAAGTGGATGAGCTCCGCCGCCACCTCCTCGCGCGACGGCGGCGCCCCGTCGCCGAAGACGATCTCGCGCAGCGCCCAGGGATTGCCCTGCGCGCCGCGCCCCACCATCACCGCGTCGGCGCCGGTCGCCTCGAGCACGGCCTGTGCCGTCGCATGCGAGGTGATGTCGCCGGATGCGATCACCGGCACGTCGACGCGCTCGACGAGCTCCGCCGTCAGCGAGTGATCCGCGTACCCCGTGTACATCTGCGTCGCCGAGCGCGGGTGCAGGGCCAGAGCCGCGGCGCCGGCCTCGACGAGTTGCGGCCCGAGCTCGAGGCAGGCGCGCGAGCCGTCTTCGACGCCGCGCCGCATCTTCACCGTCACCGGCACCGGCACGGCCGACGCGACTGCCTCCGTGATCCTGCGGGCGAGCGCCGGATCGTCGAGCAGGTGGGCGCCGGCCCCCGTCTTCGTCACCTTCCGCACCGGGCAGCCGAAGTTCATGTCGACGACGTCGGCGCCCGCGGCCGCGACCATCCGCGCCGCCTCGGCCATCGCCCCGGGCTCGGAGCCGAAGATCTGGATCGCGAGCGGGTGCTCGTCCCCGGCCACCCGCAGGTAGCCGAGCGTGCGCTCGTTCCGGTGCTCGATCCCGGCGCAGGAGACCATCTCGGAGCAGACGAGGCCGGCCCCGAACCGCCGACCCTGGCGCCGGAACGCCTGGACGCTGACGCCGGCCATCGGGGCGAGCACGACCCGCGTCGGCACCTCGACGTCGCGGATCCACCAGGATTCCCTCAGATCCGGCGGCATGGGCAGGACATCGTAGCCGGGGCGTGTTGACGACGGTCCGGGCGTGGAGGTACCATCCGCCCCCGCCGACGGCGCGTTGCCGCCGGCCGTTTTCGTGCAGGGGCAGTCCAGGAGGACCGTTGTGAAGGAAGTCATTCTCACGCCCGAGGGCTTCGAGAAGCTCAAGTCGGAGATCGAGCATCTCTCGAGCGATCGCCGCCGCGAGATCGCGGAGCGCATCCGCGACGCGCGCGAGTTCGGCGACATCGCCGAGAACGCCGAGTACGACGCGGCCAAGAACGAGCAGGCCCATCTCGAGGCCCGCATCGCCATGCTCGAGGAGCGGCTCAAGAACGCCCGGGTCGTGACGAAGAAGGAGATCAAGTCGGGCGAGGTCTCGATCGGGACGAAGGTGCGGCTGCGCGACATGGGAGCCAACAAGACCGTCGAGTACCACATCGTCGGCTCGGCGGAGGCAAACCCGGCCGAGAACAAGCTCTCGAACGAGTCGCCGGTCGGCAAGGCGATCATGGGCCGCAAGAAGGGCGAGATCGTCGAGGTCTCGGCGCCACGCGGCTCGCTGAAGTTCAAGATCATGGACATCAAGGCCGCGTAGGTCCGCGGGCGCGCTCCGGCCGGGTGCATCTCCGCCGGCCGAATTAGACTCGCGCTCCATGGCGGCGCCCAAACGCTTCCCCGACCGCGTCGAGATCGCCGCCGTCCGCGCGGAGGCCGAGCCGCTCGGGAACGACGAGACGGCGGGCACGACGCGGCGCCTCGCCGGCCGCGTGCTTGCGCGCCGCGACCTGGGGAAGCTCGTCTTCCTCGACCTCGTCGACCGCTCCGG
>DASPTD010000056.1:0-22256 GCA_035623575.1 Gaiellaceae bacterium
TCTGCCGCGAGCTGCTCGAGCTCGGGGCGCTCCGCTTCGTCTAGTCCCGCGTGAGGTGAACGAGGACGGCGGCCGCCGGCTCTCCGTCCACGCGCACGGTTCGTCCCGCGACATCGAGTCCGCCTGCACCGGCCCGGACGCGGGCTCCCGGGACGACGCCCAGCTCGACGAGCTGCTGCAGCGAGGCGTCGTTCTCGGTGACACGGGCGACCGTTGCAGTCTCGCCCGGCGCGAGCGCGGTGAGCGAGACGAGCTCGGCGCCCTCCGCGCGCGCGGCGGCCGGATCGACGGGCCATCCGTGCGGACATCGCGCGGGATCGCCGAGGGCGGCACGAAGGTGCCCGAGCGAGTCGTCGTCGAACGCGCTGTCCAGCGTCCGTGCGCGCTCGTAGCACTCCGCGAGCGGGTAGTCGAGGAAGGAGGCGGCGAAGACCTCGAGCAGCCGGTGGCGACGGATCGCGCGGTCGGCCGCGACCCGTCCGGCCCGGGTCAGCAGCAGCTCCTTGTGCTCGCCTCGGCGGACGAGCCCGGACTCCTCGAGACGGGCGAGCATCTCGCCGGCGGACGGGCGGCTCACGCCGAGCAGGCCGGAGACGTGCGCGGCCAGCGTCGGCACGTCGGCGATCAGGGCCCCGCAGGCCGCGACCGGGTTCGTGAGCGCGTCGATCGCGAGGAGGTAGTCGTCGATGGTGTGCATGCGCCGCGTCGACGCTGCCGCCCGCTGCCTGGGCTTGCGTGGACGAACGAGCGCGGCCGGCGTCGCCCGGCCGCGGAGAAGCCGTGCCATGTCGTCCGCGAGCCGCCCCAGGTCGAGGGCGGCCGGGGTCTCGTCGCCGACGCCGCAATCGGCGAGGTTCAGGCGCGTCCCCGGGGGACGCCCCTCGGCCGCGAGACGGCGTGAGAGGCACGCGGACGGACAGCCGTCGAGCGTCACGATCTCGTCTCCGGTCGGCAGCGCGCTGCCGTCTCCCGCCCGGACGAGGCCGCGGCGCTCGAGCTCCTCGACGACGCGCCCTGCGGTCTGCGAGAGCGGCGAGCCGCCGCGGCAGGCGATCAGGATCGGACGTGCGGTCATTGCGAGCCTCCCTCCGTTGCGGCGGCGACGCCGATCGCCCGGCTGAGCGCCGTCTCGAGCGCGAGCTCGGCGTGCTCGACGCGGACGATCGTCACGGGGCGGGTCTGGAGCACCTCGACGACGCGGCCGGGCGCGACGCCGTACGCGAGCAGCTGCTCGCGTTGGCGGGCCGGCACGTGCTCCAGCGTCTCGATCGTGGCCCGGCAGCCCGGCTCGGCCTGAGCCAGCGCCGCGTCCGGGACGGCGCGAGCGCGTCGCCGCCTCGCAAGCGCGGCAGCCCGGGCGGCGAGCCCGACGATCGTCGAGCGGCCCGGATCCGGTGCGCTGTAGCCGCAGGCGGGGCAGCAGGCGAGCGAGCAGCCCTTGCCCAGCGGACACGAGGCGCAGAGGCTCGTCTCGAGCGGGTCGAAACGATGCCCGCACATGCCGCAGGAGACGAGAACCGCGCTCACGTCAGGCTCCCCACCCGGCGGCACGGAGCGCGTGATTCAGCAGACCGCCGACGAGGAACGCGAGCGGGAAGACGGTCGCGGTCATCGCCGCCGCCTGCGCCGCCCCCCGCTCCCGGACGATGATGAGGATGCTCGCGACGCACGGGATGAAGAGGGTGATCGTGACCATCGCGACGACGGCCTGCTCGGGGCTGAGCTGGCCCTGTGCATGCAGCACGAACAGCCCGGTGGCGCCGAAGTCGCGGCGCAGGAAGCCGACGAGGAAGGCGGCGCTCGCGGCCGCTGGGAGGCCGAGCCATCCCGTCACGAGCGGGCGCATCGCGGCGACGACCGCCGGCAGCGCGCCGGTCCTGTCGAGCACGAAGAGGAACGCCGTGCCTGCAAGGAAGAGCGGGACGACCTCGCGGAGGTACCACTCGAGGCGCACGAGCGTCTTCACGAGCACGTTGGAGGCGCGTGGCACCCGCAGCGGCGGCAGCTCGAGCAGGAGCGGCGAGCGCTCGCCGGGCACGAGCCGCGCGGCGAGCCAGCCGACCGCGAAGACGACGGTCGCCACGACGCCGGCCCAGATCAGGGTTGCGACCGGCGAGATCGAGCCGAGCATCCCGAGCACGACGCCGAGCTGCGCCGAGCAGGGGATGCCGAGCGCGAGCAGCAGGGTTGCGAGCAGCCGCTCGCGGCGGCTCTCGAGGATCCGCGTCGTGAGCGTCGCCATCGTCACGCAGCCGAGCCCGAGCACCATCGGCAGCGCCGCCTTGCCGTTCAGGCCGAGGGCGTGGAAGAGGCGGTTGCTGACGACGGCGAGGCGCGGCAGGTAGCCGCTGTCCTCGAGCACGCTGAAGACGAGGAAGAACGTCGTCACGATCGGCAGGATCAGCGCGAGCGCGTACGTCATCCCCATCGTCCAGAGCCCGTACTTGCCGACGAGGAGGTCGACGACGAAGCCGCTCGGCACGAGCCGGGTGACCTCGTGCGTCAGCCACGGATTGACGTGCCGGCCGAAGACCGACCTCTCGAGCAGCCCGACGAGCCGTCCGGCGCCGACGACGCCGACGAACCAGTAGACGGCGTAGAGGACTGCGGCCAGGATGGGCCAGCCCCAGAGACGATGTGTGCTCAGCCGCCCGATCCGCTCGAGCATGCCGCGGTTACGTGGGCGTGTCTGGCGGACCGCGGCCGCGGCGATCTCGTCGGCGTAGGCGAGGCGCGCGCGCTGAAGCACCGCCGCCGCCGGCTCGCCGAGCTCGAGCTCGGCCCGTTCCCGCAGCCGTGCGAGGAGGCCCGCGGGGAGCCGCCGCTCGAGCCACGCCGTCGCGTCCTCATCGCCCCCGAGCCAGAGCAGGCCGAGGCCGCGGGGCGCCACCGGCGCGTCGTCGATCGCCGCTTCGAGCTCGGCGAGCGCGCGCTCGACGGGAGCGGGATAGGCGACGCGCAGCCGCGCGGGCGGGGCGGCGGCCGCCGCGAGGGCGACCTCGGCCACGCCCGTCCCGGTCGTCGCCACGGTGAGCAGCACGGGCAGGCCGAGCAGCTCCGCCAGGCGCGTGCGGTCGACGTGGACGCCCGCCGCGCCGGCCTCGTCGGCCATGTTGAGGACGAGCACGAGCGGCAGGCCGAGCTCGGCGAGGTGGACGGTGAGCTGCATCGTCCGGCGGATGCTCTTCGCGTCGCCGACCTGCACGATCGTGCGGCTCCCGCCGTCGAGGAGCAGGCGCGAGACGACCTGCTCGTCCTCGCTGCGGGCGGGAAAGCCGACGATGCCGGGCGTGTCGACGACGGTGGCGCCGTCGATCGTCCGGGCCGCGCCGCGGAAGACGTCCACGGTCGTCCCGGGGTAGTTCGAGACGTTGACGTAGCGGCCGGTCAGTCGTTGGAAGAGCACCGACTTGCCGACGTTCGGGTGGCCGACGAGGACGATCTCCTCGAGCCGCTCGGACGGCTCGGCGAGCGCAGGTGCCGCCTGGGGGGCCATGTCCTGACTGTAAGGGGGGCCTTACAAGGGCCCATCGGGGAGAGCCCGTATGCCTGTCGTGGCAATCCCGCCGGCAAGGCTACGGGGAGGCGTGGCAGGTGCCCGCGTAGCGTCGGGGGGTGCTTGCACGCGCGGTCACCCACGCGCTCGTGGGACTCGAGCCGCGCCGGGTCGAGGTGGAGGCGCGCGTGCACGGCCAGATGCCGGGGTTCGCGATCGTGGGGCTGCCGGACAAGGCGTGCCAGGAGGCGCGCACCCGCGTGCGCAGCGGCATCGCCTCGGCCGAGCTGCAGTGGCCGCGCGGGCACGTCACCGTCAACCTCGCGCCCGCGGGCCTGCGCAAGGAGGGCTCCGGCTACGACCTGCCGATCGCGCTCGCCGTGCTCGCGGCGTCGAAGCAGGTGCCCCGCGAGCAGCTCGAGCGGCACGCGTCGGTCGGGGAGCTCGCGCTCGACGGGCGGCTGCGGCGCGTCGGCGGCGTGCTGGCGGTCGCGGAGGGCGCACGCCGGCTCGGGCTCGAGCGGCTGCTCTGCCCGCCCGAGTCGGCGGCCGAGGCGGCGCTCGCCGGCGTCGAGCCCGTGCCCGTCCGCCATCTCGCGGATGCGGTGGCGTATCTCCGCGGCGAGCTCGAGCCGGATCCCGTCGTGCCGCCGCGCTACGCACAGCCGCCGCCCCTCCCCGATCTCGCCGACGTCCGCGGCCAGGAACGCGCCCGGCGCGCGCTCGAGCTGGCCGCCGCCGGCGGCCACAACCTCCTGCTCGGCGGCCCGCCGGGCACGGGCAAGACGATGCTCGCGCGACGGCTGCCCGGCGTCCTGCCGCTGCTCGACGGCGCCGAGGCACTCGAGGTGACGCGGATCCACTCGGTCGCCGGGCTGCTGCCGGTCGACCATCCGCTGATCGTGTCGCCGCCGTTTCGCGCGCCTCACCACACCGCCTCCACGGCTGCGATCGTCGGCGGCGGCCCGGGGCTGCGCCCCGGCGAGGCGAGCCTTGCACACCACGGCGTGCTCCTGCTCGACGAGTTGGCCGAGTTCGCCCGGCCGTCGCTCGAGGCGCTGCGGCAGCCGCTCGAGGACGGCTTCATCTCGATCGCGCGCGCCGCCGGCCGCGTCGTCTTTCCGGCCCGCTTCCAGCTCGTCGGGACGATGAACCTCTGCCCCTGCGGCGCGCGCGGCGACCCGGCCGTCGAATGCTCGTGCTCGGCACAGCGCCTGGCCGGCTACCGGGCCAAGCTCTCTCGCGCGCTGCTCGACCGCTTCGATCTCGTCGTCGCCGTGCCGCGGGCGCGTGCGGTCGAGCTCGCCGCGGGGCCAGGGGAGCCTTCGGCCGGCGTGGCGGAGCGCGTGTCGGCGGCGCGTGAGCTGCTGGCGGTCGCGCCGCTGCCGCGGACGGTTGAGGCCGAGGCACTGCTCTCACGGGCGGTGGAGCGGCTGCCGCTGTCGGGACGGGGCCGCGCGCGGGTGGCCCGCGTGGCGCGGACGATCGCCGGGCTCGCCGGCTCCGAGCAGGTGCACGGCGACCACCTCGCCGAGGCGCTCGCCTACCGCTCGCCGCAGGAGCTCGGCGCGTGAACGAGCTCGCACTGGCGGTGTTCGCGTCGGAGACGGGGACGCATCTCGTGCGCGTGCCGTCCGGAGCGCGCTGGGCCGCGCATGTGCGAGCCTTCGACGCACGCGCGTACGAGCAACGACTCGGAGCGCACGGCTTCCGCTTCCTCGCGCGCCCGGCAGCGGACTTCCCGCCGCTCCTGCGGGCGGTGCACGACCCGCCGCCGGGGCTGTTCGTGCGCGGCGTCGCGCCGCCGGAGCTGCTCTCGCAGCCGGCGGTCGCGATCGTCGGTGCGCGCGCGTGCTCGGGGTACGGCTCCTCGGTCGCGCGCACGCTGGCGCGCGAGCTCGCGGCGGCCGGCCTCGTCGTCGTCAGCGGTCTCGCGCGCGGCGTCGACGCCGAGGCGCACCGCGGCGCGCTCGAGGCCGGCGGGCTCACGGTGGCAGTGCTCGGCTGCGGTGTCGACCGCGACTACCCGGCCGCGCACGCCGAGCTCGCGCGCCGCATCGCCGAGCGCGGCCTGATCGTCTCCGAGTACGCGCCCGGCGTCGAGCCCGCTCCCTGGCGCTTCCCCGCGCGCAATAGGATCATCGCGGGGCTCTGCGCCGCGACGGTCGTCGTCGAGGCGCGCGAGCGCAGCGGCGCGCTGATCACCGCCGACCTCGCGCTCGAGGAAGGGAGGGACGTGCTCGCCGTCCCCGGCGAGATCACGAGTGCGCTCTCCGTGGGCACGAACGACCTGCTCAAGCTCGGCGCCTCGCCGCTCACGCGTGCCGCGGACGTGCTCTCCTGCTTCGGGATCGAAGCCGAGGCGGCCGCCGCCGTCGCGGTCGATGGCACCGCGGCCCGGCTTCACGAACTGCTCCGGGAAGCCCCGGCGGGGGCGGACGAGCTCGCGCGGCGCGCCGGCCTCGATGCGAGCGAGGTCGCCCGCGCGCTCGTCGAGCTCGAGCTCGCAGGTCTCGCTGCCGCGGCGGACGGCGTCTACCGTTCGTCGGGCTAGAGCGCACCGCCGGCAACGGGCGGCATCGACGCCTCCGGCCCGGCCTCGGCGGTGGTGCGGCTGAGGTAGTCCTCGACGAGGAGCATGTGCTCGGTGCCCGCGCGATCGATCACCGCCAGCAGCGTCGACATGCTCGCCACCTCTTCGCGCTGCTCGTCGAGGAACCAACCGAGGAACTGCTCGCCGACGTAGTCGCCCTCCTCACGGGCGATCTCGACGAGCCGCACGATCTGCGTGGTCACCGTCCGCTCCTGCTCGAGCGCGAGCGCGACCGGCTCGCGGTCGTCTTCGAACTCGGGCTTCGGCGGCGCGACGCCCGGGATGGTGGCGGGAGCCCCTGCGTCGAGGAGGTACTGGACGATGATCATCGCGTGGTTCCGCTCCTCGACCGCCTGCCGGTAGAAGTGGGCGGCGAGCTGTGGGAGCGACTCGGCGTCGTAGTGGACTGCGATCGCGACGTACTGCTGCGAGGCGCCGAACTCGTTGGCGATCTGCTCGTTGAGGGCGTCCGTGAACCGGCTCATGCCGACAGCATGCCATCGGTCGCTACTCGCGTGCCTCCCGAAGTGATCGCGGCCAGATCCCCTGCTTTCCGGGGGCGAGGATGCCGTTCGGGTCGAGCGCGTCCTTGATCCGCTCCGCGAAACGGAGCGATGCGTGGTCGTTGAAGTCGTACTGCGCCATCGCGAGGTCCATGAAGTCGAGGTGCGCCCGGTACTCGCCGTAGCCGAGCTTCGCCGCCTCCGGTACGAGCCGCTTGCTCACGTCGTACGCGGCGCGCGTCTGCTGCTCGTTCTTCGTATCGAAGATGATGAGCGTGATGTGGATGAAGCTGCGCGCGTTCGGCATGATCAGCGCCGCCATGTAGTCGAGGCCGGCCTCCTCGATCATCCGCCGCAGGAGGTCGCGGAGCGCGTGCGCGTCGGCGCCCGTCAGCGGTGCGACGGGCGAGAAGCCGATGTGTCCGCCCTCCTCGCCGCCGTACCACGCGGCCTGCGCGTTCAGGTCGAGGCTCGGCACGCCGCCCTGGATCCGCTCGATCGGGTTCTCGAGCTTCGGGATGTCCTGGGGAGCGCACTTCGTCCCCCACACCTCCGCGCCGGGGATCCGCGCGAAGGCGTCCTTGATCTTCCCGAAGTTGTGGTCGACGACGGCCTCGTCGCCGTGGAGCGCGAAGCGCATCATCCAGCGTCCGATCTCGAGCTCGCGCGCCATCCGGTCGAGGCCTTCGTCCGGGATCGGGCCCTCGCCCTGCCACCAACGGTCCCGCGACGAGAACACCGAGCCGAGCAGGGGCGCGTTGAGGATCTGCGGCACCATGCGGATCGTCCCGTCGAGCGAGAGCCTGCGCAGCGTCTCGACCATCGAGCCGAGGTCGTCGTCCTTCCACACGCGCAGCCAGAGCGGCATGTAGACCTCCGGCCAGGGCATCAGCCAGACGCCCATCTTCGTGACGATCCCGAAGTTCGACTGCATGAACAGCTGGTCGGGTGTGGGGCCGAGGCCGCGCTTGTAGACGTTCCAGGCGCGGCTGGCGGACATCGCGCCCATGCCCGTGCGGAGCAGGTCGCCGTCCGGGAGGACGACCTCCATCCCGCACTGCATTCCCCCGTCGACGGCCTGGGGCAGGTAGGTGAGGCCGTGGTCGAGCGTGTTGCCGATGACGCTGCCCCAGCCCAGATCGGGGACTGAGAGCATCAGCTTGTGCCCACCCGCCTGGATCGCATCGTAGAGATCGAACCAGCGGACGCCCGGCTCGACGACCGCGTACGCGCTCTCCTCGTTGATCTCGAGCACGCGGTTCATGTTGCGCAGGCTCACGATCACAGAGCCCTTCAACCGCGGCGCGGGCCCGCCGTAGCCGTTGTTGCGGCCGGTCGAGTGCGGCCACAGCGGCACCTTGAAGCGGTTGGCGATCCGGACGATCTCCTGCACCTGCTCGACCTCGGTCGGCATCAGCACTGCCGACCCGGTGTAGTCGTCCCAGGTCGGGTACGCGAACGGGTCGCGAAACTCCCGCAGGTCCTCCTCGGAGGTGAGCACTGCCTCGGCGCCCACGACGGCGGCGAACGCCTCCAGCGCGCGGTCGAGGTCCTCGTCCGAGAGGCCGGGAGGAACCGGCCTTGCCCATTCGCGCTCGCCAACCTGCGTCACCGTGCAACCTCCGTGATTCGGTCGTGGACTGCTCAGTCTGAGACCGGTCGGCCCGCGCTGTCAACGCGCTGCCGCGTAGCATCAGCGCGGCCGTGAACCCGTACTGGCTCGAAGACGAGATCCCCGCGCGTCCGTCGCCGCGACACGACGGCCGTGTCGACGTGGCGATCGTCGGCGCCGGCGTCACCGGCTGCTCGGCGGCGCTGCGGCTCGCCGAGGCGGGGCGGACCGTCCGCGTCTACGACGCGCGCGGCGTCGCGGAGGGCGCGAGCGGACGCAACGGCGGCTTCGCGCTTCCCGGCGGCGCAACGCGGTACGACATCGCCTGCGAGACGTACGGGCGCGAGCGGGCGCGGGAGCTGTGGCGCTGGACGGAGGCAGAGGCGGAGCGGCTCGCCGAGCTCGCGGGGAATGCGCTGCGCGAGGTCGGCAGCTACCGCCTCGCCGCCGACGAGGAGGAGCGGGAGCAGATCCGCGCCGAGTACGAGGCGATGTGCGAGGACGGCTTCGAGGTCGAATGGCTCGACGACCTCCCGGGCGTCCTCGCCGGCCGCTTCCACGGCGTGATCGCGCACGCGCGCGGCGGCTCGATCCAGCCGGCGAGGTTCGTGCGCGGCCTCGCGGCACGCGCCGCCGAGGCGGGCGCCGAGCTCCGCGAGCACGAGCGCGTCGACGACGTCTGCGACCTCGACGCCGAGCAGGTCGTCGTCGCCACCGACGGCTACGGACACGGGCTCGTGCGCGAGCTCGCCGAGGCGATCTGGCCGACCCGCGGCCAGGTGATCGTGACGGAGCCGCTCGACCGTGTCCTCTACGACCGCCCGCACTACGCGCGCCAGGGCTTCGATTACTGGCAGCAGCTCCCGGACGGGCGCATGCTGCTCGGCGGCTTCCGCGACGTGTCGATCCTCGACGAGCTGACCGACGTCGAGACGACGACGCCCGTGATCCAGGCCTCGCTCGAGCGCTTCCTCGGCGAGCTGATCGGCGAGCCGCCGCGCATCTCGCATCGCTGGGCGGGCATCTTCGGGCTGACGCAGGACATGCTCCCGCTCGTCGGCCGCGTGCCCGGCCGTGACGGCGTCTGGGTCGCCGCCGGCTACTCCGGCCACGGCAACGTGCTCGGCTTCGCCTGTGGCCGCCTCGTCGCGGGCGCGATCCTCGGTGAGACCTCGCCGCAGCTCGAGCTGTTCGATCCCGCGCGGTTTACCTAGGGAAGAATCGCTCGCGCTCGGATGCTGCGGCGCACAGCGTCGAGGTCGTCGCCAGGGGCACGGAGCGCTCACAGGTCGATCATGGAGAGGTCGACGGGCCTGCCGAGTCGCGCTGGACAATGCGGAGAGGCCCGGCGTAGAGTCGCCCCGGTGACGGAGACATACACCAACGGCACCTGGTCGGTCAAACCCGGCGAAGAAGACGCCTTCGTCGAGGCATGGACGGAGTTCGTGACCTGGGCGAGCAGCTTCGCAGGCTCTGGAACGTTCCACCTCGTCCGGGACGTCGAGCAGCCGGCCCGGTACATGAGCTTCGCGCCGTGGGAGAGCTTCGAGGCTCAGCAGGCGTGGAAGGACACGCCCGAGTTCCGGGAGTCGATCATGCGCGTCCGGGCACACTGCGACGACTTCCAGCCTGCGGTCTTCGAGCTCGTAACCTCGGTCGCGTAGTCAGAGGTCGACCGTCCCAAGGTCGAGCTCGTCGACGTGCTCGAGCGCGACGAGCGCGACCGCGAGATCCTGCAGCGCGAGACCGGTCGAGTCGAAGATCGTGATGTCGGCGGGCGAGGAGCGGCCCTCGGCCGCACCGTTCAGCACATCCCCGAGTTGCGCCACGTCGTCCCGAGTCACACGTCCTGCCGAGACCGCCGGGGCCAGCTCGCCACCGTGTGAGGCTTGTTCCCAGTCGTCGCAGAACACGTGGACGCGCGCCAGCTCCGCGACTGCGATCTCCGCCTTGCCCGGCCCGTCTGCGCCCATCAGGCTCACGTGCTGTCCGGGGCGGAGTGAGCCCTCCGGGAGCAGGATCTCGCGGCCCGGGGTCACCGTCACGAGCAGGTCGGCCGCGAGCGCGGCCTCGCGGCTCGGGGCGACGCGACCGCCGGCGCGCTCTGCGACGGTGCGGGCTCGCTCCTCGTCGACGTCCCAGACGAGCGGCTCGCGGCCGCGCGCGGCAAACGTCCGCACGCACGCCTCGCCGTTGACGCCGGCGCCCACGACCGCCGTCGACCCGGCGTCCGGTCGCCCGAGGGTCTCCGCGGCGAGCACGGCCGCCGCACCGGTGCGGATCGCCGTCACCGCCCCCGCGTCGAGCACGGCCAGCAGCCGCCCGTCCTCGGCCGAGGAGACGAGCACGACGCCCATCACCGTTGGCAGCCCGTGGGCGGGGTTGCCGGGGAACGAGGTGACCCATTTCAGGAGCGCGTGCCCGGAGCCGAGCGCGGGCATCGCGCGGAAGTCGCCGGCCGGGTACGCGGCCACGTACACCTTCGGCGGCATCGTCCACTCGCCGCGCGCGAACGCGACGAAGGCGTCACGCACCGCGTCGACGGCCCGCCCGGGCGGCACCGCGTCGTGGACGTGCCGCGCCGTGTAGAGCGGGACCACGAGCCGAAGTTTAGGCTCGGGGTGTGGCGATGTCCGACTACATCCGCGGGCTGCGGGAGAAGATCGGCACCGAGCTGCTCTTCCTGCCGTCCGTCGCCGCGTTCGTCCGCGATGGCGAGGGCCGGATGCTTCTCGTACGCCACTTCGAGGGGCGCTGGATGCTGCCGGGCGGGACGGTCGACCCCGGCGAGCGGCCGGCGGACGCGGCGCGGCGGGAGTGCTGGGAGGAGGCCGGCGTCCTCGTGGAGCCGCTCCGGGTGGCCGGTGTCTTCGGCGGGCCGGAGTACCGGATCACGTACGCGAACGGCGACGAGGCCGCGTGGGTGACGACCATCTTCGAGGCACGGCTGCTGGCGGGGGATCCCCACGCGCACGACGACGAGACGATCGACGCCGGCTGGTTCGGGCCGGAGGAGATCGCTGCGCTCGAGCTGGCGCCGTCGATGCAGCAGACGCTGGGGCACCTGCTGAGGGGCAGCACGTTCGACGGGGCGACGTGGACGCCCGGCTGAACGGCGTCGCCATCCGCGTCGAGGCGCTGCACGTCGTGCGCGGCGGCAAGGTCGTCCTGCCCGAGCTGACGTGCGCGGTCGCGCACGGCACGGTGACCGGTCTGCTCGGTCCGAGCGGCAGCGGCAAGTCGACCCTGATCCGCTCCGTCGTGGGCGTGCAACGGGTCGCGGGCGGCCGGGTCGAGGTGCTCGGCGAGCCGGCTGGGGCGCGGCCGTTGCGCTCGCGGGTCGGCTACATGACCCAAGCACCCTCGGTGTACGAAGACCTGACGGTGCGCGAGAACCTGCGCTTCTTCGCGCGGGTGCTCGGGGCGGAGCGCGGTACGGTGGAGCGTGCGATCGGCGACGTGTCGCTCGACGATCACGCCGACCGCGTCGTGTCGCGGCTCTCCGGCGGGCAGCGCGCACGCGTCTCGCTCGCAACCGCGCTGCTCGGCGCACCCGACCTGCTCGTGCTCGACGAGCCGACGGTCGGGCTCGACCCGGTGCTCCGCCGCGACCTTTGGCAGCTCTTCCACGCGCTCGCCGAGCGCGGGACGACGTTGCTCGTCTCGAGCCACGTGATGGACGAGGCCGACCGCTGCGACGCGCTGTTGCTGCTGCGCGACGGCCGGCTGCTCGCCGAGGGGACGCCTGCAGAGCTGCGGGCGCGCACCGGCGTCACACAGCTCGACGACGTGTTCCTGCGCCTCGTCGATGGGGCGGCGACATGAGCCTCCGCGTCACCGGCGCGGTCGCGGCGCGTGTGCTCGCGCAGCTGCGGCGCGACCCACGCACGATCGCGCTGATCGTGGGCGTGCCCTGCCTGCTCCAGACGCTGCTGAAGGAGCTGTTCGCGGGGAGCTCGCCCGTCTTCCAGCACGTCGGTGCGCCGCTGCTCGGACTCTTTCCGTTCGTGACGATGTTCCTCGTCACCTCGATCACGATGCTGCGCGAGCGCACGACCGGCACGCTCGAGCGGCTGATGACGCTTCCGCTCGGCAAGTTCGACCTGCTCGCGGGCTACGGAGCCGCCTTCGCGGTCTTCGCCGCCCTGCAGGCCACGATCGTCTCGGCGCTGGCCTTCGGCCTGCTCGGGCTGCACGTAGCGGGGCCCCAGGTCGTGGTCGGCGCGCTCGCGGTCGCGAACGCCGTGCTCGGGACGGCGCTGGGGCTGTTCGTCAGCGCGTTCGCGCAGACCGAGTTCCAGGCCGTGCAGTTCATGCCGGCGATGGTCTTTCCGCAGATCCTGCTCTGCGGGCTCTTCGTCGGCCGCAGCTCGATGGCGGCCTGGCTGCGCTGGATCTCGGACGCCATGCCGCTCACCTACGCGTACGACGCGCTCGCGCATACCGCCGCGGACACGCTCGACGGTCGCTTTGCCGCCGACGTCGCCGTCGTCTGCGGCTGCATCGTGCTCGCGCTCGCTCTCGGCGCAGCCACCCTGCGCCGCCGCACCGGCTAGCGGCACCGAGAACCGGCAAGTAACAACTTGTTACTTGCCGGCCTGACGCACCGACGGGCGGCACCGTACGGAGGACGACGGCTCCGAAGTCGTCCAAGTAACAACTTGTTACTTGGACGGGGAGCCGCACCCGCGCGGTTACACGGGCGCGTGCTCGTGCACGCGGACGCCGACGGCGCGGAGGACCTCGGCGGCCCAGGCGCGCGCGTGCTCGAGCTCGCCGCGCTCGAGCGGGCCCTCGCGGCCCTCGACGATGAAGTCCGCCGGCGGAACGACGAGCCAGCCGCCGCGCCGCCGCAGCAGCCGCGCCAGCCGCACCGCTGCGGAGCCCGTCACGAGCCTCGGCCCCGGGATGCGCGTGTCGAACACCGCCACCCGCACGCCGTCGAGAGCGTGCTCGCCGAGGCATTCCAGCGTGTCGCGCAGGTGCTGGCTGATCCCGTGCGAGTGGGTCGGGCCGCCGACGACGACCAGGTCGACGCCGCGGATCGTCTCGGCGCAATCGGTCACCTCCTCGATCGCGGCGAGCTTGGTCGGCACCGCCTCCTGGAGCGCGAGTGCGATCGCCTCCGCGACGCGCTCGGTGTTTCCGAATCTCGACTCGTAGAGGACGAGCGCGTTCATGGTAAACCTCCTGCCGGGGGTGCCATGAGCCTGGGCCACGGGAGGGGACGGCCCATCAGCGCCGGCGCCGATCCCGCTGCCTCGAACTACGGAGCTAGAGCGTCTTGACGTCCTGGATCAGCTTCGTGATCGACGCCTTGGCGTCTCCGAAGAGCATCACGGTCTTCGGGTTGTAGAAGAGCGGGTTCTCGATTCCGGCGAAGCCGGGGTTCATCGAGCGCTTCAGCACGACGACCGTCTGCGCGTCGTCGACGTTGAGGATCGGCATGCCGTAGATCGGGCTGCTCTGGTTGTTGCGCGCGTCCGGGTTGACGACGTCGTTCGCGCCGACCACGACGGCGACGTCTGTGCGCGGAAACTCCGGGTTGGCGTCGTCCATCTCCTTCAGCTGCGGATACGGGACGTTTGCCTCGGCGAGCAGCACGTTCATGTGGCCCGGCATGCGCCCGGCGACCGGGTGGATGGCGTACGAGACCTCGACGCCCTTCGCCTCGAGCAGGTCGGCGAGCTGGCGCACGTCGTGCTGGGCCTGCGCGACCGCGAGACCGTAGCCGGGGACGAAGACGACCTTGTGCGCATACGCGAGCATCACGGCGACGTCCTCGGCGCTCGCGCTGCGCACGGTGCCGCCGTCGCCTGCCGCGACCGCGGCTGCCTCGGCCGTCACCTGGCCGAACGCACCGAAGAGGACGTTGGCGATCGAGCGGTTCATCGCCCGCCCCATCATCATCGTCAGCAAGGTGCCGGACGCGCCCACGAGCATGCCGCTCACGATCAGGACGTTGTTCTCGAGCTCGAAGCCTCCGACGGCGACCGCGAGCCCGGTGAACGCGTTCAACAGCGAGATGACGACGGGCATGTCGGCGCCGCCGATCGGGAGCACGAACAGGACGCCGAAAAGCGCGGCTCCTGCGACGACCGCCCACAGCAGCCACTGGTCCTGGACGCCGGCGACGAGCGCGACGCCGAGCGCCACGCACGCGCCGAGCAGGACGAGATTGCCGACCTTCTGGCCCGGATACGTGATCGGGCGGCCCTTGATCAGCTCCTGGAGCTTTGCGAAGGCGACCATCGAGCCCGCGAACGAGATCGACCCGATCAGTCCGGAGAGCGCGATCGCGGCCCCGATGTCGATCGTCGGCCGACCCGGCTGGGGGAGGATGCGGTGCAGCTCGGCGAGCGCGATCAGCGCCGCCGCGCCGCCGCCGACGCCGTTGAACAGCGCCACCATCTGCGGCATCGCCGTCATCTTCACCCTGCGCGCCGCGACCGCTCCGAAACCGCCGCCGATCAGCATCCCGAGCGCGAGCGCCCACCAGCTCGTGCCGCCGGTCTTCACCCACGTGACGACGACGGCGATGAGCATGCCGACCGCGCCGATCTGGTTGCCCCGCCGCGCATGAGCCGGATTGGAGAGGTAGCGCAGCGCGAGGATGAACGTCACGATCGTGATCAGGTAGAGCAGGTTGCTGACGTTGTAGGTCAAGCGCCCTTCCCGTCCTGCGACGCGTCGACCTGCTTCGCAGGCTCGCGCTTCTTGAACATCTCGAGCATCCGGTCGGTGACGACGAAGCCGCCGACGACGTTCGCCGAGCCGAGGACGACTGCAAGGAAGCCGATCGCCCACAGGAACGGCCCCTTGTGCCCGAGCCCGAGCACGAGCATCGCACCGACGACGACGATGCCGTGGATCGCGTTCGTGCCGGACATCAGCGGCGTGTGCAGGAGCGTCGGCACCTTCGAGATCACCTCGAAGCCGAGGAAGATCGCGAGCACGAGGATCGTCACCTCGAACACGAGCAGGGTTCCATGACTCATGCCGGCGCGGCCTCCTTCTTCGTCGTGACACACGTACCGGCGGTGATCTCGTCGGACCAGTCGAGGCTCAGCTGGCCTCCCGGGGCGAGGTGCAGCAGCAGCGCCTGCACGTTCCGGGAGTAGAGCATCGACGCGTGGTACGGCATCGTGCTCGGCAGGTTCGTCAGCCCGATCAGGGTGACGCCGTCGCGCTCGACGATCTCGCCCGGGGCCGTCAGCTCGCAGTTGCCGCCCGTCTCGGCAGCGAGGTCGACGATCACCGAGCCGGGCCGCATCGCCTTCACGGCGGAGGCGGGGATGATCTTGGGCGCCGCCCGGCCGGGGACGGCCGCGGTCGTGATCACGACGTCGAACTCGGCGATCCGCGCCTCGAGCGCCTCCTGCTGCGCCTGCATCTCCGCGGGCGTCAGCTCGCGTGCGTAGCCGCCCTCCGCCTCGGCGCCGCTCACGCCGAGGTCGAGCCAGTTCGCGCCGAGGCTCTCGATCTGCTCGCGCACGACAGGGCGCACGTCGAAGCCGGTGACGACGGCGCCGAGGCGGCGGGCCGTCGCGAGCCCCTGCAGGCCGGCGACGCCCGCGCCGATCACGAGCACCTTCGCAGGCGGCACCGTGCCCGCGGCGGTCATCAACATCGGGAAGAAGCGGGGGAGATGCTCGGCCGCGAGCAGCGCGCTCTTGTAGCCGCCGACGGTCGCCTGCGACGACAGGGCGTCCATCGGCTGCGCGCGCGTGATGCGAGGGATCGACTCCATCGCGAAGGCGACGACGCCGCGCGCTTCGAGCCGTTCCACCCCGTCGCGGTCGGCCAGGGGATCGAGGAAGGCGATCAGCAGCTGCCCGTCGCGCAACCGCGCCACCTCGCCCTCGTCCGGCTTGCGCACCTTGACGACCACATCGGCATCCCACGGCGATCCGAGCGTGACGCCCGCCTCGCGATACGCATCGTCCGGAAAGGAGGCGGCGGCGCCGGCACCGGGCTCGACGACGACCTCGAAGCCGGCCGCGGCCAGCTTTCCCGCGGTCTCGGGCACGAGCGCGACCCTGCGCTCGCCCTGCGCCGTCTCACGCGCTACGCCGACCCTCATCTGCGCCAACTCTAAGGGAGCAGGCAGTCGGAAGGATGCGTGTTCTACCGCACGGCCGATCCGTGGACGCCCGGGCCCCGGTCACGTAGCCTCGACCGATGGAACGTGTCGTGCACGGCGAAGCAGGCTGAGACGGTGACGAGCTTCTTCATCCAGCACGGGCTGCCGCTCCTGTTTGTCGTCGTGATGCTCGAGTCGTTCGGGATCCCGCTCCCGGGCGAGACGGCACTGATCGCGTTCGGCGTGCTCGCCGCGCAGGGGCACTACTCGATCGAGTGGGTGATCGTGATCGCCGCCGCAGGCGCGATCGTCGGCGACAACCTCGGCTACTGGCTGATCGGGCGCCTCGGCGGCCGGGCGCTCTTCGAGCGCTGGAGGTGGCTGCGCGGCTACGCAGAACGCGTCCTGCCGCGGGCGGAGCGGATCATGGCCCGCCATGGCGGCAAGACGGTCTTCTTCGGCCGCTTCATCGCCGTCCTGCGCTTCACTGCCGCCTGGGTCGCCGGCCTGGGCCGGATGCACTGGTGGAGGTTCCTCTTCTGGAACGCGGCGGGCGGGATCGTCTGGGCCGCGTCCGTCGGGCTGGTGGCGTTCTATGCCGGCAAGGCCGCCGCGGACGCGATCCAGCGGTACGGGCTCTTCGCGGCGGCAGGCGTCGCGGCTCTCGCGCTCATCGCCTTGATCGCGGTCCAGATCGGCAAGCGCCGTTTCGAGGAGAGACTGTGAGCCAAGAGGATTCCTGCGCCGGCCGCGGAACCTTGCTCGGGCATGCTGGCGGCGATCTCGCGGGCGCTCGAGGAGCGCGACCAGACCCAGGGCCACGGCGCCCGTGTGGCGACGCTCGCCGAGCCCGTCGCGTGGCGGCTCGGCTGGGAGCACGAGCGGATCGAGACGCTCCGTCTCGGTGCACGCCTGCACGACATCGGCAAGCTCGCCGTCCGTCGCTCGGTGCTGCGCAAGCCGGGACCGCTCACCACCGAGGAAGAGGCCGAGATGCGCGCACACCCCCGTGCCGGCGCCTCGTTCGTCCTTCCCCTGCGCGTTGCCTGGCACGCGCTCCCGTGCGTCCTTTTCCACCACGAGCGCTGGGACGGGCTCGGCTACCCCTCGGGCCTGCGCGGCCGCTCGATCCCGCTCGAGGCGCGCCTGATCGCCGTCGCGGACGCGTTCGACGCGATGACGTCTCCACGTCTGTACAGCGCTGCGCTCCCGACCGACCACGCGCTCGCCGAGATCGACCGCTGCGCCGGCACGCAGTTCGACCCGTCGGTCGTCGAGGTGTTCCTCGAGGTGTGGTCCGCCCAGGCTGCGGACTGGCGCGAGCGCGTGGCGTCCTGAGTCGTCCCGCGTCGTCGCGGCCTACAACGACGCCCACACCTCGAGCTTCGAGCGCACTCGCGCGATCACCTCGTCGGTGAACTCGCCGGTGCCGAGGGTGCCGCCGAGGTCGGTGGTGCGCGCGCCCGAGGCGACCGCCTCGAGGCACGCCTCGCGAATCGCACGGCCTGCCTGCTGCGCCGCCGGGCTCGCGTGGGCGAGCAGAGCGGCGCCGGCGAGGATCATCGCCATGGGGTTGGCGACGTTCTTCCCCTCGAGCGCGGGCGCCGTCCCGTGCGCCGCCTCGGCCATGATCGCCGCCGGCTCGAAGTCGTCCCCGAAGCCGACGAGCAGCGACTCCGACCCGGCGATCGAGCCGAAGAGGGGCAGGACGAGGTCGGAGAGGATGTCGCCGTCCCGGTTCAGGGCCGGGATCACGAGCGGATCGCCGCTCGTCGAGAGCAGCAGCGCGAACGTCGCGTCGATCAACTGCGGCTCGTAGGGGACGCCGGGATGCCGCGCGGCAGCGGCGTCCATCTCCTCCTTGAGCATTCCCTCGTACGTCGGGCTGACCGTGTACTTCGGACCGCCGAAGACCTTCGCGCCCGTCCGCTCCGCCTGCCGGAACGCGAACTCCGCGACCGCGTGGCAGATTCGCCGCTCGATCCGCTCGGTGCGGAGCGCGACCTCGTCGTCGCCCTCGCCCTCGCGCCACTCCGTCGCGCCGTATGCGTCGCCGACGGCCATCCTCACGATCGAGATCGGCGCATGGACGCCGCCGATCGGCGCGATCCCCGGGATGCGGCGGCCGGTGCGGACGATCACCTTTCCGCCGATCTCCTCACGCAGGATCCTGTTGGGCGAGCCGACGTCGTCGCGCGTCTCGGGCGTCACCGTCGCCGCCTTGAGGCCGAGCCCGTGGTCGCGGATCGCCTCCGCGGCCTCGTAGACGACCTGGTTCCGCGTCGCCCGCCGGTTCACGAGCGAGAGGTCGAAGCGCGGGAAGTCGAGCTCGACGCCGATCACGTCGGGCGCAAGCACGCTCAGCGCCTCTTCGAGCAGCTCCTGTCCCGTCTGGTCGCCCTCGAGGACGACGATCGTGTGCTCGTCGAACATCCGGCGGCGAAGTCTACTGGCGTCGATCATTTCGATGGCTTTTACCGTGACATTTCGTTTAGCATTTCGCCGACCGGACTCTGCGAAGGAGGAGCGAGTGGCACGTAAGACCGTGCTTGTCTGCGACAACTGCGGCAAGGAAGTCGACGAGTCGAAAGGTGCCGTGATGCGCGTGACGTACACCGACGCGCGGCGCGGCGCCAAGCAGGCCGACCTCTGCGACGAGTGCGCCGGCACGATGCCCGGCCAGCCCGCAGCCCGCCGCGGCCGCCGGCCGAAGTCGGCGACCGCCTAGCGGTTTCCCGGCTCGCCGACGCGTTTCACGCTCTTTGCGAGCGTGCCGTCGGCCGAGCGCGGGAGCCGGCAGGACCCGCCTCTACGATGGGACGGTGCCGCTCAGCCTCATCGCGGGGCCCGCGAACGCGGGCAAGGTCGAGCTGTTGCTCGACCGCTATCTGGTCGCGCTCGAGCGCGAGCCCGTCCTCATCGTGCCGACCCGGTCGGACGTCGAGCGCGTCGAACGCGAGCTGCTCGCGCGCCGCACGGCTCTGCTCGCGGGCTCGATCGGCACCTTCGACGACCTCTTCGAGCGGATCGCGGGCAACGGCGCGCGGCCGCTCCTATCGCAGGCGCAGCGGGCGTTGCTCGTTCGCCGCGTCGTCGCCGGCGCACGGCTCGTGGGGCTCTCGGCGTCGGCCCGGTTCGGCGGCTTCGCGGACGCCCTGCTCCAGACGCTCGGGGAGCTGGAGTCGGGGCTGCTCGACCCGGAGCAGCTCGAGGGCGACCTTGCGACGCTGCACGCCGCCTACCGCGCCGAGCTCGACCGGCTCGGGCTCTGGGATCGCGACCTGCTGCGCCGTCGCGCGGCCGAGCGACTCCAGTCGGATCTCGACGCCTGGCACGGGCAGCCGGTCTTCGCATACGGCTTCGAGGATCTGACCGGAGCCGAGTGGGCCCTGCTCGAGGCGCTGGCCGGCCGGACCGAGGTCGACGTCTCGCTGCCCTACGAGCCGGCGCGCCCCGCGTTCGCATCGCTGCGGCGCACGGCCGAGGATCTCTCACGCCTCGCCGGCGGCCGGATCGAGGAGCTGCCCCCGCGCCACGGAGAGTCGGCGCACCCGGCGCTCGCGCACCTCGAACGAGCGTTGTTCGCGGATCCGGTCCCTGGAGCGGTGCCCATCAACGGTGGCGTCCGCTTCTTCGAGGGCGCCGGCGCACGGGGCGCGCTCGAGCTCGTCGGCGAAGAGCTGCTCGCGCTGGTGCGCGCCGGCACGCCGGCCGAGCGGATCGGCGTCGTCTGCCCCGGCATCGAGCGCTGGCGGGCGCCGCTCGAGACCGTGCTCGGCACGCTCGGCGTGCCGTACTCGATCGACGGCGAGGTGCGGCTCACACAGACGCCGCTCGGGCACGCATTGAGCGCGATGCTCCGCTTCGCCTGGCTCGACGGAACGCGCCGCGACCTGTTCGGCTTTCTGCGCTCGCCCTTCTCGGGCGTCGAGCGACGCGCGGTCGACTTCGTCGAAGGACGGCTGCGCGGGCGTGCGATCCAGACACCGGATCGGGTCGTCGAGGAGTCGGAGAAGCTGCGCGGCGGGCCCGTGCCCGGACTGGCGGAGCTGCGTGACGCCGCCGATCCGGTCGAAGCGGTACGTGAGCTCGCCGCTCGCATGCTCCGCAACGCGTACGGGCTCGACGGCCCGCCTGTCGGAGAGGCGTCCCGGCTCGACCTGCGCACGCACGAGACGGTGACGCGCCTGCTCGGCGAGCTCGAGCGCTGGCACGCGCTTGCCGGCGAGCTCTCGCGGGAGGACGTCGTCGCGGCCCTCGAACGGCACACGCTGCGCCCGATGCACGGCGACGAGCCCGGTCGCGTCGCGGTCGTCGACCTGCTTCGCGCGCGCACGCGCCGTTTCGACGTCGTCTTCGTGCTCGGGCTCGACGAGGGAAGCCTTCCGCGTCGCGGGTCGGCGTCGCCGTTCCTCGACGACGACGCCCGGCGTGTGCTCGACGAGCGCGGCGCGCGGCTGCAGCGCCCGGACGCCGTGAGCCGGGACCGCTATCTGTTCTACACCGCGTGTGCGCGACCGCTCGAACGGCTCTACCTCGTACGCGAGGCGGCCACCGACGACGGCGGCCCCCGCGAGCCGAGCCCGTTCTGGGAGGAGGTCCAGGCCGTCTTCGACCCGGAGGACGTACGCCGCTGGACGCGTCGCCGACCGCTGTCGGGGCAGACGTGGACGCTCGACGCCGCGCCGACGGAGCGCGAGCGGCTGCGCGCGCTCGCCGAGCTCGCCTCGCGTGACGCGCCGGGAGCGGACGCACTCGCACGCGCGAACGGCTGGGAGCGGCGCCTCGAGCGTGCCCTCGGTGCGTTCACCCGCCCGACTCGTCTCGTGCATCCGCTCGTTCTCGAGCAGCTTGGATCGAGGCTGGCGTTCAACGTCACCGAGCTGGAGCGGTTCGCCGACTGCTCGTCGGCCTGGTTCTTCGAGCGCTTCCTCGACCCGCGGTCGATCGACGCGGAGGTCGATGCGAAGCTGCGCGGCTCGGTCGCGCACAGCGCGCTCTTCAAGTTCTTCACGCGGCTCCCGAAGGAGCTCGGCGTCGAGCAGCTCGACGACCGCGTCGTTGGTGACGCGGTGCGCCTCATGCGGGCGTGCCTCGATGACGCGCTGCAGGGGGTGCGCATGGAGATGACGGAGATGCAGGCCCGCGAGCTCGACCAGACGCTCTGGCGCGACCTCGAGGCGACCGTGCACGAGGAGTGCGCGAGCGAGCTGCAACTCGTGCCGCGCCGCTTCGAGGTCTCCTTCGGCGGCGAGCGCGCGGCGCCGGAGCTCCAGCGCGGCCTCGACCTCGGCGACGGGCTCACGCTCTCCGGCAAGATCGACCGGATCGACGTCGACCCGTTCGGCGCGCGCGGGATCGTGCAGGACTACAAGTCGGGAAAGCACGCGCACTCGGCGCGCGAGATCGAGAGCGAGCTGCGCCTCCAGATCCCGCTCTACATGCTCGTGCTGCGCGACCTCGTCGGCCTCGAGCCGCTCGGCGGCCTCTACCGGCCGCTCGCCGGCGAGCGGAGGCCGCGCGGCCTGCTGCGCGCGAGCGAGGGGGGGACCCTGCCGGGCTACGCGAAGAACGACTACCTCGACGAGGAGTCGTTCTGGGCCGCGGTCGAGAACGCGCGCGCAGCGGCGGGCAGGCTCGCCGGCCGGATCCGCGCGGGCGACGTCGTGCACGACCCGAAGGGCGGCGACTGCCCGCCGTGGTGCGACCTCTGGCCGATGTGCCGGGTTCCGCGCGCATGAGCTGCCGCCCCGGTCAGCGGCAGGTGCCTGGCTCCGCGAAGCGGTGCCAGGCACCCAGAGGGATGATGTGGCTCCGCTAACCGCCCTCAACGAGCAGCAGCGCGCCGCGGTCGACGCCGGCGGCGAGGTGTTCGTCTCCGCCGGCGCCGGCACGGGCAAGACGGCGGTGCTCGTCGAGCGCTTCGTCCGTGCGGTGTGCGACCGCGGCATCGACGTCGACTCCATCCT
>DASPTD010000057.1:0-13463 GCA_035623575.1 Gaiellaceae bacterium
CGATCGCGACGCGCTCGAGCGCTACCCGGTGGGGTATCGCCATCTCGCGTACCTGCAGGAGCAGCAGGGGTTCACCGTCAAGCGGGACATGCCCGGTCTCGTCGGCCCCGAGGTCGATGCCCTGTACGCGAGCGGCAGGAAATGGCTCGCGGCCGAGCCGCTCGACCGCTGAATCCGCGGGCGGCTAGGCGGGCTCGTAGGCGCAGGCCGGATCCTCGGCGAGCGGATCGCCCGAGGCTGCGAAGGCGCGGGCGCGCGAGCCGCCGCAGAGCTCCCGGTACGAGCACCTGCCGCAGCGGCCGCCGAACTCGGCCGCGCGGATCCGCCGCAGGAGCGGGTGCTCGCGGTAGACGCGCACGATGTCGTCGTGTGTGACGTTGCCGAGCGAGAGGGGCAGGAACCCGGAGGGATGGATCTCTCCGTCGTACCCGACGAAGATGATCCCCCGTCCGTCGCGTGTGCCCTTCGTCTGCGCCCGCGGCGGCGACGCGGGCCTGCCGAGCTCCGCCCGAAGCGCGGCGGCGAGCTGCTCGTAGAGGGACCCCAGCCCGTAGGTCAGGCCGACGTGTGCGTCCTCCGGGTCGCGCCTCCGCCCGGCGACGACGCGGCGGAAGAACGGCGCCTCGACGGTGCGGACGACGAAGCCGTGGCGCGAGGCGTCGACGAGGAAGTGGCAGACGTCCTCGTTCTCCACCGGCGTCAGCTCGCCGAGAGCGCGACCCCGTCCGGTGCGGACGAGGAAGAACACCTCCCAGATCGACGCGCCCGACTCCTCGACGATCCGCGCGATCGCCGGCAGCTCCTCCACCGTGTCGCGCATGACGACGGTGTTCACCTGCACCGTCAATCCGGCCTCACGAAGCCTCCGAAGCGCCGCGACCGTTTCCGCAAAGTGCCCCTCGACGCCGCGCACGCCGTCATGTGTCGCCGGTGTCGCGCCGTCGAGGCTGATCGAAGCGACCTTGACGCCCGCTCGGTGCAGCTCGGCCACGCGCTCGTCCGTGAGCAGCGGCGTCACGCTCGGTGCGAGCGCAACCGGCACCTTCGACTTCCGCGCGCGGTCGAGCATCGCGTCGAGGTCGTGACGCATGAGCACGTCGCCGCCTGTGGCGACGAGGACCGGCCGAGGCATCCCGAAGCCGGCCAGGCTGGCGACGAAGCGGTCACCGGCGGCCGTCGTCAGCTCGCCGGACAGCGGCTGCGGGATTGCAGAGGCGCGGCAGTGGCGGCAGGCCAGGCCGCACGCCTTCGTCGTCTCCCAGAAGACGAGGATGGGCCGCTGGTCGAGATCCAGCACAGGCTCGAGCATGCCCGGCCGGGAGATGGTGCGTAACCGTGGAAACCGCGGATGCCGACGAAGACGAAGACGGCGCCCAGAGGTCTCGCGCGCGGCCTGCGTCTGCAGCCTCGCCATTCGCGTCTACTGATCGAGCCTCGCCGCTTCGAGATCGAGGTCGCGTTGCACCCGCTGAAGGACGTTGTCGTCGATGACGCGGCCGTTTCGGAGCGAGACGAGCATCGCGTGCTCGGCGGCGAGGAGCTCCCGCATCACGCGCTGGTACGCGACCGACTGCTCCTCGATCGCGCCGTCGTCGCCGTCGTCGAGTCGGGCGCGGAAGCGATCACGCCGGAATCCGAATGCGCCGCGGAGACGCTCGGCGGTCTGCGGGCGGACGGCGCCGTCCGCCGCGAGCTCCTCGAGCCGTGCCAGCGCAGCTTCGGCCGCCTTGATCCGCGCCTTCGCGTCCTCGCGCTCCGCGCTCCCGTCGTCGCTGATCCCGAGCATGCCGATGAGGACCGGCAGCGTCATACCCTGGAGGGCGAGCGTCGAGACGATCACGGCGAACGTGAGGAAGACGATCAGATCGCGATCGGGGAAGTCGTTCGGCAGGGCGAGTGCGGCCACGAGGGAGACCGCGCCGCGGATCCCGACCCAGGAGAGCAGCGCCGGCCACTGCCAGGGCGGATACGGGTCGTGCTCGCGGATCGACCGGAAGGCCCAGCGGGGGAGGTAGGTGAAGATCGGCACCCACACGATCCGCGCGAGGATCACGGTCACGGAGACGAGGGCGGCGTAGCCGGTGAGCCTCGGCGAGGACAGGCCCGCGAGCGAGTCGATGATTCGACGAAGCTGTAGACCGACGAGCACGAACAGGAGCGCGTTGACGATGAAGACGAGGATCTCCCAGAACGCGTCGCCGGACAGCCGCGTGCGCTCGGTCGTCAGCTCCGGTGTGTGCCAGCCCATGTAGACGCCGATCGTGACCGCAGCGAGCACGCCCGAGACGCCCACGGCGGCGGCCGGCAGATACGCGAGGTAGCCGCTGAGCACGGCGATCGCGACTTCGATCGGCGGATCGTCGACGTGGCGGCGCACCTGGCGCACGACCCATCCGACCGCCAGCCCGATCCCGATCCCGCCCACGACGTTCAGCACGATCCGCCCCGAGGTGTCGAGCAGCGAGAACGTGCCTCCGACCGCTGCTCCGATCGCCGCCTTGTAGAGGACGAGCGCCGTGCCGTCGTTGACGAGGCTCTCTCCCTCGATCAGCGAGACGATGCGCCTCGGCGCGCCGAGCCGCGACGTGATCTCGGTCGCCGCAAGCGCATCGGTCGGCGACACGATCGCGCCGAGCGTGAACGCCACGGCCCACGGGAGCCCGACCCACTCGTGCGCGACGATCGCGACCGCGGTCATCGTCGTCGCGACGAGACCGAAGGCGAGCAGCGAGATCGGGCGCTTGTTCGCGCGCAGGTCGCGCAGCGAGGTGAAGAAGGCGCCGGAGTAGAGGAGCGGCGGCAGCACCGCCACGAGCACCACGTCGGGGGGCAGCGCGACGTGCGGCAGGCCCGGAACGAACCCCATCACGACGCCGCCGAGCACGAGCAGGATCGGCAGGGGCAGTCGGAGCGTCGGCGCGAGCGCGAGCAGCCCGCCGAGCGCCACGAGCAGGCCGAGCAGCTCGAGCTCCTGGTGGGCGCCGAAGTGCATGCCCGAGCTTAGAGGTAGCTCGTTGCCCGGAGTCGGACGGCTTCGCCAGCGTGCCCGTTGGTCGCCGGGTCACGCGATCGCGCGCTCGGCCGAGCCGGGCGAGGACTGGAGCCGGTGCTTCGGCGACGAGATCGCGTTCGTCGTGCTCGTCGCCGTGCGCAGCGAGCTCGCATGAGCCGCGCCGGCGGCCGACGCGCGCCGCCGCGACGTCCTGCCCGCGTCACCCGGCGAGGGTTCGAGCGCTTGTCGGCGTCTGGACGGCCGTTCCCGAGACGAGAAGCGCGGAGCGCAGGTCGAGCGTGCCGTCGGGGCGGAGGAAGCCGTTCCCCGGGGCGAGGCGGGCGAGAACCTTGCCGCGGACGGAGATGCCGGGATCGTAGGCCCGTGCCGCCGCGTCGAGCAGGAGCAGGCCGCGCGATCCCCGGACGAGGGTGCGCACAGGCCGTGGGTAGAGCAGGAAGCCGTACGCGTCCGCGGCGGCGGTGACGAGCGGAGTCTGCGTCCGCGGGAGCTCGCGTGCGACGGCGCCGAACATGTCGGCCGCCGGCGGCGGCGGCGCGGCGAGTGCAGCCACCGCGGCGACGGCCGCGGCTCCGGCCGCGAGCACGGCTCGCCGGGTGCGCGGCGTGACGGCGACGCGCGTTCCGGCGGCAGCGCCGAGCGCCGCGAGCGGCACGAGCTGCACCGCGTAGCGGCTGCTCGCGCCGTTCTTCAGGTCGTAGACGACGGCGAGCGCGCACGCGGCGACCGACAGCACCGCCGCCGGCCGTCGGCGCCGCGCGATCAGGACTCCGGCGATCGCGAGGGCGACGAGCGGTGGGTCGCGGGCGGCGAGCTGCTGCAGGGCGGGTGCGAGCAGGCCCACGGCGCAGAGTCCGGCGATCCCGGTGGCGACCGCCGCCGACGGTGGCGCGAGCAGGGCCAAGGCTCCCAACGCGAGCGCGCCCGCTGCCGTCTCTCCCAGCTGGACCGCATGCAGGTCGAGGGGCGGGCGGAGCGCTGCGAGCACGCACGCCGCCGTGGCCAGCGTCGCGGTCAGGTACGTCAGTGCGGCCCGCCGGTGTCGTTGCCGCGTGGCGGCGGCGGCCCCGCCCGCGGCGAGGAGGAGGCCCAGCTCGGGCCGGGCGAAGATCGCGAGGCCGGCGAGCACCCCCGCCGGGCGGGGCCGCCGCGAGAGCAGCGCGAGCACGGAGCCGAGCGCGAGCGCCTGGCCGAGCCCGTCGGGCGACGAGTATGCCGCCCAGTAGCGCGACAGTGGATCGAGCAGGACGAGGGTCGCCGCCCCGGCACCCGCCGTCCGCGAGCCGGCGAGCCGGGTCGCGACGAGGCCGCAGAGCGCCGCAGCCGCGCCTCCGGCGACGACCGACACCGCCCGGGCCGCTCCCGTCCAGCCGAGGCCGAGGCCGTGCGCGAGCGCGATCAGCGCGGGGAACAGCGGCTTCGCCGCGGCGTCCGCGCTCGGGACGAAGTGGTCGCCGCCGCGGCCCAGCTCGAGCACCGGGCGCAGGTGCGCGGCGATGCCGCGCGCCATCAACAGGTACTGGTAGCCGTCGGGGTAGAGAAGCGCGCCGCGCGCCTGCACCGCGCGCACGCCGACGCCAGCCGCGAGCAGCGACACCGGAAACCACGCCCGCCTCAGAACAGACACGTGCGCAGGAAGCCGCCGGTCTCGGCGATGCGATAGAGGTGAACGCGGTCGCGCGTGACGAGCCAGAGCACGAGCCGCAGCGGCGCGGCGGCGACGATGCGGACGGTGGACGCCGCCGAGGCGCCGGCGCGGGCGCGTGTCACGCCCTGCCACCACATGCGCCGCCAGTAGTACGAGCCGCGGCAGCGCTCGGCTGCGACGGAGTGCACGACGACCGCGTCGGGCTGAAGCCAGATCGTCCAGTCGGCGGCGCGCAGGCGGTCGATCAGATCCGCCTCCTCGCCGGAGAGCAGGGTCGAGCCGGTGCGGCCGAGCTCCTCGCGGAAGCCGCCGGCGGCCAGCACGGCGGCACGACGGAAGGCCACGTTCGCACCGAAGGGATAGTCGGAGCTGCCTGTCGAGACGCGCGCCCGGCTTCCGAAGCGCGTGATGCCCGCGTACTGGAGCAGCTTGTCCGACAGCCAGCGCGGACGTGCGGACGCGAACGCCGGCACGCAGGCGCCGCCGACGCAGCCGACGCGCTCGTCGCCGAACGCCGGCACGAGTCGTGCCGCCCAGTCGCTCGCCGGCGCCGCGTCGTCGTCGACGAACGCGACGAGCTCGCACTCCGTCTCGCGCAGGCCGCGGTTACGGGCACGCGAGAGACCGGGCAGGGGTTCGTACACGTACCGTGCGGTCGGCAGAAGCCTGCGCACGAGCGCCTCGCACGGGACGCTCGAGCCGGAGTCGACGACGACGACCTCGACTGGATCGTCGAGGCGTGCGAGCGCGAGTAGGCAGCGCGCCAGGTCGTCCGGGCGATCGTGGGTGCAGACGACGACGCCGAGCAGCCGCTCAGCCACCGAACACCTCGTCGAAGATCGCCCGGTGAGCGCGCGCCGACGCGCTCCAGTCGAGGTCGGCGGCACGCGATGCGGCGAGCATCTCCAGCTCGAGACGCCTTCCGTCGTCGGCGAGCGCGAGCAGTCCGCGGCGGATCGACGCCACATCCGGATCGCACAGCTCTGCTGCGCAACCCGCGACCTCGGGGATCGAACCCGTCGCGGTCGCGAGCACCGCCCGGCGAGCGCCGAGCGCGTCGAGGAGCGGCCCGTTCGACTCGCCGACGCTGTCGCGTCGGAGCACGAGCACGCAGTCGGCGGCGAGCAGGGCGCGTTGGTAGTCGCCGTCGCTCGGGGACTCGTGCACGTAGGCGCCGTGCTCGCGCGCCATACGCACCAGGCCGCGCTCGCGCGGCTCGCCGACGACCGCGAGACGCCAGCCGCTCCGCTCGGTGGCCGCGAGAGCCTCCGCGACGAGCTTGACGCCGCGTACCGCTCCCGGCAGCACTGCGACCTGCTCCTCGTCGGGCCAGCCGAGCCCGGCGCGCGCCTCGGCCCGCGTGATCGCGGGGGCGGCCGGCGCAGGATGGGGGATCACGTCGACACTGCCGGGCGGAATGCCGGCCCGTCGCACGAGCAGATCCGCCGCGAGACGGCTGTGGACGACGACGCGCGCCGCGCGGCGCACGACGAGGGGATACACGAGCCGCGAGTACACCGGCTCGAGCATCTTCGTTCGCGGCACGACGTCGTGCACGGTGACGACGAACGGGCGATCGTGACGCGACGCTTGCCGGACGGAGCCGCGCGAGGAGTTCGCGAGGTGCCAGTGCGCCTCCCAGTCTTGCAGCGGCGCGTCCACACACGTGTAGTCGACGCCTTCGCCGGCGAGGGCGTCCGCGAGAAGGCCGGCGTAGCGTGAGACGCCGGTCGAGCGGCCCGAGCGAATGCCCGCTACCTTCATCGGCCGAACAGCTTCTTTGGAGAGAGCTCGTAGAGCGTGTACGGGCGAACGTCGTAGACAAGCGTCCCGACGCGGTTGTTGCGGTAGTAGTAGGTGCCCAGCAGCCGCCGGTCGTACTCCGTCCGCACGAGCGGCGTCGGGCCGGTCGAGAACGTCACGAGGTCCGGTGCGCGCAGTGACGTCGACTTCTCGATCAGGACATACCGCACGCCGTCGCGGTACATCTGCTCTGCAGCAGCCCACCAGTTTCGCCCCATGTAGAAGCGGTGCAGGAGCGTGTAGCCGCGCTGGGCGGCGTTCAGCTCCGACTGCGACGCGACGTGCGCCTTCGTCACGACGAGGACGTTGTGCCCCGTGGCGGCCGGGACGAAGTAGCTCGTGAACGGATCGGAGGCGACGAGGCCCGGGCCCGGCGGGATGATGCTGCCGAGCCGGTACGAGTCCTGCAGTTGCGAGCCGAAGTACGTGATCGTCGTCGGCAGCAGGAGCAGCGTCGCAAGCTTGTAGGCACCGCTGAACGCGAAGGTCACGACGACCACGCGGCGGGCGGCACCGGCCGTGGCCTCGGCGAGCCAGACGGCGACTCCGAGCGCGACCGGGATCTGCGCGAACAGGAGGAACCGCCACCAGAGAGGGAGGTTCAGGCCGAGAGCGCCGGCGGTGCCGACGCCGAGGCAGCCGAGCGCCCAGAGCAGGGGCAGGGGCCGGCCCCGGCGGGCGAGGCGGCAGAGTCCGGCCGCGCCGACCGCGCCGGCGGCGAACATGAGCGGCCAGCGCCAGCGGCTCTCGACCCAGTACAGGCTCAGATGGTTCGAGTGGACGAGCGGATCGGGGTTGGGCTTCGTGAACAGCCAGGTCTCCCAGGCCGCGAGTGCGAGCACGAGGACGAAGCCCGCACCGGCGAGCGTTCCGGCGCGCGCCTCGACCGCATCTCCGCAACGCGCGGCGGCGGGCCGCACGAGCTCCCAGAGCTTCGCCAGCGGGCGGGCGAAGATCGGGACGGTCGCGCACAACGGGATCAGCACGTCCCCCTTCAGGCCGCTCTCGCCGAGCGCTCGGTTGAGCGAGTACTCGGGCCAGCGCGACGCGAGGAGATAGCCGCAGACGAGCGCGATGCTGCCGAGCTCCCACCCTCGGCGCCTCCTGATCACCGCCACGGACCCGGACGTCGCCACGAGCACCGCGAGCAGCGTCCCCGTGAACGGGTGCACCACGAGCGTCGCGGCGACCGCGAGCGTGCCCACGAGGTAGCGCCAGAGGAGCGGCGGACCGTCGAGCGCGACGAGCGCCCACACGAGCAGGCACGTCGCGAGGGTCTGCGGAAAGTAGGCGCCGTAGAGGAAGCCGTGGAAGGTGAGGTCGCCGGCCCAGATCACCTGCGCCGGACCGAAGAGCAGCAGCAGGACGGGGAGCGAGATCGAGGCCGCGCGCGCACCCGCCTGCCGCCGTACCCAGACGTAGACGGCGTGGAGCACGCCGATCGCCACCACGATCCCGACGAGCTGGAGCAGGCGCTCGAGCGCGACGGGGTTCGGAGCGGCGCCGGCGCCGCCGAGCGCGCGCCAGAGCAGCGCCACGCCTTGCGTGTACGGCGTCGCGTGCGGGTCGTCGATCGTCGGCGCGCGCATGAAGATGCTGATCGAGTGGAACGGCGTCTCGGCGAGCTTCTGGACGATCGCGAGATACGTCGGGGTGTCGGAGATCACCCGCAATCCGTAGTTGTTGGAGACGGCGGCGGCGTCGAGGCCGAGCAGGCCGGTCGCCGCCGCGGCGAGCGCGAGCCGTGCCGCTCCGATCCGCGCCGCGCCGCTCCTGAGCGCGGCGAGCAGCCGGTCGTCGACTGCGACGGCGATCGCCGCGGCTCCGGCACCGGCCGGGCGCCAGGCGCCACCGAGCGCGAGACCGCCGGCGACCGCGGCGCATCCGGCCGCGAGCCGTTGCCACTCGCGCGCCGAGACGCGCTCGACGAGCTCCGCCGACGCCGACACCAGCACCACGAGGGCGATCGCCTCGGTGGCGAGCGTGGCGATCGCGGCGCCGAGAGCGCCGTACCTCGGCGCGAGGACCAGTGACAGCGCGACGTTGGCGGTGAGGGCGATTCCGACCTGCCGCACGAGCACGCCGGTACGCTGTTCCACCGTGAGCACCGTGCCGAGAACGCCGCTCGCGCCGATCAGGAGCGTCGACGCGAGCAGCACGACGAGCGCCGGGAACGCGCCACCGTACGCGTGGCCGAGGCCGAGCTCGAGCAGCTGCGGTCCGCCGCCGACGGCGACGGCCGCAGCGAGCACGCTCAACCGCAGCGTCCATTCGAGCGCTCGGCGCGCGACCGCCGGCCGCTGCGCGGGCGAGAGGGAGGCGAGCCGTGGGAGCAGGCCCGTCGTGACCGCGTTGGAGAGCGCGAGCGAGCCGAAGCCGATCGTCGACGCGATCGTGTAGCGCGCGACCGCGGTCTTGTCGCCGAAGGCACCGAGCGCGAGCGTCGGCGTTCGGTAGTACGCGATCGTCGCGAGCGCCATCGCACCGAAGGGCAGCGCCTCCGCGAGCACGCGGCGGCCCGGGGGCGCCGAGCCCGCGCGGTAGCGGGCCCATTGCCGCGCCGCCAGCGGCGGCAACGTCACGGCGGGGCCGACTGCAAGCCCCGCGAGCGCGGCCGCACCGGTGCGGTGCGCCGTCATCAGCGCCACCGCCGCGGCCAGGGACACGACACCGGCCGCGAGCTTCTGGCCCGCCTCGACCGACAGGTCCTGCTGCGCCCGAAACACCGCGAGCACCGAGAGCGAGACCGCGCCGAGCAGCCCGACCGCGGTCGCGAGCAGCGCCGCCTCGAGGTGGCCGAGCCGCATCCCGACGACTGCGGCGGCGAGCACGCCGGCGGCCGCGAACGGAAGGCGTGCAGCGGCGCTCCGGGCGAGCAACGTGACGGCGGTGCCTTTCGCGGCGGCGCCGTCACGTGCGATCACGATCGACGTGCCGGCGTCGAAGAAGCTCGTGAGGAGCGTGCCCGCCGCGAGGCAGATGCCGAGCAGCGCGACCTGCGAGACCGGGAGGAGCCGAGCTGCCGCGGCGACCACCACGAGCTGCGCGCCCTTCGAGGAGAGGTCGCCGGCGAGGGCGAGCGCTGCGTTCGCGCGCAGGGACCTGCTGCGGATGACGCGGCCGAAGGAGAGGTCGAGGCCGGTGAGCGCGGTCACGGGCCCACCGCCGCGTCGAGCAATGCCGCGTACCTGTCGAAGGAGCGCCGGTCGCGCGTCCGGCGCGCTCCGGCGGTGAGCCGCTCGCGCTCGCCGGCCGTGCGCTCGATCGCGCGGGCGAGCGCGTCGAGATCCCCGGGTGGACAGAGCAGGCCGTCGACGCCGTGCTCGACGGCGGCCGGCAGGCCGCCGACAGAGGTCGCCACGACCGGACGCCCATGGCCGAAGGCGAGCGCCACGACCCCGGACTGGGTCGCGCTGCGGTATGGGAGCAGTGCGGCGTCGCAGGCGCCGAACAGGAGCGCGGTGTCCTCGTTCGAGACGTAGCCGTCCAGAAGGACGACGCGCTCCTCCACGCCGAGACGGCGCGCAAGCTGCTCGAGCTCCGCGCGCGACGTCCAGAAGCGTCCGGCGACGACCAGCCGCACCGACAGGCGCGGATCGACGCGCGCGAGCGCCGCGAGCGCGAGGTCGGCTCCCTTGTAGGGACGGACGGCGCCGTAGAGGAGCAGGAGCAGCTCCGGGCTCCCGAAGCGCGTGCGCTCCCGTGCCACGGCCGCCGGTTCGGGCTCGGGCGCCAGGTCGGCGGGCACGAAGAGCGGATGAAACGCCTCGACCACCTCGCCGCGGACGCCGAGCCGCTCCAGCTCTCGCCGCTGCTGCGGGGCATGCGTCACGAGGACGTCGGCCTTGCCGAGCACGCGACGGGCGAGCGTCGCCGCGAACGGTACGCGCTCGTGCGGAAGGACGTTGTGACAGATGACGATCCGGCGCATCCGCCCTTCCGCCGCCCGCAGGAGCCGCGCGTACGGCGGCGCCATGACCGGGTGGACCCAGGGCAGGACGAGCGCCTCGGCCCCGTACTCCTCGGCGCGTGCGAGCGCCGACCGCCACGTTCGCGGGTCGGCCCAGTCCAGCAGGAACTCAGCCGGCTCGACGCGAACGGGTCGCGACCGCTCGTCGCGGACGGAGCCGCGGTACAGCAGCGGCGGATACGGGCGGGTCCAGGAGAGGAACTCGACGTCCGCACGGCGGCGGAGCGCATGCACCATCGCGGCGTTGAACTGCGCAGCCCCGACCGTGAGGGGATGCGTCGGTGCGATCACGCAGAACCGCCGGCGCGCGGGTGAGAACGCCGTTGCCGCAGCGGCCGTCGTCATCCTCAGGACTCGGCATCGCCCAGCTCGAGCCTCCGAATCGCGTACAGCGCATCCTCGAGCAGCCGCTGCGACGTGTCGATGCCGGACGCGAGCATCGCCGAGACGAAGAGGCCGACCGCCACGACCCACAGGACCACCGACGCGAGCAGGGCGGGAAGGTGGCGGCCTGCGCCGCCCGTCTGGTAGCGCCAGAGGAACAGCCCGGTGATCGCGATCGCGAACAGCGCGGTGAACGCGGCCAGCCGTGTGAGCAACGCAGGCAGTCGCCGGCGGATCAGGCTCGCGGCCGCCTGTCCTCCCGTCCGCTGGATGTAGCGCCTGAGCGAGTGCGTCATGCGCGACTCGCCGACGAGCCGCGGCCGAACCGGCACGGACACCTCCATCACCGTCAGCCGCTTCCGCGCCGCGTCGATGATCGTCTCGACGGTGTACGTGAACTCGGAGAGAACGCTCAGCCGCAGGAGCGCCTCCCGGGAGAAGGCGCGGTAGCCCGACGTCGCGTCGGTGATGGGCATGCCGAGCGCGCGTCCCGTCACCCAGGAGCCGACGCGGTTGCCGTGCCGGCGAAACGGGGTCATCTCGCTCGTCGGCACCGAGAGCGGACGGACGCCGAGGACGATGTCGGCCTCGCCGGCGACGATCGGCGCGATCAACCTCGGGATCGCCTCGGGGTCGTGCTGCCCGTCGGCGTCGAGGTTGACGATGACGGACGCTCCGCGGCGAAGCGCCTCGTGGACTCCGGCCTTGAACGCCTCCACGAGCCCTCGCGGCCGGGGATGGACGCAGATCGCGTCCACCCCGGCGGCGATCGCCCGCTGCTGCGTGCGGTCGCTCGACCCGTCGTCCACGAGGATCACATCGACGGCGCCGACGCCGTCCATGCACCTCGGCACCGCCCCGATCACCTCGCCGACGGTCGCCTCCTCGTTCAGGGCGGGGATGACGACGGCCACCTTGAGGAGCGGCGCCGGGTTCAGCGTCAGGCGCGCGGGAGGCGCGCTGCTGTAGAGCTCGACTGCGGCCATGGCTCTCTCGGGCCGCTATTTCTTGTGCCCGGGCGGGCCGTGGTGATCCCCGCCACCTCCGTGGTCTCCGCCACCGCCGTGGTCGCCCCCACCGCCGTGGTTGTCGCCGCCGCCGTGGTTGTCGCCGCCGCCGTGGTGATCGTCGGGCGGACACAGCGGCCACCGATGATGATCGGTGCAGACGGGCGGCGGCGTCACGCTCGGCCGCCCGTGGCTCTGGCGTCCCAATGTGCCCGACTCCGCGTATCCCGCCGCGGCGAGCACGAGCGCAGCCGCTCCCGCGACAGCGAAAGGCTGCTTCAACGTGAACCTCATGCGACTCTCCCCTCGAAGACGTACCTGCCCGTGGAGAGGCCGCTCTCCCCGCGTAACAGAGATCGCCCCAGGCGCGCCGCCGCGGGATCCCTGCCGCGAGGGATCCCCGGCGGTTCTTACGCTTCGCGGGGTATCGAAGAGCTCAGGACTTCGGCTTGCGTCCGAGCAACCGGGCGAAGTTGACGGCGTACCCCCAGCCGGTCACCTTCGGCGTGAACAGGCGCCGGTCGTCCGGGTTCCACCAACGCTCCTTCGTCCGGGCGAGCGTCGGTCGCCGCCAGTCGTACGGCACCCCGAGGAACTTCCCGGTTCTCGGCGCCTTCGTGGTTGGAGACATGAGTGGAGCGTACCGGGATCGAACCGGCGACCTCCGGCTTGCAGAGCGCGCCAGACGTGGAGACCGTGCCCCCGAACAAGAACGGAGCCGCGACCGGCAGGACTGATCGGGAGGCGCGGTGGCCGCGCTCATAGTAGGACGCGAGGTGCTCGAACGCGACGGATGGCGTGGCGGAAAACGGCCACCATAATGAGACACATGATCAGGCTCGTCCTATCGATCGCCGCAGTCGCCCTCGGTGGCGCCGCCTCACCTGCCGCCGCGACCACGTCGCACCCGGCCACGCTCGTTCGCGGTGCTGCGCCCGCGGCCACTATCACGTTGGTCAACCCCAAACACGGCAGCCGGGTTCCAAGGTCGCAACGCTCACCCGATTTCAGCTGGCGCATGGGCGGAGCCGATGCTCCAACGACCGGGATCCTCGAACTCGATGTCTCAACCGATCCAACATTCGGATCGGGCCGAGCCGTCCAAACCCTGTCGTGCAGCGACGGATGCCCCACGCACTACCAGTGGAACTCCTCCTACTGGTACCTGGAAAGCGACGGGTGCACCTACACCCCGCCACAAGGCGGACCATGCTCAGACGGCACAAGTTCAAGCCGAGTCTTCTACTGGCGCGTTTCCATTCGCACGCCCTCCGGCACCGTCGCCAGTCCAACAGGCAGCTTCCACGTCTTCCGTCCTAAGGACACCACTCCACCCTTCGTTGCCGTCCAGGCCGGCGGAGCGCACCGGGGTGCGTATGCCCTCTTCAAGTTCACCGCAGCCGATGAAACCGGACCGACCCGCGAAATCATCACACTCTCCGCCCACAACCAACTCGTATTCCAAGTGAGCTACGGCTGGCATGTCCTCCCCGGCGGCAATGCCTATTACTCGGGCCTGAATGCGCAACTCTCCTCGACCGTTCAGCCTGGCACCTACACGTGGTGCCTGACAGCCTTCGACCAGGCCGGAAACCACACGAAGCGCTGCGCCGCTTACATCATCACCCCGTAAACCGC
>DASPTD010000004.1:0-13117 GCA_035623575.1 Gaiellaceae bacterium
GCAGGCCCCTCGGCCCACCATCTGCTCGGCACCACCGCGTATGGACAGGACATCCTCTCGCAGCTGATCTGGGGAACCCGGCTGTCGATCGTCATCGCCCTCGCCGCCGGCGGACTCGCCACCGCCCTCGCCGTGCTCGTCGGCGTCTCGGCCGCGTACCTCGGCGGGATCGCGGACGGCATCCTCTCCCTGATCACGGACGTCATTCTCGTCATCCCGATCTTTCCGCTCGTGATCGTCATCGCCGCCTACCGCAAGAACGCCGGCCTCTTCACGCTGGTCGTCGTCCTCGGCGCGCTCGGGTGGTCGTACGGGGCGCGCCAGCTGCGCTCGCAGACGCTCTCGATACGAAGCCGCGACTTCCTCGAGGCGGCACGCGTCCGGGGCGAGCGCAAGCTGTACGTGATCCTGTTCGAGATCCTCCCGACCATGACCTCGCTGATCGTGGCGAGCTTCCTCGGCGCCGCGCTCTACGCCGTCCTCACCGCTGCGGGGCTGCAGTTCATCGGCCTCGGCGACCCGAGCAGCCAGAGCTGGGGGACGATGCTCTACTGGGCCGAGAACAACGAGGCGCTCGGCGCCGGGATGCCGCTGTGGGCGATCGCCCCCGGGGTCTGCGTCGCCTTGCTCGGCGCCGCGTTCGCGCTCATGAACTACGCCTTCGACGAGATCAGCAACCCCGCTCTTCGCCCCGTCCGCCGGAGCAGAGGCGCCGGTTCGCGCACATGAACGCGGCATCGGAGCGGATTCTCGAGGTTCGAGGCCTGTCGGTCGCCTACAACTCGGACGGAGTGCCGGTCGTCGCGGTCGACGACGTCGATCTCGAGCTCTCGTCCCGCGAGTTCCTCGCCATCGTCGGTGAGTCCGGCTGCGGCAAGTCGACCCTGCTCTTCGCAATCGCGCAGCTGCTCAGCCCGCCGGCGGAGATCGTCGGCGGCGAGGTCCTGTTCCGCGGGCGGAACATGGTCTCGCTCAGCAGGAGCGAGCTGCGAAGCATCCGCTGGCGCGAGCTCTCCGTGGTGATGCAGAGCGCCATGAATGCCCTCAACCCGGTGATGACGGTGGCCACGCAGATGCGCGACGCCTGCAAGGCGCACGCCGACATGTCGGACGCGGAGATCGAAGCCCGTTCCAGGGAGGTGCTGCGGCTCGTCTCGATCGATCCCGTGCACCTGCACAGCTACCCGCACCAGCTTTCCGGCGGGATGCGCCAGCGGGCGATGATCGCGATGGCGCTCCTGTTCACGCCCGACCTGGTGATCATGGACGAGCCCACGTCAGCGCTCGACGTCGTCGCCCAGCGCTCGCTGATGGTCCAGATCAAGCAGCTGCAGGAGCAGCTCGGCTTCGCCGTCATCTTCGTGACGCACGACATGTCGCTCGTCAGCCATTTCTCCGACCGGCTCATGGTCATGTACGCCGGACAGGTCGTCGAGCTGGGAGCGACGCGCAACCTGTTCGAGCGGCCGCTTCACCCGTACACGCGCGGGCTGCTCGAGGCCTTCCCCTCGATCCACGGGCCCAGGGTCCACCTGCTGGGGATCGCCGGCTCGCCGCCCGATCTCGCCCGCCCGCCGGCGGGCTGCCGCTTCTCGCCTCGTTGCCCCGAAGCCGAAGAGCGCTGCCTGGCCTCTCCACCCGCATTGCTCGACACCGACGGCTGCCTCGTGCGATGCCTCCTCTACGAGCAGGCGAGCGCGCGCACGCCGACGACGGAAGCGCGCGCGGGAGGGGCGCCGTGAGCGAGGAGCTGGTCCGAACGGAACGCCTCACCCGCCACTTCCGCATCGGCAGGATGCTCTCGCGGCGGACGCTCCACGCCGTCGACGACGTCGACCTCAGCATCGGCCGCGGAGAGATCGTCGCCCTTGTCGGCGAGAGCGGCAGCGGCAAGAGCACGATCGCGCGACTGCTCGCGCTCGTCTACCGGCCGACGAGGGGCGAGATCTACTTCGAAGGTCGGCCGCTGAGCGGCGTCCGCCGGCGACGGCAGCGGCTCGCCTACAGCGGTGATGTGCCGATGGTCTTCCAGGACCCGTACAGCTCGATCAACCCCGCCTACCGCGTCTCGCACGGCATCGTGCGGGGAATCGCCCTGCATCGCCGCGACGTGCTCCGCCGCCAACGGCAGAAGGAGGTCGAACGGGTGCTGGACGCTGTCGGCCTCGTTCCCGCCGCGGAGATGCGACGGAAGTTCCCGTACGAGCTCAGCGGTGGACAGCGCCAGCGGGTCGGGTTCGCGCAGGCGCTCGCCTTCCGCCCGAAGCTGATCATCGCCGACGAGCCCGTGTCGATGCTCGACGTCTCCATCCGCATCGGCGTGCTCAACCTGATGAGCGAGCTGCGTGCGCGTGAGGGCGTTTCCTTCCTCTACATCACGCACGACGTCGCGAGCGCCCGGTACATCGCCGACCGTGTGCTCGTGATGTATGCAGGCCACCTCGTGGAAGAAGGCCCGACCGAAGACGTCCTCCAGCGACCCCTGCATCCATACACCCAGCTGCTTCTCTCGGCGGTGCCCGATCCGCGGGCGGAGCTCGGCATCGCCGATGCCACCGACGTCGGCGAACCGCCCAAGGTGGTCGACCCGAAGGAGGGGTGCCGCTTCCAGCCGCGCTGCCCGTTCGCGGTCGCCGAGTGCGCGGCCGTCACGCCGGTGCTGCGCCACCTCGGCCCCGGCCGCCGCGTCGCCTGCCACGTTGCCGAGGCCGACACCGAGGAGCGGCCCGGGACGCTCGCCGCCGTCTAGTTCTAGTGCCCGAGTGGGACCGCCTCGGGCTTGGCGAGCCCGGCCACGGCGGCCCCGAGCTCGACACGGAGGCGGGCGCGCGCCTCGGGGCCTGCGCCGAGCTCGTCCAGCCCGACGAGCGCCGAACCGACGACCGGCGGCGACGACGAGACGTGGACGGCGAGCGCCGGGTTCACGCGGCTCAGCCCGGCCTCGATCCCGTCGAGCAGCCGCGCGTTCCCTGACTGGAGCAGGCCTCCGCCGAGCACCACATCGGCCGCCTCGCGCGTGAGGTCGAGGCGCGTGAGGGCGGCTTGCGCCATCGCGACGACCTCGGCCGCGAGCCGGTCGACGATCGCGCCGGCGACGGGGTCGCTGTCGGCGGCCGCGAACGTGACCGGGGCGAGCTCGGCGAGCCGGCGCTGGACGACCCGGCCGGAGTGGAGCGCGCGCGCGAGCCCTGCCGGCGTGTCGATGCCGAAGTACGAGGGGACGAGGCGCTCGAGGCTCGTGCGCGGCCCACGACCGTCCTCACTGCGCGCAGCGGCCCAGAGAGCCGCGAGCCCGACGTCCTGCCCGCCTCCCCAGTCGCCGCTGATCTCGCCGAGCGACGGAAACCGGACCCGGCGTCCGTCCGGCGCGACGCCGACGCAGTTGATGCCCGCGCCGCACGTCACGGCCACGCCCCAGCCGCGCTCGCTGCCTGCACGGAGGACGGCGAAGGTGTCGTTGCCGACGATCGTCCGTGGGGCCCAGCCGCGCGCGGCAGCCCCGGCGTGGTAGACCGCCTCCTCGTCGGGAAAGTCGATCGCCGCGAGCAGCAGGACTGCGAGGTCGCCGTGCCCGCCCGCCTCGTCGATCAGGGCCTGGAGCACGTCGAGGCTCCCCTCGACGCCGAGTCCGTGGGGAGAGCTTCCGGGACCACGGACGACCCCGAGCACGGTCCCGTCGTCACGCACGCGCGCGACGTGCGTCTTCGAGTTGCCGCCGTCGACGGCGACGACGACGCTCAGCGGACCGCCTCCACCACGAGCCGGTCGAGCAGGCCGTCGACGAGCTCGAGCTGGCCGATGAGCGGATGCGCGAGCAGGGCCTTCCGTGCATCCACCGGGTCGCGACTCAGAGCCGCCCTCACGGTCAGGCGCTCGTAGGCGGCGACGTGCTGGACGAGGCCGAGCAGCTCCGGTGCGAGCGGCTTCTGCGGGAGCGGCACCGGCCCGTCCGCTCCGACCCGGGCCGGCACCTCCACCACGTCGTCGGCGGCGAGCCCGGAGAGCGTCCCGTCGTTGCGGACGTCGACCTCGTGGACCGCACGGTCGTCGGACGAGAGCGAGGCAACGAGGCCGAGCGCGGCCTCGCTGTAGTAGGCGCCTCCGCGCTGCATCAGGAGCTCCGGCCGCTCGTTCACCCTCGGATCGCGGTACAGCTCGAGCAGCCCGCGCTCGATCTCGCTCACGACCTGAGCCCGCGGGACGCCGTCGAGCTGCTCGCGAAGCACCTCGTCGTGGGCGTAGAAGTAGCGCAGGTAGTAGGACGGGACGGCGCCGAGCTCGTCGATGAGCCGGCGGGGCAGCTCCAGGTCGTCGGCGAGCTCCTCGCCGTGCGCGACGAGAAGCTCGGGCAGCACGTCCTGCCCGTCGAGCAGCACGCGACGGACCCATGTCAGGTGGTTGAGACCGACCTGGTCGACGACCACCCGGCGCGGCTCGACGCCGAGCCAGGACGCAAACCGCCGCTGGAAGCCGATCGCCACGTTGCAGAGGCCGACCGCACGCTGCCCCGCGTCGAGCAACGCACGCGTGACGATCCCGACCGGGTTCGTGAAGTCGACGATCCACGCGCCGGGCGCAGCGAGCGCCCGCACGCGCTCGGCGATCGCGAGCACGACCGGGACCGTGCGCATCGCCTTCGCGAATCCTCCGGCTCCCGTCGTCTCCTGGCCGATGCAGCCGCAGGCGAGCGGAGCCGTCTCGTCGTCGAGCCGCGCCTCCTGGCCGCCGACTCGGATCTGGACGAGAACGAAGTCCGCGCCGCTGACAGCCCGGTCCAGGTCGTCGGTCACCTCGAGCCGCCCGGCATACCCCTGGCGTTCGAGCATGCGAGCCGCCATCCCGCCCACGACCTCGCGCCGACCGGCGTCGACGTCCTGGAGGACGAGCTCGGCGACATCGAGACGGGTCAGGCCGGACACGAGCTCCGGCGTATACGTCGATCCTCCGCCGACGACCGCGATCTTCATCGTCTCGTTAATCTTACTTACGAGAAGCCCTGGCCGCGCAGGCGAAGCTCGGCCGTCCTGATCCCCGCCGGACCGGAGCCGACGCGATTCAGCCGGGCGCCGGCTTACTCGTTCGTGTGGTCGCGCTCGCAGAACTCCGGACACGTGCAGTCGGCGAGGTCGGCCGTGCAGACGACCTGATCCGATGCGTGCGGTGCGCCCTGAGCCGGCGCGGGCACGAGCTCGCGCTCGAGGAGAGCCGGACGGTCTCCATCCATTCTCGGATCCTAGATCAGGCGGCTGGTGCTGGCAAGACGACCACCGACCCTTTTTTCGGATCCAGCACTGTTCGGGATTCGCCGGCGAATCCCCCGAACGGCGAGCCACATCCCCCAAAAGGGGGAGTGACGGTGAGGCCCGATGCCTGTTCAGAATGAGCTGCCCAACGACAGGCGGCCGCCATCTGAGCAGCCGCGCCCGTGCCGAAGGGATCCCGTCATGCGGACACGCCTCCTTCTCCTCCTGCTGTCGCTCACGTTCGCGCTCACCGTCGCGCTCGTGCGGCCGCTTCCCGGACGGGCGGACGTCGATCCGTCCCGGACGCCCGAGCCGACCCCGCCGGCCGACCCGACGTCGCCGGTGCCCGGCCTCATCGAGCTGCGTATGACGGGCCGGCTCGGCCGGCGCGGCAAGGCGGTGAGCCACGTCGCGCACGCGCTCCACGCACCGCTCGGCCAGCGCGTCGTCTCGTTCGCCCGCCACCTGATCGGCGTCCGCTACCTCTACGGCGGCGCCTCCCCCCGCACCGGCTTCGACTGCTCCGGCTTCGTCCGCTACGTGTACGGGCACTTCGGCGTCGCGCTCGCCCACTCGAGCTTCGCCGACTTCGTGCGCGGCCGCCGCGTCGGCCGCTGGCAGCTGAAGCCCGGCGACCTCGTCTTCTTCGACGGCGCCGACCACGTCGGCATCTACGTGGGCCGCGGGCGCTTCATCCACGCGCCCCACACCGGCGCGGTCGTGCGGATCTCGACGATGAGCGGCTGGTACGGCGCCCGCTACGACGGCGCCCGCCGGGTTACCTAGCCGCCGGCGCGCTCGTAGAGCGCCGCCGTGCGCTCGGCGATCGAGCGCCAGCTGAACTCCGCGAGCACCCGGCGGCGGCCGGCGGCGCCCATCTCCCGGGCGCGGGCGGGGTCGGCCAGCAGCTCGTCGATCCGGGCCGCCAGCGCGGCCGTGAAGCCGGCGGGGTCATTCGGGTCGTACGGCACGAGCAGCCCCGTCTCCCCGTCCACGACGACCTCCGGAATGCCGCCGACGGCGCTCGCGACGACCGCCGTCTCGCACGCCATCGCCTCGAGGTTGACGATGCCGAGCGGCTCGTACACCGACGGCACCACCAGCACGGCGGCGTGCGTGATCAGCTGGATCAGGTCGGCGCGCGGCACCATCTCCTCGAGCCAGAGCACGCCGGTGCGCTGCTGCTGCAGCTCCTCGACGGTGCGGGCCACCTCCTCGCGCTGCTCCGCCGTGTCTGCCGAGCCGGCGCAGAGGACGAACTGCGCGGCAGGATCGAGCGAGCGCACCGCCTCGAGCAGGAGGTCGATTCCCTTTTGACGGCTGATGCGCCCGACGAAGAGGACGTACGGCCGCGCCGGGTCGACGCCCCAACGCGGCAGCGCGTCGGTGCTCGGGTCGGGGCGGAACTCGTCCGGATCGATGCCGTTGTGGATCACCTCGATGCGGGCCGGATCGACGTCGTAGAGCTCGAGCACCGCGTCGCGCATCGCGCCGGACACCGCGATCACCGCGTCCGCGTGCTCGAGCGCCGTCCGCTCGCACCAGCTCGAGAGCGCGTAGCCGCCCTCCCCGAGCTGCTGCACCTTCCACGGCCGGTGCGGCTCGAAGCTGTGCGTCGTGACGACGTGCGGCAGGCCGAACATCACCTTCGCCAGATGGCCCGCGAAGTTCGCGTACCACGTGTGGCTGTGGACGAGCGTCGCCGCCTCGAGCCCCTCCGTCATCGCGAGGTCGACCGAGAGCACACGCAGCGCGGCGGCGTACCGGCGGTCGCCGCCCAGCCCCGCCCAGGGCTCGAAGGCGCGCACCGGCGGGCCCTCTCCCGGCTCGCGCTCTGCGCCGAAGCAGCGAACCTCGAGCGGCAGGAGCCTGCCGAGCTCGCGGGCGAGGTACTCGACGTGGACGCCGGCACCGCCGTAGACCTCCGGCGGATACTCGCGGGTGAGCAGGACGGGCCGCACGCCTCGCCGTGCATCCTCGCCCTACCGCCGGACGAACCGGTGCGAGACTGGTGGCGTGGAAACGACGGCTCCGCCGCAGGGCTTGACGCAGCAGGAGGCCGAGCGCAGGCTCGCCCTGCAGCCCCCCGAGCCGGCGGAGGCGAGCCGCTCCTACAAGAGCATCGTCGTCGCCAACGTCTTCACCGTCTTCAACCTGATCCTGCTCGTCTTCGGCGTGCTGACGCTCGCGTTCGGCGAGGCGCAGGACGCGCTCTTCCTCGCGATCCTCGTCGCCAACTCGGCGATCGGCATCGCGCAGGAGGTGCGCGCGAAGCGGGCGCTCGACCGGCTCGCGGCCCTCGTCGCGCCACACGCCACGGTGGTGCGGGACGGTACGGCAAGGCACCTCGACGTCGGCGAGGTCGTCGAGGGCGACCTCGTCCTGGTCGAGCCGGGGGACCAGGTCGTCGCGGACGGCACGCTCGAGCGCAGCGACGGGCTCGCGCTCGACGAGTCGATCCTGACCGGCGAGACGATGCCCGCGCCGCGGAGCCGCGGCGAGGAGGTGCGCTCCGGCTCGTTCGCGGTCGAGGGGGCAGGCGCGTACGTCGTGAGCGCGGTCGGCGAGGACAGCTATGCGTCACGCCTGGCCGGGATCGCGAAGGAGTTCCGGCATCCACGCTCGCCGCTCGAGCGCGCGATCAACCGGCTGCTGTTCGCGCTCGTCGCGATCCTCGTCCCGCTCGGCGTCGCGCTCGGCTGGGCGCTCTGGCGCCGGCACACGTCGCTGCACAGCGCCGTGCCGACGACCGTCGCCGCGGTCGTCACGCTCGTGCCCGAGGGGCTGATCCTGCTCACGAGCCTCACGTACGCCGTCGCCGGCATGCGGATGGCGGCAAAGGGGGTGCTCGCGCAGCAGCTGAACGCGATCGAGTCGCTCGCCTCGGTCGACACCATCTGCATCGACAAGACCGGCACGCTGACGGACGCGCAGCTCCAGGTCGAGGCACTGCTGCCGGCGGCCGGCGTCGACGAGGGAGAGCTCGCATACGCGCTCGGGCGCTACGCAGCGAGCGCGCCGGCCCGCAACGCCACGCTCGTCGCGGTCGACGACTACTGCGGCGGCGAGCCGGAGGAGCCGCGCGACAGCGTGCCCTTCTCCTCGCGCCGGCGCTGGGCGGCGCTGACGCTCGGCACGGCGACGTACGTGCTGGGCGCGCCCGAGCTCCTTCCGCTGGGCGAGCTGGAGGCGCCGGCGGAGAACGAGGCCCGCGCGGGGCGCCGTGTGCTCGCCTTCGCGACAGCCGACGGCCGCCTCGACGCCGAGAGCACGCCGCACGGGCTCGGGCTGCTCGGGCTCGTCGTGCTCGGCGAGCGGCTGCGCGCCGACGCACGCGAGACCGTCGAGTTCTTCCGCAACCAGGGCGTTCGCGTCGCGGTCCTCTCCGGCGACCGCCCCGAGACCGTGGCGGCGGTCGCCGCCGACGCCGGCATCGACGTCGGCGCGCCGCCGCTCGACGGCAGCGACCTTCCCCACGACGCGGCGTCGCTGCGGCGGCTGCTGGACGAGCATGCCGTCGTGGGCCGGATCGCGCCCGAGGACAAGCGCCGCGTCGTCGAGGCCCTCACCGCGGGAGGGAGCTATGTGGCGATGATCGGGGACGGAGTCAACGACGTCCCTGCGCTCAAGGCTGCGCGGCTCGCGATCGCGCAGGGGAGCGGCTCGCAGATGGCCCGCAGCGTCGCCGATCTCGTGCTCGTGCGCGGCGACTTCGCGAGCGTCCCGGCACTCGTCGCCGAGGGGCGGAAGGTGCTGCGCAACCTGCAGCGGGTGGCGAAGCTGTTCGTCGCGAAGTCCGCGTTTGCCACGTTCGTCGTGCTCTCGATCGGGCTGACGCCGCAGGCGTATCCGCTGCTGCCTCGCCATCTCACCCTCGCTGCGGCGCTCACGGTCGGGATCCCCTCCTTCTTCCTCGCGCTCGCGCCGAGCGAGGGGCGCTTCCGTCCAGAGCGTTTCCTCTTCGACGTCGGCCGCTTCGCCGTCCCGGCCGGCACCGCGGCGGGCCTCGGCGTGGTCGCGAGCTTCACCTTCGCGCGCAACGTCGGCCGCCTGCCGCTCGCCGAGTCGCGCACGATCGCGACGACCGTGCTCGTGCTCGTCGGCCTCTACCTGCTCCTCGCGCTCGAGGCGACGAGCCGGCGGCGTGCGGCCGCGATCTCCTCGCTCGTCGCGGCGATGCTCCTCCTCTTCTCGCTCACGCTCGTGGCGCCGTTCTCCCGCCACTTCTTCGCGCTCACGACCCCCGGCCCGGGGGGGATCGTCATCGCGCTCGCCGGCGCAGCCCTCGCGGTGGTCGGCCTCTGGCTGACCGACGACCGCTTCGTGCCGGGAGCCCTCCGCGAGATCCCGTAGGACGATCGGTCTGCGCCCCGATGGCCGGCGGCGGCGAGAGGGTGAAGATCGCAGCACCGGGAGGAGGATGAGACATGACCGAGTTGCTCCCCGAGCTTTCGTCGGTGCACCTACGCGAGTCCGAGACCGAGCTGGTGGTGGAGGTGGAGGTGCCGCGCGATCTCGAGCTGCCGCGCCTGGCCGCACAGCTGCGGGACGGCATGCTGACGATCACGCTGCCGCGCACCCCCCAACGCCCCCGCCACATCAAGGGCTTCCATCCGGAGGCGTCCGGGGTCTAGCGCAGCTTCTCTGCCATGGCCGTCAGGAGCTTCCACGCGATCGCGGAGTTGCTCTCCACGAGCGGGCGGAAGTCCCACGGCGTCATGCCGTAGCAGAGCATGTCGGTGTCGGCGACGATCGTCGCGGTCCGCTCCGAGCCGGTCAGGAGCGCGATCTCGCCGAAGTAGTCGCCGGGCCCGATCGTGCGGCGGGGCTGGCCGTCGACCGTCACCGAGGCCTCGCCCTCGTCGATGACGAAGAAGCCGGCCCCGCCGGCGCCCTGCTGGGTCATGGTGTCCCCGGCGGAGAAGCGCCGCTCGTGCATCGAATCCGCGATCTGCCCGAGCTCGCGATCGTCGAGGCCCCCGAAGAGCGGCACCTTCTTCAGCATCCCTGCGGAGGCCCTGGCCACGGCCCAGTTATACACCGGACGGGGATGGTCGCGAATCGGCGAGGATGTACCGGTGAAGCTGACCGTGATCGGCTGCTCGCCGGCGTGGCCCAATCCGGGCAGCGCGCAGTCCGGGTACCTCGTCGAGACCACCGGGGGGCGGCTCCTGCTCGACTGCGGCCCGGGCGTGCTCGAGCGCCTCCGCGCGCGAGAGGGCTGGCCCGACGTCGACGCGGTGGCGATCAGCCACTTCCACCTCGACCACTGGGGCGACCTCGTGCCGTGGATCTTCGGCGCGAGCTTCGGGCCCGGGCAGGGCGGCGGACGGCCCCACCTCTGGCTGCCGCCCGGCGGAGCCGGCACGCTGCGCTCGCTCGGGCAGCGCCTCGCGTTCGCCCCGCGGCTGGAGCACGTGTTCGAGCTGCACGAGTACGGAGACGGTGTGCCGTTCGACGTCGGGGGCTTCGAGGTGACGGCGTTCCGGCTCTCCCACTACGACGAGCTCACGTTCGGCTTCCGCGTCGCCGACGGGCGGAGCACGCTCGCGTACTCCGGCGACTCGGGGCCGGACCCGAACCTCGCCGAGCTCGCCCGCGACGCCGACGTCTTCCTTTGCGAGGCGACGCTCGCCGCCACGGAGCCGAGCGAGACCCGCGGCCACCTCAGCGCCGCCGAGGCGGTCGATGCCTTCCGCGCCTCGGGCGCACGGCGCCTGCTCGTGATCCACCGCCCGGACGAGCTCGCGCTCGACGAAGGGCTCGAGCGGGCGGTCGACGGGCTCGAGGTCGAGCTGTGACCTAGGGAAGGCGGAGCGCGCCGGCCCGGTAGTACGCGAGCGCCTGCGCGCGGAAGTAGCCGCCGTCGTCGTCGGCGGAGAGCGAGACCCTCGTGTTGCCGTCGATCGGCGCCGGATTGGTGACGCCGTCGTGCCGGGCGTCGCACGCGCACGTCGTGCCGTCGGCGCCGCCGCCGAACAGGAAGCCGGCGTAGCCGGCGTTCGCGTAGGCGCGCAGATGCCCGCGGTTGCCCGTGCCGAGCAGCCATTGCACGCGGTTGTCCTGGTAATGGCCCCAGGTGTCGTCCTCGGCGCGCATGAGCGTGTTGCCGAGCGGGATCTGCCACGCGACCATGCGCAGCCCCGTCAGCTTCACGAACGTCGCGCCGTACAGCAGGTGCCGGTGGAAGTCCGCAGGCGTGAACCACGTGTTCGGATTGCCCTCCACCTTCTCGTAGAAGCCGGCATCGCGGTCGGAGAAGTCCTCGAACGCGATGTCGAACTTCGCGTGCAGCGCGTTGTAGAAGGCAGCCGACTGGGCGGCGTACGCACGGACGGTCGCGTCGGGCGGGTCCTCGTAGACGATGTCGTGCTTCGTCCCCCAGCCGCTCATGTGGTACGCGAGGATGACGTTCGGGGCGAGCTGGTCGCGTAGCGTGACCCATTGCTGCGCGAACGACGAGGCGAGCGCGACGTCGTTCGCCTGCTCGAGGTAGCCCCAGAGGTCGGGTTCGACGTGGACGACGACCGGCTTCATGCCGCGGACGCGCTGGAAGAGGAGGCGCACGTCGTTCCAGTACGCGCTCATCACGTTCGGGTCGTTCAGGTGCGCGAGGTCGGTCTGCGCCTCGCCGCCGGCGCTCGGGGTCGACTGGAGGAGCATGTAGTAGGAGAGGACCGGGATCACGTGGTGCGCCCAGGAGTCCTGGACGTACATCGACGCGAACGTCCCGTTCGGGTTCCACGTCGACCAGCCGTGGCCCGTGTTCACGCCGCCGGCGAGGTACTGGTACCGGAAGCCGAACGGGGCCGAGGCCCGGAGCGCGGCGGCGCCGCCCGGCGAGTCCGTGAGCCCGATCTGGAGCGTCGCCGGCCAGCCGTGCGGCCGCGGCGGCAGCGCGGCCGACGCCGGCGCGGCGAGCACGAGCGCAGCGAGGAGCGGCAGGAGCAACCGACGGCGGTGCATCACTCCTGAAGACGCCGGGTACCCAGAAAACACGCACAAGGCTTACGAAGTCCGTACACCGCTCTTAGCGTCGTCTGAGGTCCCGAAACGAGACTCTGCGCCAAGATGCACCGATCCCAACAAGGAGCTGACATGAGCGGCATCAAGGCGACTCCGGTCGTCAGGCTGGTCGAGGCGCAGGACGAGATCGACGCGGAACGCGGCCATCTCGCCGACCTGATCTTCGTCCGCGAGGTGCTCGCCGCGCACGGCGCGACCGCCGACGAGCTTCGGGAGTGCGACGCCGTCATCGACGACGTCCGCAGCCGGCTCGAGGATGCCACGCGCCCCGCGGACGACGACCTCCCGAACGCGGCCTAGAACCTAGTTTTCGGCCTCCGTCACCTCGACGTTGGCGTCGGGGTACAGGACGCGCCACACCCGCAGGTAGATCTCGAGCTCGACGCGCTCCTCGTCGTCTTCGACAGGATCGAGCTCGAGGTTGTTCGGTCCGGTCACGTGCGGCCGCTGGCCGAGGCTTCGCAGAAACGAGGCCAAGCGGTCGGTGTACGCCGGATCGCTGAGAAGGAGTTGCATTAGCCGCCCTTCTGGCGATCCTCTCTCCGAGGTTGGAGCGGGGCACCCCCCGAATGCGGTACGGCCTCTCCCCCGGACGGGGGATTTAGGACGCAGGCCTACGCGCCGAGCGCGGCGAGCACGTCGTCGGCATGGTTCGCCGGCTTCACGTCGTGCATCACCTTCGTCACGTTGCCGTCGGCGCCGATCACGAACGTCGACCGCTTCACGCCGAGGAACGTGTTGCCCATGTACTTCTTCCGGCCCCAGACGCCGTAGGTCTCGGCGACCGTGTGGTCGGGGTCGGCGAGGAGCGTGAACGGCAGCCCGTACTTCTCCTTGAACTTCACGTG
>DASPTD010000011.1:0-8862 GCA_035623575.1 Gaiellaceae bacterium
GCAGGCATACGAGCCACTGGCCGCCCCAGAGATCGCGAGAGGCGTGTGCCTTGCGAACCAGTGCGAGCGGCTGCTGCTTACCGGCGGCTGGACGGGGAAGCCGTGAGCTGGCAAGCGCAACCAGCATCGCGAACCCGGCCACAGCCGCGAATGCGCCGGCGCGGCCGATCAGCGCGGCCGCACCGCCAACCACAGGGCCGAGCACCGCGCCAGCCGCAGAAGCACCCGAGAAGAGGCCGATCATCTCGCCGCGCCGGGTGCGCGGCGCAACCTCGACCAGCCAGGCGATCCCCGACGCCCAGCAGAGCGCACCGGCCGCGCCCTGCAACAACCGCGTCACAAGCAATTCCCAGAAGCGATCGGCGAGGCCGAAGGCGACACTCGTCGCCGCCAACCCGACCAAGCCAGCCAGCGCCGACCGCTTCACACCGGCACCCGAAGCGAGCAGCCCGACCGGCACCGCCGCCACACAAAGCCCAACCGCGTACATCGCCACCAGAAGACCCACCTGCGCCTTCGAGAGCCCCATGTGCTCCTTGAGCGTCGGCAACAACGGCGCCAGCGCCGAATAGAACACCGTCTCGACAACCGCCATCGCGCAGACCAGAACAACCAGGCGGCGCACAAGAGCGATCCTAACCTCGTCCACGACCGCCGTTCACGAGGGGCCACGTCCCTCTCTCCGGCACAGGCACAACGCAACGCTACTGTCGCGTCGCTCGCTGAACGGTTGTAACCAGGCAACGTTGAGAACCCCTGCGATCGTTTGCTGCACGCGGTCTCTAGAACCGCTTGCAGGCCGAGCTCCGCGGCTTAACCAAGCGTCGTGGGCGCTCGTAGCTCGCGATTTCGGAGGTGGTTCTCCGTTCGGCGAGCCTCGGAGGACTACGCACGCTGGGGAAGGAATCGCCCTCTGAGCAGGGAGGTTTCGAGTGCCCCCGGCAAGAATCGAACTTGCGCACGCGGTTTAGGAAACCGCTGCTCTATCCACTGAGCTACGGGGGCGGGTCGGTCTCAGTCTAGGACGCGGCGCCCGCGGTCCAGCCGTGCGTGGGGCACGGCGTTGCGGTGCCCTGCCCGCGATCACCCGACCCCCGCTACAGCCGGATCCTGAACGTCCGACTCAACGCGTGCGCTCCGCGCTCCGAGGATGTGACCTCGACGACGGCGGTCACCCAGCCGCGCAGCGGACCGCGGTAGCGGAACTCGTCGATGCCCGCCGTGCGCGGCAGCAGCTCCCGCTCCGGCGCCCGCAGCCTCGCTACGACCCGCCCTCGCCGCAGGAACGTGACGCGCACGCGGCCCGGCTCGAGTCGCTCGCTCACGTTGCCCCGGTTCGCGACCGAGAGCTCGAGCAGACGTCTCGCGCCCTGCCGCCGGACGCGCAGCTGGCGCACCTCGAGCCGGCGCACGATTGCTCCCGGGACGCGCACGACGACGACGATCCCGATCCGCATCCGGATCGCGAGACCGGCGCCGCGACGGGGCCGCGTCGTCAGGAGCACGAGCGCCGCGTGGTCGCCGGGTGCCGCCCGGGGCGGGAGCGCAGCGGAGACGGCGAGGAACGCCGCCCGCCCGGGCTCCAGGCGGAGCCGGCGCGGCCGGATCGAGAGCCACGAGGCGGCGGCCGCCGCGGTCCGCGGCACGATCCGCGGCCGGCCGCGCAGGTTGAGCGCGAAGCCCGCCGGCGCGACGTCGACGACGATCGGGTCGCCGCCCGAGTTCGTGACGCGGATCGTCTGGCCGGCGCTGCCGAAGAGCGCGAGGCGGGACGGCGCCGCCGTCAGCGAGGCCGGCGCCCGCGCGGCGCCCGCGCCCGGCGAAGCGGGCGCGAGCAGCAACGCGGAGAGGGCGGCGGCGGCGGGCGCGATCACCGGCCGATCACCGTGAAGGTGATCGTCGCCGTGTAGTGCCCGGGACCGACCGCCGGAATCGGCGCCGTGAATCCGACGCTCGTGGGCCAGCGGTCGCCCGCGGCGGCACTCTGCGCCGAGGCCGTCCCGAGGAGCAGGTCGGCGACCGGCGCGATCGGGATCGGAGCGAGCGCGCCGGATCCGGAGGAGATCCCGAGCGGCAGATCTGCCGGGACGAACGCGGAGCGGTGCACCGTCAACGCATAGCCGGCCGCGTCGTTGCTCACGACCGTGACGCCCTCGGAGATCGCGGCCGGCGTCTGTCCGGCGACCACGTTCCCGAAGCTCAGGCTCGGGTGGTCGAGCGCGAGCGAGAGCACGGGTTGGACGTCAGCGCTCACACCGGCGGAGGCGGAAAGGCCCGTCGCCGGCGGCGGCCCGGCCGAGCACGAGACGGCTGCGGCGGTCGAGTTGCGGGGCGCGGGCGCTGCTTCCGTGAAGTCGTCGGCGTTCGAGCCGGTGTCCGCGCAGCCGGCGTCGGTGCGCACGGCGGCGGTCGTGTTGCTCAGCGCCGGCGCGGGCCCGGCGCCCTCGTAGTCCGCCGCCGTGCCCCAGCCCACCAGGTCCTGCAGGAGCGGGTTCGCCGAGCAGCTGCCGGCCGACGCGCCGCAGGCGAGGGCCGAACCGTCGCTCACGAGCGCGACCTTTCCGCCGGAGGCGGCGAGGTTGGTCGTTCCCGTCGCGTCGGGGACGGGCAGAGCCGCGCCGACGGCCGCGGCCGAGGCGAGCTGGACGAGGAAGTGCCGCCCCGGCTCGATCGAGCCGGAGAGGGCGGTCGTCTGCCACGTCGTTCCGGCGGCGGTCGCGTACTGGACCGTCCAGCCGGTCAGGTCGACGGCGCCGCTCCCGCGGTTGAAGAGCTCGACGAAGTCGTTCGTGAAGGTGGCGCCGCTGTTGCCGCCGCCCGCGTAGAGCTGGCTGACGACGACGTTCGCGGTGGCGCCGCGGGCGACCGCGGCGGTGAGCAGCGCGCCGGTGAGGAGAAGGGTGGCAAGGAGGCGGATCCTGTGCATGGGCAGCTCCGATCGAAGAGGACGAAGTCCGTCCTTGGTACCGGGCCGCCGCCGGTCGCGAAAGTGTCCTTTCGAGAGTTGACACTCTTTCGGCACACAGGGCCGGCTTGACACGTATCGACGATCATCGTTACGATATACGTCGATATGAAACGGCTCGACCTGCTCGACTGCTGCGCGCCGCTCGGGGCCGCGCTGCTCGCCGACGACGAGGCCGACGCCGACGCGCGGCTCTTCAAGGCGCTGGCGGATCCGGCCCGCGTGAAGATCGTCAACCTGCTCGCCACGCGTGACGACGCCGTGTGCGCGTGCGAGTTCATTCCCGCGCTCGGCCTCACCCAGGCGACCGTGAGCCATCACCTCAAGAAGCTCACGGACGCCGGTCTGCTCGAGCGCGAGCAGCGCGGCAAGTGGGCCTACTTCTCCCTCGACGCGGAGGCGGTCGCGCGGCTCGCGAGCCTCGTCCGGATTCCGGAGGTCGTGTGATGAGCACCGAGACTGCCGAGACCCTGCGCGAGCGGGTCAGGGAGCGCTATGCCTCAGCGGCGAGGGCGGCGGCCGACGGCGACGGCTGCGGCTGCGGCGACGGCGACTGCTGCGGTGACGATCGCGCGAGCGCCGACTTCGCCGAGTCGCTGTACACGATCGAGCAGCGCGGCGAGCTCCCCGACGCGGCGGCGCTCGCCTCGCTCGGCTGCGGCAACCCGACGGCGGTCGCGGCGCTGCACGAGGGTGAGACCGTGCTCGACCTCGGCTCGGGCGGCGGCATCGACGTCATCCTCTCGGCGAAGCGGGTCGGGCCGGCCGGCACCGTCTACGGGCTCGACATGACCGACGAGATGCTCACGCTCGCAGGGCAGAACGCGCGCGCTGCGGGCGTGGCCAACGTCCACTTCCTGAAGGGCGTGATCGAGGCGATCCCGCTGCCGGCGGAGTCGGTCGACGTCGTCATCTCGAACTGCGTCGTCAATCTCTCCACCGACAAGGCGGCGGTGCTCTCGGAGACGGCGCGTGTGCTCAGACCGGGCGGCCGGATCGGGATCGCCGACATCGTCGCCGAGGACCGCGTCACCCCCGAGGAACGGGCGAAACGCGGGAGCTACGTCGGCTGCATCGCCGGCGCGCTCTCGCAGGGAGAGTACGTCGCCGGCCTCGAGGCGGCCGGATTCGTGGACGTCACGGTGGAGTTCACGCACCTCGTCGCCGACGGGATGCACAGCGCGATCGTCAAGGCACGCAAGGGCTGATGCCGCGGGTCCCGCTCGCGCGCGCGCTCGTCGCGGAGGCGATCGGCACGTTCGCGCTCGTCTTCGCCGGGGCGGGGGCGGTGATGGTCGACGCGAAGACGCATGCGCTCGGACACGTGGGCGTCGCGCTCACCTTCGGGCTCGTGATCATGGCGATGATCTACGCGGTCGGGCACGTCTCCGGCGCGCATTTCAACGCCGCGGTCACGTTCGCGTTTGCTCTCACACGCCACTTCCCGTGGAGACGCGCGCTCGCCTACTGGGTCGCGCAATTCGCCGGCGCGCTCTCCGCGGCTGCGCTCCTGCGCGGCTCGCTCGGCGACGTTGCCCATATCGGCGCGACCCTGCCGTCCGGATCCGAGGGCCAGTCGTTCCTCTGGGAGCTCGTGCTCACGGTGTTCCTGATGTTCGTGATCCTCGCTGTCGCCACCGACACGCGCGCGGTCGGGGAGGCGGCCGCGATCGCGATCGGCGGGACGATCGGCCTCGACGCGATGGTCGGCGGACCGATCAGCGGCGCGTCGATGAATCCGATGCGCTCGCTCGGACCGGCGCTCGTCTCCGGCGACCTGCACGCGCTCTGGCTGTACATCGTGGCGCCCGTCCTCGGCGCGTCCGTCGGCGGCCTCGCCTACCAGTTCGTGCGCGGGGAGCGCCAACCCGCGTGAGTCGCGTCCTCTTCGTCTGCGTCGCGAACGGCGGCCGCTCGGTGATGGCAGAGCGTCTCTTCCGCCGTGCGGCCGCAGGCAGGCACGAGGCGCTCTCGGCCGGCAGTGCGCCGGGCGCTGCCGCGCACACGGTCGTGCTCGAGGCGCTGCAGGAGCTCGAGATCGACGCGTCCGACCACGTCCCTCACCTGCTCGACGCCGAGCGCATCGACTGGGCCGACGTGGTCGTCGCGACCTGCGACGACGCCTGCCCGGTCGTTCCCGGCAAGCGCTACATCAGCTGGAACCTGCCCGATCCGAAGGGGCGCCCGCTCGACGAGGTGCGGGCGATCCGCGACGCCGTCTCCCACCGTGTCGCCGAGCTCGTCGACGAGCTCGACGCGAAGCCAGCTCAGGAGGAATGAGCGATGAAGTACGTGCTCTTCGTCTGCACCCACAACGCCGGCCGCTCGCAGATGGCGCAGGCGTTCTTCGAGCGCTACGCGCCCGCGGACGTGCGCGCGGAGTCGGCGGGGCAGGAGCCCGCCGACCGGGTCTGGCCGAATGTCGTCGAGGCGATGGCCGAGGTCGGCATCGACGTCGCCGGCCGGCACCCGAAGAAGCTCGACCTCGAGATGCAGCTCCATGCGGACTGGGCGATCACGCTCGGCTGCGGCGGTGCCTGCCCCTACGTCCCGACGATGGTCGAGGACTGGCAGATCCCCGACCCGGCCGGCCTCACGCTCGTGGAGACGCGGCCGATTCGCGACCTGCTGCAGCAGAAGGTCAGGGAGCTGGCCGAAGAGCGGATCGACGCGATCCGCGACGACCGCACCGCGCATGCGACGCGCCTGCGGCGGCTCCTACCCTCGCTCGTCGAGGAGTTCGGGGAGGAGAAGTCCGGTGAGGAGATCCGCGCCTGCGTCGACCTGATGCTCGAGCCGTACGACGACGTGCCGGTGCGATCGTTCGTGCTGACGCTCGCGCGCCGGAACGCGCAGGAGTGCCTGCGCGAGGGACGCTGCGCGACGCTTGTCTAGTACAGAGCGGCCGCGAGCCGCCGCCGGTAGTGCGCGGTCAGCGGGTGCTCGTGTCCGAGGTGGCCGAAGAACGCCACCATCAGCACGCGGATCCGATCCCGGTGGGCCTGGTCGCCCTCCTGGATCTCGTCCAGCAGCAGGTTGAGCGCGCGTTCGTGATCGCCCGCTTCGAAGGCGGCGACGACCTCGGGCAGCTCGCCCGTCGTGCGCAGCTCGTCGAGCAGCGTCTCTGCCGCCGACGGGGCGGACAGCTCGTCGAGGAATGCCGCGACCCTGGCCGGCGGTTGCGCACCGACGAACTCGGCGGCGACGGCGCCGTTCCGGAAGGCCTTGACGGCCGGGATGCCGCGGACGTCGTAGCGCGCGGCGAGCTCGGGGTTCGCGTCGACGTCGACCTTCGCGAGCACGACCTGGCCCTCTCGCTCCGCCGTCTCGCGCTCGAGCACGGGGCCGAGCATGCGGCACGGGCCGCACCACGCTGCCCAGAAGTCGACGACGACGGGCAGCTCGTGCGAGCGCGCGAGCACCTCCTGCTCGAACGTCTCCGTGGTGATGTCCAGCTCCATTCCGGTCACTCCTTTGCGATCGCTTTCCTCTCTGCTAGTCTACAACTATACAACTAAACAGTTTATTCCCGTGCTGCTTCCTCACCCCCTGCCCGAAGACCTCGCCGAGCTGATCGCCCGCCGCTTTCGGGTGATCGGGGAGCCGATGCGGATCCGGCTGCTCGACCGGCTGCGTGACGGCGGGGAGGCGACGGTCACCGACCTCGCCGACGCCGTCGGCGCGTCGCAGCAGAACGTCTCGAAGCACCTCGTCCTGCTCGCGGACGCCGGCATCCTCGCGCGCCGCAAGGAGGGCACGCACGTCCACTACCGGATCGCCGAGGAGGGGGTCTTCGCACTCTGCGAGCAGGTCTGCGGCTCGCTCCAGGAGCAGCTGCGCGCACTCGACGGGCTCATCGGCCGAGGCGTCCGCTGATGCTCGAGCTCTGGCAGACGGAATGGTGTCCCGCGTCGCGGCGCGTCCGGGAGCGGCTCACCGAGCTCGGCGTCGACTATGCGATCCGGCAGGTGCCGGTCGTGCGGAAGGAGCGCACCGCGCTGCTCGCGGCGACGGGCTCCGACGTGATCCCGGCGCTCGTCGGCGAGGACGCGATCGGCGCATACCTCGACGACCAGTTCGAGGAGCCCGCCGGAGCGGAGGCGCACAGACTGAAAGCGGCGAAAGCGCGCCGCCGCTGTCTGGAGGAGGAATGCGAGTGCTTGCAACCGGCTACACGCTGAGCGCGACGACGAGCCTGTCGTTCGTCGAGGCGGTCGAGCGCGTTCGCGAAGAGCTGAAGGCGGACGGCTTCGGCGTCCTCTGCGAGATCGACGTGCAGGCCACGATGAAGGCGAAGCTCGGCGTCGACGGCGAGCCGTACACGATTCTCGGCGCGTGCAACCCGCCGCTCGCGCACCGCGCGCTTCAGGCCGAGCCCGAGCTCGGCGTGCTGCTGCCGTGCAACGTCGTCGTCTATGCCCGCGATGGCACGACGCACGTCTCAGCGGTCGACGCGGAGCGGATGCTCTCGATCGTCGGCAGCGGCGAGCTCGGCCCGGTCGCCGTCGAAGTCCGCGCCCGTCTCGCCGCCGTCGTCGACCGCGTCGCGGGAGCCTGACCGGTGGGTCCCTTCACGCGCGTTCCGAGCGTCGACCCGCAGCAGGCGGCCGATCGGCTCCGCAACGAGCAGGCGGTCGTCGTGGACGTCCGCACGCGGCGCGAGTGGAAGACCGGGCGCATCCGCGGCGCTGTCCACGTACCGCTCCACGAGCTGACCGCGCGCATCGGCGGGATGCCTCGCGACCGAACGCTCATCACCGTCTGCCGCAGTGGCCACCGCAGCGCTGTTGCTGCCCGGACGCTCAGGCGAGCCGGCTACGAGGTCGAGAACCTCTCCGGGGGCATGCAGCGCTGGGCTCGAGCTGGGCTCCCGCTCGAGCCGGCGAACGGACGCGTGCTGTAACGGAGGTACATTCCAGGTCGTGGGCCACTTCGACCTGAAGGCCGTGCTCGACGGTCGTGGCGACGACGATCTCGATCGCTGGGCGCGCTCGATCAATCCGCAGTTCGTGCGCGTGCTGCGCACGATCGACTTCGACCGCACCTGGGCGCGCGCCGAAGGCGCGTATCTCTGGGACGAGGGCGGCAATCGCTATCTCGACATGCTCGGCGGCTTCGGGATGTACAACGTCGGACGGAACAACCCGCGCGTCCGCGCCGCGCTTCAGCAGGCGCTCGAGCTCGACACGCCCGGCATGCTCGCGATGGGCGTCACCGCGCTGCCCGGCCTGCTCGCGGAGGCGTTGCTCGCGCGGGTGCCGGCACGCCTCGAGCGCTGCCTCTTCACGAGCAGCGGCACCGAGGCGGTCGAGGCGGCGCTGAAGCTCGGCCGCGCGGCGACGAAGCGCGGCCGTGTGATCTCGGCCGACCACGGCTTCCACGGGCTCACGCTCGGCTCGCTCTCGGCCAACGGCAACCCCGAGTTCACCGACCGCTTCGGGCCGCTCCTGCCCGGGTTCGAGCGGGTGCCCTTCGGCGACCTCGACGCGCTCGAGGAGCAGCTCCGGCGCGAGGACGTCGCCGTCTTCCTCATCGAGCCGATCCAGGGCAAGGGCGCGAACCTGCCCCCGGACGGCTACCTCGAGGGGGCGCAGGCGCTCTGCCGCGAGCACGGCACGCTCTTCTGCGTCGACGAGGTGCAGACCGGCTTCGGCCGCACCGGCACGATGTTCGCGCTCGAGCATTGGCGGCTCGAGCCGGACCTCGTCCCCGTCGCGAAGTCGCTCTCGGGCGGCTACGTGCCGGTCGGCGCGCTCCTCATGTCGCGCGCCGTGCACGAGGCCGTGTTCGACTCGATGGAGCACGCCGTGTCGCACGGCTCGACCTTCGCGCCGAACGAGCTCGCGATGGCGGCCGGGCTCGCGACGTTGCACGTGCTCGACGACGAGAAGCTCGTC
>DASPTD010000015.1:0-41241 GCA_035623575.1 Gaiellaceae bacterium
TCGACGAGGACGCGGACGTCGACGTCGTCGAGCCCGGTGCCGCGCGCCGCGAGCCAGTCGCAGAACTCGTCGACGTCGACGCGATAGGCGCGCCGCGTGCCGTCCGAGAGCGCCGGGGAGTCGAGAAAGCGTGCTGCGGCCGTGCGGGCGTCCACGCAGCAGGATTCGACGCACGCCGCCCGCAGCCTCTGCGGCATAGGGCAGTGTTGGAGCGTGAGCCATCGCACCCGCGTCTGGATCGCCCTCTCGACGGTCTACGTGATCTGGGGCTCGACGTACCTCGGGATCAAGCTCGCCGGCGAGACGATCCCGCCGCTGTTCGCCGTCAGCACCCGCTTCATCGCGGCGGGATTGCTGATGGCCGCCGTCGCCTTCTGGCGACGCGGCTCTCGCGCGTTCCACCTCACGTGGCCGGAGCTCCGCGCGGCGGCGCTGGTCGGCGTGCTCCTGCCGGGCGCCAACGCACTCCTGTTCATCGCCGAGCGGCACGTCGCGACGGGGCTGTCGTCGCTGATCATCGGCGCCGTGCCGCTCTGGGTCGTCCTCCTGCGCACGGCCACCGGCGACCGTCCGCCCACCCGCGCGCTCGCCGGCGTCGCCGCCGGCTTCGGCGGGCTGGTGCTGCTCGTCAGGCCGAGCGGGGGCGCGCCGCTGTGGGGGCTGCTGCTCGTCGTCGCCTCGTCGGCGACGTGGGCGACCGGCGCCTTCCTCTCGAGCCGGCTGCCGCTGCCGACCGACGCCTTCACCGCGGCGTCGATCGAGATGCTCGTCGGCGGAGCGCTCCTGCTGCCGATCGGGCTCGCGACGACGCACCCGCACTTCGCCGCCTTCTCCGCCCGCTCGATCGGCGGCTGGATCTACCTCGTCACCTTCGGCTCGCTCGTCGGCTACACCGCGTTCACGTGGCTGCTCGACAACGCGCCGCTCGGCAGGGTGGCGACGTACGCCTACGTGAACCCGGTCGTCGCGATCGCGCTCGGCGCCATCGTGCTGCACGAGTCGCTGACGTGGACGATCGGGGCCGGTGCCGTGCTCGTGCTCGTCTGCGTCGCGGTCGTCGTGCGAACGGAATCAGTGCCACGTGTCGCGGAGCATGCGCAGCCGGTTCCCATGACCGAAGGCCCGTAGCGCCTCCCGAAGCCGCCCAGCGCTCATGGCGAATACCATACGGCCGATGACCGCGATGGACGTGCGTGGCCGCGTGGACCTCTCGGGCCACGGAATCGCCGGGAGCGGCCGCATCGTCTGGAGTCCCTCGACCTCGCTCCTCTACGAGCATGCGATCGCCCGCGGCGAGGCCCGCATCGGCGAGGGCGGGGCGCTCGTCGTCGACACGGGCCGCCACACCGGCCGCTCGCCGAGGGACAAGTTCGTCGTGCGCGAGTCGGGCTCCGAGGGGCGGATCTGGTGGGAGGGCAACCAGGAGTTCGCCGAGGACGCGTTCGAGCGGCTCCGCGACAAGGTCACCGCACATCTGTCCACCGAGGCGACGCTCTACGTCGTCGACGCGTTCGCCGGCGCCGATCGGGAGCACCGGATAGCGGTTCGCGTCGTCACGACGCACCCCTATCACGCGCTGTTCGCGAAGACGATGTTCATCGACCCGATGCCGGAGGAGCTGCCCCGCTTCGTGCCGCAGGCGCTCGTTCTGCACGCGCCGGCGCTGGAAGCGGATCCCGACGAGGACGGCACGCGCACCGGCACGTTCATCGTCCTGCACCCGTCACGTTCGGAGGTGCTCGTCGGCGGCACCTTCTACGCCGGTGAGATCAAGAAGTCGATCTTCACCGTCATGAACGATCGCCTGCCGCTCGAGGGCGTCTTCCCGATGCACTGCTCGGCGAACGTCGGCCGGGACGGCCGGGCGGCGATCTTCTTCGGCCTTTCCGGCACTGGCAAGACCACGCTCTCCGCGGATCCGGAGCGCGAGCTGATCGGAGACGACGAGCACGGCTGGGGCGTCGGCGGCGTCTTCAACATCGAGGGAGGCTGCTACGCGAAGGTGATCCGCCTGTCGCCGAGCGCGGAGCCCGAGATCTACAGGACGACGCGCACGTTCGGGACGATTCTCGAGAACGTCGTGATCGACGAGTACGGCCGACTCGACCTCGACGACGCGTCCAAGACGGAGAACACACGTGCCGCCTACAAGCTCGAGCAGATCGCGAACGCGCACCCGGAAAAGCGCGCCGGACACCCGGCCTCCATCGTGATGCTGACGGCGGACGCGTTCGGGATCCTGCCGCCGCTCGCCCGGCTCGACCGGCTGCAGGCGCTCTACTACTTCCTCTCCGGCTTCACGGCCAAGCTCGCCGGCACCGAGATCGGCGTCTCGGAGCCGCAGCCGACGTTCTCGACGTGCTTCGGCGCCCCGTTCCTGCCGCAGCCGCCGCGCGTGTACGCGGAGATGCTGGGACGCAAGCTCGCCGAGCACGGCTCCGCGGTGTGGCTCGTGAACACCGGCTGGACGGGCGGCCCGTTCGGCGAGGGCGAGCGGATGCCGATCGCCGCCACGCGCGCGCTGCTGCACGCGGCGCTCGCCGGCGGGCTCGAGGGCGCGCGCTACCGTACCGACCCGGTCTTCGGCTTCCAGGTGCCGGTCGAGGTGCCCGGCGTCGAGTCGAGGCTGCTCGAGCCGCGGTCGACCTGGCGCGACCCGGAGGCGTACGACCGGAGGGCGCGGGAGCTCGCGCGGATGTTCCGCGACAACTTCGAGAAGTTCGCCGACCCGTCTCTCGCAGAGGCGGGGCCGAGGGTCTGACGCCGCCGGTCCGGCCCGTGAGATAGCGTGGGGAAGCGTTGATCGCAGAGCATGACGTCCTCGTCGTCGGCGCCGGTTGTGCCGGCATGCGCGCCGCCATCGAAGCGCACGATGCGGGTGCGGACGTCGCCATGGTCTCGAAGCTCCACCCGACGCGCTCGCACTCGGGCGCGGCCGAAGGGGGCATCAACGCGGCGCTCGGAAACGCGGCCGAGGACAGCCCGGAGACCCACGCGTACGACACGGTCAAGGGGTCCGACTACCTCGGCGACCAGGACTCGATCGAGATCTTCACACGCGAGGCGCCGGGCGACATCTACCAGCTCGAGAACTGGGGCGCGTTCTTCTCACGCCGCGAGGACGGCAAGCTCGCCCAGCGCCCGTTCGGCGCGGCCGGCTCGCCGCGCACGATCTTCGCCGCGGACATCACCGGGCATGTTCTCATCCAGGTGCTCTACGAGCAGGTGTGCAAGCGCGACATCAAGGTGTACGAGGAGTTCTTCGCGTGGCAGCTCGTCGTCAACGACGGCCGCTGCCAGGGCGTCATCTGCTGGGACCTGCTGAACGGGGGCCTCAAGACAATCGGCGGCAAGACCGTCGTCCTGGCCACCGGCGGGGCCGGCCGGCAGTACCGCGTGACGACGAACGCATACGCCTGCACCGGCGACGGCACCGCGATGGCGCTTCACGCGGGCGTGCCCCTGAAGGACATGGAGTTCATGCAGTTCCACCCGACGACGCTCTACCCGACCGGAATCCTGCTTACGGAGGGCTGCCGCGGCGAGGGCGCCTACCTGCTCAACAAGGACGGCGAGCGCTTCATGCAGAAGTACGCGCCGAACGCGCTCGAGCTCGCCTCGCGCGACGTCGTCTCGCGCTCCGAGCAGACCGAGATCGACGCGGGACGCGGGATCAACGGCTCGGTGATGCTCGACATGCGCCATCTGGGTGCCGAGAAGATCCTCGACCGGCTGCCCGGCTCGCGCGAGCTTTCGATGACGTTCGCCGGCGTCGACCCGATCTACGAGCCGGTCCCGGTGCGCCCGGGTGCGCACTACCACATGGGCGGCATCGAGACCGACAGCGACGGCGCGACCGAGCTGACCGGGCTCTACGCGGCCGGCGAGTGTGCGTGCGTCTCGGTGCACGGCGCGAACCGGCTCGGCGGCAACTCGCTCATGGAGACGATCACCTTCGGCCGCCGCTCCGGCCGCGCCGCCGCCGATTGGGCGCTCTCGCACACGACGATCGACGTTCCGGACTCGCTCGAGCGCGATGCGGAGCGGCAGCTGCGGGAGCTGCTCGACCGCGACACGGGCGAGCGCCCGTGGAAGATCCGCGACGAGCTCGGCGAGTCGATGCTGCAGAACTTCGCCGTCTTCCGGCGCGAGGAGCAGATGGTGCGCCAGGTCGAGATCATCGACGGGCTTCGCGAGCGCTACGCGCACGTCCACGTCGAGGACAAGGGCAGCGTGTTCAACAGCGACCTCACGCAGGCGATCGAGCTCGGGAACCTGCTCGACACCGCTCTCTGCATGGTCACTGCGGGAATCGTGCGCAAGGAGAGCCGCGGCGCGCACTCGCGCCCGTACGACTATCCCGACCGCGACGACGAGAACTTCCTGCACCATTCGATCGTCCACTGGCGCGACGGCGGTCCGCAGCTCTCGACGAAACCTGTGCGGTTCACGAAGTGGGAGCCTCAGGAGAGGAAGTACTGATGCGCCGGTTGGCTGTCGCGCTCGTCCTGGCCTCGCTCCCGCTCGCGGCGGCGGCGTGCGGCAGCTCCTCGAAGTCGAAGGCGCCGAGCGCGAGCGGCGGCCCCGCGGCGCTCGCCGTCGTCGAGAGCGCCGCCAAGAAGACGGCGTCCGCCGGCAGCGAGCATCTGACCCTCAACGCCGGCGGCTCGGCCTCGGGCCAGCAGATCGTCGTGACCGGAGCCGGCGACTTCGACAACAAGGGGCGCGTCGGCTCCCTCCACGTCGACTTCTCCGCCGCCGGGATCTCCGCCTCGATCGACGCGGTGCTCAGCAGCACCGACATGTACCTGAAGTCGTCGCTCTTCGCCGCGCTCCTGCCCGCCGGGAAGTCCTGGTTGAAGCTCGACCTCGCGAAGGCCGGTGCGGCGCAGGGGCTGAATCTGAACACGCTGCTGTCCCAGGATCCGACCCAGCTGCTCGCCGCGCTCCAGAGCCTGAAGGGGGCGACGAAGGTCGGCTCGGAGCAGGTCGACGGCGTCTCGACGACGCACTACCGCGCAAGCATCGACCTGTCGAAGCTGCCGGCCGGGAGCTCGGGGGCGCCGAGCGTGTACGACGCGTGGGTCGGCGGCGACGGGTACGTGCACCGTGTGCGCGTGCGCATCGCGACCGGGTCGGGCACCAAGAAGTCGGCCATCACCCTGACGGCCGATCTCTCCGGCTTCGGCGAGTCGGTGAAGGTGGCCGTCCCGCCCGCGGCGCAGACTCTCACCTCGACCGGATCCCTACCCGGACTGGGAGGCTGACCGCGTGCAGGTCGCACTGAAGGTCTGGCGCTACGACGCGACGAGCGGCGAGCGTGCGCTCAAGGAGTACGAGTTCGACGCACCCGAGGAGGCGACGCTCCTCGACTGCCTCGACATCGTCAAGGATCGTATCGACGGCACGCTCGGCTACCGCAAGAGCTGCCGCATGATGATCTGCGGCTCGTGCGGGATGCGCATGGACGGCGCCGCGGTGCTCGCGTGCAAGACGCGCATGTACGAGATCGCGCAGGCGGGCCGTGTGCCGGTGATCTCGGCGATGGGCAACCTGCCGATCGTCAAGGACCTCGTCGTCGACATGGAGCCGTTCTGGCAGAAGTTCAAGGCGATGAAGCCGTATCTCCAGCCGGGCTACGAACGGCCGGAGGACGAGAAGGAGTACCGGATCACCCAGGAGCGCATGAACGTGATCCACAAGGAGGCGCTCTGCGTGAACTGCGGCTGCTGCGTCTCGGAGTGCAACGCGATGGAGTCCGACCCGGAGTTCCTCGGGCCGCAGGCACTCGCGAAGGGGATGCGCTTCGTCGGCGACCCGCGCGACGGCGCGACCGTCGAGCGGCTCGAGCAGTACAGCGGCGAGCACGGGATCTGGGAGTGCACGCGGTGCTTCTTCTGCAACGAGCGCTGCCCCAAGGGCGTCGACCCGCGCGACGCGATCGCCAAGCTCGGCGCCGAGGCGATCCGCAACGGGATCGATCGTGACATGGGCGCAAAGCACGCGAAGTGGTTCGTACGCTCGAGCGAGACGACGGGGTGGCTGCGCGAGACGGAGCTCGTGCCGAAGACGCAAGGGATCGTGTCCACCGTGAAGCAGATGAAGTTCGCGATGAACCTGATGACGCACAACAAGGCGGGGATCTCGTTTCCGCCGCATGTCGCCGAGGACGTCGACGAGGCGCGCAACCTGCACAAGCTCGTCCGCGAACAGGATCGCCAGGGTGCGCTCGGGCACGTGCAAGGGGAGCATGCGCTCGCGCGCCTGGGGCACGGCTACCAGGCCGGCCGCGATCCGTACGGGCCCGGCTCGTTCCCGAAGCCCTATCTCCCCGGCGAGGAGGAGGAGACGACATGAAGCGGGTCGCGTACTACAAGGGGTGTCTCGCCTCGCTGTCGGCGAAGGAGCTGGACACGTCGACGCAGGCGCTCGCGCCGCGCGTCGGACTCGAGCTCGTCGAGCTCGAGTCGGTGACGTGCTGCGGCGCCGGCGACATCCACGAGGCGGAGCCCGACTACTACCTCCACCTGAACGCGCGCATCCTCGCGTATGCGGAGGCGACCGGCTCCGACACGCTGCTCACCGTCTGCAACGTGTGCACGCTCAACCTGCGTCAGGCGAACTTCATGCTCAAGGGCGACGACACGCTGCGCGCGCGCGTGAACGAGAACCTGCGCGCCGTCGGCGTGCCCGCGTACAGCGGCGACGTCGATGTGCGACACCTGCTCTGGGAGATCGCCGAGGGCGAAGGTTACGAGAGGCTCAAGGAGGCGGCGCACAAGGGCCTGAAGGGCCTGAAGGTGGCGCCCTTCTACGGCTGCCAGATCCTCCGGCCGTCGAAGATCATGGGCTTCGAGGATCCCGACCGGCCGTGGTCGCTCGAGCGGATCATCGAGGCCTGCGGCGGCGAGGCGATCGACTACCCCGCGAAGATCAAGTGCTGCGGGTTCCCGATCATCCAGGCGCGCGAGGAGACGGCGATGGGCGAGCTGATCCAGCCCGTCGAGCAGGCGCTCGAGGCGGGTGCGGACGTGATGGTGACGCCGTGCCCGCTCTGCCACCTCTCGCTCGACGCCTGGCAGCAGAAGCTCGAGGCCTCGACGGGACGGAAGTTCGGGCTGCCGATCCTCCATCTCGCCCAGCTCGTCGGCGTGGCGGCCGGGGTCGAGGAGTCGGAGTTGAAGTTCAGGCGCCACATCGTCGACCCCCGGCCGGCCCTCGCCCCGCTCGAAGTCTGACGGGCGCGCAAGTTCCCGGGCCGTCCGGCATCTCATGAGGTACGGAGGGACGGATGCCGGCGCGGTGGCTCTCGGGCGCCGCGCCGGACTGCGTCTGGGGGCGGTTGCGGCCGCCGGCCTCGGCTGGGGCTGGTTCGAGGCCGGCTGGGTGCGGCTGCGCGTGCTCGAGCTGGAGCTGCCCGGGCTGCCGGTCGAGCTCGACGGGCTGCGGGTCGCGCACCTCTCGGACTTCCACCTCGGTGTGCACTCGCGCGGTGTGCTCGCGGTCGAGCGGGCCGTGGACTGGGTCGCCGAACGGCGTCCGGACCTCGTCGCGATCACCGGCGACCTGCTCACGCACCCGCGGGGCGAGCGGCGGCTGCGCGAGCTCGTGGAGCGGCTGCCCGGGCCGGTGTTCGCGGTGCTCGGCAATCACGACATGGCGATCTCGCGCGACCCGAAGGCGCGTGCCTCGAACCTGCGGAGCCTCGAGCCGGCGAGGCTGCTCCGGGACGAGGGCGTGCTCGTCGAGCTGCGAGGCCGCAGCGTCTGGATCGCGGGTGCCCACCCGCGGATGATCGTCCGCAGGCTGCAGAAGGTCGACCCGAACGCGCTGTCGCGCCAAGCCGACCTGCGGATCCTGCTCTGCCACTTTCCGCGCGTGCTCGACCGGCTCGAGCCGGGCCGGTTCGAGCTCGTGCTCGCCGGCCACATGCACGACGGCCAGATCGCGATCCCGTATCCCGGCGGCAAGGTGCGCCTGGCGCACCTCACCGCTGCGTACGCCTGCGGGGTCTACCGGAGCGAGGCGGCGACGCTGCATGTGTCGCCGGGGCTCGGGACGACGTTCGTCCCCTTCCGCTTCGCGGCCCGGCCCGAGGCGACCGAGCTGGTGCTACGTTCGGGCTGATGGAGGGCCAGGCCTCGATCTCCGCGGACATCCTCGCGCGGTACGCGGCCGACGCGGCGCGCGAGGTGGAGGGAGTGCGCGCCCTCGCCGAGAGCCCGCTGCCCGGACGGCGCGGCGTGCGCGTCGGGGGCGAGGACGGCGCGGTGCGTGTCGAGCTGCACCTGGCCGTGGACTGGGGAGCGCCGATCGTCGACCTCGGCCGGGAGGTTCAGCAGCGCGTGCGCGAGTACCTGCTGCGCATGGCCGACGTCGAGCCGGTCGCCGTCGACGTCGTCGTCGACGAGATCGGCTCGCGCCCATGAGCACGCGCATCGCCGGCCTGACCGGCGCGACGCTGGAGACGGCGCCGACCGTCTGCCACGACTGCACCTGGTGGCAGTCGCGCAGCGGCCGCCGCGTCGACAAGCGCCGCTGGATCCAGGGAACCGAGGACGAGTGGGGCGCCTGGGGAACGGTGTACCACGACGACGACGGCCGGCTGCTCGGGTCGATGCAGTACGGGCCGTCGGGGCTCTTCCCGCGCGCGTCGGAGCTGCCTGCCGGGCCGCCGAGCGACGACGCCGTGCTCGTGACGTGCGCGTACCTGGCGGACTCGTCGAAGCCGTGGGTGATGCAGTCGCTGTTCCTCACCGCGATCGGCGAGGCGCGCCAGCGCGGCGCGCGGGCGCTCGAGGCGTTCGCCTATCGCTACGCCGACGGCGAGCCGGCGTACGAGCGGTTCCTGGTGCACAAGACGATCTTCCCGGACGACTTTCTCTCCGACTTCGGCTTTCTCACGGTGCGGACGAGCGGCCGCGTCGAGCTCGCGCGGCTCGAGCTCGGCGGCCTCCAGCCGGTGCTCGAGGGCGCGCGCGAGAAGGTGCTGCGCGTCGTGCGCGACGCGTTCATCCCTGCGCCGGCGCCGCAGCGGCCGTAAATCACGGGGGAACCCCTGGTTCCCCGGGGCGAAGCGATGCGTTGCGCGGGTCGTGTTGCTGCGCGTCCCGACCCGCGTGCGTTCGCCTCCGCGTAAGCCGGTCTGCGACCCGGCTTACGCTCCGGCTTCGACGCCGGCCAGGAGCAGGAGGGGTAACCCGTAGCTCGTAGCACGCCTCACAGGACGGGCGTTAGCGCACGCGGAGCGGCGCTAACGACCGGGCGGATCCACGTGGGGCGGGATGCGCAGCACCACGCTGTTCGACGCTAGGCTCCGATCCTCCTGGGACACGACCACGGTTGCGCACGCAGGCCGGACCGCGCTCCGGCCGGAGCGCTCGCCGGCATCCGCCTCAGGTCAGGCGTAGAGGAGGGGGCTCTCGGGGAAACCAGGGGTTCCCCCGAGGAGAAGCTCTGCGATCTGGATGGCGTTCAGCGCGGCGCCCTTCATCAGGTTGTCGCACGCGAGGAAGAGCGCGAGGCCGTTCTCGCCCGCGCGGTCGGGGCGGATGCGGCCCACGAGCACCTGGTCCGTCCGCGCGGCCTGCTTCGGGCTCGGCACGTCGACGACGCGCACCGACGGGGCGGCTGCCAGCAGCTCCGCGGCCTGCCCGGGCGAGAGCGCGTCCTCGAACTCGGCCCAGACGGCCTCCGCGTGCCCGACGAGCACCGGCACGCGCACCGTCGTCGCGCTGATCGGCAGCTCCGGCAGCTCCATGATCTTGCGGGTCTCCGAGCGGAGCTTCGACTCCTCGTCGGTCTCGTCGCCGTCCCAGCTCCAGTCCATCGTCAGGTCGTGCTCGGACTGCGGCTCGGCGAGCAGCGCCTCCATCCGCCGCGCGCCCGCGCCCGACACGGACTGATACGTCGAGACGCGCAGGCGGCGCAGTCCGGCCGCGTCGTGCAGCGGCTTCAGGACGCACGTGAGCGGGATCGTGCAGCAGTTCGGGTTCGCGACGATGCCCTCGTGCTCGTGGGCGCGCTCGCCGTTCACCTCGGGGACGACGAGCGGGACACCCGGCTCGAGTCGGTAGGCCGCCGACTTGTCCACCGCGACGGCGCCGCCGCGCACCGCATGCGGCACGAGCTCGCGCGAGGCCGACGTGCCGACGGAGAAGAGCGCGAGGTCGAGGCCGCCGGCGGCGAGCACTGTCGGCGTAGCCTCCTCGACGGGCAGCTCCCGCGCGCCGAGCTTCACGGAGCCGCCGGCCGAACGGGCCGACGCGAAGGCGCGCACGTTCGCGTAGCCGCGCTCGGCGAGCAGCGCGAGCGTGACGGAGCCGACCGCGCCGGTCGCTCCGACGACGCCGATGCGGGCGTCAGGCACCGACCCGCTCCTCGACGACGACGCGGAAGCGGTCGTGGACGGCGCGCACCGCTCGCTCGACGTCCTCGGCGCGTACGACGCACGAGATCCGGATCGACGACGTCGAGATGATCTCGATGTTGATCTCCGCCTCGGCGAGGGCGGCGAACATGTCGGCAGCGACGCCGGGATGGCTCTTCATACCGGCGCCGATCAGCGAGATCTTGGCGATCTCGGGGTCCTGGACGACCTCCGCGGCGCCGATCTCCTTCGCGGTCCGCGCGAGGATCGGCTCGGCGATCGGCAGGTCCGCCTTCGGCAGCGTGAACGTGATGTCGGTGACGCCGTGCTGCGACATGTTCTGGACGATCATGTCGACGTTGACGCCGGCCTCGGCGAGCGCGCGGAAGACCAGCGCTGCGATGCCGGGCCGGTCGGGCACGCCGAGGATCGAGACCTTCGCCTCGGACGTGTCATGCGTGACTCCTGAGATGATCGCCTTCTCAAGCATCGCCGGGTCCTCCTCGCCGATCCACGTGCCCTCGCCTTCGCCGAAGGTCGAGCGTACGCGGAGCCTCACACCGTAGCTGCGCGCAAACTCCACGGAGCGCAGCGCCATCACCCTCGCGCCCGAGGCCGCCATCTCGAGCATCTCCTCGTAGGTCACCGCCGGGAGCTTCAGCGCGTCCGGGACGAGCCGGGGATCGGCGGTGAAGACCCCCTCGACGTCGGTGAAGATCTCGCACGTCTCGGCGCCGAGCGCCGCCGCCAGTGCGACGGCGGTCGTGTCGGAGCCGCCGCGGCCGAGCGTCGTCACGTCGTGCGTCGTCGTCGAGACGCCCTGGAAGCCGGCCACGAGGACGATGTTCTCCTCGCTGAGCGCGTCGTGGATGCGCTGCGCGCGGATGTCGACGATCTTCGCCTTGCCGTGCACGGTGTCGGTGACGATCCCCGCCTGCGAGCCCGTGAGCGAGATCGCCTCGTGGCCGAGGTCGTGGACGGCCATCGCGCAGAGCGCGTTCGAGATGCGCTCGCCGACCGAGATCAGCATGTCGTACTCGCGCGGGTGCGGGCGATCCGAGATCTGGTGGGCGAGCTCGATCAGCTCGTCCGTCGTGTCGCCCATCGCCGAGAGGACGCCGACGACCCGGCTGCCCGCCTCGCGTGCCGCCACGAGCCGTCGCGCGACGCCCTTGATCTTGTCGGTGTCGGCGACCGACGAGCCGCCGAACTTCATCACGACGAGGTCGCGCTCGTGCGCATGCGCCGAGAGCTCGGGAACGGTCTCGTACTGGGTCGTAGCCACAACACCAAGTGTAGGTGTGGGCGCCGGTCTGAATCCTGCCGCCCGTAACAACCCCGAGCGCCGGAGGCTAACGCGGAGCGTTAGCCGGAGGCGGGGATCCACGCGGCCGGGGACGCCCAAGGCGCCACCGGCCGTGCTGTCGGGTCCCGCGGCCCCTCGTCAGATCAGAGTACGCCGGCTTGGCCGGCGTCCGCTCTGCGGAGCACATCCTCTCCGCAGGGAACCGGAGGTTCCCTGCGGCTCTTCACATTTCTCTGCGGCCGGTGAGCGCCCGGCCGAGCGTGACCTCGTCCGCGTACTCGAGGTCCCCGCCCACGGGGAGGCCGCTCGCGAGGCGGGTGACCTTGACCCGCCCGCGCAGGCGGTCGGCGAGGTATGCGGCGGTAGCCTCGCCCGTCATGTTCGGGTTCGTCGCGAGGACGACCTCCTGCACGCCGTTGCGCTCGACGCGACGGAGCAGCTCGTCGATACGCAGGTTCTCCGGCTCGACGCCGTCGAGGGGGGAGAGCGAGCCGCCGAGCACGTGATAGAGGCCCCGGTACTCGGCGGTCCGCTCGACCGAGAGCAGGTCGGCGGGCTGCTCGACGACGCAGATTGTCGAGTGGTCGCGGCGCGCGTCGAGGCAGATCGCGCACACGTCCTCCTCCGTGAGGTTGCCGCACTCGCGGCAGAAGCGGACGCGTTCCTTCACGTCCTCGATCGCCTCCGCCAGGGCGAGCGCCTCCTGCTTCGGCACCTGGAGCAGGTGGAAGGCGAGCCGGTGCGCGGTGCGGCTGCCGATCCCGGGCAGCCGCGTGAGCTGCGCGACGAGGTTGTCGACGGCGGGGCTCAGCATGCCCGGGAGCGTAGCCGTCCACTGCGGACATCCCCGCGCACGGGCGCTACATTGCGACGGTGCGGGGCCGCTATCTGCTCTCGAACTGGCTCTGGCTCTTCATCGTGCTCGCCCTCACGGGGATCGTCGTGTGGGGTTGGGCCTTCGACTTCGCGAACTAGTGCCCCTTCAGGCAATACACGCCCGCTTCTGGCCGGCGATCATACGGCGCGCTGCCGCGTCCTCGGTCGCGCCCGTAGCGACAGCTACGAGCGCTCCCTGCGTCCTTGCATCGCTTGGTGCTTGCGACCCAGAAGCTAGACAGCATTACCTGAAGGGGCACTAGCCGCCGAGGCCGGGCAGACCGAGCCCGCCGAGCCCGAGCTGGCTCGCGAGCTGCTGCGCCTTCGCCTCGACGGCCGCCTGGGCGGCGCGGAGCGCCTCGTTCACGCCGGCGAGGACGAGATCCGCGAGCGCCTCGGGATCGTCGGGGTCGATCGCCTCGGGCGAGATCGTGATCGAGAGCACTCGGCCCGCACCGTTCGCCGTCACCTTGATCATGCCGCCGCCGGCCGAGGCCTCGGCCGTCTCGTGCTCTGCCTCCTCCTGCATCCGCACCATCTGCTCCTGCATCTGCGCGGCCTGCTGCATCAGCTTGTTCATGTCGAAGCTCACGAGTGCCCCTTCCAGTAATGCCGCCTAGCTTCTGGGTCGCGAGCACCAAGCGATGCAAGGACGCAGGGAGCGCCCATAGCGGTTCCTATGGGCGCGACCGAGGACGCGGCAGCGCGCCGCGTGATCGCGGGCCAGAGGCAGGCATGTATTGCTGGAAGGGGCACTAGCCCTCCCGCTCGCGGGCGCCGAGGTCCTCCCGCATCAGCTCGAGGATTCGCTCCTCGCCGGCCGGGCCCTCGAGCTCCTCGTGCTCGTCCTCCTCGCCCTCGCCGACCGCGAAGGAGAGCGCGAGCCGGCGGCCCGTCACGTCGTAGAGCGCGTCCGCGAGCAGCGTCACGTTCTTCGGCTCCTCGGCGAGGGAGCGGTGGAACTGCGCCGTGGGCGGAAACTCGACCGTCAGCGTGTTCCCCGTGAGCTGTGCGGGCCGCGCCTCGCCGAGGACGCTCGAGATGGGGATTCCGCCCTTCTTCTCGGCCACTGCGGGGAGGATCGTGCGTGCCCACGCCTCCTGGAGCTGCTCGAGCTCGACGTCCGGCGGTGCGGACGCGGCCGGGGCGGGCGGGCTCGGCTCCGGCCGCTCGGGCGCCGGGACGACGGCGGGGGCGCCGGCCGCGGTGCGCTGCTCGAGCTGCTCCAGCCGGTAGCCGATCGACTCGCGCGAGAGATCCGCGGCCGCGCGCGTGACCTTGACGAGCGCAAGCTCGAGCGGGAGCCGCGGGTCGCCGCCCTGGCGCATGTCGTCGACGGCGAGCGCGAGCAGGTCGAGCAGCCGGATCACGGTCGGCTCGCCGAGCTGGTTCGCCTGCGCGCGCAGGCGCTCCCGTGTCTCCTCGGTCACGGGCAGCGACTCGGGCACCTCGCCCATGTGCTGCACGAGCAGGACGTGGCGCAGGTGCTCGATCAGGTCGGAGACGAGGCGGCCGAGGTCGTGCCCCTGCTCGGACAGCTCCTCGACGAACGTGAGCGCGCCCGCCGTGTCACGGTCGACCACCAGGTCGCACAACCGGAAGAGCGCCTCCTCCTCGACCGCTCCGAGCAGCTGCAGCACCGACTGCATCGTCACCCGGTTCTCCGTCGCCGCCGCGAGCTGGTCGAGCGTCGAGGTCGCGTCACGGAACGACCCGCGCGCGGCCCGCGCGATGAGCGACAGCGCCTGCGGGGGCGCGTCGATCCCCTCTCCCTCGGCGACGCGGCCGAGCACCGTCACGAGCTCCTGGAGACGGGGCCGCTGGAAGACGAACGTCTGGCAGCGCGAGCGCACCGTCGGCAGCACCTTCGAGAGGTCTGTGGTGCAGAAGACGAAGACGAGGTGGGGAGGCGGCTCCTCGATCAGCTTCAACAGCGCGTTCCAGGCGGCGTCCGTCAACTGGTGCGCCTCGTCGAGGATGTACACCTTGTAGCGGCCCTCGACCGGCTGGAGCACGACGCGGTCGCGGATCTCGCGGATGTCGTCGATGCCGCGCTGCGAGGCGGCGTCCATCTCGACCACGTCGAGCGAGGTGCCCGCGGCGATCGCGAGACAGGCATGGCAGGTCCCGTCCGGTTGCGGCGTCGGCCCCTGGGCGCAGTTCAGGCCCTTGGCGAGGATGCGCGCCATCGAGGTCTTGCCGGTGCCGCGCGGCCCCGCGAACAGGTAGGCCTGCCGCACCTGGCCGGACGAGATCGCGTTCCTCAACGTCCGCACGACCGCCTCCTGCCCGACCACGTCCTCGAAGCTCTGGGGGCGGTACTTCCGGTAGAGCGCAGCCACGGGTCGATTCAAGCAGAGATGGACTTCAACAGGCGCGCCGCGACGACCGACCAAGAAGAGTCGGAGCCGTGCCACGCGTCGACCTCTTCTGTGGTCGGTAAGGGGCCGATCCCACACGGCCGACAACGACGGGGATCACCGGGCGGATGGAGCCGCTCCGGATCCCCGGCGGCCCAAGCAATCGTGGGAGGAGGCGGCTGGCCTCGGGCGAGGATGGGCCGGAGGTGCTGGTAGCACATGGCGTCCGGGACGGTGTTGACGCAAGTCCTCGGGTGTGGTTAGGTCGCGGGCGAGGTTCGCATTCCTGTTGTGCAGGTGGATTCCGTCCATGGGTCGCATCCTCTTGGTGCCAGGGAAGGGCAGAACGTCTGGTGTCCGTGTAAGCATTGGCGCAATCCCTTGGCTCTGCGAATCCGGGAGTTGCACGCGTGCCAGACGTCTCTGTGACGACTCCCGATCGGCTTGATTTTGGGGAGTTCGTGCGCCTTCAACGTGAGGCGTTCGCGGCGGTGATCGGTGACGCTAGCATGGTGGACGCCCTTTCTGAGCCGTACTACCGATGGAAGTACGCGCCGCCGGCTGGTCAGGCGAAGATCGCTCTTGTTCGCGACCAGGGTCGGCTCGTCGCGGCGAACTCGATGTTTCCGCTGCAGGTGACCTGCTCTTCGGGGATGAAGCCGAAGACGCAACCCAACTTCTCACCGTCTTCAAGACACTGGTCGACCTCGCCACCCTCGCGGCCGTCATCGCCGAAGCACAGGCAGAGCTGAAGACCTATGGCAAACGACCAACGCTGCTCCCGCACGCAGGCCGCCCCTACCGGCTCGATATCTGGTACCCAACCACACTCGGCACCCGACCGACCCCAACGGTCATGAACAGCTCAGCGCTGCCGCGTGGGGACCAATACAGCGTCGGCTCACCCGTAGCACCATTTCCGGTCACCGAACAAGTGCCCGTCGTCGCCCCCGGCGAGCAAACCGGCTTGCGCCTGCGTGTAGCAACTCAGCCGTCCAAGGCGGGAGCGATCATGTTTACCAGAAGGCCAAACCAGGTTGTACTTGGGCTGGAGCCTACGCTCGAGTTCGGCATCGAAGCGGATATCAACTGGACGGTCCGCAGACAAGGGCGGTAGGCGACTGTGAGGTCGACTACGATCGTTCGGGTGCGCGGGTGTGGACGCCGGACTACTCCGGTTATTGCTGGGCGCCGGGTAGCGAGGGAAGCACGGGTTGCGATCTGGCCGCTGGCGGCTGCGGCGATGGCTTTCGTGGCGGCTTTCTTTGGTGTCGGGCCGAGCTGGGCTGGCACGGCTGCTGGCGGGTTGGTGGGGCAGGTCAGCAAGCTGATCGCTCGCGGGGAGATTGGTGGGGGAGCGCTTGGTGACCAAGTCGCGCTGTCGGCGGATGGGGATACAGCGTTGGTCGCCGGCCCAGCCGACGACAGGGGTCGGGGGGCGGTGTGGGTGTTTGTACGTCGTGGCGCTTCCTGGGTAGTGCAAGCGAAGCTGACCGGCGCCGAGGAGCGTGGCTCAGGCGGGTTCGGCACGAGTGTGGCGCTGTCAGCTGACGGGGATACGGCCCTGATCGGCGCCCGTGCCGATGATGATCTCCGGGGCGCTGTTTGGGTGTTCCGTCGCCGCGGCGCCGTCTGGGCGCAGGAGGGACGCAAGCTGACGGGTGGCGGCGAGGCTGGCGCAGCGGCGTTCGGTTACACCGTTGCGCTCTCGGCTGACGGTGACACCGCTCTGATCGGAGGTCCGGACGACCGTCATGTGGCCGTCCGGGGATACAACGATGGCTACGGGGCGGTGTGGTTTTTCCGGCGTGTGGGGACAGCCTGGCTACAGCAGGGCGGCAAGCTGACGGGGCGCGGCGATACCGCCAACGGCGACTTCGGCTCCAGCGCCACCATCTCCGGTGACGGCCGCACCGCCTTGGTCGGCGCTTTCAACGTCGGCAATGGAGACGGTGCGGCCTGGGTGTTTGCTCGCACCGCGAGCGGCTGGCGCCAGGAAGGCGGTGAGCTGACCGGGCGCGGTGCGCTCGGCCGCAATGTCGGTTATGGCTTTGGTGTCGCGCTCTCAGCGAGCGGCGATGCCGCACTGGTCGGCGGCTCTGCCGATCACTACGGTATCGGCGCCGTCTGGGCGTACACGCGCACCGGCCACAACTGGCGCCAGCAGGGCCGACCGTTCACGGTCAGCGGCGAGCACGGCCACGTCGGCTTCGGCTACAGCATCTCGCTCACACCCGACGGCCAGACCGCACTGATCGGCGGCTGGCCCGACAACCGCGACCGTGGCGGTGCATGGGTCTTCACCAACACCGGCACCACGTGGACACAGAAGGGCCCAAAACTAACCGGCAGCGGCGAGACCGGGCCCGGCCGCTTCGGCGAAGCGCTCGCGCTCTCCGCCAACGCTCATACCGCCCTGATCGGCGCCCCGCTTGACAGCCACGAACGCGGCGCCGCCTGGATATTCGACGCACGATCGTAAGCCGCGCTTCTCCCAACATCTCCCTCCAATGGGTAGTCGGCGAGCGCTGCGGCGGCCTGAGATTCCCTGCTGGTGGAATCGGCTGCGAGCGACAAGCTTGACCTCCTCTGGCCGGAGTAGGGGGTCGGCCGGAACGCCGCGGCGGCTACGGCTTTCAGCTCGGCAGGCGCACCACGGCCTCGTGCAGCTCCCGGATCTGTGTGACCCCGCCCAGTTCCGCGCGCGCGACAAAAGGCCGGGCGGCCCGCGCACCTGGAAGGAGTTGCTTAGCGCTGCTTCCTTCCGGATCTGACGCGGTTCGCAAGCTTCCACTGCGCGGAGCCCGGCCGCGCGGAGTGTAGCGTGGCCGCCGTGAGCGGCTTCGGCGTCTTCTCCATCGGCGGCGGCGGGCCGAGGGTCGGTTTCCGGGCGGGGGACGAGGTCGTCGACCTGTCCGGGCTCGGCGAGGCCTTCCGGCAGCCGTCGCTCAACGCGCTGCTCGCCCAGGGGCCGGCGGCGTGGCGGGACGCCGTCGCCGCCGTCCAGGAGCATGACGGCCCGCGGGTGCCGCTCGCGGACGCGACGCTGCACCTTCCGTTCGCGGTCGCCGACTACGTCGACTTCTCGTCGTCGCTCGAGCACGCGCTGAACATGGGCCGGCTGTTCCGGCCCAACGGCGAGGGGCTGCTGCCGAACTGGCGGCGGCTGCCGGTCGCCTACCACGGCCGCGCCGGCTCGGTTGCCGTGAGCGGTACCGCCGTCATCCGGCCGCGCGGCCAGCTGAAGGAGCCGGACGCCGGCGAGCCCGTGTACGCGCCGACCCGCCGCCTCGACGTCGAGCTCGAGCTCGGCTTCGTCGTCGGCGTGCCGAGCCGGCTCGGGGAGCCCGTGCCGCCGGCGGCGTTCGCCGATCACGTCTTCGGCGTCGTGCTCGTCAACGACTGGAGCGCGCGCGACATCCAGGCCTGGGAGTCCGCTCCGCTCGGCCCGTTCCTCGGCAAGTCCTTCCTCACCTCGATCTCCGCGTGGGTGACGCCGCTGTCGCTGCTCGAGCCCTACCGGGTCGAGGCGCGCCCGCAGGAGCCGCCCGCGCTGCCGCATCTCGCCGGCGGGGGCGACTGGGCGCTCGACCTCGACCTCGAGCTCGCGCTGAACGGCGAGGTCGTCTCGCGCGGGAATGCGCGCACGCTCTACTGGACGATGCCGCAGCAGCTCGCGCACGCGACCTCGAACGGCGCGTATCTGCGCACCGGCGACCTGATGGCGTCCGGGACGATCTCGGGCTCGGAGCGCGGCTCGGAGGGCTCGCTGATCGAGCTGACCCGGAACGGCGCAGAGCCGATCCGCCTCGCGGACGGATCGGAGCGCGCGTTCCTCGAGGACGGCGACGAGGTCGTCCTGCGCGGCCGCGCCGGCACGGTCGAGCTCGGCGACGTGCGCGGCCGCGTGCTCGCGGCGTCCTAGCCGCAGCGCGCCGACGGCGACGTCTCCGTCGCCGTCGCGCCAGGCCGTTGCCACCCGAGTGCTAGCGGCCGCTCGAGAAGCCGAGGGGGATGAAGCCGAGCTTCACGTGCCCGATGAGTGCGGCCAGCGCGAGGGCGGGCAGCACGACGCGGCTGAGGATCAGGATCCGGTGCAGGTGCATGTGGTCTACCTCCTCTCGGTGTTGTCTAGAAGTGGAAGTCCTGGAGCGCGTCGGCGGCGCTGCGGTAGAGGACGGCGGCCGCCTCGAGGTCGCCGTCGTCGCGGGCGAGGTCGCCGCGCGCGATCCATACGGCTGCGACGTGGCTCGTCGACCCGAGCGCGGCGAAGGACTGCTCTGCCTGGTCGAGCCAGGCGACGGCGCCTTCGGCGTCCTCCTCGGCAACGAGCGCCTTCGCGACGACGAGCTGGGCGTTGCCGAGCTCGTCGAGGAAGTCGAGGCGCCCCGCGAGGAGCGATGCCGCCCGCTCCGCGCGGACGCGCGCCTCGCCCGGCTGTCCCGTTCGCAGATAGACCTGCGCGAGCGAGGAGACGGCCTGGGCGAGGTCGGGGTCGCTGCCGGCCCGGTCGGCGGTCGCAACCGCCTCCTCGAGCTTGCGCTTGGCCTCATCGACGTCGCCGAGCAGGAAGCAGATGCCGCCGATGTTGTTGAGGATCCGTGCGGTCGCGAGCGTGTCGCCGTGCCGGGTGTAGAGCGTGAGGGCCTGCTCGGCGTAGAAGCGCGCGAGCAGCCACTGGCGCTGGCGCTCGGCGACGAGCGATGCCTGGAAGAGCGCGTGCGCCTCCGAGCGCTCGTCGCCGGCCGCGCCGGCGAGCTCGAGCGAGCGTTCCGCGTCGCGACGCGCGGCTTCCCAGTCGCGGCGAAGCTGGTGGCAGCGCGAGCGCCACTCGTGCGCGTTCGCCGCCAGAAGAGGTGAGGGATGCGCGGAGCGGTCGTTCGTCTCGAGCGCGCGGGTGAAGAACGAGTCCGCGTCGGCGACCTCTGCGCTCTTCAGTGCCACGCAGCCGCGGCGGTAGAGCACCTCCGCGCGGTCGATCGCGTCGAAGCGCGGCGACTGGACGATCGTCTGCGCCTGCTGGAGGAGGTCGGTCGCCCGGGCGAGGTTTCCGCGGTACATCTCCGCCCACGAGAGGGCCAGCCGGTGGCGGAGCGCAAGCGAGAGGTCGCTCCGCGTGTCCTGCCAGATCTCCTCGAGCTCCCGAACGGCGTCGTCGTGATGGTTGTCGGCTGCGAGCCGCTCCGCCTTCGCCAGTGCGCGGTCGAGCTCGCCATGCTCGCCTTGCTCCGGGGCTGCCACCAGAGGCGCGCGGCCTGGCGCCTCCGCAGTGACGGGGGGAAGAGCCTCGAGGATGGGAGCGGCCGCAGCCATTACTCGGAGCATGCGCGGGCGCCGGCTTCTGTCGATTCCCGGTTCGGCGTGACCGTCTTCGTCCGTTTCGGGGAGGGTCCGCCGTTTTCCGCGGTGGTCCCCGATCGCGCGGAGCGCGGTCGCGCGCCGCGGCGACAGACGGTTTCCCCTGCAGCGTGTGGCTGCGCCTCGCGGCACGGACGACGCTCGCAGAGGAATGCTTCTGCGGCTTCTATCCAGACTTGCGGTCGCCTCGCTCGCCCTCGCGCTGGCGCCGGCGGCCCTCGCGTCCGGCGGACACTACGTCTTCGCCGGGGGAACGGCGGCCGAGCAGAGCCAGGTGACCCAGGCGCTCCAGGCATCGAGCTTCGACTGGAACCTCGTCCCGGTGCAGGTGACCATCCACATCGCCCGCAACATCCCGCTGTCGTACTCGACGCCCGGACAGACCTGGCTCGACGCGAGCCTGCTCGACTCGGGAAGCTTCTCCTGGGGCGTCGTACAGATGGAATATGCCCAGCAGGTCCAGTACACGGCACTGGGCGCGCAGGCGCGCAGCCAGCTGACGGGCGCGCTCGGCGCCCAGCAGTGGTGCTACGACGACCCGTCCCTGCCGCGCGGCGCCAATGCCTGCGAGCGCTTCGCCGCCACGCTCGCCTGGAGCTACTGGCCCTCGGCGAACAACTCGATGCGCCCCGCCGGGCCGTCCGACTGGTCGGCCTCGATGAGCCCCAAGGCCTTCCGCACCATGCTCTCGCAGCTGATCGGCGCCCCCGACCCTCTCGACAGCCCGGTGTCGCTGGCGGCGGTCCGGACGGCCGCGAAAGCGCCGAAGAGCCCTACGCAGAATCGGGGATAGACGGATACGTGGGTGCGGGGATATCGGCGCCCTGTCTCGATGCCGAAAACTAAGACAGAGCGCCATGCCGATCACTGCCTTCGCCCACCGTTCCGCCACCACCTGCGTGATCGCCGACGATCACCCGCCGATCATCGATGCACTCGCGCGCTACCTTGCCGCGGCCGGCTTCTCGGTCGTCGCGACCGCACTGGACGGAGAGCAGGCACTCGAAGCGGTGGAGGCGCACCATCCGCGCGTGTGCGTCGCGGACGTCCGCATGCCCCATCTGGACGGGCTCGAGCTCGCGCGGCGGATCGCGCAGGTCGCGCCGGACGTCGCCGTGCTGCTCTACTCCGGCGTCGCCGATCGCGGGCTCGTCTCCGACTCGCTCGACGCCGGCGCGCGCGGCTTCGCGCTCAAGGACGCGCCGCTCGAAGATCTCGCCCGGGCGATCGACACCGTCGCAAACGGCGGCCTCTACGTCGACCCGGTGCTCGCCGCAACGATCGCAACCGCCCGGCAGGGCGACGTGCGGAAGCCGCTCTCCGAGCGCGAGCGCGAGGTGCTGCGCCTGCTCGCCGAAGGCGACGCCTACGCGGAGATCGGCTCGAAGCTCTTCCTCTCACCCGACACGGTGCGCGCCCACGCGCAGCGTGCGATGACGAAGCTGGGCGCGCGCACCCGCACCCAGGCCGTGGCGCTCGCGCTTCGCGACGCGCTTATTGCGTAGCCGCGCAAGATGCTGCGCATCTTGCGCGGGGCGGGTTTCGGCTTCGCGGAGCGCGCGGCGGCAGAGCCGCCACGCTCTTGTCTGCCGTGAGCCCAGGGTCCTGGTAGCGCGCGCGGTGGTGGCTGCGCCATCCCCGCGCGCGTGCATCCGGCCTACACGAACGCTCCGCGTTCGCGTCGGCCCTGGACCGTTGGCTTGGAGAAGGTTGAAACCGTCTCTCGTCGAGCGGTCCAGGCCGGAGGCTAACGCGGCCGCAGGCGCGTTAGCCGCAGGCGCATCCACGTGGGCGGGGACGCCTCAGCGCCACCGCCCACGCTCCCAGGCCCGACCGACTCTCGTCAGACAAGAGCGTGGCGGCTCTGCCGCCGCGCGCTCTGCGGAGCACAACATCTCCCCCGCTGGAAATGCGCAGCATTTCCAGCGGCCCTAAGCGGCGCTGTAGCCCTCGCGCCGCAGGAGGGTGCGCGCGAGCCCGGCGTTGTCTGCGCCCGCGACGAGGATGACGAGCACGCCGCCGTACTCCGGAGAGACGTGGCGGAGCTCGAAGTCCTCGATGTTGATGCCGGCCGCGCCGAGTGTCTGCGTGATGCGCGCGAGCACGCCCGGCTTGTCCGGGATGCGAACGCGGATCCGGTTCAGCCTGCGCGCTTCGGTGCGGTAGGCGTACTCGAGCATGCGGCTGCGCGCGTCCGCGGCCTCTGCGATCCAGGACTCGAAGAACGCCCTGTCGCGGTCGCGCAGGGCGCGTTCGACCTCCTGCAGCTCCTCGCGGTGCGCGGCGACCGCGTCCGCGATCAGATCGCCGTTCTCGTCGAAGATGTCGGCCCAGACGGCCGGGTTCGCGCCGGCGACGCGGGTCATCTCGCGCAGCGCCGCGCCTGCATGCGCGAGCGGCTCGTCACGTCCGACCGAGGCGTGCGCGATCTGGCGCATCAGCACGTTCGCAAGCGCATGGGGGAGATGGCTCGTGAGCGCGAGCAGCCGGTCGTGCTCGCCAGCGTCGAGCCGCACCGCGTGCGCGCCGAGCATCGTCACGAAGCGCTCGACGGTGTCGAGGCGGCCGGCGCTGGTGAGGGGGAGCGGCGTCAGGAACCACGTGGCGCCGTCGAAGAGGTCGGCGGCCGCGCGGGCCGGTCCCCCCGTCGCGCCGCCCGCGAGCGGATGGCCCGGCACGAAGCGGGGATCGCGCACGGCCGCGGCGAGCGCGCGCTTCGTCGAGCCGACGTCGGTCACCGTCGTCTCCGTCGCGGCTGCGGCGAGCACCTCGGCGGTCGTCGCGACGAGGGAGCCGACGGGAACGGCGACGACGGCGAGCTCGGCGCCGGCGACGGCGTCGCGCAGCGACGGCGCGGTCGCGTCGACCGCCTTGGCCCCCGCCGCTTCGCGGAGCGTCGCGCCGTCGGCGTCCCAGCCCGTGACCCGTGCCACGCCGGCGCGCTTCGCGGCGAGCCCGACCGACGCGCCGACGAGCCCGGTGCCGACGACGGCGAGGCTCGTGACGACGGGCGGGGCGGCCGGCGCCTGTGGCGGGCTGCTCGTCCGCGAGTCGCCGCGCACCTCCTGCTTCATCACGTCGAGCACGGCCGCGAAGACGGACTGCACCGCTCGCTCCGAGAGCGGGCCCGGGTTCGCCGCCGTCAGCTCTTCGATCAGCTCGGCCTCGCGCTGAGCGTCGATCAGCGGCGCGCCCGTCTCCTGCTTGCGCTCCTGCACGCGGGCCACCAGCTCGAGCCGCCGGTTCAGCGCCTCCAGCACCTCGCGGTCGACCGCGGCGATGCGCTCGCGCAGCTCCTGCAGGCCCGGATTCGTCTCGTCGCTCACGTTCACATTGTCCATTCTCTTGAACATCGGCGCCGAGGGTGGAATGCTGGCGAGCCATGGCGACCGAGGCGCTCACCCTGTCCCCGGCCGACGTCGGCGACAAGGGCCTGAAGGCGAACGCGCTCGGGTTTCTCTCGAGCGTCGTCATCGGGGTGGCCTCCACCGCACCCGCATACAGCCTCGCCGCCACGCTCGGCTTCGTCACGGCGATCGCGGGCATCGGCTTCCAGGCGCCGGTCGTGATGGTGCTCGCGTTCGTGCCGATGCTGCTGATCGCATACGCGTTCAAGTACCTGAACCAGGCCGATCCCGACTGCGGCACGACCTTCATCTGGGGGGCGCGAGCGTTCGGTCCCGTGACCGGTTGGCTCGGCGGCTGGGGGATCCTCTACGCGGACGTGCTCGTGATGGCGAGCCTCTCGCAGATCGCCGGCTCGTACACGTTCCTGCTCTTCGGAGCCGACAAGGCCGCGGCGAGCAGGATCTGGGTGGGTGTCGCGGGCGTCGTGTGGATCATCCTCATGAGCCTGATCTGCTACGTCGGGATCGAGGTCTCGGCGAAGACGCAGTGGTTCCTGCTGGCGGCGGAGGTGATCGTCCTCGCCGTGTTCGCGGTGGTGGCGCTCAGCCGCGTCTACTTCGGGCATCCGACCGGCGCGGTCCATCCGGCATGGAGCTGGCTCAATCCGTTCGACATCAAGTCGTTCGGCGCGCTCACCGACGGGCTGCTGCTCGCCATCTTCATCTACTGGGGCTGGGACACGGCCGTCTCGGTGAACGAGGAGACGGAGGACGCGAGCCGGACGCCGGGGCGGGCCGCCGTCGTCAGCACCTTCCTGCTCCTGGGGATCTACGTCGTCGTCTCGTTCGCCGCCCAGGCGTATCACGGCATCGGCTTCCTGAACAACCATGCCGACGACATCCTCAGCGCGCTCGGCAAGCAGGTGCTGCCCTGGCACCTGGACAAGCTCCTGATCATCGCCGTCCTCACCTCCGCGTCGGCGTCGACGCAGACGACGATCCTGCCGACCACGCGCGCGACGCTGGCGATGGCGGCGCACGGCGGCATTCCGAGGCACTTCGCCCGCATCCATCCGCGTTACCTGACCCCGAGCGCATCGACGATCTGGATGGGGCTCGTGTCGATCGGCTGCTTCCTGCTGCTCAACTCGCTCTCGAGCGACATCCTCGCCGACTCCGTGACCGCAACCGGCCTCGGCATCGCCTTCTACTACGGGCTGACGGGCTTCGCGTGCTTCTGGTACTTCCGGCGCGCACTGACGCGAAGCCTGCGCACGCTGTTGATGGTGGGCATCCTGCCGCTCGTGGGCGGCCTGGTCCTGTTCGGCATCCTCGGCGACAGCATCTACCAGCAGACGAACCCCGCGAACTCGTCCGTCGGCCATGCGTGGCTCGGCGTGGGGCCGCCGCTCGCAATCGGCATCGTCGGGCTCGCGCTCGGGATCGTGCTGATGCTCGTCCAACGGATGGTCGCCCCCGATCCGTTCTTCCGCATGAAGCGGGAGACCGGGGATCCGGCCGTCCTCGACGCGCCGGTGCCGACCCATGGCTAGCTCGATCGTCGTCGGCTTCGACGGATCGCCGTGCGCGTTGGCCGCGCTCGACAAGGCGGCCGAGCTCGCGCGTCTCGACGGCTCGCAGGTCGTGATCGTGTTCGCCTTCGAGATTCCGGCCGCGTACGGCGGCGAGACGGGGGACTATCGGCGCGCCGTGAGGGAGATCGCCGAGAAGTCCGCCGCGCAGGCCGCCGAGCGCGTGGCGAAGGCGGGTGTCGACTACGAGGTCGACCTTGCTCCTGAACGGCCGGTCGAGGGGCTCGTGCACGCGAGCGAGCGGCACGACGCGTCGATGATCGTCGTCGGCACGCACGGCGAGCATCCGCTCGCGGGGGCCATCCTCGGGTCTGTCCCGCACAAGCTGCTGCACGTGTCGCCGGTGCCGGTGCTCGTGGTCCCGGCAGCGCGGGACTGAATTTACGGCGCGATGTTCTGGTTGTGGCGGAAGACGTTCTCGGGGTCGACCTTCCGCTTCACCTCGACGAGACGCTCGTAGTTCGGCCCGTACGCACCGCGTAGGGCTGCCGCACCCTGGTCGTCGGTGAGGTAGTTGAGCCAGCGCCGGTCGGTCAGGTGCGGCGTGAGCGCGGCGTGCGTCTCGCGCGTCCACGCGACGTTCGCGTCGGTGTCGGCGGGATCCATCCACACGGACGGCAGGAGCAGGTTCCAGCCCTCCTCGCGATGCGGAACGGCGGTCTCGGTGACGCCGACGCGGCAGACGGCGCCGTGGAACTGCTCGATCAGGATCGCGCTCATCGGTGACGGCACGGTCGCGAACCGCTCGACCGCGATGTCGATCAGGCCGTCCGGGAGCCCGCTCGTGAAGCTCGACAACCAGTAGTTGAGCGAGCCGGTCGGGTAGCCCGCGTCGAGGAGCGTGTTCATCACGGGGTACGGCATCGGCCCCACCTCGACCATGAGGGGCGAGCCCCAGCGCCTGAAGGGCGCCAGCTCGCGCTCCGCCTCCTCGGGCGTCCCCGCGTGGAAGACGACCAGCCCCGCGAGCTTCATCCCCGAGCCGTCGGGCGCGTGTCCGAGCACCGCGAAGACGGTCAGGTCGTCGGACGACGAGGCGACCGCGTCCCGGTAGAAGCGGAGCAGGTCGCCGGCGGCGTCGACCGGGTGTGCGATCAGGCCGCCGGTGACCATCTGCAGCGGATGGAGCCGGTACTCGAACGACGCGGCGATCCCGAAGTTGCCGCCGCCGCCGCGGAGCGCCCAGAAGAGGTCCGGATTCGACTGCTCGGTCACGTCGAGGACGTCGCCGTCGGCCGTGACGAGCTCGACCCCGAGCAGGTTGTCGGCTGCAAGGCCGTGCTTCGCCATCAGCCAGCCGAGTCCGCCGCCGAGGGTGTAGCCGGCGATGCCGGTGGTCGAGACCGCGCCGCCGGTGACGGCAAGGCCGTGGACGGCGGCCTCGCGGTTCAGCTCGCGCCATATGACGCCGCCCTGCGCCCGCACGGTCCGGGCGGCGCGGTCGACGTAGATGCCGCGCATCGGCGAGAGGTCGATCATGAGCGCGTCGTCGATCACCGCGCTCCCCGCGACGTTGTGGCCGCCGCCGCGGACGCAGATCTCGAGCCCGGCACTGCGCGCGTAGCGGACGGCGTCGGCCACGTCGGCGGCGTTCTGGCAGCGCGCAATCAGCGCAGGCCGACGGTCGATCAAGCCGTTGTGGACGCGCCGCGCGTCCTCGTACGTGTCGTCTCCGGGCCGGAGCACCCTGCCCGAGAACGAGGCGCGGAACGCGTCGAAGCGCTCGGCCTCGGTGCCTGCCATCGTGGCCATTCTCTCTCCTCTGGTTGCGACTCCGCGCCGAAGTCTAGGGCTGCGGCGACGGGGCGCGTAATGCGCTACGCGACGAGCACCGCGAGCAACGCCTTCTGCACGTGGAGCCGGTTCTCCGCCTGCTGCCAGACGGCCGACTGCGGCCCGTAGAGGACGTCGCTCGAGATCTCCTCGCCGATGTGGGCGGGCAGGCAGTGCAGGACGACGGCGCCGGGGTCCGCGGCCGCCACCAGCGCCGCGTCGACGCCGAAGCCCGTGAAGGCGCGCAGCCGCATCTCGCGCTCCTCCTCGTCGCCCATGCTCGCCCAGACGTCGGTGTAGAGCGCCTGCGCGCCGGCCGCCGCCTCGTACGGGTCGTGCGTCAACGACACCTTGCCGCCGAACGCGCACGCGGCGCTGAGCGCTCCCGGCCCCGGCTCGTACCCCGGCGGCGTCGCGCAGACGACCTCGGCGCCGAGGGCCGAGCAGGCGATGAGCAGCGACGCGCACACGTTGTTCCCGTCGCCGACGTACGCGACGCGGACGCCGCGCAGGTCGCCGCAGCGCTCGCGGATGGTGAGTGCGTCGGCGAGCGCCTGGCAGGGGTGCTCCTCGTCGGTGAGGGCGTTGATGACCGGGATCGTCGCGTGCTGCGCGAGCGTCTCCAGGTCGGCCTGCGACGGCCAGCGCACGGCGAGCGCGTCGAGATAGCCGGAGAGCACGCGCGCGGTGTCCTCGAGCGGCTCGCCGCGCGAGAGCTGGAGCTCGGCCGCGTTGAGCGCGATGGCCGAGCCGCCGAGCTGCTCCATCGCCGCTGCGAACGACACGCGGGTGCGCGTCGAGGGTCGGGTGAAGAGCAGCCCCAGCGAGCGGCCGGTGAGCAGCCGGTGCTCGATGCCGTTCCGCTGCGCGGCCTTCAGCTGCTCCGCGAGGTCGAGCAAGGAGCCGAGCTCGAAGGCGCTCCAGGTCGTGAGCGTCGTCAGGTCGCGTCCGACCAGCGTGCGGCGCCTGCTCGCGAGCGAGCGAGCTTCGAGCCGCAGACGCGCGTCGCGTAACGCGACGGTGGCGCCGCTCGGGCCGGGGGCGGCGCGCGGCGCCGTCCGGTCGGGGGGCGTGAACGTGCCGGAGCGCACGGAGGCGGCGACCTGCTCGTGCGCGTCGCGGAAGGGGACGCCGTCGCGAACGAGCGCCTCGGCGGCGTCGGTCGCGCGCAGCAGCGGATCGGAGACGGCGGCGTCGAGCCGGTCGGCGTCGAGCTCGATCCCGCCGACGAGCGCCCCGAGCGCGGCGAGCGCCGAGCGAACGTCGCGCCGCGTCGCGAACAGGGCCGCCTTGTCCTCCTGAAGGTCGCGGTCGTACGCGAGCGGGAGCCCCTTCACGACGGCGAGCAGCCCGGTCAGCCGCCCGATCTGCGTGCCGGCCTTGCCCCGGGCGAGCTCCGCGACGTCCGGGTTGAGCTTCTGCGGCATCATCGACGACCCCGTCGCCGCGTTGGCGGGCAGTCGCACGAAGCCGAACTCGGACGTGCACCAGAGGACGAGCTCCTCGCCGATCCGGGACAGATGCGTGAACAGGACCGATGCGGCGTAGAGGTAGTCGAGCGCGAAGTCGCGGTCGGCGACCGCGTCGAGCGAGTTGCGCATCGCGCCCTCGGGCAGAGGGAGGGGCAGCGTCGAGCCTGCAAGCGCGCCCGCGCCGAGCGGGCTCGGCGCGCTTGCGAGCGCCGCCTGCTCGAAGCGGTGCCGGTCGCGCTCGAGCATCTCCACCCACGCGTGCAGGTGATGGCCGACCGTGACGGGTTGTGCACGCTGCAGGTGCGTGTAGCCGGGCAGCGACGTCGCCGCCTCGCGCTCGGCGAGGTCGAGGATCGTCTCCATCAGCGTTGCCACCGCCGCGTCCGCCTCGCGGCTGGCGTCCTCGACGTAGAGCCGCGCCGCGGCGGCGACCTGGTCGTTGCGCGAGCGGCCGGCGTGGATCTTGCGCCCCACGGTTCCGAGCAGTCCCTCGATCGCCGAATGGACGTCCTCGTACTCGCCGAGGAGCGCCGCGCCCTCGTCCGCGATCGTGGTGAGGCGCGTCTCCACCTCGGCGAGCTCCGCGTCCGAGAGCAGCCCGGCGACGTGCAGCCGCTGCGCGTGCTGCGCTGTCGCAGCGCAGTCGTAGGGCAGCAGCTCGTCGTCCTCCGCGCGCAGGAAGGCGTCGACGTCGGGGTCGAGCGCGACCCCGGTGCGTGCGGCCCAGAGCGTCATTCCGCCGGTCCCAGCTCGAGCGGATTGACCAGGGACGCCGGCGGCTCGTGCCGCAGCCGGCGGTGCGCGGCGAGCATGCGGCGCGAGTCGGCGATGTCGTTGACCTGCACCGCGAGCTGCCCGATCCGGTCGGCCGCCGTGAACGCCGTCGCGCTGCGCTCCATGCTCAGCCGCTCGGGGTCGTAGGTGACGGCCTCGCCGCACGTGTCGAGAATCGTGTAGTCGTCGCCGCGCCGCAGCTCGACGGTCACCTCGCCGGTGACGAGCGCGGCTACCCAGCGTTGGAGCGAGTCGCGCAGCATGAGCGCCTGCGTGTCGAACCAGCGGCCCTCGTAGAGCAGCCGGCCGAGCTGCCGGCCGTGCTCGGCGTAGCGCTCGAGCGTCGCCTCGTTGTGGATCGCGGTCAGCAGGCGCTCGTACGCGACGTGCAGGAGCGCCATGCCCGGCGCCTCGTAGATGCCGCGGCTCTTCGCCTCGATGATCCGGTTCTCGATCTGGTCGGACATGCCGAGGCCGTGGCGCCCGCCGATCGCGTTCGCCGCGCGGACGAGCTCGACCGGATCGTCGAGCTCGATGCCGTCGATCGCGACCGGCAGCCCGTTGCGGAACGCGATCGTCACCGTCTCCGCCGCGATCTCCGTGTCGGGGCCCCAGGGGGCGACGCCCATGATCGGCTCGACGATCTTCATGCTCGTGCCGAGCAGCTCGAGGTCCTTCGCCTCGTGCGTCGAGCCGAGCAGGTTCGCGTCGGTCGAGTACGCCTTCTCGACGGTGGTGCCGTGGGCGAGCCCGCGTGCCTCCAGCCACTCGCTCATCTCGGTGCGGCCGCCGAGCTCCGAGACGAACGCCTCGTCCAGCCACGGCTTGTAGATGCGGAGGTTCTCGTTCGCGAGCAGCCCGTACCGGTAGAAGCGCTCGATGTCGTTGCCCTTGTACGTCGAGCCGTCGCCCCAGATGTCGACGCCGTACTCGCCCATCGCCTGGACGAGCAGCGTCCCCGTCACCGCGCGGCCGAGCGGCGTCGTGTTGAAGTAGCGCCGGCCCGCGGTCTGGATGTGGAACGCGCCGCACTGAAGCGCGGCGAGCCCCTCGCACGCGAGCGCCTCCTTGCAGTCGACGAGCACCGCCTCCTCGGCGCCGTACTGCCGCGCCCGCTCCGGAACGGCCGCGATGTCCGGCTCGTCGTACTGGCCGAGGTCGGCCGTGAACGCATACGGGACGGCGCCGTTCTCGCGCATCCAGGCGAGCGCGCAGCAGGTGTCGAGGCCGCCCGAGAAGGCGATGCCGACGCGCTCGCCGACCGGGAGCGTGCCGAGGATGACGCCGCTCTCCCGCAGGAGGTCGATGCTCATAGGCCAAACTTCTGACGGATGGCGGGTCGGCCGGTCATTTCAGACGGCCGCGCGGGCAAAGCCCGCACGGCCTGGAAACGCCGTCGCAAGCGCCGGCTCACGCGACTCCTTCGAGCAGCAGCGACCGGATCTCGGCGGCGAGGTCGGCGCCGGTGGCCGGCTCGCGGGCGACGAGCAGCACGGTGTTCTCGCCGGCAATCGTGCCGGCGATGCGCGGATGGCGGCCGAGGTCGATCGCCTGCGCCAGCGGGCTCGCGTAGCCGTGCGGCGTCGTCACGACGACGAGGTTGCCGCTCGCCTCGATGCCGAGCGCCCAGCGCGCGAACGCGACGGTGATCGCGTCGACGCGCTCCGCCTCGGCTGCTTCGGGCGGAGCGTAGACGAGGCGTCCGTCCGCGCTGCGCACCTTGACGAGGCCGAGCTCGTGGATGTCGCGCGAGACGGTCGTCTGGACGACGTCGTGGCCGGCGTCGTGCAGGGCCTGCGCGAGCTCGGTCTGCGTCGAGATCGGGTGCTCCTGCAGGAGCCGCAGGATCGCGGCGTGGCGTTGGCGGCGGTTCATCCGGTCATCACCTCCGTGAGGATCTCGAGAGCGAGGTCGATCTCGTCCGTGCCGACGACGAGCGGTGGCGCGAGGCGCAGCACGTCAGCTCCGGCGCCGAGGCAGACCAGGCCGGCGTCGAGCGCGGCGTCGACGACGGTCTGCGCCGGCCGGTCGAGCACGGCACCGAGCAGCAGGCCGGCTCCACGTGCCTCCGTCACGCCCGGGAGGGCGGCGAGGCCGTCGTGCAGCCGCGCGCCGTGCGTGCGCACGCTCGCCAGCAGCTCGTCGGTGATCGCGTTGCAGACGGCGACGGCGGCGGCGCAGGAGACGGGATTGCCGCCGAAGGTGGAGCCGTGGTCGCCGGGGGCGAACGCGTCGGGTGCGTCGTCGGCGACGAGCAGGCAGCCGATCGGGAGCCCGTTGGCGAGCGCCTTGGCGAGCGTCAGCAGCTGCGGGCGGACGCCGAGCTGCTCCCAGGCGAAGAACGTTCCGGTGCGGCCGATCCCGGTCTGCACCTCGTCGAAGGCGAGCAGCGCGCCGAGCCCGGCGGCGAGCTCCGCCGCGGCGGCGACGAACGACGGCTCGAGCGGGACGACGCCGCCCTCGCCGAGCACCGGCTCGAGCAGGACGAGCCCGACGTCGTCGCCCGCTGCGGCATGGAGCGAGGCGACGTCGTTCGGTCGGGCGAAGCGCGCCGGGCCGAGCGGATCGAAGGCCGCGCGCTTCGCGGCCTGACCCGTGACGGCGAGCGCGCCGAGCGTGCGGCCGTGGAAGGAGCCCTCGAGGGCGATCACGCCGGTCTTGCCGGTGGCCTTGCGCGCGTACTTCAGCGCCGCCTCGTTCGCCTCGGTTCCCGAGTTGCAGAAGAAGGCGCGCGCGCCGCCGAACCGTTCCGAGAGCAGGCCGGCGAGCGCGAGGGAGGGGTCGGTGGCGTAGAGGTTCGAGGCGTGCCAGAGCCGGTCGAGCTGGGCGTGGGCGGCCGCGAGCGGCTCCGGGTGCCGGTGGCCGAGCGAGACGACCGCGATGCCGGCGGCGAAGTCGAGGTAGCGCCGGCCGTCGCCGCCGGTGAGCCAGACGCCGTCGCCCTCGACGAACCCGAGGCGCGGCGTCGGGTACGTCGGCAGGAGCGCGCTCTCGAGCACCGTGTTCACGCGACCACCGCCGTGGCGCCGATCTCGGCCACGAGCCCGTTCCGCGCGGCCCGCGCCGCGGCGAGCAGCTTGGGGACGATGCCGCCGTCGAAGCTGCCCTGGCCGACGAGCTGCACGGCCCGCGCCGCGGGGATCGAGTGGAGCAGGCGCCCCTCGTGGAAGACGCCGGGCACGTCGGTGAGGAAGAGGATGCGCTGCGCCCCGAGCCCGACCGCAAGCGCGGCGGCGGCCTCGTCGGCGTTGACGTTGAGCGGACCGCGCGCGAGCGGCGAGACGACGGGAACGCGGCCGGCCGCGAGCGCACGCTCGACGGCGGCGGGCCTGGTCGGCACCGGGTGGCCGACGAGCCCGAGCCCGGGGATGAGCTCGGCCTCGAGCCCGATCTCGTCGCCGGCGAGCCCGAGCGCATCCGCTCCGATCTCCGCGCAGAGGCCGGCGTTGACCGCCTCGAAGCTCTCGCGCACGACCTCGAGCCCTTCGGCCGTCGTCACGCGCAGGCCGTCGACGAAGCGAACCTCGAGCCCGCGCCGCGTCATCTCCTCGGAGATCTGCGGGCCGGCGCCGTGCACGACGCAGACCGGATGGCCGAGCGCGCGCAGCTCGGCGACCGCTGCCTTCGCGCCGTTCGTCGATGCCCCGCCGACCTTGAGCAGGACGGTCACGACCGGTACTCCGCGTTGATGCGCACGTAGTCGTAGGAGAGGTCGGTCGTGAGGTAGCGGGCCGTGCCGCCGCCCAGCGCGAGCCCGATCTCGATCGTGCAGTGCCCGTTCGTCAGCGCAGGCTCGTCGCCGGACGGGCGGCCGCCCACGAGCACCGGCACGCCGTCGATCACGATCGTCAGCCTGTCGGGGTCGAGATCGGCGTAGCCGCCGTCGAACTTCGCCGAGCCGGCGGCGGCTGCGATGCGACCCCAGTTCGCGTCGTGGCCGTGCAGCGCGGTCTTGACGAGCGGAGACGTCGCGACGCGCTCGGCGATCGCGCGCGCCTCTGCGTCGCTCGTCGCGCCGTGCACCGCGATCTCGGCGAGCACGGTCGCGCCTTCGCCGTCGGCGACGATCTGCTTCGCGAGCTCGCCGCAGACGCGGTGGAGGCAGAGCGCGAGCTCCTCGTCGGTCGCGGCTGTGCGCTCGATCCCGCTCGCGCCGTTCGCGAGCAGCAGCACCGTGTCGTTCGTCGAGCATTCGCCGTCGACGGAGATCGCGTTGAAGCTCACGTCCACCGCGGGCCCCAGGAACGCGAGCGCCTCGCCCGGCTCGAGCGGATAGTCGGTCGTGACGACCGCGAGCATCGTGGCGAGGTTGGGATGGATCATCCCCGACCCCTTCGCCATGCCGCCCACCGTGAAGCCGTCGCCGTGCGCGACCGCCTGCTTCGCGGAGGTGTCGGTGGTGAGGATCGCCTCGGCCGCCGCCTGGCCGCCGTCCGGCGCGAGCGAGCCGGCTGCGGCGCGGACGCCGGCGAGCACGTTGTCGAGCGGGAGCGTCGCGCCGATCACGCCGGTGGAGAGGACGAGCACCTGCTCGGGCTCGAGGCCGAGCGCCTGCGCCGCCTCAGCCGCGGTCGCGCGCGCGTCGTGCAGTCCCTGCGTCCCCGTCGCCGCGTTGGCGATGCCGGAGTTGGCGACGACGGCCTGCGGCTGCGCCAGGCCGAGGTGCTCCTTGCAGAGCAGCACCGGCGCCGCCTGCACGCGGTTGACCGTGAACATGCCGGCGCCGGTCGCGGGCGCGAGCGAGCGGACGAGCGCGAGGTCGAGCCGGTCCTGCTTGCGAATCCCCGCATGGACGGCGCTCGCGACGAAGCCCTTCGCTGCGGTCACGCTCATACGAGAACGCCCGAGAGGCGGAGGCCGAGCGTCTCCTCGAGGCCGAGCGCGAGGTTCGCGTTCTGGAGCGCCTGGCCGGCGGCGCCCTTGCCGAGGTTGTCGAGCGCGCAGACGATCACGGCGCGGCCGGTCGCCTCGTCCTCGAACAGGCCGATCTCGGCACCGTCGGTGTGCTGGACGCGGGCGAGCTCCGGCGCGATGCCCTCGGGGAGGACGCGGACGACATCGCTCTCCGCGTAGGCGTCCTCGAGCAGGTCGCGCAGGTCGCCGCCGCCGTGCGGCTGCGCGTAGCAGGTGGCGAGCAGGCCGCGCCGCACGGGCAGGAGGTGAGGCACGAAGCAGACGGGGAAGCCGAGCGCCTGAGCGATCTCCGGCGCGTGCTGGTGGCGTCCGACGCGGTAGGGCGAGACGTTCTCGAGCACGAAGCCGGCGTGCGAGCTCGCCTTCAGCTCCCGGCCGGCGCCGGAGACGCCGGACTTCGCGTCGACGACGACGCTCGCCGGCTCGAGCGCGCCGGCAAGCGGTGCGAGTGCGAGCAGCGCCGCGGTCGCATAGCAGCCGGGGTTCGCGATCAGCCGGCCCGCGGGCGGAGCGAGCTCCGGCACCGTGGTGCTCCAGTCCGCGAGCGCCGCCGGGTGCGGGTGCTCGAAGCCGTACCAGGCGGGATAGAGGGCGGCATCGCGCAGCCGGTGCGCGCCGGAGAGGTCGACGACGACCGCCTCCGCCGGCGGCTCGAGCGCGGCGGCCCGCTCGTGGCCGAGGCAGACGAAGACGACGTCCGCTTCGGCCGCGAGCGCCTGCTCGTTCGGCACGAAGCGCGGGAGGGAGCCGTTCAGGCGGACGTCGAGCGCCGAGGCGGGCTCGCCCGCGAGCGAGTCCGAGCCGAGCGCGACGACCTCGAGCTCCGGGTGGCGCAGCAGGCGGTCGAGCGTCTCCTGGCCCGAGTAGCCCGAGGCACCGAGGATGGCGGCGGTCGGCATGACTGCATATTACGCAATCAAGTGCGTAACATGCAAATCGGTCAGGCGTAGCGGAACAACCCTCCCGGCGCCTTGCGGCTCGTGCCGCCGGGCGTCGTGACGGTGACCGCCGCGGCGGCCGTGCCGGCGGGCGCGACGGCGGCGATCCGCGTGGGTGAGAGGACGCGGAAGAACCTGGCCGGGCGCGCGCCGAAGCGCACCGCGGTCACCTCGACGAAGCTCGTGCCGGTCACGGTGACCCTCGTGCCGCCGTGGGTCGTGCCGGTCGGCGGGCTCAGCCTCGTCACCGTCGGGACGGGGAGGTACCGGAACCGGGCGGCGGCGATCTGCCCGCTCGTGCCGAGGCTCGACGTCACCGTCACGCCGACCGTCCCGGCCCCGCTCGGCGCGACGGCGACGATCGCGGTCGCGGAGACGACGGTGAACGACACGGCCTTCTTCGTGCCGAAGTGGACGGCGGTCGCGCGCGCGAAGCCCGAGCCGTGGATCGTGACCTTCGCACCCCCGCGCAGCGGCCCTGCGGCGGGGGAGATCGCCGTCACGGCCGTCACCGGGACGGCAGCGGCGGCCGCGCACAGCTGGTCGACGAGGCCGTTGTCCGTGCCGGTGCCGCCGCCTGCGATCGGCGTCCCGAGCCCGGTGGCGAGGTCGTAGCCCGGCCCGGCCGGGTACAGGCCGTTCTGGAAGCCGAGGTCGTTGTTGCCCTGCATGACGTCGGTGAACGCGCCCGCGTAGCCGGCCCCGCCCGCTCCGGCGATCGCGTAGAGCGCCGGGTTGGCGAAGCCGATCCGCTTCGACGCGCACGCGGGGCTCGCGTTCGCGAGCGCGAAGAAGGCACCCCAGATCGGCGCCGCGAGGCTCGTGCCGCCGAAGCCGGTCCAGCCGTCCGGATCGCAGCCCTCCCGGCCGCTCTCCGTGCAGTAGGTCGCAAAGAACGAGCCCGCGTCCGCGGCGACGTCCGGCACCTCGCGGCAGTTCCCGGTGCCGTTGCTGCAGTGCGAGTACTGGTTGACGACACCGAGCGTGGCCGCTGCGCTCGACTGGTAGCCGGGCATCGCGTTCACGGACGAGACGCCGCCGCCGCCGGCGGCGGGAGGGTTCGACGAGTCGTTCCAGACGACGGGCGTCGCCGGCGGCCCGAGCGTCGCGAAGGTGGTGCCGCCGACGCCGGTGACGAACGGCTGGCTCGACGGGTCGTCGACCGCGAGCGCCGTCCGCTGGACGCCGAACGTCAGGCCGTAGCAGTCCTCGGAGCCGTTGTCGCCGGCGGCGGAGACGATCGTCTTCCCCTCGGTCGCCGCCTGCTGGAAGAACGTCGCTTCTGCGTTCGTCAGGCTGCTGCCGGAGGCGCTCTCGCACCGACCCCACGAGGTGGAGATCACCTGGACGGCGGGGTTGTCGATCGCGTCCGTGAAGACGTCGAGCGCGCTCGAGCCGGGCGTGTCCGGGGGCGCCTCGTAGACGTCGATCGTCGCGTTGGGAGCGAGGCCGAGAATCGCCTCGATGTCGAGCTCGGCCTCAACCTGGTTGCTGACGCCCGGCCCGGACGTCCCCGGGGGCCCGGGGCCGCCGTCCACCGGGATCTCCTGCACGTGCGGCGTGAGGCCGTAGCAGTTCGCGAACGTCCCGATGTCGTTCGAGATGAAGGAGGAGAACTCGATCAGTGCAACGGTGACGCCCTGGCCGAAGTTGCCCGTCTGGTAGAGGTCGCCGAACCCGTACGCCTGCGCGAGGTCGGTGCTCGAGACGAGCGGCTGGGGATAGCCCTGGCCCGCGTCGGCGATCTGCTGCGCGCACGAGGGGTTCGGCTGCGGTCCGGCGTCGACTGCGGCCGGTGCACGGGTCGCGGCGGCGCGACGCGCGGCTCCGCCCGCGCGGACGAGGTCCGCCCGGGTGGGGGCCGCGAGCGAGTCGAGGCCGACGATCTGGGAGACGTGTGCGGCGAGGTCGTGCGGCAGCCGCGGCGCCGTGGTGTTCGCGAAGACGACCGCGCCGTCGGGGAGCCGGTAGCGGGCGAGCGAGACGGCGAACGCGCGCTCGACCTGATGCATCGTCCCGGTCACGTGCACGATCAGCCGGTTCGAGCTCACGCGCGTCACCTGCAGGCCGCGGCCGCGCAGGCTCTGCTTGACGGCTGCGATCGTCGCGTTCGAGGCGCCGAATCGTGCAGCGAACTCGGCGGGCGAGAGGAACTGCCGGAAGCTCGGCGATCCCGGCGTCGACACCGCGGTCGCGAGCGCGCTCAGGCCGGGCGCATCGGTCGGGGTCAGGACGACGTCGAGCCGAAGCGTGCCGTTCCCCTGCGCTCCCAGCGCGACGGTGCCCTGCGGCAGGTGCGGTACCAGGCCGACGGAGATGAACGGGGCGGCAGCAGGCGGCGCCTCTCGGAGTGCCGGTAGGCAGAAGAGCACCGCCGCGGCTGCGTACGGCAGGTACCTCGCTATCGTTCCGGCGCGGCTCATTCCCGACGGCGACGAGCTGCCTCGTCGGGTATCAGGGTAGGCGACCGGCCCGCTAAGGTGCGGCAGCCCTCGGCCCGAGACCCTGCCTTCGTGTCCGCCGTTCCCCGCTTCGCCTCGTGGGCGCTCCGCGCGCTCGTCCGGCATGCTCAGGGTCGCGCCGTGTCGCGGCCGCAGCTGGAGGCGCCCGCCCGAGCGCGCGACCGGGCGCTCGGCCATGCGAGCTACTGGGGCTTCGCGCTCTGCCTGCTGCTGACGGTGATCACCCTCCTCGGCGCGCTCGCCGTCCACGGCCACGGTGCCTGGCTCGCGTGGGCGAAGATCGGCTCCGGCATCGTCCTGATCGTCGAAGGAATCGTGCTCTCGCGCGACGTGCGAGGCGCGCGGCGGCTGCTGCTCTGGCGGCTCCAGGAGCGGCGCAACGACCAGTCGACGACCGAGCGGCTGTCGCGTGCGCTCCTCCGGCGCGCGGTTGCGCCCGCGCTCGGAGCGATCGGCACCGCCTGGGTCGGCCTCGGCCTCCTCTTCGCCGCGCTCGGAGCGGCGACGCTCGTCTAGCTTCGCCTACGGGTGGCCGGGGCCCCGGGCCGAGCGCAGGACGGGTGCGAGAAGTGCGGCGAAGCGGCGCGTGGTATGCATCCGCTCGACCCGCGCGCGGGCTGCGCGACCGAGGCGGGCCGCGAGCCGGCGGTCGGCCAGCACACGCTCGATCGCATGGCGCAGCGCCGCAGGGTCCTCGGGCGGGACGACGAGCGCCTCGACGCCGTCGTCGAGGTAATCGCGGAAGATCGCGCGCTCGCTGGCCACGATCGGTCGGCCCATGGCCATCGCTTCGAGCAGCGCGGTCAGGCCGCCCGCCTCGGAGCCGTACGGGTAGCCGTCACGGTGCTGCGGCAACACGACGCAGGCGGCCTCGGCATAGGCCTCACGCAGCTCGACGGAGGACAGCAGGCCGGCTACGGCGTTCGACGGCAACTCGAGGCCTGCGAGATTGCGCGGATGGACGGCGAGACACACAGGCGCGTCGAGATCGCGGACTGCCTGCAGGAAGACGCCGTAGTCGCGGGCCAGGTCCTTGCCGACGGTGAGCACGGTGTCCGCACCGCTCGGCTCGGGTCGAGGCGAGTAGAAGATCTCGTCGACCGGCAGTAGCAGCGTGAGGGTGCGGTCCGTGGCGATGCCGATCGACTCCACGAGCTCGAGCCGCTGCGACTCGCCGAGGCAGACGACCCGCTCAGAGGCGAGAAGGGACCGCCGAAGCAGGGCTCGCCGGCCGGAGGATACGCGGCCCGAGATGAGATTGAGCCCGTAGTTCACGACCACGGTCCGGATCCCGCCTGCCCGGGCGCTCAGCGGAAGGATGCTCGCGAGCGGGGTGAAGAGGACGTCGGGGCGCCCGATCTCGAACGGGAGGATCAGCTCGCGCGCGTGCCAGGCGACACGGTCCAGCGGAGCCGGTAGCCGATGCCGTGTGAGCAGCGGCTCGCGAATCCGGACGTCGACGCCGTGCCGGGCGAGGTGATTCGCGCCGAGCAGGGTCGAATCGGGCTCGGTCCCCGCGGCGACCCCGGCAAGCAGCGTGAGCCGTGAGTTCGGGTAGACGAAGGTGGCTCTCAACGACGTGCGCGCGCCGGGTCGGTCAGGCGCGCCGCTTGTCGCGCAGCCAGCGACGCAGCGCCGTGTCACGCGCCGCCACCACCCCGAAGCAGACGAGCAATGCAACCGCCAGCCCGATCGTCACGAGTTGCCAACCCTCCATGACCACATGGTGTCTGAAAGAAGCCCGGGGCGACCCGTGTGTTGAGGAATCTCAACGCCCTCGGTTCGAATGCCGTTCCCGGAGACCGACCTCCGTGCCGGGGTAATCCACCAGGAGGTCGGGTGTCTCCTCGCCGGCCCGGTGCCAGGCTCCGCGAGGCGCCTCCGGGCCTGATGTCATCATGTGGTGCACCATTTTGAGGCGGGAGAGCATGTCGGGGAAGACCGGAGTCGTCGTCGTGGCCGTCGGTGTCGTGCTGGCGGTCGGGACGGGTCTGGGCCGGGCCGCAGGCGGTGGATCGCCGCCGGAGCGCGATCACGGGCGCGGTCACTGGTTCCACCGGGCCTGCTCCGTCGCGACGGCTGGGTTCGCGCAGTGCGACGCCCAGATCGTCACGGACGCGGGCGGGACGCCGCTGGCGTCGCCGAGCCCGCCGGCCGGCGCGTACGGGCCGACGCAGTTCCACACCGGCTATTCGCTGCCGACCGTGTCCGCGGCCGCCACGGCCCCGACGATCGCGATCGTCGACGCCTACGACGACCCGAACGTCGAGGCCGACCTCGGGACATTCGACACCAACTACGGACTGCCCGCCTGCACGACCGTGAACGGATGCTTCAGGAAGGTCGACCAGACCGGCGGTACCAGCTATCCGGCCACGGACTCGGGCTGGGCGCTCGAGATCTCGCTCGACGTCCAGGCGGCCCACGAGATCTGCCAGAACTGCCACATCCTCCTGGTCGAGGCCAACTCGAACGCGACGGCCGACCTCGGCGCCGCCGAGAACGAAGCGGCCGTGCTCGGCGCGAACGTGATCTCGAACTCGTGGGGGGGCACCGAGTACTCGGGCGAGACCTCGGACGACAGCACCTACTTCAACCATCCGGGAATCGCGATCGTCGCCTCGTCCGGGGACAACGGCTACGGCGTCCAGTACCCCGCCGCGTCCAAGTACGTCACCGCCGCCGGCGGCACGACGCTCAACCTCAACCCCGACAACACCTACGCGAGCGAGAGCGCCTGGGCCGACGGCGGCTCGGGCTGCTCGGCCTACGAGCCCAAGCCGTCCTGGCAGGCGGACGCCGGCTGCTCTCACCGCACGGTGGCGGACGTCGCGGCCGACGCCGATCCGAACACGGGCGCGGCGATCTACGACTCCGTGCCGGACGCAGGTCAGTCCGGCTGGTACCAGGTCGGCGGCACCAGCCTCGCCGCACCGCTGCTCGCCTCCGTCTACGCCCTCGCGGGCAACACCGGCTCGATCAGCAACGGGTCGGCGCCGTACGGGTATGCCGGGACCGGCTCGCTGCACGACGTCACGACGGGCAGCAACGGCAGTTGCAGCCCGACGTATCTCTGCAACGCCGGAGCGGGTTACGACGCGCCCACCGGTGTCGGCACTCCGAACGGGACGGCCGCATTCTCGGGGACGGCCGCCGACGGCTCGGGCGCGATGGTGGTGTCTCCCACCTCGGTGACGGCCGGCTCGAGCGGAAACACGCTGACGTTCACGTACACGGCGGCTGGGAGTGGGCTCAGCTCGGGCGGGATCTCGGTGACGGTGCCTGCGGGCTGGTCGGCGCCGTCGACGACGGGCAGCGCGGCCGGCTACACGACATCGACGTGCGGCACGGTCGCGGTGTCGAGCTCGACGATCCAGGTGACGGCGGTCACCCTGGCCGGCGGGCATGGCTGCACGATCACGTACGGCTCGAAGGCGAGCTCGGGGCCGGGGGCCGCCGCCCAGCCCTCTCTCGGGACGGCTTCCTTTGCCACGGTCGAGAAGTCGACCGCTGGAGGCACCCTGACCGCGCTGGCCGCCTCGCCCAGCGTGAGCGTGAACGCTGCCGCCGACGGCTCGGGCGCGATGGTGGTGTCTCCCACCTCGGTGACGGCCGGCGCGAGCGGGATCACGCTGACGTTCACGTACACGGCGGCGACGGGCGGGCTCAGCTCGGGCGGGATCTCGGTGACGGTGCCTGC
>DASPTD010000039.1:0-29219 GCA_035623575.1 Gaiellaceae bacterium
AGAGCGCGAATGCGATGGCGGGAGCCCGGCGCACGATCGAGGCCTCGCGCAGGAAGCCCGTGAGGAACTCGCCGCACACGAGGCCGCCGGCGATTGCCGCGATGCCGACGCCGTAGCCGCCGCTCCCCGGAACCGAGCCGAGAAACTCCGCGAGGCTCGCGTTCAGGACGCCCATCGCCATCGTGACCAGGACGAAGGAGCCGACGAGGCAGGCGAGGAGCCTGCTGCGGAGGATCGTGCGCGCGACGTCACGGCGGCCGAGCGGCTTCGGCTCGACGCCGGCCGGGGTGCGCCGCACGACCACCGGCGGTCGCGGCAGGCGGGCGTAGACGGCGACCGCGACGCAGAAGGTCGCGACGTCGACGCCCAGCGCCGTCCGGATGCCGAGCCAGGCGGTCGCGAGGCCGCCGACGAGCGCGCCGACGCACATGACGACGCTTCTGGAGACCGCGTGGAGCGCGTTTGCACGGTGGAGGAGGCTCCGCGGGAGCAGGTCGGGGACGAGGCTCGAGGCGGTCGGGTCGGTCGCCGCGGCCACGAGCGAGGACGCGAAGACGAACGGCAGGAGCAGCGTGACCCGGCCGGCCGCGGCGACGACGATCATCGCCGCGACGCATCCCGCCCGGACGAGCTCGACCACCGCCAGAACGCGTGTCCGGGGGTACCGGTCGAGCATCGGGGCGCTGACGAAGGCGCCTGCGATCGCCGCGCCGATCCGGGCGAGCAGCAGCGCGCTGACGTAGACCGTCGAGTGCGTCCGTTCGAACGTCCACGTGATCGTGGCCGCCAGCGTCAGCCAGTCGCCGCACTTGGAAACGGATCGGCCGAGCAGGAGGTGGCGGAAGTCGGGCACCGCGAGCGGCCGGAGCGCAGCGCGCAGGCTTCGGTCCCGCCCGTCCGTGCAGGTGCAGTAGACGAAGAGGGTCGCGCCGGCGAGCAGGAGCAGGTCGCCGAGGGAGAAGGTGTTCGCGAGCGGCAGCCCCGGCGGCAGCGGGAAGACGTCCGCGAGGAACCGCAGGTGCGTGCCGGCCGTCGTGGCGACGTTGTTGTTGTAATGGCCGGTGCCGAGCAGCTCTGCCGCGCGGCCCCCGGTCGACTCCCACGCACGAAGCGCCACCGGCATGCGGCCGCCGTTCGCGACGATGACGACCGCGTTCGCGAGGAGGCCGAGCGTGGCGAGGCCGAAGCCGCGGAGGCGCGCGTTCGCCGCCGCGAAGAGGATCAGGATCGCGTAGCTGGCGAGATGGAGCGGCACCTCGAGCGACGCGCGCGCGCCGATGTCCGGAATCCGGACGAAGGCGACGAGCTGCAGCGCGAGCGCGATGAAGACGAGCCAGGATGCACGGAAGCGCACCTCGGCAAGCCGCCGGAGATCGGCTCCCATCGCCCACGCGAACAGGAAGCCGACGGCACAGACGACGCCGAGCGTCACCGCGGCACGGCATCGTTGCCCGGCAGCAGCAGAGCGTCGATCCGCGCGAGTCGGGCCGACGTCGCCACCGCAGCTCCGACTTCGCCGATCACCTGAGGGCGCAGCCGCTCGCCGCGTCTCGGCAGCGAGACGGCGGCGGCCGCCTCGGCGATCCGTTCACGGATGCGGTCGAGATCCTGATCTTCGGGCAGAAGCGTCGAGACGCCGAAGATGTCGTCCCCCAGCCGTACGACGGCGTCGGTCGGCCGCAGGACGGCGCGGATGCGCAGCTCCGCGTCGTCCACCACACGCTCGGCGAGCAACTGCCCCCCGATGCAGCGGAGCGACTCGAAGGCGTTCAGCTCGACGAGGAGAACCGCGCGGCGCGCATCGGCATCGGTCGTGGACGTCCTGCGTTGCTCCCGGACCGGAGACGGGGCCGCGCAGCTGCACGCCTTGGCGGCCCGAACGACCTCGTCGAGCAGGTCGCGCTCGTACGGCCGCGGCCGGCGCGCGAGCACGACGGCGAGCCTGCCGCCGTTCGCCTGCGGCTCCGAGAGCAGGAGCGTCCGACCGGTGGTGAGCCGCACCTCGAGCGCGCTTGCGCGCCGGCGCGCCCAGCTGCGCGCCTCGGCAAGCTCTTCCGCCTCGTCTCGCGACGGGTGCTCCGAGGGCATCGGGGCCCCCTCGTCGAGCCAGGCCGTCCAGGCGTCGAATCCGCCGGCCGCGACGATCGCGTCGGCGGAGCCGGATCGTGCCGCCGCGCGCGCGCGCCGGCGGCGGCGCTCGATCGAGCGGTCGCTCAGCCGCCAGACGAGCGCGGCGACGCCTGCGGCTGCGACCGCCGCGAGCGCGCGAAGCATCCAGCCGGAGAGGCCGGCGAGCGCGAACCCGAGAATGACGAAGGCGATGACGAAGGACCGGGGCTGGAGCAGCTCGGTCAGCGCAGGCAGGTGCAACGGCCGGATCGAGGCGAAGGCACGGCGCAGCGCGAGCAGCTCCTGCTCGTCGAGTGCGGCTCCGGGCGCCTGGCCGGCGACGACCGCCGCGAAGGCGCGGGCGACGAGCGGGTGGAACTGCGTCCCCGCCTTGTCCAGCACCTCCTGGGTCGCCTCCTCCCTCGTCAGCGCCGGGCGGTACGAGCGGACAGAGGTCATCGCGTCGAAGCTGTCGGCCACCACGAGCACCTCCGCCTCGATCGGCAGCGCGGAGCCTCTGACTCCGTAGTACCCGCGGCCGTCGTGGCGTTCGTGGTGGAGCTCGACGAAGCCCGCCATCTCGACGGCGAAGCTGTACGGGCGCAGCAGCTCGCCCGAGAGCTTCGCGTGCCGCCGTATCTGGGCCAGCTCCTCCTCCGTCAGCCTTCCTTCCTTCGTCAGCGTCTGCACCTCGACGGCGATCTTCCCGAGGTCGTGGAAACGGGCCGCTTGCACGAGCCGGTCACGTTCCCGCCGAGGCAGCTCGATGGCGTCCGCGAACGCCGCGACGTAGTCGGCGACGCGCTCGCTGTGCGCCGCCGTCGAAGGATCGCGAGCGTCGATCACGTCGGCGACCGCGTTCAGCGCGCGGCCCGTCTCCTCGCGAAGACGCTCGAGGTTCGCCTTGGACGCGTACAGGGCGCCGAGCAGAGGAGCGAGGAACGGAAGCATCACGGGCGCCTGCTCGAGCCCGAGTGCCAAGAGCACGCCGAGGCTTCCCTCACCGGCCGCCGCGGCGATCTCCTCGAGGCCCACCTGGCGGAGAAGCGAGAAGTAGCGGCCTCGCCCCGCCGTCGCCAGGCCGCCCGCGAAGATCGCGCTCGTGATCGCGTAACGCGTGGCGACGAGCAGTGCGAGCGCCGGGAACGCCGCGAAATCCCAGACCCCGTGCGCGGGGCGCAATGCGTGGAAGAGCATGGCCGACAGCCAGGCGGCACTCCCGAACATCGCCGAGTTGATCAGGAGGTAGCGGCGCCCGTCACCGCGGAGCCCGTCGCCGATCACGATCCCCGCGGCAGCGGTGGCGGCGGCGATCGGCGGCGGGAGGAGGATCGCGGCGGCGACGTGCGAGACGGCGGAGAACGAGATCGCGCCCTCGCTGTTCGCGTGGCGCCGACGCACGACGAGCTCCTCGCCCAGCAACGCGAGCGCGACCAGCGGGGCCGCACGCTTGACCGTCTCGAGCGACGGCGGGCCGGCTACGAGCGCAGCGACGAGCGCGCTCCAGAACGCGAAGCCGAGCAGATAGGTGTACGCACGCAGCCGTCGGTTCACAGGCGTCTCAACACCAGCGGGAGCCTTCGTTATCGGCGCGATCCGGCCGTTGCTAAAGGTCCCCACCGGCCGGCTCGGCGCCTCCGGAACGCGGAATCCCGCTCAAGCAGCCCTTGTCGCCTGCCGATACGTGCCATGCGGCACGAGACGAGTCGTGCCTGCGGCTCTCATGACGGACATCGCCGAAAGCTCCTTCGAGGATGCCCCCCTCGACGCCGTCCTCACCGCCCAGGGCGCGGCCGAGCGCGCACGCGACGAGGCGGCCGCCCGGAACCGGCTCGGCGCCTGGCTCCGTGCCGGCACCGTCGCGACGGACGCCACCGCCGCCGCCTGCGCCGTCCTCCTGATCGAGCCCGCCTCGACGCGCTACCTCCCGCTCGCCGTCCCCGCGCTCGCCCTCGGCTGGCTCGTGCTCCTGCGCCAGTGGGGCGCCTACCGCCGCGGCATCGGCTACCCGCTCGGCGCCGAGCTGAAGGCGATCGGCCTCGCGAGCGTCTCCGGAGCGCTGCTCCTCCTCCAGCTCGGCCCGTCGGTCGGGCTCGAGCCTCAGGTTTCCGCCGTGGAGGCGACGCTCCTGCCGGTCGGGCTCTTCGCCGGCAGCCGGATCCTGCTGCGCGGCGCCGGCGCGATGCTCCGCAACAAGCGCCGGCTCGTCCGCCGCGTCCTGCTCGTCGGCGACGGCCCGGACGCATACGAGCTGCTCGAGAACCTCGACGCCTGGCCCGGCCACGGGATCGAGGTCGTGGGCGTCTGTGCCGACACGACGAAGCCGTCCGTGCGCGGCCTCCCGGTCCTCGGCCTCACCCGCTCCTGCAACCTCGTCGCGCGCGACCTGCAGCTGCACACCGTGATCCTCGCCTCCGCCGCGCTCGACCCGCACGACGTCTCCAAGATCCACACGGAGCTGCTCGACAACGAGCGCGAGGTGATCCTCGCGCCGAACGTCGCCGACGTGGAGGCGACCCGGCTCACGACCCGACAGCTCGGCGGCGTGCCGGTGCTCCGGCTCGCCCAGCGCGAGGACAGCTGGCGGCGCGTCGGCAAGCGCCTCTTCGACCTCGCAGTGGCGCTGCCGCTGATCGTCGTCTTCACGCCGCTGCTCGTCGCGATCGCGCTGATCGTCAAGTTCGACTCCCCCGGCCCGGCGTACTTCCGGCAGCGCCGCGTCGGCCGCAACGGCGCCCACTTCGAGCTCTGGAAGTTCCGCACCATGCACGCCGACGCCGAGTCGATGCTCGAGGAGCTGGAGGGCGAGGCGGTCGCCCCCAGCGGCCTGTTCAAGCTCCGCGACGATCCCCGCATCACGCGCGTCGGGCGCCGGCTCCGCCGCGCGAGCCTCGACGAGCTCCCGCAGCTCTGGAACGTCCTGCTCGGCGAGATGAGCCTCGTCGGCCCGCGTCCGGCGCTGCCGCAGGAGATAGCCGAGTTCGACGACTTCACGCTGCGCAGGCTGCGCGTGAAGCCGGGCATCACCGGGCTCTGGCAGGTGTCGGGCCGCTCCGACGCCTCGTTCGCGACGTACTCCCGCATGGACGCCTTCTACGCCGAGAACTGGACGCTGCTCGGCGACCTCCGGATCCTCACGAAGACGATCCCCGTCGTCTTCGGCTCGCGAGGTGCCTACTGATCCGCGCGCGCCCCCTCGACGCCGTCCTGCCTGCGCTCCTCGCGGTCGCGCTCGCCGCCTCGTTCTACGCGCTGCACGGGCACCAGGGGACCGCACCGGCGGCACTCCTCGTCGCCGTCGCCCTGACGGCGGCGGCTGCGTGGGCGCTCGCCGACCTCGAGGGCTTCGTCCTGCTGCCTCTGCTCGCGGCGATGATCTTCCCGCAGCCGCTCGTGCGGCCCGGCGGCGCGCTCGTCGCCGCCGCGGACGTGCTGCTCGTCGTCGCGCTCTGCGCCTGGCTCTGCCGCTACGCCGCGGGCTCGAACGAGCGGCCGCTCCTCGGCGCCAACCCGGTGCTCGTGCCGTCCCTGCTCTTCGCCGGCGTGACGGCGGCCTCGCTCGCCTGGACGTCGCGGACCGGCGCGACGGCGAAGTCGATCGTCCAGACGACGGAGATCGTCGTCGTGATACCGCTCGTCTTCGCCTCGCTTCCGCGCTCGATCGGCCGGGTGCGCACCGCGCTCTCGCGCTTCATCGCGATCACCGTCGGCCTGTCGCTGCTCGAGTTCGGCTACGCGTTGCCGCGGCTCGCGTCGGGACGATTCGAGGCGCAGTACCTGCCGTGGCTGAACAAGACCGCCGCGGGCAGCTTCCTCGGCGTCGGTCTCGTGCTCGCCTTCGCGTTCTCCCTCGACCGCACCCGGCCGGTGGGCAACCGCCGCCTGTACGCGCTCGCGACGCTCGTCGAGACGCTCGGCCTGCTCGCGACCATCTCGCGCGGCGCGATCGCGGGCGCCCTCTGCGGCGCGCTCGTCGTCTCGCTCGTCATGCGGCGGAGCCGCCTGCGCACCCTCCTGCTCGTCGCGCTCGGCACCGCCGCGTTCGTGATCGGCGTCCAGGCACAGCTGAACGCCCGCATCACCGCGGCCGGCGCCGGCGCCTTCAACACGAACACCGTCCGCCTCCTCTCCTACGCCGACGGCATCGAGAAGATCAAGGAGCACCCCGTGCTCGGGACCGGCGCCGGAACGTACTGGGACAGCATCGCCCGACTGAACATCGGCCTCGCCGACCCGAACAACCTCTTCCTGCTGACGTGGGCGGAGCTCGGCCTCGCCGGCATGGCGGCACTGCTCTTCCTGCTCTGGCGCTACGGCCGCCTCGTCGCAGCGGCGCGGCGCCTGCCGGAGCAGGCCCGCATCGTCACGCTCGCCGCAGGCGCCGCCGCCTTCTCGATGTTCGTGCACTTCCAGGTGGACTCGACCTGGACCCGCGGCACCGCGTCGATCTGCTTCGCGATGGTCGGCCTCCTCGTCGCCGGCCGGCGGCTCGGCCGCGAGCCCGTCACGGCCGCGGGCGGTCCGGCCGCCGCGACGCCGCCCCTCTCCCCGCCTCGGGAGCACCGCCTGGGCGTGCTCCACATCGTCAGCGGCACGAGCTTCGCCGGCATCGAACGCCACGTCCTGCGCCTCGCCCGCGGCCTCGCGAGCCGCAACGTCGACGTCACCATCGCCTGCCCGCCGTCGGCGGAGCGCCTTCGCGAGGAGGCGGCGGACGCGGGCATCCGCGTCATCCCGCCGGCGAGCGCGCCACGCGGCGCCTGGATGTCCGACCTCGGCCGCTGGATTCCCGGCTCGCCGCGGATCATCCACGTGCACGACGGCCTCGCAGCCGTGACGGGCTGGCGCCTTTCCGGCAGGCGGGGAACGCGCCTCGTCCGCAGCCAGCACTTCGTCCGCCCGGCGTCCGCCGAGCGGAGCGGCTGGCGCCGCGTCGCCTCGTTCGCAGTGCACCGCTCGATCAACGCGGACGTCGACGCCCTCGTCGCGGTGTCGCAGAGCGCCGCGAACGCCGCGCTCGACCGGATGGAGATCGCGCCGGCCAAGGTCACGGTGATCCCGCCGGGCATCGAGCTCCCGCGGACCGAAGACGTCGAGCGCGCGATCGAGCGCCGGCGCACGCTGCCGAGCCCTGTCGTCGCGACCATCGGCCGCCTCGAGCGCGAGAAGGCGCTCGAGCTGCTGCTGATGTCGATCCCGATCGTCCTCGCGCACGTGCCGAGCTGCCGGTTCGTGATCGCCGGCGGCGGAGCCGCCGAAGCCGATCTCCGCGCGCTCGCCCGGACGCTCGAGATCGGAGGCTCGGTGAGATGGCTCGGCGAGATCCCGCATGCGGCGGCCGTCCTCTCCGACGCACACGTGTACGTCAACCCGTCGGCGAACGAGGGCTTCGGCCTCGCCGTCGCGGAGGCGATGAGCTGGGCGCTGCCGGTGGTGGGCCGCACCACGGGCGGGGTCGCGGAGATCGTCGACGACGGCGAGACCGGCCTGCTCGTGGCCGAGGACGACCCGGCCGAGCTCGCGACGGCGATCGTCCGCCTCGTCGAGGACCACCAGCTGGCGGAGAGGCTCGGCCGCGAGGCCCGCCGCGTCGCCGCCGCCCATTTCGACTCGGAGCGGACGGCCGACCTGACGCTGCGGCTCTACGAACGACTGTCCTGATGCGCGTCCTCCGCCTGTTCCACAGCGCGGTCGTCCCGGAGTTCCGCGAGCGCGAGCGCCTGCTGCGCACGCGGCACGGCTGGGACGTGCACGTCGCCTGCCCGCCGGCGTGGAGCGAGGGCGGCAGCGTCGTCGCGGCGGCGCACGACCCCGAGGTGCCGGTGCACGTGCTTCCGATCCACGGCAGAAGGCATCCGATCCTGTTCTGGTACTCGCAGCGGGAGCTGCGTGCGCTCATCCGCGAGCTCCAGCCCGACATCGTCGACGTGCACGAGGAGCCGTACAGCCTCGCCGCCCGGGGCATCGTCCGCGCCGCGGCACGCGAGGCCCCGAACGCGACGATCGTCATCTACACGGCGCAGAACATCTACAAGCGCTACCCGCTCTTCTTCCGGCGCTCGGAGCGCACCGTGCTCCGCCGCGTCGCCGCCGCGTACCCGTGCTCGACCGAGGCGGGCCGGGTGCTGCGGCGCAAGGGCTACGGCGGACCGCTCTACGTCCTGCCGCTCGGCGTCTCACCCGCGCCGCCGCGGTCGGCCGCGAACGGCAGGCGGCGCGTCGGCTTCGTCTCGCGACTCGTCCCGGAGAAGGGCGGCCGCCTCGTGGTGGAGGCCTTCGCGCGCGCTTCGCAGGGGCTCGACGCGACGCTCGAGATCGTCGGCTCCGGGCCGGAGGAGGCGAGCCTCCGAGCACTCGCCGGCGCCAACGTCTTCTTCACCGGCGCCGTCTCCCAGCACGAGGCGCTCGACCGCATCGGCTCGTACGACGTCCTGCTCGTGCCCTCGCTCGGCACGAAGCGCTGGAAGGAGCAGTTCGGCCGCGTCGTCGCGCAGGGGCTCGCCGCCGGCACGCCCGTCATCGCCTCCGACTCCGGTTCGCTGCCGGAAGTGCTCGGCGGCGCCGGCGAGATCGTTCCCGAAGGCGACGCCGACGCCCTCGCGGACACGCTGTCGACGCTCCTCCGCGACGCCGGCCGCCGTGAGCGGCTCGCCCGGCTCGGACGCGAGCGTGCGGCCGAGGTGCTCTCGTGGGGACGGGTCGCCGAGGGCTTCGACACGATGTACCGCGAGTCGCGCGCCGCCGGCCTCGACCGCCGCGCCGTTCCTCGTCCGGCGAGGAAGCGGCGCGCCGCGGTCGCCACCGAGCCGGTCCGCGTCGCCCTGCTCAACCATTCGGGCCGCCTGGGCGGCGGCGAGTTCTCGATGCTGCGCCTCGCCGGCGTGCTCGACCCCGAGCGGGTGAAGCTCACCGTGATCGCCGGCGAGGACGGCCCGTTCGTCCAGCGGCTGCACGAGCTCGGCGCCGACGTCGTCGTCCTGCCGCTGGACGCACAGCTCGTCCACCGCCGCAAGGACACGCTCGACGCCGGGACGTTCGCGGATGCGCAGCTCTGGCGCCAGCTCACCGAGGCGGTGCGCCCGCGCACGGACGTCCTGCGCCGCAACCGGATCCAGATCGTCCACACGAACTCGATGAAGGCGCACGTCTTCGGCGGCATCTCCGGCCGGATGGCCGGCGCCAGGGTGCTCTGGCACGTCCGCGACCACGTCGCGCCGCCGTATCTGCCTCCGGCGGCCGCGCGCGCGATGCGCGTCGCCGCGCGCGTGCTCCCGCACCACGTGATCACGGTCTCGCACAGCGTGGCCCGGACGATCGGCCGCAGCGATGCGACCGTGATCCACCAGTCGATCCCGCTCCCGCAGCTCGGGCCGGAGCGCACGCACCCGACGCGCGTCCGGATCGGCCTCGTCGGCCGGATCGCGGCCTGGAAGGGACAGGACGTCTTCCTCGACGCCGCCGAGCAGCTCGCGCCGCGCTTTCCCGACGCCGAGTTCGTCCTCGTCGGCTCCGCCCTCTTCGGGGAGGACGAGCTCGAGCGGTGCCTGCGCGCGCGCGCCGAGCAGTGGCCGCTGCGCGGGAGGGTCAGCTTCCTCGGCTTCTGCGAGGACATGGACGAGGTGTACCGCGGGCTCGACGTCGCCGTGCACGCGTCGACGCTCGCGGAGCCGTATGGCAACGTCGTGCTCGAGGCGATGGCGAGCCGCGTCGCGACCGTCGCAGCGGCCGAGGGCGGGCCGCTCGAGATCGTCGAGCACGACCGTACCGGTCTGCTCGTCCCGCCCCGCGACCCGCGGCTGCTCGCGGACGCGCTCGAGTCGCTCCTGCTCGACCCGGAGAAGCGCCTGCGGCTCGCGCGCGCCGGGCGGGAGCATGCGGAGCGGAACTTCTCGCTCCGCCGTGACGCTCGCCGCCTGCAGCGGCTCTACGAGAGGCTCGCGGCGTGAAGGTCGCGATCGCACACGACTATCTCGTCCAGTACGGCGGAGCAGAGCGCGTCGTCGAGGTCATCCACGATCTCTGGCCCGATGCGCCGCTCTTCACCTCGATCTACGACGCGGACGCCATGCCGGACGCCTTTCGCTCGATGGACGTGCGCACGAGCTTCCTGCAGAACGTGCCGGGGCTCGCCCGACATTCGAAGCTCGGCCTGCCCGCGTATCCGAGAGCCTTCGCCTCGCTCGAGCTGCACGGCTACGACGTCGTCGTCTCGAGCTCGAGCGGCTGGGCGCACGGCGTCCGCACCGACCTCGACGCGCTCCACATCGTGTACTGCCACAACCCTGCGCGGTGGCTCTACCGCTCCGATTCGTACCTGGCGGGCGAACGCGCCCTCGCGGCCCCGCTGCTCCCTGCGCTGAAGCGCTGGGACCGGCGGGCCGCGTCGCGCGCGAATCGCTACATCGCGAACTCGGAGACGACGCGGCGGCGGATCCTCGCCGCGTACGGATGCCCGTCGACGGTCCTGCACCCGCCTGTGGACACGCGCCGCTTCGAGCTGGGCGAGCCGGACGACTTCTTCCTCTGCGCGTCGCGACTGACCGCCTACAAGCGGATCGACCTCGCGATCGAGGCGTGCCACGAGCTCGGCGTTCCGCTGCGCGTCGCGGGGGACGGGCCGGCACGGTCGCGCCTCGAGCGCAGCGCGGCGGGCCGCGACGTCGACTTCCTCGGCCGCGTCTCCGACCGTGAGCTGGCCTCGCTTCTCGGCCGCTGCCGCGCCTTGATCGTCCCCGCCGAGGAGGACTTCTGCATCACGGCCGTCGAGGCGATGGCCGCAGGCCGTCCCGTCGTCGGTTACGCGCGCGGCGGGCTCGTCGAGACCGTCCTCCCCGACCGCACCGGCGTGCTCTTCGCGTCGCAGACGCTCGAGGGCGTCACCGGCGCGATTCGCCGCCTCGAGCGCCTCGAGCTCGAGCCGGCGGCGATCCGCCGCCATGCGCTCCGGTTCGACACGAGCCGGTTCAGGGACGAGCTCGCGCGGATCGTGGAGGACGACCTCGGCGTTACCGTCCCGGCCGCCGAGCCGGCCGTGCGCGCCGCCTAGCTTTGAGGTGCGGCAGGACCTCGGCACCCGAGGCCCGCCGGAACGCAGCGCTTCTCCGTCTACGGCTGGATGGTCTCGTGGACCGGGAATTCCTTGACGTCCGGCGGGCCTTGCATCGCCACGCCGGCCGCTTCGACTCCCGCCTGAATCCGGGGCTGGAAGGCGTCGAAGTCCTCGCGGGATTCCCAGAAGTCGATCACGCCCCAGCCGCCGTCGATCGGGCCCGACGAGTGGAACACGAGTCCCTTCGGCGGGTTGCGCTCGGGATTGACGTGGTCGTGAACAGCATCGAACTGCTCCTGAGTGATGCCCGGAAGCTTGAGGCGGATACCGATCGTCACGATGAACCCTCTCCTTCTGTGGTTGGAGTGCGACCCTACATGCAGACGGGCCAGGCCATGGACGTCGGCGTCGGAGTTTGGAAGACGGCGACCGCCTCAACGCCGGCGGAGGTGGCTGTGCTCGCCCTCCGGGCCTGGTGGGCGATGTCGTCGAGCATCACGAGGCAGGTGACCTTCGTCTGCGCCAACAATCGGACGCCACCACAGCCGCGAGAATGACATTGAGTTTCGGGATGACGCTTGATGTCCGATCAAGCCGCAACGTAGACGCCGTGTCGTCGGCTCCTGGAAGAGGGAGGCCCGCCGGGGCGGGCCCCCGTTTGCTGCGCGTCTGGCGACGGTTCTCGCTGGCTTAGTAGCCGGTCAACTCGAATCCGTGGGTGACGTTGCTGCCGTCGGTGTAGTAGCCGACGATCAGGCCCAGGTTGTTGCTGCTGTTTGGGAAGGTGCCTTGCCCCTGGCTGCCGTCGGTGCCGGCCGACGAGTCGTCGAACGTGGTGTAGTGGCCCCCGCGTTCGAAGAAGCCGTGCGCGAGGCCGCCGCTGTCGTAGTAGGTGCCGACGACCGTTCCGAGGTCGTTGACGGAACCGGCAAACGTCTGTCCGGCTGGTGCGACCGGGTCGCTAATCGTCGTCCAGGCGCCGCGTTGGAAGACGAAGCTGTGGTTCCCTGAGCTGTCGAAGGAGAAGCCCGCCACCGCTCCGAAGTCGTTTGGGTACACCAGATACGTGTCTGTGGCTCCCGGCGCGTCGATCGTCGTGAACGTCCCATAGAGGTAGGTGAACCCGTGCGCGTGGCCGGTGCTGTCGACGTAGAGGCCGGTGACCTCGCCGAGGTTGTTCACCCCCTGCGGGAAGGTGCCTTGACCCGGGCCGGTGCCGGCGTTCGGATCATTGATCGTGGTGAACTGGCCGCCCCGGTCGATGAAGCCGTGGTAGACACCGCCGGGGTGGGTGTAGGCGTAGGCGCCGACGATCACGCCGAGGTCGTTGACATCCCCAGCGAAGTCGGTCGCGGCGCCCGGATAGTCGATTGTCGCGTAGTGGCCGCCCCGATAGAGGAATCCGTGAGGATTGCCGTCGGTGCCGGTGTAGGCGCCGGTGATCACGCCGAGGTCGTTCACACCGAGCGGGACCGTGTACGGCGACCCCGGATAGTCGATTGTGCTGAACGTCCCGTGCGTGCTCGCCGCGGTCGGCTTGGCGCCGGCGAGCGGCACGAACAGCACCGCCGCCAGCACAAGCAGGCCGAAGGCGACGATCACCGCAAGCGGATGATGTCTCTTCATAACTCCTCCCTTCAGCCGTCGTGCTCAAACGAGGCGCCCGCCCTCGGACACGAACCGCAACCTCGCCGACGCAACCGGATCGAGCGCAAACACACCAAAGCCCGCCAGACCGGTCCGGCTGTGCTCCGAACCTAGAGTCGCCCCTCCCGACTCGCCATCGGTAGAAGTGGGCAGGCCTAGCGCCCACACCCCCGCACACCCCGAACTACCGCGAAACAACCCGGGCACGAGCTCGATGACCGGCCGCTACACAGACGGAGCTCCGGACGAAGCCCGCCCGTCGTGGCACGGCTGTCCGGCTGCCCGTCGTCTGGGCCAGCGGCCAGCGTCCGCGAATGTCACCAGAGGATTGCTAGCCGAGCTGGAACGTCTCGTGCCAGATCGCTACTCCGTTGTGGCCCTTCCCGCCCCCGCGGACCGTGCCGGTCATTCCCTTGTATCGACCGGTGCCCCCGACGATTCGGCCACGGAAGACAGCCGTGGACGCTTGCGATCGCGTGAAGGTGAAGGTCTGCGTCTCGACGCTATAGATCGCCCCGCCGACGAACGGTGTAGTCACTCGAACCGATTCGACGATCCGCCAGGGGTCGAGGCCGGGCTTCGTGAACTTCTGCGCGCGTGTCACGCAGTCCAGCGCGGAGCGGTCGGTGCCGACGATCGAGATCCGTGTCAACCCGGAGGGGCACGCGGCGGTAAGTCCGAGCGAGTAACCGAATCCCCGAAGCTCGACCGTCAACGGGCTGGCCGCGGATGCCCCGCCAGCCAGCACGCACAGCACGCCGCAGACGGCAACCACGAACCACCGTATGCCCACCGCCGAATCGTATGCCCGCCGAGCGTGAACGACGCTGCCTGGGCCAGCGTTCGGGAATGACACCTGATGCCGTGATCTGACGGCCATTAACGCCCACATGGGCGCGAGCCGGATGGTGTGGACACGTGGAATAGCCGGTCGTAGGATGGAGGCGCTCAGGCAGTGCAGGCGCATTGGGAAGTTGAGTTGTCTGAATGGTTCGTACTTCGGAATGAGGGTGCCGTGAGGTCGGTGAACGACGGCTTCCGGTTCTTGCTCGAGCTGACCGGTCTTGTCTGGTTGGGCTACTGGGGTTGGCAGGCCGTGAGCGGCCCGGTCGGCTGGGTGCTTGCGGTCGTGGTTCCGGTCGTCTTCGCGACGGTCTGGGCCACCTGGATCGCGCTGAACTCGTCGATGGTGGTTTCCGACCCGTGGCGGCTCGTACTGGAGCTGGCGGTGCTCGGGGGTGCGACGGCCGCGGCTGCGGCCGCCGGACTCGGTATGTGGGCGGTCGTGTATGGCGTGCTCGTTGTCGTGCATCTCGTGCTGACGTTCGTGCTGGATCAACGGCGCCCTGCGGGTGGAGAGCGGCGTCGCGTCGCGGGGATCGCGGTCGGACAAAGGGAGGGGTCGTGAAGAAGCTGGCCATCGGCTGTGGCATCGCTTACGTCCTGGCCTGGGTCATCGGGCTTGCCCTCGCGTCGAGTGGCCCCAAGCCCGACGCGTCGGCGAGCAGGGTCACGAGTTACTTCGCACGGCACGAGCACACCGCGATGGGAGGGCACCTGTTCGTCGACGGCATCGCCGGGCTCGCGCTCATCGGCATCGCACTTCTTGTCCTCGATCTGCTCGGCAAGGACCGCAGCGTTCTCCGGCTTGTCAGGCTTGCCTTCTTCGCCGGCTTGGCGGCAGCGGCGGTCTCGCTCGCCCAGTTCGTGGTCGGGGAGACCTTCACCTACGACGCGGCACACGGCGGGAACCCGAGCACGGTGCGGAGCCTGTTCGTCACGCTCAACAACCTCGACACCGTCAAGATCGTCCTGCTCGCGATCATGATCGGCGCCGTCGGTGTTGCAGGCCGTCGGACCGGGACACTGCCGCGCTGGTTCACGACCTCGAGCATCGTGTTTGCGCCGCTTCTCGCGATCAGCGGCCTTGCATTCCCGTTGAACAACCAGGCTCTCCTGGACTCGCTCGACGTGACCCTGCTGCTTCTCCTGCTCTGGGCGGCGACGTTCACCACTCTCGCCGCCCGTCGCATCCCTCGCGAAACGACAGCCGAAGCTCGGGTCGCCGCCACCTGACTCCGGTGGACGAGTAGACGGCGACGGCTCGAGCAGCCGGGGAAGCCTGTGCGTTGTGAGCACAGTCCGCCTGTGCTGTAACGGCTCTCGCCTGCGCGAGCGTCTTCTCCCTCGAACGCTCGGGTCACGTGCGCTACAGCTGCTCATCCCTGGGGAACACGAAGCCGTCCCCCTTCGCGACAAGGCTCGCCAGACGGTCATTTCCAGACGCTAACGCGCGAGCAGCGCGACGACGCGCGCGCCCCGCGCGAGCGGGCGCGGCAGCGCCTGTGCGAGCACCGACGCGTCGCCGGTGGAGATGGCGCCGCGCGCGCCGCCGAGGAACGCGGCCGCACCGACGGCGACGGCGAGGACGACCCCGAGCAGCGGCGTGACCTGCCCGGCCGCTGCGCCGGCGGCATAGGCGAGACAGGAGGCTGCGGAGGTGACGACGGCGAGCTTCACCGCCGGCACGCCCGCGCTGCGCAGGCTCGACTTGCCGGCCGCTGCCCGTGCGAGCAGCGCGACCGCGACGATCCCGCCGCCGGCGTTGCCGGCGACGGCCCCCCACACGCCGATCCGCGGGATGAGCGCGACCGTGACCGTCACGTCGACGACCAGGGCGACCGTGTACGCACGCAGTGCGGCGCCGGGGCGGGCCTTCGCGTACGCCAGCGCGACGTAGGGCTGTGCCCCCGTCTGCACGAGCGACACGACCGCGAGCGCGACGAAGACGGCACCGACGCCGGGATACGACGGCCCGTACATGTACGGCGCCAGCAGGGCGACGCCGGCGAGCGCCGCGGCGGCGATGAACGCCGTCCCGACGGACGCGACGCGCAGCGCGCGGTCGAAGGCGGGACGGAGCCGTTCCGGATGCGCGGCGTCGAGAGCAGAGAGCGCGAGGACGAGCGGGCCGAGCATCGTGTCCACCGGCAGCGTCAGCCGCTGCGCCAACCCGTAGGCGAGCGCAAACACCGCGAGCGCCTGGTGGTCGTCGAACGCATTGAGGATCACGATCTCCGAGCGGGAGAAGACGAGCGCGTAGAGGAGCGACACCGCGGCGGAGAGGACGGCGAAGCGCCAGAACCCGGCCGGCAGCGCGCGCGGAAGGCGGGGCCGGAAGGCGGCGCCCCGCAGCTCCGGGTTGGAGAGCGCGATCGACACCGGAAACGCGACGATGCTGCTCGCCCAGGCGGCCGCCCAGACGGTCGTGCCCGACCCGCCCGCGAGCGCTGCGGCGATCGAGGCCACGCCGGCGGCGAGCCCCTCGATGAAGGCCAGCTTCGCGGCGACCGCGCCGCGGTTCTCGGCGCTGAGGGCGAAGGCGAAACCGGCGCCGCCCATGTTGAGGACGAGGAAGCCGGCGAGGACGAACGTGAGGAGCGCCGACGGATGCGCGACGAGGAGGATCAGCCCGAAGATGAGCGGCAGCCGCAGGAGGTTCCAGCCGGCGCCCTTCGCGATCAGGTCGCGGGTGCCTCCGACGGCGCCGGCGGCGAAGTCCCGGCTCGCCGACCGCACCGTCGCCTGGGCGACGCCGAGATCGGTCGCCTGGTAGAGGAGCGGCACGAGGAAGGTCAGGTAGGCGAACCGGCCGAACTCGCGCGGGCCGAGCGTTCGGGCGACGACGACGCTCACGACCACGGCCAGCGGCAGGCCGACGAGGCTCGAGGCCATCGACCACGCGGCACCCCGCAAGGCGCGGCGCTGAAGCTCCGGGGCGGAAAGGCCGATATTCGGGGCAGGCATGCGACTCTCTCCCCTCTATCGGCCGGGCGGACTGCGCTCGTGAGGATCAACGCCTACCTGTTCGCGGCGGACGGCGAGTTCGTCGAGCGGAGCGTCGCCTCGTACTACGACCTCGTCGACCGTCTCGTCGTCTCCTACGACGCCTCCGGCCGCGCCTGGAACGGCGTTCCGCTCGACGTCGAGGACTGCCTGCGCCGCCTCGGCGGCCTGGGCAAGGTCGAGCGTCGCGCCGGCCGCTTCTGCCGGCCCGAGCTCGCGCCGATGGCCGCCGAGACCGCGCAGCGGGCCGCCGCGCTCGCAGCGGCCGGGGACGGCGCCGACTGGGTGCTGCAGATCGACGCGGACGAGGTGCTGCCCGACCGCGAAGCCCTGCTCGCGGCGCTCCGCGCGGCGGAGGAGCTCGGGCTCGCCGCGGTCGAGTGGCCGATGCGCGTCCTCTTCCGGAGCCTCGGCCACGGGCGCTTCCTCGAGGTCTGCGACATCGACGGCGGCGAGCGCTACGAGTATCCCGGCGCCGTCGCAGTGCGCCCCGGCACGCCGCTCAGGAACGGCCGCCAGGTCGGCGTACCGTTCCTGCGTGCGGTCGTCCGCGGCGACGCTCGCAGCCTGCAGGTCACGCGGCCGGCCGAGGAGGACGAGAGGCGTGTCGAGCTGCTCGACCCGCAGCAGGCGATCGTGCACTTCTCCTGGGCGGGCTCGCGCGCGCGCATCCGCTCGAAGGTGCGCTCGTGGGGTCACAGCGACGGCCGGCGGACGCGCGTCTTCTACCTGCTGCGCTGGCGGCCCGCCCCGCTCCTCTGGCGCACGATGCGCGACTTCCACCCCTTCTCCCGCGGGCTCTGGCCCGCGCTGAAGGTGGTCCGGCTGTGATGCCGCGCACTGCCGGCAGCTGCGACGCCGTCGTCGTCAACTGGAACAGCGGCGAGGACCTTCGCGACCTGCTCGACGACCTCGCGCGGCAGCGCGGCGTCGATCTGCACGTGACCGTGGTCGACAACGGTTCGAGCGACGGCTCACTCGAACGGGCACGCGGCACGGCACAGGAGTTCTCGCTGATCGCGACCGGCGCGAACCTCGGCTACACGGGCGGCAACGGCGTCGGCTTCCGCGCCGTCGCCCTCGACCGGCCCGTGCTCGTCGTCAACCCCGACGTCCGCCTCCTGCAGCCGGACGCCCTCGCCCAGCTCCTCGCGGTGCTCGCGGAGCAGCCGGATCTCGGTGCGATCGCCCCGGCCATCCGCGCCGAGGACGGCACGCTCGAGCACCTGGGGAGCATCGCGGACGTCGACCGGGCACGGGTGCACCACGTCGACACGTTCGTCGCCGGACCCGCGCCGCAGCTGACGGACCTCGAGTGGATCGACGGCGCGGCGATCCTGTTCCGGCCGGAGGCGCTACGTGAGGTCGGCGGCTTCGACGAGCGCTTCTTCCTCTTCCAGGAGGAGGTCGACTGGTGCCTGCGGGCGAGGGCCGCCGGCTGGCGGGTCGCGCTGACCGGGCGGGTGGAGGTCGGCCACCGCCGCTCGTCCTCGTTCGGCAGCTCCCAGAAGGGCGCGTACTACTACTGGCGCAACCTCTATCTCCTCTGTGCGAAGCACGCGAGCAGCCGTGTCGTCTGGCGCGTGCGCTGGCTCGCGGCGCTGCTCGGCTTCGCGCGCAGGCGCCGCCACCTCCGCTCCGGAGCGTCGGCGCGCGCGCTGCGCGGCGGGCTCGACGCACTACGGGGCCGCTGGGGCGCCGGCCCCGACGATCAGGCCGCGACGGCCGCGTAGGCCTCGGCGACCGCGGTCGCCGTGCGGGCCCACGTGAAGGACGCGGCCCGGGCACGCCCGTCGCCTGCCGGCCGCTCCCCCGCGAGCACACGCTCGAGCGCGCCGGCGACGGCGGCGGGCTCTGCGTCGACGAGGAAGGCCGCGTCGCCCGCAACCTCCTTCGTGGAGGGCGTGCGCGTCGCCACGACCGGCGTCCCTGCCGCGAGCGCCTCGAGCACGGGCATGCCGAAGCCCTCGTAGAGCGACGTCGAGACGAGCGCGGCAGCCGAGCGGAGCAGGCGCTCGAGCAGCTCCGCGGGCGCGTAGTCGAGCAGCACGACCCGATCGTCGAGCGCCCCCGCCAGGCCGTTCCGCGCCGCCTGCGGCGGACCGGCGAGGACGAGGGTCGCCTCGGTCGCGACGAGGCGCCACGCCTTGAGCAGGAGGCCGACGTTCTTGCGGGCGGTGTAGCCGCCGCAGCGAAGCACGAGCGGCGGTGTGATCCCGAGCGCGCGCAGTTCGCTCTCGCCGAGCGGGTCGGCCCGCGCCGGGTCGAGCCCGGTGCCGCCGCCGACGACGCGCGCCTTCTCCTCGGGCACGGCCAGCAACGAGTGCAGCTCTGACGCGGCGAAGCGGGAGGGGCAGAGCACGAGCTCCGCGCGCTCGACGGACTCGGCGGCCCACGGCGGGAGCGAGCCCTCGTCGCGGAAGCGCAGCGGCGCGAGGTCGTGCACGGTGACGACGAAGCGGCCGCGTCGCGGCGGCCGCAGCTCGAGACCGGCGAGGTGGACGAGATCGGCCCCGCGCGCAGCGTAGCCGGGCGTGACCCCGCCGCGGGACGGGATCCAGCGGACCCCGGCTGCGGCGGCGGAGGCACGGGCCGCGCGGCCGCCGACCACCCCGTGCTCGACGGTCGGGCCTTCCGGCAGGGCCCGCAGCGCAGCGAGAAGCCGCTGCTCCGCGACCTCCATGCCCATGGGCCGTTCGGAGCGGGGCCCGCTCAGAAAGGCGACCTTCACGCCGCCGCGCGCGGGAGCAGCGACTCGAACGCCGCGACGCGCGCCTCCCAGTCGATCCCCGCCGGCGGCGGTGCCGCGTCCCGGCGCTCCGCGAGCGCACGGTCGACCGCCCGCACGAACGCCTCGCGCGGCACGACGTCGATGGCCCCGTCGAGGCCGCGGAAGCCGGCCACGGGCGTCGCGACCGTCGGGCGCCCCGCGGCGAGGCACTCGTACGCCTTGATCGGGTCGAGGCTCTCGGTGAACGGGGTGACGAGGTGAGGGACGATCACCACGTCGGCGTGCTGGAGATACGCGGGCACGTCGGCGTACGGGCGCGGGCCGAACAGGTGCGCGCCCGCCAGCCGCAGCGCGCGGCTCGAGGCGGCCGACAGCGCGTCCGGCCCGACGAGCACCACCGCAGGCCCCGACGAGCGCGCCAACTCCTCGAGGAGCGGAACGTCGATCCGCTCGTCGTGCAGCGTGCCGACGTACACGGCCGTCGGCGACGCCGGCAGGTCGGCCGGTCGCGGCCGCGGCAGCCGGAAGTGGTCGACGTCGACGCCGTTGGGCACGAGCGAGACGCGGCGGCTGCGCCCGCGGCTCTCGACGAGCGTCGGGGAGCAGACGACGACCTCGCGCGCGACCCGGAGCATCTCCTCCTCGAGCCGTCGACGGCGCGCGAGCTCCCGCGTGGACATGCGCGTGAGCAGCCAGTCGTCGGTGACGTCGTAGAGCGCCGGCCAGCCGGCCGCCGCCGCGAGCGGCGCGTACGTCGAGTCGTTGACCCAGAGCGTCGGCTGCGGGAAGCGGAGGCGGCGCGCGGCGCGGCGCACCTGCGCGACGAGCGCCCGGTCGGCCCAGGGGCCGGCGCGTCGAGGCAGCAGCTTCAGCGGCTGGAGCGTCCAGAGGCGATCCCGCACGCGGCACAGGCGCGGATCGGTGGGCAGCCGCCCGTGCAGCGCTCCGTGCACGAGGTCGGACGGCGGCTCGACGAAGAGGACGCGGAGATCGGGATCGCGGCGCAGCAGGCCGTCGACGAGGAACTGGTTCCGGCGCCAGACGTCGTCCCACGGCTCGAGCGAGCAGACGACGAGGTCGCTCACGTCACGCTCCGATAGATCGAGCGGTAGCGTTCGGCTACGAGCGTCCAGTCGAAGGCGCGGACGCGCGCCTCGCCGGCACGGGCCAGCCGTTCGCGCAGCGCTTCCTCGTCGAGGGTCCGCGCGATCGCCGTTGCGAGCGCGCCCGCGTCGAACGGGTCGGCGGCGAGAGCCTCGCGCTCGTCCCGCGCGATCTCGGTCGCGCCGCCGTGCGTGCTGACGACGACGGGCCTCCGCGCGCGCAGCGCTTCGAGCACGACGATCCCGAACGGCTCCACGCGCGAAGGCAGGACGAAGACGCTCGCGTTCGCCATCGCCCAGGCGACCTGCGCGCGGGAGAGCGAGCCCGGCAGCAGCACACGGCCGTCGAGGCCAAGCTCCCGCACACGCTCCGCCAGTGCGTCGCGCTCCGGTCCGTCGCCGCCGACGACGAGGCCGAGACCGGGCCGGTGCGGCGCGAGCCGAGCGAACGCGTCGAGCAGCAGGTCGAAGCCCTTCTTCCGGACGACGCGTCCGAGGCCGAGCACGAAGCGGTCGAACGGAACCGAGAGCGGCGCGAGCGCGCGCTCGCCGGCGAGGTCGACGCCGTTCGGCACGACGGTGCCGCGGCCCTCCGGGAGCCCGAAACGCCGGTACGCGTCGGCGAGGACGAAGGCCGAGCAGGCGGTGACGGCCCGCGCGCGGCGGAGGCCCAGCCGCAGGCCGAGCCGCAGCGCGAGCGAGCGGTCGTAGATGTCGCGGTCGTCCATCACCGTCTCGCCCTGAAGCGAGACGACGAGCGGCGTGCCGCGCAGCGCCGCCGCGTAGACGCCGTTCGCGCTGAAGCACTGGACGTGCACGACGTCGGGACGAAACTCGTCGGCGGCGAGACGGAGCTCGCGCATGCCGGCACGCGCCGCGTGCGGGAACGCGAGCAGCGAGCGCGGACTCGCGTCCGGCAGCGGCAGCGCGAAGCGGCGGACGCGCAGCCCGCCGATCTCTTCCTTTGCAGGCAGCGTGTGCGGGTGGCGGAGCGTCCAGATCTCGACCTCGTCGCCGGACCCGGCAAGCTGGAACGCGAGACCGCGCGTCAGCTCCTCCACGCCGCCGACCCAGGGCGCGTAGGCGCTCGGGAAGAGCGCGATCCTCACTCGACCGGCTCCAGCTCGCGGATGACGCGTGCCGGCACTCCCGCGGCGACGACGCCGGAGGGCAATTCGCCGCGGACGACGGCATTCGCGCCGATGACGACGTCGTCGCCGATGCGCGAGCCGCGCACGACCGTCGTCTTCGCGCTGAGCCAGACGCGTGCGCCGATCAACACAGGAGAGATCTCGATCACACCGGACGACGGCGGCAGCCCGACCGCGTGGTCGTGGTCGCGGATCGAGACGAGCTCGGCGAGGTAGGTGCTCTCCCCCACCTCGACCCGCTCGTGCGCGGCAAGCGTGCACGTGTGGCCGACGAAGCTGCGCGCGCCGAGCAGCAGGACGCCGCCGTCGTACGCCGCGAGCGTCGTGCCGTCGTCGATTTCCGCGCGCGCACCGATGACGATGCGGGAGCCGCGATCGATGCGCAGCCGGCACCGGCGGCCGACGACCGCCCGCGGACCGGCCTCGAGGCCGCGGTACCGCAGGGACCAGAGCCGGGCGCGCACGCGGCCCTCGAGACGCCGGAGCCGGGTGCCGGTCACCGCGCGACCTCCGTCGGCCGGCGCGCGAGCTCGCGCACGAGCCGGGCGACGACCGCGCGGCGGGCCGGCAGCCGCTGGTCGCCGCGGCGGAGCGCGAGCACCGGCAGGCGCAGAAGCGAGCCGACGAGCAGTCCCGCGCGATGAAGCGCGAGACCGGTGGGCCCGTGATGCTTGCGGACGAAGAGCTCGGCGCCGCGCTGGAAGTGCTCGAAGGCGACGGGGCCGAGCGCGGCGGAGCTCGCCGCACCCACGTGGACGGCACGCGCCGCGGGAACGTGGACGACGCGCAGGCCCGCGTCGCGCAGGCGGCGGCAGAGGTCCGCCTCCTCGCCGTAGAGCCAGAAGCGCTCGTCGAAGCCGCCGAGCCGCTCGAACGCGTCGCGCCGGACGAGCAGGCACGCGCCGACGACGAAATCGACGGACCCGTCGGCGGCGGGAGGTCGGCTGTGGAGCCGCTCGAGCCCGAGCGCCTCGCGCCAGGCGAGGGCGGGCGACGGGAACGGCCACCAGGCCCGCTGCTCGGAGCCGTCGGGGCGCACGAGCCGCGGCCCCGCCGCGCCGACGGAGGGGTCGTCGAGAGCGCCGACGAGGAGCGCGAGGTCACGGGGGGCGAGCGTCGCGTCCGGGTTGAGGAAGAGGATCAGGTCGGCGCAGCCGAGCGCGGCGCCCTGGTTCGCGGCGGCGGCGAAGCCGCGGTTGCCGGCGTTGCGCGCGACGCACGCGCCGGCGGCCTCTGCGATCTCCGCGCTCCGGTCGGCCGATGCGTTGTCGACGACGAAGACGTGCGTGTGCCCGCGCACCGAGTCGAGGCACGACTCGAGCCCGGCCGCCGACTCGAACGTTACGACGACGGCGTCAGGAGACACGGGCCGCGACCGAGGAGACGGACTCGGCCGGCCAGGGCCCGAACCCCTCCTCGCGCAGCTCGCGCGGCGGCACGCCCGTGGTCACGACGCCCATGAGCGAGCCGTGAGCCCGTTCGATCACGCGCACGGCCCTGAGGGCTGCCTTGCGCGGCGTCTGGAACAGCCGGATGACGAGCACGGTGCCGCCGGCACGCGCCACGAGCGGCATCGCGTCGGACGCGGCGAGCAACGGGGCGCAGTCGAGCACGACGATGTCGTACATCGACTCGAGCTCGTCGATCGTGTCCTGCATCTGCTTCGAGGCGAGCAGCTCGGCAGGAAAGGCGGTGAGCTTTCCGGCAGGCAGCACCGCGATCTCGAGCGCATGGGCGGGGTCGCTGCCGTTCCCGTTGAGGACGGGTGCGCCGGGGAGCGGGAAGCGCGAGATGACGGTCTCGAGCGGCGCGCCCGCGAGGACGTCGACGAGCCCTCGCTCCGCGTGCTCGAACCCGAAGTAGCGGGCGAGCCGCGGGCGGCGGAGATCGGCGTCGACGACGCAGACGCGAAGCCCGATCTTGCCGAGCGCGACCGCGAGATTGGCCGCGACGGTCGTCTTGCCTTCCTTCTCGTGGGCCGGGCTCGTGACGAGCACCGTCTTGAGCTCGCGCTCGCCGTTGAAGACGAGGAGGCTCGTGCGCAGGCGCTCGAACGACTCGCCGTACTGCTTCGCCACGGTGATCACACGCGGCTCCCTGCCGGGGCGGTTCCTCAGCGGGAAGGCGGGCCGGAAGACGGCGAGCGGGACACCTGCGAGCTGGGGCATCGGCACGAGGCGGTGCAGCTCGTCCGAGGTCTTGACCCGCGGGTCGAGCGCCTCGAGGACGAACGCTGCGAGCAGGCCGAGCAGGAGCGCGACGCCGAGACCCGAGAGCGTGTCGGTGAAGAGCCGCGGCGAGGACGGGGAGCGCGCCGGGACGGCGGGATCCACGACCTGCGCGTCGGAGGTCGGCAGGGCGGCCAGCGCGCGCAGCTGACGGAGCTGGGAGGCCAGCGCAGCGTGCTCGGCACCCGTGCGAGGCACGGTCTCGAGCTGGGCCGTGACGGCGGCGACCGCCTTCGTCAGCCGGATGTACGGAGCCTCGGCCCGCGTCTTCACGAACTCGGACGCGAAGCCGTTCGCGATCGCGGCCGCCTCGGCGCCGCTCGCGCCGCTCCCGGTGATCGTGACGATCCCCGACTGGGAGTCGGCGGACACGGCGATGCGCGAGAGGAGATCGCTCGTCGACCGGGTGGTGGGAAGGGCGTGCTGGACGAGCGCGGCGATCGTCCGCGTGTGGATCAGGTCGGCGGCCGTCGCGGCGCTCAGGGACTGCGGGCTCGAGACGCTCCCGATCAGCGGGACGTTCTCGGCCCCCCCGACGAGCACGGACGCCGACGCCCTATACGACTGCGGCGTCTGGAGGGACACGGCGAAGGCGACCGCGGCGCCGACGAGGGCCAGGATCAGGGGGATGAGCCAGCGGCGTCGCAGCACGCCGACGAGCTGCTCGACGGTGATGTTCTCGGCCGCTTCCATCGCTCGATCAAGGGAGCAGATCGGCCGGATCGGCACAAACCTTGAGCCTTTTTAGCGCACGGACAGGGTCGCGCTCTTCGTGTGGACGAGGCTGCCGCTCGTCCCGGTCACCGTGAAGGTGACCGTGCGGCGGCTGCTCTTGGGCGCGGTGATCTTCAGGGTCGAGCTCGTGGTCGCCGGGTTCGGGGTGAACGACGAGGTGAAGCCGCTGGGCAGGCCGGAGACGGCGAGCGTGACGGAGCCGGCGAAGCCGTTGAGCTTGTTGACGGTGACCGTGTAGCTCGCAGAACCCGGCGTGCGCAGCGTCTGGCTCGAGGGCGAGATGGCGAGCGAGAAGTCCGGAGCCGCGGCGGCCTGGACGACGAGCGTCACCGGGATGCTGTGCGTCAGGCTCGAGCTCGCGTCCTTCCCCGTGACGCTCAGGGTGTACGTCCCGACCGGGGTGGTGCTCGCGGTCGTCACGGAGAGGGTGGCGCTGCCGCCCGTGAGCGCCGGCGGGTTGAAGCTTACGGCGGCGCCGCTCGGGTAGCCGGTGGCGCTCAGGTTGACCGAGTCGGCGAAGCCGCCGCTGGTCGTCATCGCGATCGTGTAGCTCGTGCCGGAGCCCTGCGTCACCGTCTGGCTGAGGGGCGTGGCGGAGAGGGAGAAGTCCGAGGCCACAGCCCCCCCGGCGAAGGCGGCGGTGCCTTTGGGGGTGCCGAGGCCGGTCGGGCCGTCGTAGCCGGCCCCGGCGGTGCAGAGATAGGCCGGGCTGCAGCTGCCGTTGGAGCCGCTCGTCACGTCATTGAGGCCGCCGGGGTCGCTGTACGGCGCGGAGCCGTTCGTCGTGTTGCCGCTCAACGCGTAGACGGAGGCGACGAGCGGCGACGCGAGCGAGGTGCCGCCGACCTGGAGCCAGCCCCCGTAGCCGTACGTGTCGTACACGGCCGCGCCGGTGTTGGGGTCGGCATCGGCCGAGACGTCGGCGACCGTCCGGTGGGCGCAGCCGGTGTCGTGCTGCCAGGACGGCTTCGCCTCATAGGCCGAGCAGCCGGAGCCGCCGTCGACCCAGGCGGTCTCGCTGCCGTAGCTGTTGTCGGCGCCGAGGTTCAGCGTCGTGCCCCCGACGGCGACGACGTCGGGCGAGGAGGCCGGGTACTCGACGCCGTAGCCGGAGTCGCCGGTCGAGGCGGTGACGACGACGCCCGGGTGGTTGTAGTAGAGGGAGTCGTAGGCGGTGTCGGCCGAGGAGTCGCCCCCGCCGTAGGAGTTGGAGATGACACTGGCCCCGAGCCCGGCGGCCTCGTTCTCGGCAGCGCCGAGATTGGCGTACGAAGCCGAGTTTGCCTCGACGAGGAGGATGTTGCAGTTCTGACAGATCTCGTGCGCCGTCTCGACGTCGAGGGAGATCTCCAGCCCCCAGCCCGAGTCGCCGGCCGGGGGGCTCGCGCCGCCCGTCTGGTTGACCTTGCGGAACCACGGGCTCGCGGGATACGCGCCGAGGGCCGGCAGGCCGTATTGCGTGTCGTAGGCGGCGAGGTCGCTCGCGATGTTCGGATCGTCGTACGCGTCGACGATCGCAATCGTCTTCGCCCCTGCGGTGGAGATCGTCGTCGGCAGGCCGTACGCGGTGTGGAACTGGGTCGGCCCGTATCCCGCGGGCGTCGAAGCGGAGGCGAGCGGATTCCCGCCGGCGTCCGTCACCACCTGCGCCCCGCAGGCGGCGAAGCCCTGCGGAGCCTGCGCACACGTGTGCTCGAACCAGTGGCCGCGATCGTGGTCGCGGCGCGGCTGGTCGCGGCTCGCCGAGCTCGCGCTCCCGGCACCGAGCACGAGGATGAGGACGGCCGCGGCGGCGACGAGCGCGGACGCCCTCCTCACGGCGGAGGCGGCGGAGCTGGAAGAGCTCATGCGTTCGACGTGGCGGCGGCGGTCGAGCATCGAATGGGCCCCCTGAAGCGACTCCGAGGAACCGGCTAACTGTATACGCGGGAACACGGAAAATCGCCACCCTCGTGTAGGTCTTACCTGTCCGTTCGGGCAGTTCTTACGAATGCCCGGCTGGAGGAGTCCGCGCTCGTCGTGCGAACGGCTTGGGGGTGAACACGAGCGAGATCACCGGCACGCACGTGGGGACGATGCCGCGGGGGCGCCGACGACTCGGGCACCGGCCCGCCGCCCCGGCGTCGCTGCGTGCACAGATCGTGCTGACGGTGTCCGCGCTCCTGCTCGGCGGTGTCCTGGGTGCCCTGCTGTTCGTGGGCGTGTGGCGTCGCACCGCCACGGAGGGCGATCGCGCCCGCGCGGCCCAGATCCAGAGCAGCCAGGCCCTGCGAACGGCCCACGCGCGGCTCGTGCGGGCGGAGGCCGAGTCGAAGACGGCCCGCGCGGCGCTCGCCGAGCTCCGCACCGAGCACAGCGCTCTGGCGACCCAGCTCGCGAAGCTGCAGCGCACCGACAACCGCGTCGGCACGTCGCTGCCGCCTCACCTGCAGTCGATCGGCACCGAAGCCGGCGTGCTGTCGCGCGAGGTGGCGAAGCTGGGAACCGCGCTCACGACGCTCAGCGACTACCTCCAGAACGCGTCCGCAACCGGTGTCGATCCGGCATTCCTCGACGCCCAGGTGCGCTATCTGATCGGCTCGACGACGACCGCGCAGGCCACCGTGGCGACCCTGGCCGCCCAGGCCCAGCAGGCGCAGGCGTCGGCGGCCGCCCTCCACCACTAGACCGCCTCCAAGCCCTTTGCCGCCGCCGGCTGCCTCGATCGAGGGATCGCGCTCGCCGGATGGTCTGGGTGGACCTGAACGGAGGAGGCGTGTGGGCGCGGCCGCGAGGACGGAACGTCCGACCATGTCTCGAACCGCCGCCGGCAGCCGCTGCGAAGCCGCGCAAGACCTTGGAAACCGCGCAGCCGCATGGTCGGACTGAGCGCACCGACGCTCTCACGCGACTCTGCGCCAACACCACGTTTCCGCCGCCTCGCCAGGACGCTCCCGCCCCTCGTCTCCGCAGCGCTGTGGTTTGCCGGGACGGCGCTCGCGAGCGGCGGCAACTACGTCTTCGACGGCGGCACGCCCGCGGAGCAGGCGACGGTGCGGGCAGCGCTCGACGCGAGCAGCTTCGACTGGAGCCTCGTCCCGGGCAAGGTGACGATCCACATCCGGCGGGGCATCGCTGCTTCGGAGTCGTTGCCGGGGCAGACCTGGCTGGATGCCGATCTGCTCGACGCGGGCACGTTCTCGTGGGGCGTCGTCCAAATGGAGTACGCACAGCAGGTGGGGTTCCTGCTCCTCGACGACCGGCAGCGCGCAGGCCTCGTCACGGCGCTGCACGCGCACGCTTGGTGCTACGAGGTGCCGGGGACGAGCGTGGAGGACAACGCGTGCGAGCGGTTCGCCGCCACGCTCGCGTGGGCGTACTGGCCCTCCGCGAAGAACTGCATGAAGCCCTCGGGTGCCGGCGACGAGTCGGCGGCGATGGCGCCCGCGGCCTTCCGCTCGCTCGTCACGAGCCTGCTCGGCGTCTCCGCTCGGGCCCCTGGCACGAGCTTCATCCGGCAGCGCCGGCCCAACCGCGGGACGTAGCGGAGACTCCGCCGGCCTGATCCGCGTCGGCCCGGATGGCCGGGCGTGGAACCGTTCCCAAGGTCGCTGCAAAACGCGGCAAACCGAGGAGTGGCGATGGGCGGGCTCAATCTCGCAGGACGCGCGGGAAGGTGGAGCGCGGAGAACTGGAAGAAGGCGCTGTTCGGCTGGCTCGTCTTCGCCGTCGCCGCGATGACGGTCGGGAGCTTCGTCGGCCATGTGCAGATGGCCGACTCGCAGTTCGCGGGGGGCGAGGTCGCCCGTGCCCTGCAGATGCTCGACCGTGCGCACTTCAAGCAGCCGGCGCTCGAGAGTGTGCTCATCCAGAGCGGGGCGTACACCGCCGACTCCCATCTGATGCAGTCCGCGATCGGCGGTGTCGTCCAGACGCTCGCGGTGCAGAAGAACGTCGTCGACCTCCGCGACCCTCAGACCCTGCCGGGCGGCGGCGGCCTGATCTCGCGCGACCGCCACTCGGTGCTCGTCCAGTTCCTCGTCCGCGGCGACCCCGACAAGGCGAAGGACAAGATCCGGCCGATTCTCGACGCGGTCGCCGGCGCGCAGCGCGCGAACCCCACCGTGTCGATCCGGGAGGTCGGGCTGGCGAGCGCGAACTACGAGCTCGGCAGGACCTTCAACAAGGACTTCGGGAACGCCGAGCGGATGACGATCCCGATCACGCTCGTCATCCTGCTCGCGGCGTTCGGCGCGCTCGTCGCCGCGGGCCTACCCGTGCTGCTCGCGTTCTCGGCTGTGCTCGCCTCGCTCGGGATCTTCTCCGCGATCACGCACATGTACGCGGCCGACTACCAGTCGACCTCCGCCGTGATCCTGCTGATCGGGATGGCGGTCGGCGTCGACTACTCGCTCTTCTACCTGCGGCGAGAGCGAGAGGAGCGTGCGGCGGGACAGGAGCCGCGGCCCGCGCTCGTCCGCGCGGCGTCGACATCGGGGCAGGCCGTCGTGATCTCGGGCGCGACCGTGCTGATCGCAATGGCCGGCATGTTCATCGCCGGCAACAGGATCTTCACGTCGTTCGCGATCGGCACGATGCTCGTCGTCTTCTGCGCGGTGATCGGATCGGTGACGGTCCTGC
>DASPTD010000050.1:0-78689 GCA_035623575.1 Gaiellaceae bacterium
CTGGTTGAGCGCGAGCTGACCCTGGCCGCCCATCATCCCCGGGAAGATGCCCTGGTTGACGAGGTTGCCGATGCGCGTCGCCCACGCCGGGTACGGCGACCGCCGCTCCGGCGCGCGCTGCTCGAACATCCGCTCGCGCCAGGCGCGGCTCTCGATGATGATGTCGCCGCTCGGGTTGATCGCGCCGGACGGGCCGTAGAACGGCAGCTCGAGATCGGTCAGCGTCATGTTCTGCCCCTGCAACGCCTGCCGACGCATCCCGACGGCGTCGATCTCGTCGATGAAGACGATGCACTGGCCGCCCCACTTGCGGGCGAGCCGCTTCGCCTTGCGCGCGAGGAAGCGGACGATGAGCGCATCGATGCCGATGAACGTCTGCGCGAAGCCCGACCCCGGTATCGACACGAACGGCGAGTTGAATCCCGTCGCGATCGCCTTCGCGAGCATCGTCTTGCCTGTGCCCGGCGCGCCGAGGAAGAGCAGGCCTCGCTCCCGCTTGCCGCCTGCCCGTTCGAACGCCTCGCCCGACTGCCAGAGGGTGACGATGCGGCGCACCTCCTCCTTCGCCTCGGCCTGGCCGCGCACGTGGTCGAGCCGGACGCCCCACTCGGCGTCGCCGGGCTCGTAGCCGCGGATCTGCGAGATCCCCATCAGCATCATCGGGCCCATGAAGATGAGGAAGTTCGCCATGAAGAGGAAGACGACGAAGACGAGCTGAATCCAGAACGCCGAGCTGTGGACGAGGACGCCGAGCTTCGACAGGAGGTGGTGGGTCGTTCCCCACCAGGTCACGTTCTTCCCCGCAGGTGCGGTGAAGAGCTTGTAGAGGAAGATGAGCGTGAAGAAGCCGCCGACGAAGATCGTCGTGCGCAGGTAGAAGCGCCACGTCCAGGAACGGCGGCGGTTGACGACGTCCTCCTCCCGCAGCCGCGAGTCCTCGGTGCCGAAGAGGCTCGGCCACGGGATCAGGCGCCGGATCAGGAGGTCGACGAGGCCGCGGAAGGCGATCACGCAGACGGCGGTGACGAAGATCGCCTTGCCGACGCCGAAGCCGGCGGAATGGTGGAAGTAGAAGAAGGCCGCCGGGCTGGTGAGCACCGCGATCACGGTGGCGATGCGCGTGAGCCTCCGCAGCTGTCCGGCGAGCGCAACAGACTCCTCGCTCGACCGGAGGGTTCCGGCTACGACTTCGGCGCTCGCCATTGGTTTCGCAGTGTAGCCACGATGTCTCCGCCTGCACCTACGCCCAATGTGGACTCCTTAGATTTCTCTCAGGAAGAGGTCGAGAGGGCCGCTCGCTACCACCAGGCCCGGTACGTTTCGGCAGCCGCGGGCCTGGCCCTCTCGACCGCCGTCTACGCCGTGCTCGCCTGGCCCGCGCGCGGCGGCATCGGCGGCGCCCTCGCCGGTCTCGGTTGGGCCGGAGCCGCGGCGGCCTGGGCCGGGGTGGTCGTGACGGCGTCGGAGCTCGTGCGGCTGCCGCTCGGCTTCTGGAGCGGCTTCCTGCGCGAGCGGCGATGGGGGTTCTCGACGGAGTCCCTCCGGAGCTGGCTCGTCGACCGGATCAAGGGCCTCGCCGTCTCGCTCGCGCTGACGGCGGCGGCCTGGACGGCGGCGGTCGCGCTCGCCCGGACGGTGCCGGGCTGGTGGCCGGCCACTGCGGCGGCGGCGCTCGCGCTCGCGGTGCTGTTCCTCTCGTTCCTCGCCCCGGTCGTGCTGGAGCCGCTCTTCAACCGCTTCCGGCCGCTCGAGGACGAGTGGCTCGCCGGCGAGCTGCGCGCGCTCGCCGAGCGGGCGGGCGTCCCGGTGCGGGACGTGCTCGTCGCCGACGCGAGCCGGCGGACGACGAAGGTGAACGCCTACGTCTCCGGTCTCGGTGGCACACGCCGCGTCGTGCTCTACGACACGCTGCTCGCGGCCGCGGGCGAGCCCGAGGTGAAGCTGATCGTCGCGCACGAGCTGGGCCACCGGCGCGACCGCCACGTCGCGAAGGGGACGCTGCTCGGGATGGCCGCGGCCGTGGCCGGAGTCGTGCTGCTCTGGGCCGCTCTCGGCACGCGCGTCGCGTCGCCGCGGGAGCTGCCGCTCGTGCTTCTCCTCTTCAGCGGGCTCGAGCTCGCCGCGCTCGCGCCGGGTGCGGCGCTGTCGCGGCGCTGGGAGCGCGCCGCCGACCGCTGCTCGCTCGAGCTCACGGGCGACGCCGGGGCGTTCGAGCGCGCGATGCTCGAGCTCACCCGCAAGAACCTGTCCGACATCGAGCCGCCGCGGCTCGTGTACCTGCTCCTGTTCAGCCACCCGACGCCGCGCGAGCGCCTCGCCCTGGGCCGGGCGTGGGCGGCGGCCCACGGACACTAGGCTTCGGCTGTGCACGCGCACGAGCACTCGCAGCGGGCGCAGGACCGACGGTCGCTCGCGATCGCCCTCGGGCTGATCGCCGCCTTCATGGCGGGGGAGGTGGCGGCCGCCGTCGTCGCCGGCTCGATCGCGCTGCTCGCGGACGCGGGACACATGCTCACCGACGTGGCCGCCCTGGCCGGCGCGCTCGTCGCCTCCCGGCTGGCAACCCGGCCCGCGCGCGGCCAGTGGACGTTCGGGCTCGGCCGCGTCGAGATCCTCGCCGCCCAGGCGAACGGCGTCACGCTGCTCGTCGTCGCCGCGCTGATCGTCTACTCGGCGGTGCGGCGGCTCGTCTCCCCTCCTGCCGTACACGGCGGGATCGTGCTCGCGGTCGCCCTCGCCGGCGTCGGCGTCAACCTCGCCGCGACATTCGTGCTCGCGCGCGCCGACCGCAGCAGCCTCAACGTGCGCGGCGCGTTCCTCCACGTGGCCGGCGACCTCGCCGCGTTCGCAGGAACCGCGCTCGCGGGCGGCCTCGTGCTCGCGACCGGCTGGTCGCGGTTCGATCCGATCGCCGGCCTGCTCGTCGCCTCGCTCATGGTGCGGTCGAGCTGGTCGCTGCTGCGCGAGTCGGGGCGCGTCTTCCTCGAGGCCTCGCCGGCCGGGATCGACCCGGACGCGGTGGCGCGCGCGCTCGCGGAGGACGAGGACGTCGTCGAGGTGCACGACCTGCACGTGTGGACGGTGACGAGCGGCTTCCCCGCGCTCGCCGCGCACGTGCTCGTCTCGCCGGGAACGGACTGCCACGGCGCGCGCCGCCGCCTGCAGCGGCTGCTCGACGACCGCTTCGGGCTGCACCACACGACCCTTCAGGTCGACCACGTCGCCCGCCGCGAGCAGGACGTGCGGCTCGGCTCGCTCCATCGCGGTTAGCATCAGCCCGTGCCCGAGCTGAGCCTCAGCGGCAAGACCGCGATCGTCACCGGGGCCTCGTCCGGGATCGGGCGCGCGACCGCGCGCGCCCTCGCCGCCGCGGGCGTGCGCGTCGCCGGCGGTGCACGGCGCGTCGAGCGGCTCGAGACCGAGATCGCATTGCCGCTCGACGTCACCGATGCGGAGAGCTGCGCGTCCTTCGTGGCGGAGGCTGTCGAGCGGCTCGGCGGGCTCGACATTCTCTTCAACAACGCCGGCCTTGCGCTCGGCCGCGCGCCCTTCGACGAGTCGAGCGAGGAGGACGAGGCGACCGTCTTCGGGGTAAACGTCGCCGGGCTCGTGCGCATGACGCGCCTGTGCCTGCCGCACTTCCACGACTGGGGCCACATCGTCAACATGGGCTCGGTCGCCGGGCGCCAGGCCTACCCCGGCGGCGCCACCTACGTCGCCGCCAAGTTCGCCGAACGCGGCTTCACGTACGCGCTGCGCGAGGATCTGCTCGGCCGCCCGATCAGGATCACGACCGTGGACGCGGGCCTCGTCGAGACGGAGTTCTCCATCGTCCGCTTCAAGGGAGACGTCGAGAAGGCCGCGGCCGTCTACGAGAGGATCGACGCGATGTCCGCGGAGGACGTCGCCGACTGCGTCATGTTCGCGCTCACGCGGCCCTGGCACGTCAACGTGGACGAGATCGTCGTCAAGGCGCGGAATCAGGCCTCCGGCGGGCGGATCCATCGCGAGCCGTAGCTGCGGTCACAGGGCGCGGACCCTCGGCGGGACGGGAACGCGCGGCACTACGCCGAGGCCGTGACGACAGGCGCCGCAGGCGCCTCGTAGTCGAAGCCGCGGATGCTCGCCAGCCGCGAGACGAACGCGGTGCTGACGACGACCCAGGCGGCGCCCGCGAGCAGCGCCGTCTTCAGCCCGACCGCAGCGGCAACCGGCCCTGCGATCGCGTACCCGAGCGGCAGGAACACCATCGCCGCGAGCCAGGAGTAGGCGGCGACGCGCGCGATCTTCTCCGGCGAGATGGTGCGCTGCATCGCGGTGTCCCAGATCACGGACGCGTACGCGAACGCGAAGCCGGCCAGCACCGCTGCGGGCGCGAGCGCCTCGACGGGCGTGCGAAACGCGAGCAGCACCGATTGCACCGACGCTCCGGCGAAGAGGACGATCACCGTCGCGAGCGCGCGGCGCGGCGGCCTGACACGCAGGGCAAGCAGCCCGCCGGCGAGCGAGCCGATCCCCTCTCCCGTGACGACGGCGCCCCACGCGCCTGCGCCGCCGAGCGACTGCTTCGCGACGTACGGGCCGAGCACGAAGAACGGCGCGTACGTGATCAGGAAGTAGAGCGAGATCCACGTCGTCGAGATCCAGACCCATGCATGCTCGGTGAACGCGCTCCAGCCTTCGCGCAGCTCGTGCAGGAAGCCGGCCGCCGCCGCCGGGCGCGTGGCTACGTGTACGCGGACGAGCAGCAGTGCGCTCGTCGCGTACGTGGCGCCGTCGAAGAGGAGCGCCCAGCCGGCGCCGACGAGCGCGACGATCGTGCCGCCGACGGCGGCGCCGAGCGGGAAGGCGAGGTAGCGGGCGATCGCGAGGTAGCCGTTCGCCTGCTGCAGCAGCTCGGCCGGAACCGTCTCCCGGATCAAGCCGTACGAGGCCGGCGAATAGAACGCCACGGCCGCCCCGCCGAATGCCTGGAGCGCGACGAGCTCCCACACCTGCGCGTGGCCCGTGACGAGCAGCCCGCCCATCACGGCGCGCACGGCGGTGTTCGCGGTGTCGGACGCGACCATCACGACGCGGCGGGGCAGGCGGTCGGCGACGACGCCGGCGAGCGCGAGAGTCGAGATCTGTGCGAGCGTCCAGGCTGCGAACGAGAGGCCGATCGCCGTCGCGCCGCCGCCGACGGAGAGCACGGCGAACGACACCGCGATCGGCGCGAGGTTCGTTCCGACGAAGGAGATCGTCCGCGCAGAGAAGACGAGCCGGAAGTTCCGGTCGCGCAGCGCCTGCACGGGCGGATTCTAGACCTGAGCCTGCTTGTCGGCCCAGCGCTTGAGGCCGCGGTACGACTGCCAGAGCGGCATAGCCGTGTCGTAGCCGCCGACGTCCTCGCCCGCGTCGGCGAGCTCGGTGCGGCAGTAGGCGATGAACTCGTCCTCGGACGCGCCGCCGAGCACGAACTCGGCCCAGTCGTACAGCTCGAGACGCAGCGCCGCGAAGTGGCGCACGGGGTCCTCGGCGACGCCGAAGTGGACGAGCGCCAGCCGCTCGGGCCCGCGCCGCTCGATCTCGTCGAGGGTCCGCTGCCATTCCTCGACGTCGACGTCCGGCGGCGGCGTAGGAGGCAGCACCGTGCGCCCGGCGGGAAGGATGCGCACGCCGGCGGCGTCGCCGGCCCAGAGCGTGCCGTCGCGGTCGAGATAGCAGACGTGATGCGACGCGTGACCCGGAGTGGGGAAGCAGTCGAGCCCGAGCACGCGTTCACCGACGACGTGCACGTTCTCGGGCGGCACCGGCGCGAGCTCGCCCCAGAGCGTGTCGAACGTGTCGCCGTAGAGCCGGCGGGCGCTGCTCTCGAGACGCTCCGGGTCGACGAGGTGCGGCGCGCCGATCTCGGAGACGTGCACCTGCAGTGCGGGATGCTCGCGCACGAGCGTGCCCGCAGCGCCGGCATGGTCGAGGTGGATGTGGCTGAGCAGCAGGTGCCGGACGTCGGCGAGCTGCAGCCCTCGTGCGGCGAGTCCCTCCTTCAGCGCCGCGATCGTCGAGCTCGGGCCGCAGTCGAACAGCGCCGGCCCGTCGTCGGTCTCGAGGAGGTACGCCGCGATCGTCCGCTCTGCGCTCTGATGATGCAGGTCGATCGGCTCGAGCTCACCCACTGGCGCGATCCTACGCACCGCGGGTCTATCGTTGGCCCATGGCCCTTCGCGGCGGCATCGATCTCGGCGGCACGAAGATCGAGGCGATCGTCGTCGACGAGAGCCAGGCCGTGCTCGGGTCGGCGCGGCGGGACACGCCGACCGAGGGCGGGCCGCCCGGCGTCGTGCGGGAGCTCGCGGCCGTGCTCGAGGAGGCGGCGGCGGCGGCCGGGGCAGAGCCGTCGGCGCTCGCCGGTGTCGGCGTCGGCTCGCCCGGCCAGGTCGACCGCGAGCGGGGGACGGTGGCGAAGGCCGGCAACCTCCCGGACTGGAGCGACCCGTTCCCGCTCGCGTCCAGGCTCGGCGAGCGGCTCGGCACCCGCGTCGTGCTCGGCAACGACGTGCGCGTCGCGGTCGAGGCGGAGCGCGTGCTCGGCGCCGGCCTCGAGCACCGCTCCTTCCTCGGTGTCTGGTGGGGGACGGGCGTCGGCGGCGCGGTCGTGCTGGACGGGAAGCTCTGGCTCGGGCGCGGCTCTGCCGGCGAGCTCGGTCACGTGGTCGTCAAGCTCGGCGGCGCGCGCTGTCCCTGCGGGCGGCGCGGCTGTCTCGAGGCCTACGCGGGCCGGGCCGCGATGGAGCGCCGCGCGCGCAAGGCCGAAGCGGACGGAGAGAAGACGAAGCTGTTCGAGATCATGCGCAAGCACGGTCGGACACGGCTGACGAGCGGCGTCTGGGCCACCGCCCTCGTACGCGGCGACAAGCTGGCGCAGTTGCTCATCGACGAGGCGGTGGTCGCGCTCGGCGCGGGGATCGGCTCGGTCGTGAACGTGCTCGACGTCGAGGCGGTCGTGATCGGCGGTGGGCTGGGCACGCGTTTCGGCGAGCCGTACGTCGAGCGGATCGCGAACGCAGCGGCGCCGCATCTCTTCGTCGCCGACCGGCCGCCGGCGTTCCTGCCGGCGCAGCTCGGCGACGCCGGCGGCGCGATCGGCGCGGCGCTGCTCGTCGACGACCAGCGCTGAGGGGCCGTGCGGCGGCTCGCTCCCTTCCCCGTCCTGCCGGTCGCCGTCGTCATCGCGCTCAAGACGGCGCTCGGGGCGTCGGTGCTCTCCCGCTACGGCTGGCAGCGCGACGAGCTCTACTACGTCGTCGCGGCGCGGCACCTGAGCTTCGGCTACGTCGACTTCCCGCCCGTGACCGCGCTGCTCGGGGCGGGCGGGCGCGTCCTCTTCGGAGAGACGCGCGTCGGGCTCCGCGCCCTTTCGCTCGCCGCCGGAGCCGGTGTCGTCGTCGTCTGCGCGCTGATCGCGCGCGAGCTCGGCGGCTCACGCCGGGCGCAGGGGCTCGCGGCCGCGGCCGCCGCGTTGATGGCCTTCCTGCTCGGGGCGAACACGCTCTTCCAGCCCGTGTCGTTCGACTTCCTGCTCGAGGCCGTGCTGCTCTGGCTGGCCGTGCGCCTCACGCTTGCGCCGACGCGGCGCCTGTGGGTGGCCGCCGGCGTCGTGCTCGGCGTCGGCCTGGAGACGAAGTACACGATCGGCGTCCTCGCCGCCTGCCTCCTGCTCGGTGCGGCAGCGTTCCGGCGCGACCTGCTGCGTGTACGCGACCTCGGCGTCGCGCTCGGGATCGCGCTCGCCCTCGCCGCCCCGAACATCGTCTGGGAGGCGCGCCATCAATGGGCGACCGTCCGCTTCCTCGCCGGGACGGGCCCGAGCGCAACCTCGGAAACGCGGCCGCAGTTCCTCTTCAACCTGTTCGTCATCGCCGGCATCGCGCTCGTCCCGGTCTGGATCGCCGGCTTCCGCAGGCTGCACCGCGACCGGAGCACCCGCTGGCTCGCCTGGGGAATCGGCCTCGTCTGCCTCGTGTACTTCGCGCTCGGCGGCAAGTCCTACTACGCGGGGCCGGCCTTCGTCGTCCCCCTCGCGGCGGGAGCGCTCTGGGTCGAGCGCCGGCTCGCGACGCCGCGGCGCGTGGCGGTCGCCGCGTTGCTCGCCGTCGTGCTCACGCTGCCGGTGCTCCCGATCGCGGTGCCCGTGCTCCCCGCGGCGACGATGGTGCGCTGGCACGTGGTCGACGACCGTTCCGACTACAAGGACGAGCTCGGCTGGAGCTCGGTCGTCGAGGGGGCCGCGCGTGCGGCCGCGGTCCGGCCGGCGGCCGCGGTCGTCGCCGCGAACTACGGCGAGGCCGGCGCGCTCGACGTGCTCGGCAAGGGAAGGGGCCTGCCGCCGACCGTGAGCGGCAACATGAGCTACCGGTACTGGCGTCCGGCGCGGCTCCACTCCGACAACGTCGTCGTCGTCGGCTACGACACGGCCACCCTCGGCACGCTCTGCACGCGCTACCACGTCGTCGCCCACGTTGTGATCCCGTACGGCGTGACGAACGACGAGAGCGGCGTCCCGATCGCGACGTGCACGCTCCGAGGCGGCCTCGACGCCGTCTGGCCGCTGCTGCTGGATCCGCGCTACTGAGCGGTGCTCACGCGTGCGAGGCGGTGCGGACGAGCGCGGACTCGAGGTCCTCGATCAGGTCATCGACCGCCTCGATGCCGACCGACAGCCGCACGAGGTTGCGCGGTGGCGCGAAGGGCGCGGCCGCCGTCGCGGCGTGCGTCATGCGCGCCGGCACTTCGATCATGCTCTCGACGCCGCCGAGCGACTCTGCGAGCTGGAACAGCTTCGTCCGCGCGACGAGCGCGACAGCCTCCTCCTCGGAGGCGGCGAGGAACGAGACCATCCCGCCGAAGTGGCGCATCTGCCGTGCCGCGATCGCGTGGCCGGGATGGGTCGGCAGCCCGGGGTAGAAGACCTGCTCGACGTGCGCATTGCGCGACAGATGGGCCGCGATCGCCGTCGCATTCTCGCAGTGCTTCTGCATCCGCAGTGCGAGCGTCTTGATCCCGCGCAGCACGAGCCACGAGTCGAAGGGGCCGGGAACGGCGCCGAGCGACTTCTGGAGAAAATAGAGGCGCTCTGCGATCGTCGGGTCGTTCGTGGCGGCGAAGCCGCCGATCACGTCCGAGTGACCGCCGAGGTACTTCGTCGTCGAGTGCACGACGATGTCGGCGCCGAGCTCGAGCGGGCGCTGCAGGTACGGCGTCGCGAACGTGTTGTCGACGACGAGCAGCGCGCCGGCGGCGTGCGCGGCGTCGGCTGCCGCCCGGATGTCGACGACGTTCAGCAGCGGGTTCGACGGCGTCTCGACCCAGACGACGCGCGTGTTCTCGTCGAGATGCGGGCCGAGGTTCGAGAACTCCGCCGCCGGGACGTAGTCGAAGCGATAGCCCTTCGGCTCGTACACCTGCGAGGTCATCCGGTAGACGCCGCCGTACACGTCCGCGATCAGCACGACGCGCTGCCCGGGGTCGACGAGGTGCATGAGCGTCGTCACCGCGCCGAGGCCCGACGAGAACGCGATCCCGTGCTGCGCGGACTCGAGCGAGGCGAGGCACTGCTGGAGGGCGGTGCGGGTCGGGTTGGCGACGCGCGAGTAGTCGTAGCCCTTGTGCTCTCCCACCGCCTCCTGCACGTAGGTCGACGTCTGGTAGATCGGCGTGATGATCGCGCCCGTCGCGGGATCGGGCTCCTGGCCCTCGTGGATCGCACGCGTCTCGAAGTCCATCGGGTTGATGCTAGCCGGGCACGCGATGGGGTGCGCTTCTGCGAGGCTCCTCTCGATGGACTTCACGGGCTTCGTCCTGGCGCACCTGCCGCCACCCCCGGCGCGGGTGCTCGAGGTCGGCTGTGGGGACGAGGGCGGAGTCGTGCCCGCTCTGACGGCGGCCGGCTACGACGCGCTCGGCGTCGATCCGCTCGCACCGGACGGCCCGAGCTACCGGCAGGCCGACTTCCGCGAGATCGCGGGCGAGTTCGAGGCTGTCGTCGCCGGGCGGGTGCTCCATCACCTGCAGCCGCTCGACGAGTCGCTCGACCGGCTCGCGGCGCTCGGTCGCCTGCTGCTCGTCGACGAGTTCGCAAGAGAGCGGGTCGATCACGCGGCGCAGGACTGGTACGAGGGCCAGTACCGCCTGCTCGCCGCAGCCGGCGCGGAGCCTCCCGGCCCGCCCTCCCTCGACGAATGGCGCGAGCGCCACCCGGATCTCCACGCGGAGGACGTGCTGCTCGAAGCGCTGCGGGCGCGCTACGAGGAGCGGTCGTTCGAGCGGGTGCCGTACCTCCATCGCTGGCTCGGCGGTCCGAGCAGCGAGGCGCTCGAGACGACGCTGACGCGTGCGGGCGCCTTCCCCGCGGTCGGCTGGCGCTGGGTCGGCGTCAGGCGCGCGCGCCGCTGAGCACGTCGACGACATGCTCCTCGGCGGCATCGCGATAGCCCGCCCCGAGCTTCTCCTCGAGGATCCGCGCGAGCTCGCCCGACTCGCCGAGCTCCTGCGTGATGTCGGCCCCGCCGAGCAGCTCCCCCTTGACGAACACCTGCGGGATCGTCGGCCAGCCGGAGACGGCCGACAGCTCCTGCCGGATCGCGGGGTCGGGGAGGATGTCGACCGTCGTCACCGGCGCACCCGCCTCGCGCAGCGCGTGCAGCGCACGATCGGAGTTGCCGCACATCACGAGCTGCGGCGTCCCCTTCATGAACAGCGCCACCGGTTCGTTCTCGATCACGTCCTTGATGCGATCGCCCAGCTCGCTCATGCGCTCGTCCCCCTCGTCTTGATCCGAAGCTCGTGGATGGTGCCGTCTTGCAGCGGCTCGGCGAGCGCCTCGTTCACGCGCCGGTGCTGGTCGAGCAGCGGGAGTCCGTCGAAGCTCGGGCTCGCCACGGTCACCTGGAAATGGTCGCCGCCGCCGGTACGGTCCTCGACGCGCAGCTCCGCCGCGTCGGGGAACGCGTCGCGGAGCAGGGACTCCAGGCGCTCGGCCACCACCTCGCCATGGTAGCCGGGCGTACCCTGTGCGCGATGGAGGAGATCGGCCTGTTTCCGCTCGGCATCGTCCTGCTCCCGACCGAGCGGGTGCCGCTGCACATCTTCGAGCCGCGCTACCGGGAGCTGATTCACGAGTGCCTCGAGCACGAGCGCGAGTTCGGGCTGCTCTTCGTGGACGAGGACGGCGTACGGGAGCTCGGTACGCGCGCGCACGTCACCGACGTGCTCGACCGCTTCGAGGACGGGCGCCTGAGCATCCTCGTCGAGGGAGGCGATCGCTTCCGGGTCGAGCAGCTGACCCAGGGCCGCTCGTTCCTGACGGCGCTCGTCGAGCCCGTGGCCGACGAGACGGCCGAGATCGACCCGGAGACGGCGGGGAAGGCGGCGGGCTCGTTCCGCGCGCTCGCCGCGCTGGCCGATGCGGAGACGGAGGAGATCGACGAAGGCTCGCCGCAGCTCTCCTTCGAGCTCGCAGCGCAGGTTGAGCTCGAGCCGGAGGCGAAGCAGCAGCTGCTCGAGCTCCAGTCCGAGCAGAGCCGCCTCGAGCTCCTGGCCGAGCTGCTGGACAGCGCGCGCGTCGCGCTGATCGCCACCCGCGAGCTCGGCGAGCGTGCGAGGCGAAACGGCTCTCGCCTCTAGCTGCCGAGCAAAATGCTGCGCATTTTGCTCGGGGAGATGCTGTGCTCCGCAGAGCGCTCGCCGGCCGAGCCGGCGAGCTCGGCCGGCGAGCGCTCCGCGAAGCCGAAACCGCCCCCGCGGGAAGTGCGCAGCACTTCCCGCGGCCACTAGCGGCGGTGCGCGAGGAACTCGAGCAGGTCCGAACGCGTCAGCACGCCGACCGGCTTGCCCTCGCGGGCGACGAGGATCGCATTCGTGCCGCCGGTCAGCGTCGCGAAGACGTCCTCGAAGGTCGCCGACGCCTCGATCGCGGCGAGCGGCGGCTGCATCGCGGCTGCGACGTCCTCGTGGAGCACGTCGGGGTTCGTGAACACGCGCTCGAGCAGCGCGCGGTCCTGGAGCGAGCCGATCACGTCCGCGAGCGACTCGCACTCGCCGTTGCGCACGACGGGCAGCTGGGAGATGCCGTAGCGCTGCATCGTGTCGATGCCCTCGCCGACCTTCTGGTGCGCGGAGATCGTGACGAGGTCGGGCAGCTCGCCGCCGTGCTTCGCGAGCAGCACCTCCTCCACCGTCGGGAGCGGCGCCTGGCGCTCGAGGAAGCCGTGCTCGAGCATCCAGTTGTCGTCGTAGAACTTCGACATGTAGGAGCGACCCGAGTCCGGGACGAGCGCGAGCACGGTCGCTTCCGGGCCGAGGCGCTCGGCGACGCGAATCGCCGCCCACAGGGTCGAGCCGGCAGAGCCGCCCGCGAGGATGCCCTCCTCGTGCGCGAGCCGGCGGGCCGTGAGGAACGAGTCGCGGTCGGAGACGCGGATCCACTCGTCGACGACGTCGAGGTCGATCGTGTCCGGCCACGTATCCTTGCCGATCCCCTCGACGAGATACGGGTGCAGCTCCGAGTCGTCCGCGGCCGTGTAGATCGAACCCTCCGGGTCGACGCCGATGATCCTCACCTCGGGCTTGCGCTCGTGGAACCAGCGGCCGACACCGGAGATCGTGCCGCCGGTGCCGACGGAGATCACGATCGCGTCGACGTCGCCGCCCGTCTGCTCCCAGATCTCCGGCGCGGTCACGTCGTAGTGCGCCTGCGGGTTCGCCATGTTCGAGTACTGGTCGGGCTTGAAGCCGCCGGGGATCTCCTCTGCGAGCCGCGAGGAGACGGAGTAGTAGCTCTCGGGTGAGTCGTGGTCGACCGCCGTGGGCGTGATCACGACCTCGGCACCGTACGCGCGCAGCATCGCGATCTTCTCCTGGCTCATCTTGTCCGGCATCACGAAGATGCAGCGGTAGCCCTTGCGGGCCGCCGCCAGCGCAAGGCCGACACCCGTGTTGCCGGACGTCGGCTCGACGATCGTGCCGCCCGGCTTCAGTTTCCCCTCGCGCTCGGCAGCCTCGATCATCGCCAGCCCGATCCGGTCCTTCACGGAGCCGCCCGGGTTAAGGTACTCGAGCTTGGCGAGGATCCGCGCGCCGCCCGGAGGCGACATCGTGTCCAGGCGCACGACCGGTGTCGAGCCGATCAGGTCGAGCAGCGTCGGGTACTCGCGCGCCATGGGCGGGAAGCGTATGTCAGACGAGCGCCTGCGCGGCCTCCCCTTCGACGGCCTCCGCCTCCTGCGGGCGCACGAGGACGGCCGCTGCGAGCACGGAGGCGGCGCCGACGCCGGCGATCACCCAGAACGCGAGCGAGAAGCCGCTCGTCAGCGCGACCGGCGAGCTGTGGCCCGAGGCGAGCAGCGTCCGCATGTGCGTGAACGCGACCGTCGAGGCGACGGCCACGCCGAGCGCGCCGCCGACCTGCTGCGACGTGTTGATCAACCCGGACGCGAGCCCTGCTTCCTGGGGCGCGACGCCTGCGAGCGCCGCGATCGACATCGGGACGAACGCGAACGCCATGCCGACGCCGACCATCAGGTAGCCGGGCAGCAGACTTGCGGCGAATGCGCCGTGCGTCGGGATCTGCGTGTACCAGAGCATCCCGCCCGTGATCAGCGCGAGCCCGACGCTCATCACCGGGCGCGGGCCGAACCTCGTCGTCAGAGCCTGCGACAGGCCGGCGACCGGGATCACCGTGCCGGCGGTGGCGAGGAACGTGAGCCCGGTCTTCAGCGCCGAGTAATGGAGCACCTGCTGCGCGTACAGCGTCAGCAGAAAGAAGTTCGCGTAGACGACGGCGCCGAGCAGGAAGCCGGATACGTTCGCGCCGGTGACCGTCTTCGTCCTGAAGATCCGGAACGGGACCATCGGCGACTCGTGTCGCGACTCGATCACGATGAACGCCGCGAGCAGTGCGCCCGACGCGATCAGCAGCCCGATCGTACGCCCGCTCGCCCAGCCGACGTCCGGCGCCTTCGAGATCGCGTACACGAGGAGCGCGAGGTGCCCGGTCGCGGTGATCGCGCCGCCGGCGTCGAAGCCGCGCAGCCCGGTGATGCGGCTCTCGCGAACGAGTCTCCGCGTCAGCGCGAGCACGAGCGCGCCGACCGGGACGTTGACGAAGAAGATCCATTCCCAGCCCGCGTACTTCGTGAGGATGCCGCCGAAGAGCACGCCGGCCGCGGCGCCGCTTCCGCCCATCGCGCCCCAGATGCCGAGCGCCTTGTTCCGCTCGGCGCCCTCCTCGAACGTCGTGGTGATGATCGAGAGCGTGGCCGGCGAGATGATCGCCGCGCCGACGCCCTGCACCGTGCGCGCCGCGATGAGGACGCCGATCGAGCCGGCGAGCCCGCAGACGAGCGAGGCAGCAGAGAACAGCCCGACACCGATCATGAACATCCGGCGCCGCCCGAGCAGGTCGGCGGCGCGGCCGCCGAGCAGCAAGAGGCCGCCGAACGTGATCGCGTAGGCGGTGAGGATCCACTGCAGGTCCTTGTCCGAGACTGCGAGCGACGTCTTGATCGAGGGGAGGGCGACGTTGACGATCGAAACGTCGAGGATCGTCATGAAGAACGCGATGCAAACGAGCGCGAGCGCCTGCCAGCGGCGCGGGTCGGCGGCAGAGTTCATGTCTTCTCCTTCCGCGGGCTACCTGTTTCCGAACGGGCGGGCGAGCGACAGTATTCCGGTCAGAGCTCGAGCGGCAGCCGCTCGTCGGGCGCCGGTCGCAGGATCTGGTCGACGTACGCCCCGGTCGCCTGCGTCAGGCCGACGTCGCCGCCGGCGCGCTCCGACAGGAACCAGCGGTGCTCCAGCAGCTCGTGGAAGAGCTCGGCGGCGGCACGCTTGCCCCGCAGCTCCGGCGGTACTGCCGCGATCGCCGGCTCGAACACCTCGCTCAGCCAGCGCCCGGCTGCGGCGGGCTCGGAGACGGGCGCGGCGCCGGAGCGCTCGAGCTCGGCGCGATAGGCGGTGATGTCGTTGAGCAGCCGGCGCGCCTGGTTCTCCTGCGCGTCGAGGCCGGTGAGGTGCAGGAGCCTGCGCCGGTGGTGGCCGGGCTCGACGACCTTCGAACGGAGGCGGAGCCGCACCTCCGAGCCGGTGCTGAGCAGCTCGACCTCCTCGACGTCGAAGCCGAGCTGGTTCAGCCGGCGCAGCCGCTCGTCGAGACGCTTGCTCTCGCCGGGCGCGAACACCTCGTCCCGCGTCAGCTCGTCCCAGAGCTGCTCGTATCGCTCGCGCACGTCCGCTGCAAACGCCCACGGGTCCTCGACGACGTCGCGCCCGACCTCTGCGGCGAGGTCGAGCAGCTCGCCTGCGAGGTTCTCGTCCGCGATGTCGAGGTCGTGGCGGCGCTGGCCGTCCGAGAGGCGCTCGTGCAGCTCGCCCGTCTCGGCGTCGACCAGGTAGGCGGAGAGCGCGCCCGCGTCGCGGCGGAAGAGCGCGTTCGAGAGCGAGCAGTCTCCCCAGAAGAACCCGGCCAGGTGGAGGCGGACGAGCAGCTCCGCGAGAGCGGCGAGGATCGACGGCTCGGGCGCCGGCAGCCGCTTGCGGCCGAGGATCAGGCGGTAGGGGAGCGAGAACTCGAGCACGCGCGTGATCACGATCGCCTCGAGCTCGTCACCGGCCTCGTCGATGCGCTGGTTGACGACGCCGACGGCCTCCACCGCCGGCACGCCGGCGTGCGCGAGGTCTCCGAGCAGCCGGTACTCGCGCTCGGCGAGTCGCGGCGGCAACTCCTTCAGCGCGTAGTACGCGCCGCCGAGCTCGACGAAGCGGACGACGTGCCGGCCGATGCCGCGGCGCACGTCGACGAGCAGCTCGGCCGGCCATTCCCCGAGGGGTAGATGCCAGGGGAGACCGAGAAACGCGCGCTGGTCGTCACGTGCGACGAGCCGGAAGCGCGGCGCGGTCACGCCGCATCGTAGACGGCCTCCGCGCTTTCCTGCGCACGCCGGATCCCGCGCGGCTCGAACAGGCCGCCGTGCTGCCGTTCCGCGACTGCGGCGGCGAGCGCTCCGGCGGCGGTCTTGGAGTCCGCGCGCACGAGGAGCCGCACTTCGAGCGACGGGATGCCACGGCGACGAACGGTGACGGAATACGGATTCATAGCCCTCCTGTGTCGATCCTGTGAACGAAGACGAAAAAGCCCCGCGGACCGCCGGCCCACGAGGCTGCATCGCCTTGTCGCGCCACCTTCGAGCGCGGCACACCCACGGTAGCTGACAGACCTGAGGTTGCGGCGCGCGGCGTGCGCGGGCCTGAAGGCGGGAGGTCAACGCGCGCAGACGCTCTGCGCCCGCTTTGCGGAGCCCTACCTCAACCCGCTGGAAACCGCAAGGTTTCCAGCGGCTAATGGCGGAAGTGCCGTCGCCCGGTGAAGACCATCGTCGCTCCGGCCTTCTCGACGGCGTCGACGACGTCCTGGTCACGCTTGGAGCCGCCCGGTTGCACGATCGACGTCGCGCCTGCGTCGAGCGCGATGCGCGGCCCGTCCGGGAACGGGAAGAACGCGTCCGATGCGAGCGCAGCGCCGGTCACGTCATGGCCGTGCGCCGCGGCCTTGTCGACGGCGATGCGGACGGCGTCGACGCGGCTCATCTGACCGGCGCCGATCCCGATCGTGGCCAGGTCCCTGGCGAGGACGATCGCATTCGACGAGACGTGCTTGCAGACGCGCCAGGCGAAGACGAGATCGCCCCACTGCCGCTCGTCGGGCGAGCCGCACGCGAGCTGCCACCCCTGGCGGTCCTCGATCTCGGCGTCGGCGTCCTGCACGAGCATGCCGCCCGACACATGCTTGAAGTGACGCGTCTCCTGGCCGGCGCGGCGGCGCTCGTGGTCGACCAGGATGCGCGTCCCCTGCTTGCGCGCGAGCGCGGCGAGCGCGCCCTCCGTGTAGCCCGGGGCGAACAGCACCTCGACGAACTGCTCCGCGAGCTTCTCGCCGAGCGCGTGCTCGACCTCGTCGTTGAACACGACGATGCCGCCGTAGGCGGAGGTCGGGTCGGATGCGAGCGCCTTGTCGTACGCCTCCTCCGCCGTTGCGCCGATCGCGACACCGCAGGGGTTCGCGTGCTTGACGATCACGCATGCCGGCAGCGTGAACTCGCGCGCGAGCAGCCGCGCCGCGTTGAGGTCGTTGAGGTTGTTGAACGAGAGCTCCTTTCCGTGCCGCTGCTCGACGCGTGCGAGCAGGTGCGAACGGGCGCCGCGCTCCGCGTAGTACGCCGCACGCTGGTGTGGGTTCTCGCCGTATGCGAGATCGAGCACCTTCTCGAGCGCGACGACGATCGTCTCCGGGAACGCCTCGCGGTCGGCGAACCAGCTCGCGATCGCCGCCTCGTACGCTGCCGTCGTCGCGAACGCCTCCGCGGCGAGCTCTCTTCTCGTTTCCAGCGAAAGCGCTCCCTCCGTGCGAAGCTCGTCGAGGACGAACCCGTAGCGCTCCGGCCGGCAGACCGGAGCGCAGTGCGCGAAGTTCTTCGCAGCTCCACGGAGCATCGACGGGCCGCCGACGTCGATCATCTCGACTGCCTCCGCCTCGCTGACGCCCCGCTGCGCGGAAACGTGCTCGAACGGGTAGAGGTTCACGCAGACGAGGTCGAACGGCTCGATCTCGTAGCGCTCGAGCGTCGCCACGTCCTCGTCGCGGTCGCGGCGCGCCAGGATCGCAGCGTGGATCCGCGGGTGCAGCGTCTTCACGCGTCCCCCGAGCATCTCGGGCGAGTCGGTGAGGGACTCGACCCGCTCCACCTCGAGACCGAGCTCGCCCTCGAGATACGCGGCCGTGCCGCCGCTCGCGACGAGCTCCCAGCCGAGCTCCGCGAGCCCGCGCGCGAACACGTCGAGCCCGGCCTTCTCGTACGTCGAGATCAGCGCGCGCACAGTTCGCTCACGACCTTCGGGAGCAAGCGGTGCTCGACGGCCTTGATCCGCTCGTGGAGCGACTCGGGCGTGTCGCCGGGGAGGACGGGGACGCGCTCCTGGGCGAGGATCGGCCCGCTGTCCACGTCTTCGTCGACGAGGTGCACGGTCGCGCCGGATTCGGTCACGCCGGCGGCGAGCTGGTCCTCGACCGGGTGCCCGCCCGGAAAGCGCGGCAGCAGCGACGGGTGCACGTTGACGACCGCGTCGGGAAAGCGGTCGAGGAATGCGGGCGTCAGCACGTGCATGTAGCCGGCGAGGACGACGAGCTTCACATCGTGCGCCTGGAGCCAGGCCGCCATCGCGATGTCGCGGGCGGCGCGGCTCTCGTAGTCGGCGAGCTCGAACGCGGCGGCGGGAATCTCGCCGGCGCGCCGCAACGCGGGCGCGGTGCTCCGGTTGGCCGCGATCGCGGTGACGGGAAGCTCGGCGTCGAGCAGCGCCTGGAGATTCGTGCCGGTGCCGCTGACGAGGACCCCGATCACTCGAGCCGTCCGATCACGAGCGCGCCGGCCGGCGGCCGCGGCACGACCGCGCACATGCCCACGCCGAGGTTGAACACGCGGCGCGCCTCGTCCTCCTCGACACCCTGCTCGGCGAGCCACCCGAAGACCGGCGGCCGCTCCCACGCGTTCCAGTCGATCCTCGCGCGCACGCCGTCGGGCAGCACGCGGGTGAGGTTGCCGAGGATGCCGCCGCCGGTGACGTGCGCGAGCGCCTTCACGTCGGCCTGTGCGCGCAACGCGCGCACCTCGTCGAGGTAGAGCCGGTGCGGCGCGAGCACGAGGTCGGCGTCGAAGTCGTCGTCACCGACGAGCGTGCGCACGAGCGAGAAGCCGTTCGTGTGGATCCCGCTCGACGGAAAGCCGACGACGACGTCGCCCGGCGCGCAGCGCGAGCCGTCGATCACGTGAGCGCGCTCGACGATGCCGACGCACGTGCCGGCGAAGTCGAGCTCGTCCTCCTGGTAGACGCCGGGCAGCTCGGCCGTCTCGCCGCCGATCAGCATGCAGCCCGCCCTGCGGCAGACCTCGGCCGCTCCCTCGACGAGCTCCGCCACCTGCTCGAGGTCGATCCGGCTCGCGGCGACGTAGTCGAGGAGGAAGAGCGGCTCGGCGCCGCTGCAGAGCACGTCGTCGATGCAGTGCGCCGCGAGATCCATGCCGCCCCAGCGCAGCTTGCCCGCGCGCCGCTGGAGCATCAGCTTCGAGCCGACTCCGTCGGTCGAGGCGGCGAGCAGGCGGCGCTCGTCGAGCGGGTAGAGCCCCGCGAAGCGGCCGAAGCCGCCGGTGCCCGTCGACTCTGCGGCCGCGCGCAGCCGCTCGACGACGGCGTCGGCGGTGGCGAGCGAAACGCCGGCGGCCTCGTACGTGCGGGCTTCCTCGGTCAACCAGCCGAGTCTAAGACTCGCCGCCGCCGGAGGTCGCTGCTCCTCACGTGAAGCGCTCTGCGTGGAGCTCCGGTCGGCCCTGCGGGCCGCCGGGTACGAAGCGGACGAGCGTCTCGCCGACCTCGACGTCGGCGCCGGTGCGGACGCTGCCGAGCACGGCGGCGAGCGCGGCCGACTTCGCGTCCGTGTTGTCCGTCTTCAGGTGGAGCTCGAGGAGTTGGAGCCCGACGATCCGGCCGGTGTGCAGCTCGAGCCGGTAGCCGGCGTTCGTCGACACGAACGCGGGACGGTCGTCGTCCTCCTGGATCGGGAGGCCGGCAGCCTGCGCCCGCTCGAGCGCACGCTCGAGCTCGTCGTCGTCGAGCACGAGCCCGAGGTGGTCGACGCGCGGCAGCTCCCACCGACCGGGCTGGACCACGACGTTCACGCCGCCGAGCGCCAGCTCCGACAGACCGAGCTCGAAGCCGAGCCCGTCGAGCTCCTGCCAGGAGATCCCCGGCGGAACCGAGGCGAGATCGTGGCCGATCCGTCCGTGCCGGGCGACCAGCTCGAAGCCGAGCTTGCCGATATAGCGGGCCTCGACCTCTCGCGCCTTGCTCGTGACGAGGTGGTAGTGGAAGAGCTGCACCGCCGTCATCGTACGAAGGACTCGCCTGCGCCATGCCGAAGCTACGTCGGATGCGCTCCGGCGGTGTGCACCACGTCGACCTCGTCGTGTTCTCGATCGAGCGCAGCCTGCCGTTCTACCGCGAGCTGCTCGGCCCGCTCGGCTGGCACGGCATCGGCGAGGTCGAGGGCGAGCGGGGCGAGACGATCTGGTACCTGACGGGCCGCGAGACGTCGCTCGGGCTGCGCGAGGCGCAGAGCGAGTCCGGCCCGGTCGACCGGTACGCGCCAGGGCTGCACCATCTCGCCTTCGAGGTGCCGTCGCGCGCCGTCGTCGACGAGCGTGCCGCGTGGCTGGTCTCGATCGGGGCGGTGCTCGAGAGCGAGCCGCAGGAGTACACCTACGAGCCGGGCTACTACGCGGTGTTCTTCTACGACCCCGACGGCATCAAGCTGGAGATCCTCACCGTCCCGGCCCTCGCGGCCTGAAAGGAGCACGCATGTCCGACCAGCCTCCCGAGCAGCCGCCCGCCGCCCCGCCGTCGCCCTACACCGGCCTGGGCCAGAGCCCGGTGACCGGCGCGATCCTGCCGGTCCCCGGCAACGCCGAGCTGGCCGTCTTCTCCTGCATCCTCGTCTTCCTGATCGTCCTCTGGGCCGCGACGGACGCGGTGAACGCGGGCCTGTTCGCGATCCTGATGACCGTGCTGACGAGCTTCTACATCCTCTCGCGCGGAATCGCGAAGGCGTCGCGTGTGCTAGAGCAGTAGCGGCTCGGTGGCGAACCTGCGATTCACCGCCGTTCTGGGTTGTGCTCCGCAGAGCGGCCGCCGGCCGAGCCGGCGGCCTATTCGGCCGCGAAGCGACGGTTTGCGCGGCGCGGGCGGTGGCGCCTTGCGTCCCCGCCCACGTGGATCCGCCTTCGGCTAACGCGCCTACGGCCGCGTTAGCCTGCGGCCTTCACGGCGTCGGAGGCCGGTCGACTACTGCGGCTCGCGGCGCAGCATCTCCATGTCAGGTTCCCAGCCGTCGATGACGGCGCCGAGCCCGTGCTCGCGCGCCAAGCCTTCCACGTCGCGGAACAGCGCCGCCTGCTCGCCGAGGTCGCCGGTGCGGGCGATCCGCTCGATCCGAGCTAGTGACAACTTGTCACCTGCCGGCAGGGGGGTGATGTTCGATGTCCCAGGCGAGCCACTTGTTGTAGGGGCGGAGCCGGCCGTGGACGGCGAAGACGAACTCGAGGAACCAGCGGACGGCGTCCTGCGCGTCGCCCGAGCCGCGAGTTCGTTCGACGCGGACGCCGTCACGCAGCGCCGCGGCGACCGAGCTCGTCAGCCACGCACGGGCTCGAAGCGCAGCTTCGCGTGCTCCACCGGAACGGCGGTCGGATACTCGCGGGTGAGGCACGCGCGGCAGAGCTCCGACTCCGGGCGGCGCGTCGACTCGACGAGGCCGTCGTGGGACAGGTGCGCGAGCGAGGTTGCGCCGATGTAGTCGCGCACCTCTTCGACCGTCTTCGCGCCGGCGACGAGCTCGGCCGCGTCCGCGAGGTCGATTCCGTAGAAGCACTGGCCGATCACCGGCGGCGACGAGATGCGCACGTGCACCTCGGCGGCGCCCGCCTGGAAGAGCATCTGCACGATCTCGCGCGTCGTGTTGCCGCGGACGATCGAGTCGTCGACGACGACGAGGCGCCGACCTGCGACCTCGGCGAGCGGGTTGAACTTCAGCCGGATCCCTTGCCGGCGCAGCTCCTGGTCGGGCTGGATGAACGTGCGCCCGACGTAGCGGTTCTTGATCAACCCCTCGCTGAACGGGATTCCCAGGGCGCGCGAGAAGCCGATCGCGGCGGGCGTACCGGAGTCGGGAATCGGCAGCACGAGATCCGCGTCGACGGGCGCTTCCCGCGCGAGCCGCTCGCCCATGCGGACGCGCGCTCCGTGCACCTCGATTCCGGAGAGGCGCGAGTCGGGACGTGCGAGGTAGAAGAACTCGAAGACGCAGAGCGCGCCCGGGGGGGCCGGCTCGACCGCCCGCACCGCTTGCAGCCCGTCGCCGTCGGCGAGAACGGCCTCGCCGCGCTCCACCTCGCGGACGAAGTCGGCGCCGACGAGGTCGAGCGCGCAGGTCTCGGAGGCGACGACCCAGTCGTCGTGGATCCGCCCGAGCACGAGCGGCCGGAAGCCGTGCGGGTCGCGGAACGCAACGAGCCGGCCCTCTGAGAGCGCGACGATCGAGTAGGCGCCGTCGAGCCGCGCCATCGTGTTCGCGACCGCCTGATCGAGCGGCGCCTCGTCGTTTGCGATCAGCGCCGCGACGACCTCGCTGTCGGAGGACGCACGCAGCGTGATGCCGGCGGCGCTCAGCTCGTCGCGGAGCGCGCCGGCATTGACGAGGTTTCCGTTGTGGCCGAGCGCGACCGTGCGCATGCGTCCGTGCTGGACGAGCGGCTGCGCGTTCGACCACTGCGAGGAGCCGGTGGTCGAGTAGCGCGTGTGCCCGATCGCCACCTGGCCTTGCAGCCCGTGCAGCTTCTGCTCGTCGAAGACCTGCGTGACGAGGCCGAGGTCTCTCAACGCGGTCAGGCGACCCCGCTCGGAGACCGCGATCCCTGCCGACTCCTGCCCGCGGTGCTGAAGGGCGAACAGTCCGAAGTACGCCAGCCGCGCGACGTCGCGTTCGGGAGCGTAGACGCCGAAGACTCCGCACATCGTTAGCGCACCTCGCCGATCTGGACGAGCCCGCGCGAGCCGAGCCTGGCGACGTCCGCCGGGGCGCACGCGAGCACCGCGGCGCCGAGCGGCAAGTCGTCACGTGGGAGGGTGACGTCGGCCGGGCGCGCGCTCCAGCGGGCCGCTTCCTCGAGCGCCCGGGCGAGGCCGCCGTCGCCGACGTCGTGGCAGAGGCTGAGGAGCGGCGCCGCCTTCCAGAGGAAGCGGATCAGCGCCGCCTCCGCCGCGAGGCCCGCCTCCGGGGCGGTCGCGAGCAGCACGACGTCGCCGGACTCCCACTGATCCGGCACGTAGCGCACGTCCGGCACGAGGCCGACACAGCCGGCGACGGGCGTCGGCGGGATCGGCCGCCCGTCGGTCTCGTTGTAGAGCGAGACGTTGCCGGAGACGACCGGGATGCCGAGCGCCTCGGCGGCCTGCGCGATCCCTTCGATCGCCTCCGCGAGCTCCCAGCCGATCTCCGCCTTCTCCGGGTTGCCGAAGTTGAGGCAGTCGGTGAGCCCGATCGGCTCGCCGCCCGCGCACGCGACGTTGCGCGCCGCACCGAGCACCGCCTGCACGCCCGCGGCGAACGGATCCATCTCGCCCGGTCGCGGCCCCTGCATGGAGAGCGCAAGCCCGCGCAGGGAAGGACGCAAACGGATGACGGCCGCGTCGAAGCCGGGCCGCCGGACCGTTCGGGAGCCGACGAGCTGGTCGTACTGTTCGTAGACCCAGGCCAAGGCGGTGCCGGTGTCCGCGTCCTGTGGCCGCGGACGAGGCCAGCCGCTCGGCTTCCTGGGCGACTGCTCGATCTCGTACCGCGGACACTCGTCCGTGAGGAGCCGGGAAGGGACGTCGCCCACGAGATCGTCTCCGTTGAAGGCGCGCAAATGCCCCGTGTCCGTCACGCGGCCGATCACCGCGCACGGGAGCTCCCATCGCGCGCAGAGCTCCTGCGTGGCCGCGAGCATCTGCGGGCGCACGACGGCGACCATGCGCTCCTGCGACTCCGAGATGACGATCTCCCACGGCTCCATCTCCGACTCGCGCAGCGGCACGCGGTCGAGGTGGACGTCGATGCCGGCGCCGTCCCGCGCCATCTCGGAGAGCGCCGACGCGAGGCCGGCCGCGCCGCAGTCCTGGAGCGACTCGACGAGGCCCGACTCGACGAGCTCCATCGACACCTCGATCAGCTTCTTGCCCGTGAACGGGTCGCCGACCTGCACCGACGGCCGCTTGTCGGGATCGTCTTCGCCGAGCTCCTGGCTCGCGAGCACTGACGCGCCGCCGATGCCGTCGCGGCCCGTGGTCGCGCCGTAGAGCACGACGAGGTTCCCCGGCCCCTGCGCCTTCGCCGACTGGAGCCGCGCCGAGTCGAGGAGCCCGACGCACATCGCGTTGACGAGGCAGTTGCCGCGATACGCCTCGTCGAACACGGTGGCGCCGCCGACGTTCGCGACGCCCACCGAGTTGCCGTAGCCGCCGATGCCGGCGACGGCGCGCTCGAACTGGTGGTCCGGCGCGCCGAACCAGAGCCCGTCGAGGAGCGCGACCGGGCGCGCGCCGACCGCGACGATGTCGCGCAGGATGCCGCCGATCCCGGTCGCGGCGCCCTGGAACGGCTCGACCGCGGACGGATGGTTGTGCGACTCGACCTTGAAGGCGACCGCGAGGCCGTCACCGAGGTCGAGCACGCCGGCGTTCTCGCCCGGCCCCCGGAGGACGCGCTCACCGGTCGAGGGCAGCCGCCCGAGCAGGCGCGCCGAGTGCTTGTAGCCGCAGTGCTCCGACCAGAGAAGCGAGAAGACGGCGAGCTCGAAATCGTTCGGGTCGCGGCCCAGGAGCTCCCGGATGCGGCCTGCTTCCCAGTCGGTCAGACCGAGGGCGCGGTGGAGCGGCTGTTCCGCAACCTGCGTCAGGTGGTTCAGTCTAGTCGGCGAGACAGATGGGCGGCCCGGTGCGTTACAAGAGGGCGTGGCCCGGCGGCATCTGGCGATGCTCATTGCGCTCGCCCTCCTCTGGGGGGCCTCGTTCATGTTCATCAAGGTCGCCGACCGCGGGCTCGCGCCGTCGACGCTGATCCTCGGCCGGGTCGGGCTCGCGGCGCTGACGCTCGCGGTCGCGGTTCCGCTGACGGTCGGCGGCGGCGAGACGGTCCGGCAGATGCGGGAGCACGCGGGCTGGCTCGTGGTCGTCGCCCTCGTCAACACGGCGGTGCCGTTCTGGCTGCTCTCCTGGGGCGAGACCCGGATCGACTCCGGCCTCGCGTCGATCATCCAGGCGGTGGTGCCGATCTTCAATGCGCTGGTCGCGTTCGGCTTCTTCCACGAGGTGCGGGTGACCGGGGTCAGGCTTGCCGGCATCGGCATCGGCTTCGTCGGCGTCGCGCTGCTCGTGGGCGCACAGCCGTCGGGGAAGGTGCTGGGCGCGCTCGCCGTCGTTGGCATGGCGTTCTGCTACGCCCTCGGCGGCCTGCTCATGGGCCGGCACCTGAGCCCGGTGCGCCCGCCGGTCGTCGCGCTCGTGTCGACCGCCGTCTCGACGCTCGCGCTGCTGCCGGCCGGGGTCGCACAGGCGCCGCACCGGGCGCCCGGCTGGAAGGTGATCGGCTCTGTGCTCGCGCTCGGCGTGCCCGGGACGGCGTTCGCGTACCTGCTGTTCTTCGCGCTGATCCTCGGGGCGGGCGCTGCGTACGCCGCGCTCGTCACGTATCTCATCCCGCCGATCGCGCTCGCGTACGGCGCGATCTTCCTCGGCGAGCGCATCTCTGCTACCGGGCTCGGCGGCCTCGCGCTCGTGCTCGGCGGCGTCGCGCTCGGCACCGGCGCGGTCCGGCTGCCGCGGCGGGCGGCCGCGACGGCCACCTAGGCTCGGACGCTCCTTCGGTCCCGGACCGCCGCTCCATCTAGACTCGCCGCATGCCAATGCGCTACGACAGGCTGACCCGGCCGCTCGTACGTGACGGCGGAGAGCTGAGAGAGGCGAGCTGGGACGAGGCGCTCGACCGCGCCGCGGCCGGCTTCCGGAAGGCGCTCGACGAGGGCGCCCAGACCGGGCTCTTCAGCTGCTCCAAGGCCACGAACGAGTTGAACTTCGCCACGCAGAAGTTCTCCCGGGTCGCCCTGGGCTCCAACAACATCGACAGCTGCAACCGAACCTGACACGCGCCCAGCGTCGTCGGTCTGGCGACGGTGTTCGGTGCAGGTGGCGGGACGAGCTCCTACGAGGAGGTCCGTAACACGGACCTGATCGTCCTCTGGGGCTCGAACGCGCGCGAGGCGCATCCGATCTTCTTCCACCACGTGCTGAAGGCGGTGAACCGCGGTGCGAAGCTCTATGTCGTCGACCCGCGGCGCACGCCGTCGGCGCAGTGGGCCGACCTCTGGCTCGGCCTCGACGTCGGCACCGACATCCCGCTCGCGAACGCCGTCGCGCGCGAGATCATCCACGGAGGGCTCGCGAACACGGAGTTCGTCGGGCGCGCGACGAGCGGGTTCGACGCCTTCCACGAGTCGGTCGAGCCGTGGACGCTCGAGGAGGCGGAGCGCGTCACCGGCGTGCCCGGAGAGGCGATCCACGAGCTCGCGCACGCGTACGCGCGGGCCGACCGGGCGCAGATCTGCTGGACGCTCGGGATCACCGAGCATCACAACGCCGTCGACAACGTCTTCGCGCTGATCAACCTCGCCCTGCTCACCGGCCACGTCGGCCGCTACGGGTCGGGGCTGAACCCGCTCCGCGGCCAGAACAACGTCCAGGGCGGCGGGGACATGGGCGCGCTGCCGAACCGGCTGCCCGGCTTCCAGCCGATCGAGGACGCGGCCGTGCGCGCGCGCTTCGAGGAGGCGTGGGGCGTGCAGGTGCCGCCCGAGCCCGGTCTCCACCTCACCGGCATGTTCGAGGCGATGGAGCACGGCGACCTGCGCGCCGTCTACGTCGTCGGCGAGAACCCGGCGCAGGGGGAAGCCGACCAGACGCGCGCGGTGCGCCTGCTCTCGGGGCTCGATCATCTCGTCGTGCAGGACATCTTCCTCACGGCCACGGCGGAGCTCGCCGACGTCGTCCTGCCCGCCGCGGCGACGCTCGCGGAGGCCGAGGGCACGGTCACGTCGAGCGAGCGGCGCGTGCAGCGCGTGCGCAAGGCGATCGACCCGCCCGGTGAGGCGCGCGACGACGTCGAAATCGTCTACGAGCTCGGACGCCGGCTCGGGCACGACCTCGGCAGCCCGCGGGCCGAGGACGTCTGGAACGAGCTGCGCCGCCTCTCGCCGACCATGCACGGCGGGATGAGCTACGCGCGGCTCGAGGAGCTCGGCGGCATCCAGTGGCCCTGCCCCGACGAGAGCGACCCCGGCGCGCCGTTCCTGCACGGCCGCCTCTGGGACGGCGTCGTCGCCGAGCCTGCGCCGTTCCAGCCGGTCGAGCACGACCCGCCCGTCGACGTGCTCGACGACGACTTCCCGCTCCGCCTCACGACCGGCCGCCGGCTCGAGTCGTACAACACCGGTGTGCAGTCGGGCGGCTACGCGTCGCCGCTCCATCGCGGCGGCGAGGCGATCCTGCTCGCACCCGAGGACGGCGCGCGCTACGGCGTCGCCGACGGCGGGCGCGTGCGCGTCGTCTCGCGCCGCGGCTCCGTCGAGGCGCCCGTCCGCTACGACGCGAACCTGCGCCCGGGGCTCGCGTTCATGAGCCTCCACTTCCCGGACGAGGTGGCGACGAACGTCCTCACGATCGACGCGACCGACCCCAAGTCCGGCACGGCCGAGTTCAAGGCGACCGCGATCCGCCTGGAGTCGGTCTAGTGCCCGACCTGCGCCTGCTCTCGGCGGAGCCGACCGACGCCGAGCGCGCGGCGATCGACGCGGTCGTCGGCCCGGCCGGGGCGAACGGGAACCGGCACGCGCGCAGTGACACGACGCGGCGTCATCTGCTCCTGCCCGCGCTGCGCGCGGCGCAGCGGCGCGTCGGCTGGGTGAGCGAGGGCGCCCTCGGCTATGCCTGCCGCCGGCTCGAGGTGCCGCCGGCCGAGGCCTACGGCGTCGCGAGCTTCTACGCCCTGATCGCGCTCGAAGAGCGGCCGGCCGAGGTGCTGCACGTCTGCACCGATCTCTCCTGCCGGCTGGCCGGCGCAGCGGTGCCCGAGGGTGCGCACCCGAGCCCGTGCCTCGGGCTCTGCGAGCGTGCGCCCGCGTGTCTGCGGACGATCGCGGGCGAGCAGCCGCGGGAGATCCAGCTGCCGGAGACCGGGCCGCCGCTCCCGCAGGCCGGCGCCGACGGCCTGCGCCTGCTGCGCCGGATCGGGGCCGGCGTCGACCCCGAGTCGCTCGACGCCTACCGCGCGCACGGCGGCTACGCGGCTCTTCGCCGCGCGGTCGAGCTCGGGGCGGCCGGCGTGCTGCGCGAGGTGAGCGAGTCGCGCCTGCTCGGCCGCGGTGGCGCGGCCTTTCCGACCGGCGTGAAGTGGGAAGCCGTCGCACGCCAGCCGGTGCGCCCGCACTACCTCGTCTGCAACGCCGACGAGTCGGAGCCGGGGACGTTCAAGGACCGCGTGCTGATGGAGAACGACCCGTTCGCGCTTGTCGAGGCGATGACGATCGCCGCGTACGCGACCGGCTGCGAGCACGGCTTCGTGTACGTGCGGGCGGAGTACCCGCTCGCGCACGAGCGGCTGGAGCACGCGTTCGCGCAGGCGCGGGCGCGAGGGTTTCTCGGCGCCGACGTGATGGGCGCGGGCTTCGATTTCGATCTCGAGCTCCGCATCGGTGCCGGCGCGTACGTGTGCGGCGAGGAGACGGCGCTGTTCCAGTCGATCGAGGGCTACCGCGGCGAACCGCGCAACAAGCCCCCCTTCCCCGTCGAGGTCGGCCTGTTCGGGAAGCCCACCGTCGTGAACAACGTCGAGACCCTCTTCAACGTCCTCGGAATCGTGTCCGACACCGGGACCCAGTACGCGCAGACGGGTACGGAAGGCTCGACGGGAACGCGCCTCTTCTGCGTCTCGGGCCACGTCGCGCGGCCGGGCCTCTACGAGGTCCCGTTCGGGACGCGGCTGTCCGCGCTGCTCGCCCTGGCCGGGTCGCGGCCGCCGAAGGCCGTCCTGCTCGGCGGTGCCGCCGGCTCGTTCCTGCGCCCCGACCAGCTCGACCTGCCGCTCACGTTCGAGGACGCCCGGGCGGCCGGCGCGACGCTCGGCTCCGGCGTCGTCATCGTCTACGACGAGTCCGCCGACCTCGCCGACGCCGTTCTGCGCATCGCCGAGTTCTTCCGCGACGAGTCGTGCGGCCAGTGCGTCCCCTGCCGCGTCGGCACCGTCCGCCAGGAGGAGGCGCTGCACCGCCTGGCCTCCGGCAAGGCGAACGGCAACGAGCTCGAGGTGCTGGCGGATCTCGCGCAGGTGATGCGCGACGCGTCCATCTGCGGGCTCGGCCAGACGGCCGCGAGCGCCATCGGGTCCGCGCTCGCGAACTTCGGGGTGCTCGTCCCGTGACCGTCGTCGCCGTCTCCGCGCCGAAGCGGATGGTCGAGCTGACCGTCGACGGACAGGCCGTGCGCGTCACCGAGGGCTCGACGATTCTCGACGCGTGCCGGCGACTCGGCATCGAGACGCCCACCCTCTGCTTCGGCAACACGCTGACGCCGGTGAACGTGTGCCGCGTGTGCGTCGTCGAGGTGGAGGGTGCGCGCACGCTCGCGCCGTCCTGCTCGCGCAAGGCCGAGCCGGGAATGGTCGTGCACACGAACTCGCCGCGCGTGCAGACGAGCCGTCGCCTCGTGCTCGAGCTGCTCGGCTCGTCGGTCGACCTCTCGACGGCACCCGACGCGCTCCGCTACATCGAGGAGTACGCCGCCGAGCCGGAGCGATTCGGCACGGAGTCGCTGACGGTTGCGCAGGCGGTCAAGGTGGACAACGACCTCTACGTCCGCGACTACTCGAAGTGCATCCTCTGCTACAAGTGCGTCGAGGCCTGCGGCGAGGACCACCAGAACACGTTCGCGATCGCCGTCGCCGGCCGCGGGTTCGGCGCGCACATCTCGACGGAGCTCGACGTCGAGCTGCCCGAGTCGGCGTGCGTCTACTGCGGCAACTGCGTCGCCGTCTGCCCGACCGGCGCGCTGATGCCGAAGAGCGAGTTCGACCTTCGGCAGGCGGGCAGGTGGGACGAGGCACGCCAGGAGCAGGTGGACACCATCTGCCCCTACTGCGGCGTCGGCTGCAACCTGACCCTGCACGTGCAGGACGGCGACATCGTCAAGGTCTCCTCGCCGGACGACCACGACGTCACACGCGGCAACCTCTGCGTCAAGGGGCGCTTCGGCTACCAGTTCGTGCGCAACCGGCCCGGCAAGGGGCACTAGCCCTTCGCGCGCGCCGCCTGCGCGAGCGCGGCGAGCGTCTTCGGCCCGACGATCCCGTCGGTGGCGAGCTTGGCGGCGCGCTGGAACCGGGCGACCGCGCGCTGGGTCGACGGGCCGTACTTGCCGTCGATCGCGCCGGGCGCGTAGCCGAGGCTCTTGAGCGCCCGCTGGAGGATCGTCACCTGCGCTCCCTTGTCACCGAGCTTGAGCGTGCTCGTGGGGACGCGGACCGGCGTGGTGGCAGGCCCGGTCGACGGCGTGACGGTCGCCGTCGGCGTCGTGGTCGGGGCTGCGGGCGGCGCGGCCTTCTTCCCGCCGCCGGAGAAGACGCCGCCGGCGGCGAGGCCGATCAGGAGCAGGACGGCGAGGACGGCGGCTCCGAGCGCCAGCCGCGCGTTTCTCGAGGATCGCTGCACGCCGCGATAGCGCTCCCGGGCGCCGTCGCTGCGGGCGAGCCAGTCGTCGGCGCCCGCCGGGCCTCCGCCGTCCTGCGGCAGCGGCGGCTCCGCGGTGGCGCGCTCCGCCCGTCGCCTGCGCCGCGGCGCCTCGAACTCGGGCTCGGCAAACCAGTCGTCGAGATCCCAGTCGCGTTCGGTGTCGCGACCCGCCATGGGATAACGGTATCGCGTCTTGCGCCTGCACAGTGGCCGGGGCCCTAGGATCCTGTGCATGAGCCGCTATCTGCACACCATGGTCCGGATCACCGATCCGGCGAAGAGCCGCGCCTTCTACGAGGCGCTCGGGCTCGAGTTCCGACGCGAGATGGACATCGTCCGCAACGGCGAGCGGGAGGCGACGAACTACTTCTTCGGCGTTCCGGGCCAGGACGAGGAGCTCGAGCTGACGTTCAACCACGACGGGCGGACGTACGAGCTCGGCACCGGCTACGGCCACGTCGCCTATGCGGTCGACGATCTCGCTGCGACGCTCGCACAGCTCGCGGAGCAGGGGATCGAGGCGGAGCGGGAGCCGTACCGCGTCCGCGAGGGCGGGTCGCTCATCTGCTTCGTCCGCGACCCCGACGGCTACCGCATCGAGCTGATCGACAGGTCAGGCGCCTAGCCGCTTCTCGGGGCTCCGCCGAGCTTTTTCCGGCGCCCTGTTGCCAACAGTTGATTTCTCACCTACGGTGCGTCAACGCCGGCTTCGGCGTCACTGCGGGGATCGCCGAGATGAACGGATCTCGGCGACGGAGAGGAGTTCATGAGGAGTCGATCCGCCCTCGTGCTGGGCTGCTCGATCGTCGCCGCGCTCGTGCTCGCCGGCTCGTGCCGGGCGGGCGGCGGCGACTACGTCTTCGCCGGAGGGACGGCCGCCGAGCAGGCCCAGGTCCGTGACGCCCTCGGGGCGAGCAGCTTCGACTGGGATCTCGTCCCGGTCCAGGTGCGGATCCACATCGAGCGCGGCATCCCCGAGTCGTACTCCACGCCGGGCCAGATCTGGCTCGACGCGAACCTCCTCGACGCGGGCACCTTCTCCTGGGGAGTCGTGCAGATGGAGTACGGGCAGCAGGTGCAGTTCGCGCTGCTCGACGACGCGACGAAGGCGCAGCTGACGACGCTGCTCGGGGCCCGCCAATGGTGCTACGAGGTCGACTCGCTGCCTCGCGGCGACAACGGCTGCGAGCGCTTCGCCGCCACGCTCGCGTGGGCCTACTGGCCCAGCGCGGCCAACTCGATGCAGCCCGTCGGCCCGGGCGACTGGTCGGCCTCGATGAACGCCGCGGACTTCCGCGCTCTGCTCACGCGGCTGATCGGTGTCCCCGACCCCGGACCGTTGTGGCTCCGCCGCCTCGTGGGCCGTCAGGAGAATCCGTAGCGCAGGAACAGGTGGTCGCCGTCGCGGCGCAGGGACCGCAGCGCCGCCTCCACGCGCAGGCCCGGCAGCAGCTCGGCACCCTCCGCGAGCCCGAGCCGCCTGCCGGCGCCCCGCCCCGCGACGAGAGGTGAGAGCGTGAGGAAGAGCTCGTCGACGAGCCGGGCCGCGAGGAGCTGTCCGAACAGGGTCGGCCCGGCCTCCGAGAGGATCACGGCATGGCCGCGCCCGCGCAGCACCGCGACGGCGAGCGCCGGGTCGACGCGGTCTCCCTCGTTCACGGCGACGACCTCCGTCGCCGGCGGCACGGCCGCGCGCAACGCCGCAGCGGCACTCTCGGTCGTGAGGACGAGCGCGCCCTCGGCGAGGATCGGGTGCGCCGGGTCGAGCGAGCCGCCCGCGGTCAGCACCGCGACGGCGGGGCGCTCCGGCCGGCCGCGCCGGCGCCGCAGCTCTGCGAATGCGGCGGCGGCCGCCGGGAAGACCCGCTCGGGTCGCCAGGTCCCCCGCCCGGATGCGCGCATCGTGCCCGAGCCCACGAGCACGACGTCGGCGCACGCGCGCAGCAGCCCGACGACGAAGCGGTCGGCCTCGCTCTCGCCGGAGACGAGCGCGTTCGAGCGCTCGAGCTCCGGGATCGCGACGACGCCGTCGAGGGTCTGCACGAAGTTCGCGACGAGCACCGGCTCGGAGAGGCCGAACGGCCCGCCGTACAGCCGCCGCAACTCGCCCGGCAGCTCCCAGCCGGGCAGGCCGGGCCGCTCGTCGAGGCGCTCGAGCGGCGTCAGCGGCCGTGCACCTGGTCGAGGAACTCCCGGCGCAGGTCGGCGTCCTCGTCGTATGCGCCGCGCCAGAAGGTCGTGACCGTCCGCGAGCCCTCCTCGGCGACGCCCCGCATCTGCGTGCACAGATGGGCCGCCTCGAGGTGCACCGCCACGCCGCGCGGCTCGACGAGCTCTACGAGCGCGTCCGCGATCTGCTCGCCGAGCCGCTCCTGCACCGTGAACCTGCGCGCGTAGAGACGGACAAGGCGTGTCAGCTTCGAGATGCCGAGGATCTCGGGGCCGGCCACGTACGCGACGTGCGCGGCGCCGTGGAACGGCAGCGCGTGGTGCTCGCACAGCGCGAAGAACGAGATCGGGCCCTCGACGATCTGGCTGCGGCTGCCATCGGCATGAGCCGGGCGCTCGGCCGGAAACGCCGTGCGCAGCTTCGCGTCGCCGTCGTAGCCGGCGGTCGCGTCGAACATCGCCTGCAGGAACCGCTGCGGCGTGTCGTGTGTGCCCGGCGTGTTCAGCTCCATGCCGAGCGCCGACAGGATCTCGCCGACGTAGCGCTCGTAGCGCTGCCAGTCGGCCGGCGCGATGCGCCGTGGCTCTGCCTCCTCCCACCGGGTTGCCAGCTCGACGACGTTTCTCACCAGGCCTCCTCCTGTATCGATCCGAAGCCGCGCAGCAGCAGCTCGCGGCGCAGCGCGAGCACGCCGACGGCGGCGAGCTCTCCGACGGTGAGCCAGACGAACGCGAGCGGCCGGCCGAGGCCCACACTAATCCCGAACGCGGCGAGCTGCGGCGTCATGCCCATGTTCGCGAGCACGGAGACGGTCGCGCGGTCGTGGTAGGCGAGTCGCACCTCGGGCAGCGCGTCGCCGAGCCGTCGGGCGACGAAGCTCTCGACGAGCCGGTCCTGCGGTGCGTACACGAGCCCGTAGAGGCGGCGGAGCAGCGCGGTCGGCCGACCCTCGGCGCCGGGCGCTGCGCCGCCTGTGCTCCCGTCGCGCTCGGCGCGGTAGAGCCGCTCGACGTTGAAGTTGACGCTGAGCACCGCGGTCAGGGCGAGGAAGGCCACGCACGCGGCGAGCCCGTTCCCCGTGTACCAGCCGAGCGCGGCCAGCAGGGCGGCGTCGACGAGCAGGTCGACCTCCGAGTCGAGGTAGCGGCCGAACGCCGTGACCTGCCCGGAGAGCCGCGCGAGCTGGCCGTCCGCGTTGTCGAGCACGGTCTTCAGCTGCACGAGCAGAGCCGCGACGACGAGGTGTCCGCGCGCGAGCTCGAAGGCGCCGGCCACGCCCGCTGCTCCCGACGCCGCGACGACGAGCGGCGGCGGCACGCGCAGCGGCAGGAGCGCGAGCACGACGACGTGCGCGACGGGGCGGTAGACCCACTCGCACAGGAGATCGGTCCCCTGGCGCGCCTTGCGCGACCGCCGCAGGCTAGACAAGCATCGCCTCGCCGATCGGCTGCGCCGCGCGAATGAGATCTCGCGCCGCTTCGACCTTGTCCCAGGTGTTCCAGAGCAGGAACCCGCGCGGCCGGCCCGCGCCGTCGACGTACGCGACCACGCCCTTGCGGTCGGGCTCGTCCCAGCGGGCGATCGTCGGCAGCCGCGAGTCCACCTCGCCGACGGCTTCGTAGCCGAGGTCGAACATGTCCGAATAGAAGAACGGAATGTGGTCGTAGGGGATTTCCGCGCCGGCCATGTTCGCGCCGGCGACCTTGCCGTGCGTCTTCGCGTGATCCTCGTGCTCGACCCTGAAGCGGCCTCCGAGCGCCGGGGAGGGGAAGCTGGCGACGTCACCGGCCGCGAACACGTGCTCGCGGCCGCCGGCGCGGCCGTACTCGTCGACGACGATGCCGCCGTCGACGGCCAGGCCGGCGGCGCGTGCGAGCTCCGTATTCGGCTCGATTCCGAGTCCCGCGACGACCGCGTCCGCCTCGAGCACGCGGCCGGAGCGGGTGCGGACCGCGCCGTGCTCGACGGCCGCCACCGTCTCGCCGGCGAGCACCTCGACGCCGTGCTCGCGGTAGTAGGCGGTGACGAAGTCGGACAGCGCGGCCGGCAGGAGCCGCGAGGCGATCCCGGCCTCGGGGAAGACCATGGTCACACGGCAGCCGGCGCCGTTCAGGGCCGCCGCGATCTCGGAGCCGATGAAGCCGCCGCCGGTCACGACGAAGCGGGCGCCTTCGACCGCCTGCGCGCGTACGCGCCTGTAGTCGTCGAGCGTGCGGTAGTAGACGACGCCGTCGGCGTGCTCGATCTCGCGCGGTCTCCCGCCGGTCGCGAGCAGCAGCTTCTCCCACGCGTACTCCTCGCCCTCGTCGTCCCTCGCTCGCTGCGCATCGACGTCCACGGCGACGATGCGGCGGCCGAGCCGGAGCTCGACGCCGAAGTCGGCGGTACCGCACCAGATCTTCGCCTCGTCGCCGCCGCTCCACAGGCCCTTCGTCAGGGGCGGACGCTTGTAGGGCGGCTGCGGATCGTCGCCGACGAGCGTGATCGATCTGTCCGCGTCGTGCTCCCGAATGCTCTTGGCGGCTGCGTCGCCCGTCATACCGCCGCCGACGATCAGGTAGTGCGTAGAGACCATGGCACCTCGCTTCGAAGAACGTCTGCGGGCTGCTCAGCCTACCTTCGGGCCTCCTCGTCGAGCGGAGCCAGGACACGCGCGGCGAGCGCGGGCGGGCAGCCGCGCTCGACGAGGTCGATCAGCGCGTGCAGGTCCCAGCGGTCGTCCCGTGCGAGCCGCGCGGCGAGCGCCTCGGGGAAGCCCGCCTCGACGAGCAGGCCGCACCGCCAGTCGACGAGGTTCAGGCTCGAGTCCACGACCAGCTCTACGTCGGCGATACTCCGGCGGATGGACGGCTGGGAGGAGAGGGCCGGCGCGCTCGAGCGGACGTTCGAGCTCGGCTCGTTCGCCGAGGCGATCGGCTTCGTCGACCGCATCGCCGAGCTTGCCGAGTGCGAGGACCATCACCCGGACATCGCCGTCTCTTACCGGAAGGTGACCCTGCGCTGGACGACCCACTCCGCCGTCGGCATCACCGAGCGGGACCGGGAGCTCGCGGCGCGCAGCGACGAGCTCGTCTAATAGCCGACGACGGCGACGAGCGCCGCGACGACCTGCGGGTCGAACTGCGTGCCGGCGCACGCGCGCAGCTCGATCGCGGCCCGCGTCGGCGACAGGGCCCCCCGGTAGGGGCGATCGGTCGTCATGGCGCTCCAGGCGTCGCAGGCGCAGACGATGCGTGCGGCCAGCGGGATCGCTTCGCCTGCGAGCCCGTCGGGATAGCCGTCGCCGTCCCATCGCTCGTGGCAGGACCGGACGACGTGGCCCACCTCGCCGAGCAGCCCGCCGACCGTCTCGAGCATCGCCTCGCCGACGAGGGTGTGCGTGTTCATCAGCGCTCGCTCGTCGTCGTCGAGCGGCCCCGGCTTGTTGACGATCGCGGGCGGCATCTTCACCTTGCCGACGTCGTGCAGGAGTGCGGCGAGCTCCGCATGCCGGCGCGCGCGCGGGTCGAGCCCGAGCCGGTCGGCGACCGCGACGACGAGGTCGACGACCGCCCGGCTGTGGCTGCCGGTGTACGCGTCGTCCGCCTCGATGACGTCGCCGAGGAGTATCGCCGTGCCGCGGTAGGCGTTCGAGAGCTCGAGCGCGTGGTCGATCCGCACCTGGCGCTCGCGCGCAAAGACCTTGAGCAGCGCGACGAGCGGAAGGACCAGGAGCACGCCCCACGGGCGCCCGACGGTTGCGATCGCGACTGCGACCCCGATCGGGGCGAGCGCGGTGTCGACGAGCACGGGCACGCGGGACGAACGCGCATGCGTGGCCAGCGAGATCCCCCAGCGTGCGCGCGACCAGATCGCCATCGGCGCGAAGTCGGCGGCGAATTGCACGGCGAGCGCTCCGAGATAGACGGGGGCGTGACTCCAGGTCGGCAGCCTGTCCGAGGCGACGGCGAGCACGATTGCGGGACCGAGCGAGTGGGTCGCGTTGGCGAGCAGGAGCGGTGCGTGGCTGACCGGAAACCGGCCGCGCACGAGGCCTGGAGCCTGACCGAGCAGGAAGGCGGCCGCGACGAGCAGGGGCACGCGGCGCGGCGGCAGCGCGAAGAGCATCGGCACGAGCGCAAGCTGAGTCGGAAACACGAATCCGTTCCCGATCTCGAACTCGACGCGCGAGACGATCGCGTACACCGCGACGCAGACCGCCGCCGTCAGCGGCGAGAACGGACGGACCGCCGGGAGGAAGATCGCGGCGCACACGGCCGCGGCGAGGAATCCGGCGCCGAGCGCGAGCGCGATCGCCTCCCCGGAGCCCGCGAGGCGCCGGTGCTTGTGCTGACGCGCGCGCGCGACGAACTCCGTGCCGGCCTCGTCGGCGCGCGGGGCTGCAGCCGCAGGAGCTTCGACCATCGACACCTCTCCTCAGAGATCGGCATCGAGGGGCGAGGGATCCGCTGGGCGGCGGCGCAGCGGTCGTCCGCGGCAACGAGCCATTCCTCGAGGCCGGCTCGCACTCCCTCTCGCTGCCGAGCGGCAGCTCGGCGACCACGCCGGTCATCTGCATCGGCTCGAACGATCCGTACGTCCGGCTGTTCGGGTCCGACGCCGGCGGCTTCGACGCGGGTCTGCATGTCCGTGTCACGTGATACGGACTGCTGAACACCGTGCTCGGGATCACCGACTTCACGACCTACGGCCCGGGCAGCGGCTGGGCGCTCCTCGGGAAGCTCGACTCGGTCGGCGGAGGGGACGTGCTCGTCCCGCTGCTCGGCTCGACGTCCGCACGCATCTCGTTCAGCAGGGTCGGCTCCGGCAGCCGCTGGCAGGTCGACGATCTCTACGTCGATCCCTGGGGCCTCCGGGCGGGTTAGCACGCCGCGTGCAGCATCTGCCGGGAAGGCGGGACGATTGCGTCATGCCTTCCCGGCTAGCGTGCCCTGCATGGCGACGACGAGGGCGGCGACACCCTGGGGACGCGCGGAGCTCGTCGAGGAGCTGACGCTTCGCCAGCAGGCAGGCGAACGGCGGTTCGCGTCGGTCGTGCAGCTACTCGAGACCGAGCGGGGCGAGCGGCTCGTTCGCTTCGCCTACTCGACGGGCGGCACCGCGCGCCGCGGCCCGGTGACGCTCCGCGCGCGAGACATCGCGCGGTTGCGAGCCGCCCTCGACCAGCACCCGGCGCTCGCGGAGGCACTCGGCCTGTAACTGTCAGAGCGGACCGAGGCGTCCGTCCTCGAGCACGAGCACCTCGTCGAAGCGCTCGAGCCGGAGCGGCGAGTGCGTGATCAGCAGGACGCCGGCACCGCCGGTCGCCGCGAGCAGGTCGTCGAGCGCGCCGCCGGCCGTCTCGTCGTCGAGATGCGCGGTCGGCTCGTCGAGGACGAGGAGCCTCGCACCGGAGAGGAGGGCGCGCGCGAAGGCGATTCGCTGCCGCTGTCCGCCCGAGACGAGCGTTCCCTCGTCGCCCACCTCCGTGTCGAGCCCCTCCGGCAGCGACGCGACCCAGTCCCAGACCCGGGCGCGGCGGAGGGAGTCCACGATCTCGCTCTCGGACGCATCGGGGCGCGCGAGCCGCACGTTCTCGCGAATCGTCGTCGTGAACAGATGCGCGTCCTGCGCCGCAAGGGCGACGACCCGCCGGACGTCGTCCTGTGCATATTCGCGCAGGTCGTGTCCGTCCAGCGTGACGCGGCCGGCGTCCGGGTCGCGGAAGCGAACGAGCAGGTGCGCCAGCGTCGTCTTGCCTGCGCCGCTCGCGCCGAGAAGCGCGACGCGCCGGCCGGGCGAGAGCTCGAGGTCGACGCCGTCGAGCACCCAGGGTCCATCCGGCGCATAGCGAACGCCGACGCGCTCCAGCCGCAGCGCGGCACCTCGCCGGAGGCGCCGCGGTGACTCGGGATCGCGCACGCCCGGCTCGCGATCGGTCAGCTCGAACAGCCGCCCTGCGGCGGCGTCCGTGCCCGCGAGGTGCTGCGCCGCGAGCGGCAGCGACCGCACACCCTCGAACGAGGCGAGCGCGAGGAGCGCGAGCATCCCGAGCAGGACGCCGTCGAGCCGTCCACCCGTGACCGCGGGGATTGCGGCCGCGAGGACGACCGCCGCACCCACGCCCGCGAGCGCCGTGACCGCGCCGTCGCCGGCTCCGGCGCTCAGCGCCTCGCGCACCGCCGACCGTCGCCGGCGCCGGTCCGCCTCCTCGAGCCGGCGCAGCCGCTCGCCGGCGGCTCCGTAGGCGACGAGCTCCGGCAGCGCCCCGAGCAGCTCGACGACGCCGGCGGCAAGCACGGCTCGCTCCGCCGGACGCCGTCGCGCGGCCGCGCGGGAAGCGCGCACGACGCCGAGCGGGACGACGACGGCGCCGAGCACGAGCGCGACGGCGAGCGCGAGCCCGGCCTCGGGGGCGAGGAGCGCGGTGGCGAGCACCGCGCCTGCTCCGACGGTCACCGCGGCGAGCGGCGGCGCGGCGACACGGACGAGCAGGTGTTGGAGCGAGTCGACGTCGGCGACGAACCGGCTCAACAGGTCGCCGAGGCGTGCGCCGCCGACCTCGCCCGGAACGAGCGGCTCGAGGCGCGCGAAGAACGCGACGCGGGCCCGGGCCAGGAAACGAAAGGACGCGTCGTGGGAGACGAGGCGCTCGAGGTAGCGCAGCGCCGCGCGCGTGAGCGCGAAGAACTGGACGCCGGCGATCGCCACCGTCAACGAGAGGATCTCGGGTCGTGTCGCGGCGCGCGAGATGAGGTAGCCGGAGGTCGCCATCAGGCCGGCGCCGGCCGCGAGCGCGAGCGCCCCCAGAAGGACACCGAGCGCGAAGCGGCGCCGGAGCGGCCTTGCGAGCTCGAGCACGCGGAGGATCGGGGCCGTCACGCGATCGCCCCGATCCCCTCGTGCATACGCAACGCGCCGTCGCGCAGCTCCAGCGCACGGTCGACCACCCCGAGCACGCGCAGGTCGTGCGTCGCGACGATCACCGTTCTCGTGCGCGGCAGCGCGCCGAGGGTTGCGACGACGAGCTCCGCCGTGCCCTCGTCGAGGTGCGCGGTCGGCTCGTCGAGGAGGAGCAGCGGCGCCTCGCGTAGCAGGGCGCGTGCGAGCGCGACGCGCCGCTGCTCGCCCGACGAGAGCGTGGCCACGCCGTCGTCGAGGCGTGCCGCGAGCGACTGCGCGCCGGCGGCGCGAAGAGCATCTGCCACCTCGGGGTCGCGCGCCTCGGGCCTGCCGAGCCGGACGGCCTGGGCGACCGTCCCCGGCTCGAGCAGCGGCCGCTGCGGCACCCACGCGACCCGCAGTCGCCAGGCGTCGGCGTCGACGCTCCGAAGATCGACGCCCGCAACGGAGATCGTGCCGCCGCACGGCTCGATGAAGCGCAGCAGGGCGGCCAGCAGCGTCGACTTGCCCGTGCCGCTCGGACCGAGCACGGCGACGCGCTCGCCCGGACTGATCTCGAGCGAGACACCGTCCAGGACGCGGCCGCGTCCCGGATACGCGACGGCGAGCCGGTCGAGGCGCACGGCGTCCAGGGCCGGGTCGGGCGCGGGGGCGGGCACCGCCGGCGCGCCGACGGCGGGCTCCAGGTCCGAGAGCTCGAGCAGCCGCTGCGCCGCCGCCAGCCCGTCCGCGCTCGCGTGGAACTGCGCCGAGGCCGTCCTCAGAGGTGCATACAGCTCGGGTGCGAGCACGAGGATCGCGAGCGCCGGCTGCAGCGCGATCCGGCCGTCGACGAGCCGGATGCCGATCTCGGCGGCGACGAGCGCCGTCCCGAGCGAGGCGGCCAGCTCGAGCGCGAACGCCGACAGGAAGGCGATTCGCAACGTCTCCATCGTCGAGCGCCGGTACTCGTCCGTGTACGTCGCGATCGACTCCGTCTGCGCGGAGCCGCGCCGGTAGGCGCGCAGCGTCGGCAGGCCGCGGACCACATCGACGAAGTGCGCCGACAGGAGCGAGAGGGCGTGCCATCGGCGCATCGTCGCGCGCTCCGTCGCCCGGCCGATCAGGATCCCGAAGATCGGGATCAGCGGCAGTGTGCAGAGCAGGACGATCGCCGACGGCACGTCGTGCAGGCCGACCCACACGAGCAGCACCGGAGGGACGCAGGCGCCGAGCACGAGTTGCGGCAGGAAGCGCGCGAAGTACGGCTCCAGTGCCTCGGCGCCCTCCAACGCCGTCGCGGCCACGTCCCCTGCGTTGAGGGCGCCGATGCCTCCCGGCCGCGCGCGCACGAGGCGCGCGAGCAGCCGCTCGCGGAGCGTCGTCACCGTGCCGGCCGCGGCGAGGCTGCCACCGCTCTCGAAGGCCCACGCCAGGGCGCCGCGGGCGACCGAGGCGGCCGCGAGTACGACGAGCGGCCCCTCGAGCTGCGACAGCCTGCGGTGGCCGAGAAACGCGGCTGCGACGATGTGACCCAGGAGCGCCGCCTGCGCGACGATCGCCGCGGCCGTTCCCAGCGCGAGGACGATGCAGAGAACGACGAAGCGGCGGGCGGCCGGGACCTCCCGCACCAGTCGCGGATCGAGCGGACGCATCAGCCGCCGGGGTCGGGGCGGCCGCGCCCGAGCGGCGATCGCTCGAGCAGGTCGAGCGGCGAGCGGATCTCCGCGGCGTCGAGGTCGCCGAGGCGGGCGCGGAAGACCCAGTACGTCCACGTCTGATAGAGGAGTACGAGCGGCGTGAGGACGAGCGCGACGATCGACATCGCGGTGAGCGTGTAGTGCGACGAGCTCGTCGTGAAGATCGTCGGGCTGAACGCGTTGTTCGTGCTGGAGACGATCACGCGAGGATAGAGGTTGAGGAACAGCGTCAACGTGATCAGCGCGATCGAGGCGGCGGTCGAGGCGAACGCGAGTCCCTCACGTCCTGCGCGGGTGAACGCGCCTGCGACGAAGGGCAGGCAGATCGCGGCGATGGGGATGATCCCGGGGACGAGTCCCTTGTCGTGCGCCGACGCGGCATTCACGTATGTCCAGACGAGGAAGCCGAACACGAGCGCGGCAGCCGGTAGCGCAAGTCGCACCGAGGTTGCGCGGGCACGCTCGTGCAACTCGCCGGTGGTGCGCAGCGTCAGGAAAAGCGCGCCGTGGAAGGCGAAGAGAAGGAGTGAGGTGATGCCGCCGAAGAGGGCGTATGGGCCGAGAAGGTTGAGCAGGTTCCCCGTGTAGTCGCCGTGCGCGTTTACGGGTACCCCATGCACGACGTCGGCGAGCGCGACACCCCACAGCAACGCGGGCACCGCGCTCGACACGGCGAGCGTCAGGTCCCAGCGGGCGCGCCAGTGCTCTTCGGGATGCTTGTTCCGGTACTCGATCGCGACACCGCGGACGATCAGGCCGACGAGGACGAGGAACAGGGCGAGATAGAAGCCGGAGAAGAGCGTTGCGTACCAGCCGGGGAAGGCGGCGAAGGTCGCGCCGCCCGCGACGAGCAGCCAGACCTCGTTCCCGTCCCACACCGGGCCGATCGTCCGGATCAGCGTGCCGCGCTCCGGAACGTTCCGGCCGACGAACGGGAGCAGCATGCCGACGCCGAAGTCGAAGCCCTCGAGCACGAAGTAGCCGACCCAGAGGACGACGATCAGGAAGAACCAGAGCGTCGGGAGGTTCCAGTAGCCGTGGGTGGAGGCGATGAGCATCAGTAGGTGAGGGCGGGGATGGTCGCGGGCTCGGCGGAGTCGGTGGCGTATGTGCCCTCGGGGTCGGGACCGGCCTGGGCGGCGCCGATCATGAGCTTGGCCTCGATGAAGGCGAGGATCCCGTACAGCGCGGTGAACCCGACGAGCGTAAGTCCGACCGACCAGGCGCCGACGTTCGGCGAGACCGCGTCCTTCGTGAGCAGGAGCCCCTGCACGATCCACGGCTGGCGCCCCATCTCGGTGAAGAGCCAGCCGGCGAGGTTGGCGACGAGGGGCAGCGCGACCCCGGCGACCGCGAGGCGAAGGAACCGGCTGCTGCGCTCGAGCCGGCCCGGGAGCCGCGCGAGCCACAGTCCGACGATCGCGATCAGGATGGCGAGAAAGCCGAGCCCCGCCATGATCCGGAATCCCCAGTACGTGACGCCGACGATCGGCTCGTAGTCACCCGGTCCGTACTTCTGGACGTACTGCCGCTGGATGTCGTTGATCCCCTCGACGGTGCCATCCCACGAGTTGTCGGCGAGGATCGAGAGCCCGTGCGGGATCGCGATGCTGACGAGGCTCTTCGTCGGGTGCTTCTGCCAGGGGCCGATGTCGAACAGCGAGAAGCGCGCGCCTTTCTCGGTCGTGTAGAGCGCTTCGGCGGCGGCCATCTTCATCGGTTGCTGCTTCGTCATCAGCTGGCCCTGCGCGTGCCCGAGCAGGACGGTCGCCACGCCGGCGGCGAGCGTGGCCCAGAGCGCGATCCTCGCCACCGGGGCGAACATGGGCACCTCGCCGCCGCGGCGGAGGTGCCAGGCGGCGACGCTGAGGACGAGCATCGCCGCCGTGAGCAGGGCAGCGGCGATCGTGTGCGCGAACGCGTTGACGAGCGTCGAGTTCGTGAAGAGCTGGGCGATCGACGTCAGCTCGGCGCGGTGCGTGACCGGATTGATCTTGTATCCGACCGGATGCTGCATCCACGAGTTCGCGGCGAGGATGAAGTACGCCGAGGCCGTCGATCCGATCGCGACGAGCCAGATCGTGGCGAGATGCACCTTCGGCTTCAGCCGGTCCCAGCCGAAGATCCAGAGCCCGAGGAAGGTCGACTCGATGAAGAACGCTGCCAGGCCTTCGATCGCGAGCGGAGCGCCGAAGATATCGCCGACGTAGCGTGAGTACGCCGACCAGTTCATCCCGAACTGGAACTCCTGGACGATTCCGGTGACGACACCGAGGGCGAAGTTGATCAGGAACAGCTTCCCGAAGAAGCGCGTCAGGCGGAGCCAGCGCTCGTCGCCCGTGCGATACCACGCCGTCTGCATGCCGACGAGAAACCAGGCCGTCCCGATCGTGACGGGCACGAACAGGAAGTGGTAGAGCGTCGTCACCGCGAACTGCCAGCGTGCGAGGTCGAGCGCCACGCCGCAACCCTGACAGGTCGAGCGCGAGGTTCACATCGGGAAGGCGCCGTCGAGCCCTACGGGTTTTCTACGGACTGGCGTTAGATCGAGAGAATCGTGCGGTCACGCGCCGCGTCGACGAGCGCGGCGAGGATGAGCGCCCCGTCGGCGGAGCCGAGCAGCGGATCGACCGCATGCTCGGGGTGCGGCATCAGGCCCATCACGTTGCCGCGCCCGTTGCAGACGCCGGCGACGTCGGCGACCGAGCCGTTACACGGCTCGGCGTAGCGCAGCACGACCTGGCGGTTCGTCTCCAGCTCGGCGACGAGCTCGGGCGGCGCGAACCAGCGGCCGTCGCCGTGCTTGACGGGGAGCACCAGCCGCTGTCCCCGAATACAGCGTTCGGTGAACGGCAGGTCGTCCCGCTCGACGGTCAACCGCACGTCGCGGCAGACGAACCGCAGCGACTCGTTCCGGAGCAGCACGCCGGGGAGCAGCCCCGCCTCGCAGAGGACCTGGAAGCCGTTGCAGATCCCAAGCACGAGCCCGCCGGCCTCCGCGAAGTCGCGCACCGCCGCGGTCGCCGGCGAGAAGCGCGCGATCGCACCGCACCGGAGGTAGTCGCCGTACGAGAATCCGCCCGGCAGGACGACGGCATCGAGCTCGGGCAGCTCGGGCTCGTCGTGCCAGACGGGCACCGCCTCCGCATCGAGGGCGGCGAGCGCCCACAGCGCGTCGTGGTCGTCGTTCGACCCGGGGTACATGACCACGCCGATCCGCGGTTGCGGGATCAACCGTGCAGCTCGATCTCGTAGGACTCGATCAGCGGGTTCGCGAGCAGCCGTTCGCACATCTGCTCGACCTGGGTCCGCGCCTCGGCCTCGTCTGCGGCGTCGACCTCCAGGTCGACCACCTTGCCGACCCGGGCTCCGGAGACGGCGAAGCCGAGATGCCCGAGCGCGCTCTCGACCGCCGCACCCTGCGGGTCGAGGATGCCCTCCTTCGGCCGCACGAGCACGATGGCTCTCATCGCACCACCACCGCGGGGTCGTCGACGTAGTCCTGGAAGGCGATGTCCGTCAGCCGCTCGAACGCCTCGGCGTACTTCGCACGCGTTCCCGCGACGACGTCGTCCGGAAGCTCCGGGCCCGGGTATGTCTTGTCCCAGCCGGTCGTCTCGCAGTAGTCGCGGACGAACTGCTTGTCGAAGCTGTCCTGGGCGCGCCCCGGCTCGTAGGCGTCGGCCGGCCAGAAGCGGGACGAGTCGGGCGTCAGCGCCTCGTCGCCGAGCACGAGCCGCCCGTCCAGGTCGAGCCCGAGCTCGAACTTCGTGTCGGCGATGATGATCCCGCGCGCGAGAGCGTGCTCGGCCGCCGCCGTGTAGAGCGCGAGCGAGACGAGCTCGACCTCGCGCAGCCGCTCCGTCCCGACGAGCTCCGCCGCCCGGCCGCGGTCGATGTTCTCGTCGTGGCCCGTCTGCACCTTCGTCGCCGGCGTGAAGATCGGCGCCGGCAGCCGGTCCGACTCGCGCAGGCCCGCCGGCAGTGCGTGACCGGAGGTCGCCCCCGTCGCCCGGTAGTCCTTCCAGCCCGAGCCGGCGAGATAGCCGCGCACGACGCACTCGATCGGGAGCATCTCGAGGCGGCGGCACTCCATCGAGCGGCCGTCGTCGCGGATGGCGAGCATGTGGTTCGGGACGATCTCGCGCAGCAGCGTGAACCAGAAGCCGGAGAGCCCGGTAAGCACCCGTCCCTTGTCGGGGATCTCGGTCGGCAGGATCACGTCGAAAGTGGAGATGCGGTCGCTGGCGACGAGCAGCAGACGCTCGTCGTCGAGCGCGTAGAGCTCGCGGACCTTTCCGGACGCGACATGGGTGGCCTCAGGCATGAATCGGTTCCTCCTTGCCGGCGAGGGTGTGCAGGCGGGCGAAGACGGTGTCGACGTGCCGCGTGTACGCAGCGAGGTCGAAGACGACATCGAGGTCGATCCTGCCGGCGATCTCGTCGTCGGAGCGGACGAGCTCGCGGAAGTCGAGCTCCTCGTCCCAGGCGCGCATCGCGTTGCGCTGGACGAGCCGGTACGCGTCGTCCCGGGCCAGGCCCGCCTCCACGAGCGCGAGCAGGACGCGCTGGCTGAAGAAGAGGTAGTGGCTCGACTCGAGGTTGCGCTTCATCCGTTCCGCCTTCACGACGAGCCCCTCCATCAGCCACGTGAAGCGGTCGAGCATGTAGTCGAGGGCGAGGAACGCGTCCGGGATCACGACGCGCTCGGCGGACGAGTGCGAGATGTCGCGCTCGTGCCAGAGCACGACGTTCTCGAATCCGACGAGCGCCGCCGCTCGCACGACGCGCGCGAGCCCGCAGATCCGCTCGGCCACGACCGGGTTGCGCTTGTGCGGCATCGCCGACGAGCCCTTCTGGCCGCGGGCGAACGGCTCCTCCACCTCGGCCACCTCCGTTCGCGCGAGATGCCGGATCTCGAGCGCGAACGTGTCGAGCGAGGAGGCGAGCACGGCGAGCGTCGCGAGTAGCTCCGCGTGGCGGTCGCGCTGGAGGATCTGGGTCGAGGTGGGGGCGGGCTCGAGGCCGAGCCGCTCGCAGGCGATCCTCTCCAGCTCGGGATCCGTCGCGGCGTACGTGCCGACCGCACCCGAGAGCTTCCCGACCCGGAGACCCTCCAGCGCGCGCGCGATGCGCACGCGGCTGCGGTCGAGCTCGAACACCCAGCCGGCCAGCTTGAGGCCGAACGTCGTCGGCTCCGCATGCACGCCGTGGGTGCGACCGATCTGCAACGTCAGACGATGCTCCTCCGCCCGCGCGGTCACGACGGCGCACGCCCGCTCGATCCCCTCGAGGATCAGCGCGCCCGCCGCGCGCACCTGCAGCGAGAGTGCCGTGTCGACGACGTCCGAGGAGGTGAGCCCGTAGTGGAACCAGCGGCCCTCCTCGCCGAGACGCTCCGTCACGGCGTCGACGAACGCGGCGGTGTCGTGGTGGAGGGTGGCTTCGAGCTCCGCGACACGTTCCGTCGCCGGCACGGCGGCGTTCTCGAGGAGCGCGCGGGCCGCCTCCGCCGGGACGACGCCGAGCTCCGCCCAGGCGGTCGTCGCAGCGAGCTCGACCTCGAGCCAGGAGGCGAGCCTGCCCTCGTCCGACCAGATCCTGGACATGGCCGGGCGGGAGTAGCGCGCGATCACCTGGGCCAGTCTAGAGGCGACTGAGGCCGGCGCTTCCGACCCCTGGTGCCAGGCTCGGTGCCAGGCACCGGGTCGAAACGCCGGCACGTTCCTCGCAGCTTCGTGCCGGGTTCGTGGCAAGAGTCAGGCGCCGAGGATGCGCGCGGCGAGCACCGCCGCATTCTTCGCGTTGTCGACGCCGACGGTCGCCACGGGCACGCCCGGCGGCATCTGCGCGATCGCGAGCAGCGCGTCGAGGCCGTCGAGCACGCTGAGGCTCGAGCGGAGCGGCACGCCGATCACCGGCAGGTCGGTGTGGGCTGCGACGACGCCCGGCAGCGCGGCGGAGAGGCCGGCGCCGCAGATGAGCACACGCAGCCCGCGCCCGCGCGCGGTGCGCGCGTACTCGGCGACCGCGTCGGGGGTGCGGTGCGCCGAGCGCACCTCGAGCTCGTAGCCGATTCCCTCCCCGTCGAGCACGTCGAGGGCGGCCTGCATGCGCTCGCGGTCGGACTCGGAGCCGACGAGGATCCCGACGCGAACTTCAGGCATGGGCGAGGGAGGCGATGTCACGGCGATAGCGCACGCCGGCGAAATCTACGCATGCCGCTGCGTCGTATGCAGCAGCGCGCGCCTCGCCGAGCGAATCGCGGACCGCCGTCACGCCGAGGATGCGCCCGCCGTTCGTGACGAGGCGGCCGGCGTGGAGGGCGGTTCCCGCATGGAAGACGAGCGCGCCGGCTGCCTCGGCCTCCTCGATCCCCGCGATCGGCGTACCCACGTCGCCGCGCCCCGGGTAGTCGCGGGCGGCGAGGACGATGGTCACCGCCGACCGGTCGGATACCTCCAGCGCGACGCCGCGCAGCTCGCCGGCGGCCGCTGCTGCAAGCGCCGGGAGCAGGTCGCCCTCGAGGAGCGGCAGGAGCGACTGCGACTCGGGGTCGCCGAAGCGGCAGTTGAACTCGAGCACGCGCGGCCCGTCCTCGGTCAGCATCAGCCCGGCGAAGAGCGCGCCCGTGAACGGCGCACCGCGGCGGGCAAGCTCCGCGAGCACCGGCCGGCACAGCTCGTCGACGAGCTCGTCGGCGGCAGCGGCGGGCAGGCGGGGCACGGGCGAGTACGAGCCCATGCCGCCCGTGTTCGGGCCTTCGTCACCGTCGCAGATCCGCTTGTAGTCCTGGGCGGCGGGCAGAGGCACGGCGGCCGTGCCGTCGCAGAGCGCGAACAGCGACACCTCCTCGCCCTCGAGCAGCTCCTCGACGTGGAACGCCTGGCCGAGCGCTTCGGCCGCGCGCAGGGCGGCGTCGAGCTCCACCTGCGTCCGGCATACCCAGACACCCTTGCCCGCGGCCAGCCCGTCCGCCTTCACGACGCACGGCGCGCGGGCGAGCGCCAGCGCGCGCGCGGTCGGCACGCCGGCCGCGTCGAGCACGTCCTTCGCGAAGCTCTTCGAGCCTTCGATGCGCGCGGCTGCGGCGCTCGGTCCGAAGACGGCGATGCCGCTGTGGCGCAGATGGTCCGCGAGGCCGGCGACGAGGGGGAGCTCCGGCCCGACGACGACGAGGTCGACACCGAGCTCCGCCGCGAGCGGGACGAGCGACGCGGGGTCGCCCGCGCGAACCGGATGGCAGGCGGCGAGCTCGGCGATGCCCGGGTTGCCGGGCGCCGCGTGCAGCTCCGTCAGCTCGCTGCTGCGAGCGAGCGCCCACGCGAGCGCGTGCTCGCGACCGCCTGACCCGACGACGAGCACCTTCACGCCGGCGATCGTATGCGAGCATGCTCCCGGACGTACGCTTACCCCGATGGAGGCTCCGGCGTACTCCGCCGCGGCGGTCGGTGTCGTCCGCCTGCCGGACGGTCGAAGCGAGCGCGACCTCGTCGCGGTCGAGGAGCCGCTCGAGATCCGGATCGGCGGCCAGCCGGTCGCCGTGACCATGCGTACGCCGGGTCACGACGAGGAGCTGGCGCTCGGCTTCTGCCTGACGGAAGGGCTGCAGCCGGCGAGCGCGCGGCTGCCGGACGACCTCGCAGCGAACACCGTCGACGTGGACGCGCCCGGCTTCGACCCGGGACGGCTCCAGCGGAGCTTCTACACGACGTCGTCCTGCGGCATCTGCGGCAAGGGCGCGCTCGAGGCGGTCGCGGTCGACGCGCCCCGCGCCGAGTCGCAACTGCGCGTTCCGCTCGCCCTCGTCGCGTCGCTGCCTGGTCTGCTGCGCGAGGCGCAGGCCGCGTTCGCGGTCACCGGCGGTCTGCATGCGACGGGCCTCTTCGCCGCCGACGGCGAGCTGCTCTGCGCGCGCGAGGACGTGGGGCGGCACAACGCACTGGACAAGGTCGTCGGCTGGGCGTTCGGCGAGGGCAGGCTGCCGCTCGCCGAATCGCTGCTCTGCGTCTCCGGACGGCTCTCGTTCGAGCTCGTGCAGAAGGCCGCCGTTGCCGGGTGTCCGGTGCTCGTCGCGGTCGGGGCCCCGTCGAGCCTGGCGGTCGAGCTCGCCGCCGACCGTGGCATCACGCTCTGCGGCTTCGTCCGCGACGGTTTCGCCAACGTCTACACCGAGGCGTGGCGGATCGCGCGCTGAGCGGAGTGCTGCTCGTCGGCGGCGCAAGCGCGCGCTTCGGCGCGCCGAAGGCGCTTGCGCTGCTCGGCGGCGAGACGCTCGCGGAACGAGCGTGGCGCGTGCTCGGCGAGACGTGTGACGAGCGGTTCGCGGTGGGGAAGAGCGCCGACGGGCTCGAGCTGCCCTTCCCGCTCCTCGACGACGGCACCGACGTGCGTGCCGCGCTCGCCGGCCTCGTCGCCGGCCTGCGTGCGGCGAGCCACGACGTGGCGGTCGTGCTGCCGGTCGACGCGCCGTGCATGACGGCGGCGGCGCTGCAGGGGCTGGCAGATGCGTGCCGCGATGCGGCGGTCGTTCCGACCGGCCCGCTCCCGGGTGCGTACCGGAAGACGGCGCTGCCGGCGCTCGAGCGTGCACTGGCGGGCGGCCGGCTCGCGATTCGCGAGGCGCTCGCCGAGCTCGATGCGGCCGTCGTCGAGCTCGACCCGGCGTTCCTCATCAACGTGAATACGCCGGATGACCTTCGCCGTCTCGGGTGACGTCTGCGAGCGTCACATCGGTCGCTAGACGCCGGTCATCGCGTCGACGCCACGCGGCGTGAGCACGCGCTCGCGTTCGGCGCCGGTGCCGATCAGCGTCACCTCGACCTCGAGCGCGCGCTCGACGAACTCGACGTAGCGGCGGGCGGAGTCGGGCAGGTCGGCGAGGGAAGCGCACGCGTCGAGCGCCTCCTGCCATCCGGGCAGCGTCTCGTAGACCGGCTCGGCTGCATGGAAGTCGCTCTGATGCGCGGGAAACTCCTCGCTCTGGGAGCCGTCACGCAGGCGGTAGCGCACGCACACCGGCAGCTCGGCGAAGTGTGAGAGGACGTCGAGCTTCGTCAGCGCGAGCTGGTCGATCCCGTTCACGCGCACCGCGTATCGCAGCGCGACCAGATCGAGCCAGCCGCAGCGGCGGTTGCGTCCGGTCACGGTGCCGTATTCGTGCCCGATCTCGCGCACGCGGTCGTGATCCGGCCCCTCGATCTCCGTCGGGAACGGCCCCTCGCCGACGCGCGTCACGTACGCCTTCGCCACGCCGAGCACACGGTCGATGCGGTTCGGGCCGATGCCGACGCCGCCTGCCGCGTTCGCCGCAACGGTGCTCGACGAGGTCACGAACGGATACGTCCCGTGGTCGAGGTCGAGGAGCGTGCCCTGGGCACCCTCCAGCAGCACCTGGCGTCCGTCCTTCAGCGCGCGGTCGACGAGCAGCGACGTGTCGGCGACGTAGGGCCGGATCCGCCGTGCGCGCGTCTCGAGCTGCGCCGTGAGCTCGTCGAGCGCGAGCGGCGGCTCGCCGTAGACGCGCTCGAGCCAGAGGTTCTTCTCGGCGAGAGCGACGGCGATCTTCTGGCGCAGGATCTTCGGGTCGAGGAGGTCCTGGACGCGGATGCCGATGCGCAAAGCCTTGTCCGCATAGCAGGGGCCGATCCCGCGCCGCGTCGTCCCGATCCGAAGCTTGCCGAGCCGCCGCTCGCTCGCCTGGTCGATGGCGACGTGCCAGGGCATGATCACGTGCGCGTCGCCCGACAGCTGCACCAGCCCGGCCGTCTCGTAGCCGCGTGCCGCGAGGTCGTCCACCTCGTCGAGGAAGACCTGGGGATCGACGACGCAGCCCGCGCCGATCACCGACGTCTTTCCCGCGAGCACGCCCGTCGGGATCTGCCGGATCTTGAACGTCTCGCCGCCGAGGACGATCGTGTGCCCGGCGTTGGGGCCGCCCTGGTAGCGGCAGACGACGTCCGAGTGCTGCGCGAGCAGGTCGACGATCTTTCCCTTGCCTTCGTCGCCCCATTGCGCGCCGACGATGACGGTCGCGGGCACCGGCGGATTGTGCCTGCACGTGCGGCTACGTGGAGACGCCGCCCGCGATGAGCGTGTAGAAGCCCCAGGCGGCGAGACCGGACGCGACCGCCGCCGCACCGAGTGCGAGCGCGCCGCGGCGGAAGCGAGGGAAGACGACGAAGACGACGAGCTGCGAGACGAACAGCGCCCCGAGCGACGGCTTCAGCAGGTCGTCGTAGAAGCGGTCCGGGTTCACGAGCGAGAGCGCGTCCGCGGCGAGGAACGGGACGGCGATCCAGGCGAGCGCCTTGCGGACCGGCGGCCCGTGCAGCCAGTGCAGGAGCCGGCCGAGCGCAAGGTACTCGGCGACGATCAGCGCGAGGGTGCCGCCGGCCGTGAGGAGCCCGACAGCGACCGCGAGCCCGCGGCTCCCGTACGCCTGGGCGATCGCGGCGCCGGGAACGGCCGCGTCCCGGAGGGAGTCGGGAACCGCAGCGAGCGGAATCGCGGCGACGAGGAGCGCGGCGCCGACGACGGCGACGGCGGCGGCGAGGCCGCGCCGGACCGTCCGGCTGCCGCCGCGAACCTCTGCGCCGAGGTAGAGCGGTAGGCTCGCGCAGACGAAGAGCAGCGCTGCGCCGCCGGCCGCCCGGCCGGTGTCGTTCACGCTCGGGTGCGAGGCGAAGCGGACACCGGCGTGCGAGAGCTCGAGGCCGCCGAGGACGAGCAGGCCTGCGATCTCTGCTGCCGCGAGCATGCCGAGCCCGGCGAGCACCCACCGCACCGGCGCGAGCGTGACCACGACGAGCGCCACAGGCAGCGTCAGCTCGAGCGCCGCCCGATAGGGATGGATGCCGGGGAACACCGGCGGCAACAGGTCGTACACGACGAACGTGACGGTGTACGGCAGGTAGAGGAAGTACGCGAGCGCCCAGATCCACCCGTGCACGACCGCGGCGCGCCGGCCGGCCGCCGCCTCGACGAACGCACTCAGCCCGCCGGGCGTCACGATCGTGCCCGAGTACGCGAGCCAGATCCAGAGCGGTGCCGCGAAGACGAGGAGCGCGAGCGCGACGACGAGGCCGGCGGAGTCGACGCCGTCGCCGGCGGTGCCCGGCAAGAGCGTCAGCAGCGCGATCGGGCCGCCGATCGAGGCGACGGCGAAGCCGACGAAGAGCGAAGCCGGAAGCGGATAGGGCGCCGCTCCCGGAGCGTTCATGGAAGCGATTACGCCGGGACCGGCGGATCGGTTTCCGCCGCGCGCTATGCCGCGGCGGACGTAGCGGCGCCGGCGCGGGGCGCGGTGCGCTCCACGCGGACGGAGTGGCCGCGGCGGCAGAGGAACGTCCCGTGGCCGAGGTCGAGGTCGAGCCGTCCCGCGAACGTCGCGCCGGCCCAGCCGGCATCGGTGTCGACCGCCGTGCAGAGCTCGCACACCGCGGTGAACGACGTCGCACGGGAGGCGATCGTGACCACCTGTCCTCCTCCCTCCATCTGGTACCTCCTTGACCCCGTCGTCAGGCAGCTGCCAGGTCGGCGAACTTCGCGTAGCGCTTGAGGAACGAGAGCTTCACGGAGTCCGTGGGTCCGTTTCGATGCTTGGCGAGAATCACCTCCGCGAGCCCCTGCTGATCGGACTCCTCGTTGTAGTACTCGTCGCGGTAGATGAAGGCGACGAGATCCGCGTCTTGCTCTATCGAACCGCTTTCACGAAGGTCGGAGAGGATCGGACGCTTGTCGGTGCGCTGCTCCACCGCGCGGGAAAGCTGCGACAGCGCGACGATCGGCACCTCCAGGTCGCGCGCGAGGATCTTGAGCGAGCGCGAGATCTGCGAGACCTCCTGCACGCGGTTCTCCGCGTTGCCGGCGGAGCTCATCAGCTGGAGGTAGTCGACGACGACGAGCCCGAGGTCCGGATGGCGCGACTTGAGCCGTCGGGACTTCGAGCGGATCTCCATCATGTTGATCGAGCCCGTGTCGTCGACGTAGATCGGCGCCTTCGCGAGCTTGTCGCACGCGGCGGTGAGCCGCGGCCAGTCGTCCGGCGCGAGCTTCCCGGTGCGCAGCCGCTGCGACTCGACCTTGGCCTCGCTGCACATCAGCCGCTGCGTCACCTCGGCCTTCGACATCTCGAGCGTGAACAGCCCGACCGGGATGCCCTTTCGAACGGCGATGTTCGCCGCCATGCAGAGCGCGAGCGCCGACTTCCCCATCGACGGGCGGGCGGCGACGATGATCAGGTTGCCCGGCTGGAAGCCCGCGGTGAGGCGGTCGAGGTCTTTGTAGCCCGACGCCGTGCCGGTGATCTCCTCGCCGGCTTCGTAGAGCGACGTGATCCGCTCGAAGCTCTCCTTCAGCAGCTGGTCGATGTGCGTGAACTCGCCCGTGACGCGCTGCTGCGAGAGATCGAAGACGATCTGCTCGGCCTGGTCGACGAGGTCGCCGGTCTCGCCGGGGCGCTCCCAGCCGAGGCGGGAGATCTCGCTGCCTGCGCGGATCAGCCCGCGCAGCGTCGCCGTCTCGTGGACGATGCGCGCGTAGTGCGCGGCGTTCGCGGTCGCGGGCACGAGCGCCGCCAGCTCGTGCAGCCGCACGCGTCCGCCGACGGCCTCGAGCTCGCTGCGCTCCTCGAGCTCGTCCGTGAGCGTGATCGCGTCCACCGGCTCGCCCTTCGCGTAGAGGGCGAGCGCGGCCCGGTAGATCTTCGCGTGCGACTCGCGGTAGAAGTCGCCGGCATCGACGATCTCGCTGACCGCTCCGATCGCGCCCGGGGAGAGCATCATCGCCCCGAGCACCGACTCCTCGGCCTCGAGGTTCTGCGGGGGCACCGGCGCGGCCGTGGGGACGGGGGCAAGCTGCGCCATCGCTCCCGATTCGATCATGCGCGCGGACCGGCCGCCAGGTGTCGAAGGGTCTGTTGTGAACATGTCTTTTCGCCCGATTTGCAGGGGAAAAAGCCATGGTTGCAGGGGCGTCGGACGGCGCCTCTGTGGACAGAAGGCCCGCTCACTGCGTGAAGTTCAACGGCGATTCCACAGGCGTCGGGCAGCCTGTGGACGTTTGTTTACAGGGCGTCGTTCTCCGCCCCGGCCTCGGCGGCGGAAACGACGTCGGCGGACGGCTCGTCGAGCTCGACGTACTCGAACTCGACGGGGGCCGGCGCGGCCGGCGCGGCGGCCTGCTGCTCCGCCAGCTCGGCGGCCGCCATCGCCTCGAGCTCCTCGTCCGAGGGGAGCTCGCCGCCCTCCGGGACGACGAGGGTCTTCATCTCGACGCGCACGTCCTGGAAGACGTCGATCGGTACGTCGTAGCGGCCGATCCGCTTGATGTTGTCGACGTCGATCTTTCGCCGGTCGACGCGGATCTTGCGCGTGCGCCAGATCTCGTCGGCGATGTCGGTCGGCGTGACCGAGCCGAACAGCGAGCCGGTCGGTCCCGCCTTGACCTCGAAGCGGAGCACCGTCTTCGAGAGCGTCTCGGCGATCGACTGCGCCTGCTCGGCCGTCTTCGCCTCGTGGCGTGCCCGCTGCGCGTCGCGCTTGCGCAGCTCCGCCACCCGCGCCTCCGTCGCCTCCTCGGCGAGCCGGCGCGGCAGGAGGAAGTTACGCGCGTAACCGCGAGCGACGGAGACGACGTCGCCGCGCAGCCCGACCTTCTCGACGTCTTTGAGCAGGATGACGTCCATCAGCGGTCGCGGTCTCCGCGATCGCCGCGGTCACGGCCGCGGCCGCGCTCGCTGCGCTCCTCGACGCCCTCTGCGACGTACGGCAGCAACGCCATCTCGCGGGCCCGCTTGACCGCCTGCGCGACCTGCACCTGATGCCGCCGGCACGCGCCGGTGATGCGGCGGCTGCGGATCTTCCCCTTCTCGGAGATGTACCGCCGCAGCTGATTGACGTTCTTGTAGTCGATCTCCGCGACCTTGTCCTTGCAGAAGTAGCAATTGCGGCGCTTGATCGCGCCTGCAGGTCCGCCCGGGCGCTTGCGCTGCTGCTGTGGTTTCTCTCTCGCCAACGTTCTCTCTCCTCTAGAACGGAATGTCGTCGTCGGCCGCCGCCGGGAAGTCGGCGCCCTCCTGCGCCGCGCCTGCCGGCACGAACTGGTTGCCGCCGCCGTCGCCGCCGCCCTCGCCGCGGCCGCCGAGGAACTGAACGGTGTCGGCGATGATCTCGACGGCCTGGCGCTTCGACCCGTCCTGGGCCTCCCACTCGCGCCAGTCGAGCCGCCCGTCGACCCCGACGGGACGTCCCTTCGAGAGGTACTGGGCACAGCTCTCGGCCTGGTTGCCCCAGACGGTGACGTCGAAGTAATTGGGCTTGTCGCCCCACTGCCCGCTCGCGGCGTCCTTCTGCCGGGTGTTGACGGCGATGCGGAGCTTGCAGACCGGGTTGCCGCTCGGCGTGTGCCTGAGCTCGGGGTCCTTCGTCAGGTTCCCGACCAGCACGACGCGGTTGATGTTCGCCATGGGGCTCCTCCTACTCCTCGTCCGAACGCGTGTTCGCCTCAGGGTACTCCGCCTCGGGGACGGCGGCCGTCTCGGGGACGACGGCCACCGGGGGCGGCGGCGTGTCGTCCCGCGGGGCGCTCGTACGCGAGCCTTCGATATGACGCGTTGCCATGTGCCGCAGCACGGCGTCGTCGATCTTGAGCACGCGCACGATCTCGTCGAGGGCTTCGGTGCCGCTCTGGAAGACGACGAGGTGATACACACCCTCCGTCTTCTTTCCGATCTCGAAGGCGAGGCGGCGCCGGCCCCACGCGTCGTGGCTGCGCCAGGTGCCGCCGGACTTCTCGACGAGCTCCCGGACGCGCGCGATCAGCTCGTCCTGACGCTGCTCGGCGAGCTCGGGGTCCAGCATGAGAAGAATCTCGTACGTCGCCACCAGTCCCGATGACCTCCTTCCCATGGTCTGAGTCGGCCCCGACTGCGGGCGCCGCTCGGGACGGAACGGCGCGATGACGGGGCAGGAAGCGGCGGCAAGTGTAGCATCGATGTCATGCGTCGCCTGTACGCGTGGCTTGCAGGTGCGGCGGGAGGGCTCGCCGCCTACCGCGCGGTCCGGCGCCGCCGCCCGGAGCCGCAACCGCGTGCGGAACAGAGTGCGGATCCGCGGGCGGACGAGCTGCGCGCGCGGCTCGCGGAAGCCCGCGAGGGCGACGGGGAGCCGGCCGGCGAGGCCGAGCCGCTCGACCCGGAGGCCCGCCGGGACCTCGTGCACGAGCAGGGTCGAGCCGTGTTGGACGAGATGCACGCAGGGGAGTAGTAGCCTCCGAGGCCTAGACAAGGGAGACCCGTATGGATGCGACGATTCGCGAGGGGCAGGCGCCCGCGGTGATCATCTCGCTCGCCCCGGGAGAGAAGGCGTGGTCCGATGCGGGCGCTCTGACGTTCATCTCCGGCGACGTGACGATGGACGTCGAGATGCCCGGCGGCCTCGTGGGCGGGCTGAAGCGCAAGGTGCTCGCGGGCGAGAGCATCTTCCTCACCACGTACACGGCGCGCGGTGCGGGCGTCGTCGGGATCACCGGGCCGTTTCCCGGCTCGGTGCGGCAGGTCGAGCTCGACGGCGAGCTGATCTGCGAGCGCCATGCCTATCTCGGCCATGTGGGAGACGTCGAGATCTCGGCGGTGACGGCACGGTCGATCGGCGCCGGCATGACCGGCGGCCACGAGGGCTTCTTCCTCCAGCTGCTGAAGGGGAAGGGGACGGTGTGGATCCACGGCGGCGGTGACTTCATCGACTTCGACCTCGCCGACGGCCAGCTGCTGCAGGTGGACCGTGGTTGCATGGTCGCCGTCGAGCCGAGCGTCCGCTACGAGGTGAAGCTGTTGGGCGGTGTCGCGAAGAGCCTCTTCAGCGGCGAAGGGCTGTTCATCATCCATTTCACCGGGCCGGGCAAGGTGACGCTGCAGACGCTTCCGTTTTCACGCACCGCCAGGCGCGTGCTGGCGGCGGCGGGGAGAGGACAGGACGAGAAGGGCGGCTTGCTGAGCACGCTCATGAGCTAGGAAGGAGCGGAGAGATGAAACTGCTGGACAAGGCGAAGCTCGCGGCCGAGCAGGCCGCGACCAAGGCGAAGGAAGGCGTCGAGGAGGTGCAGACGAAGCGCGAGCTCAATGCGGCGTACGGCGAGCTCGGAACGAAGGTCTTCGACCTCGTCGAGGCAGGCGATCTCGTCAAGCCGGAGCTCGACGAGCTCGTCGCAAAGATCCGCACGCTCAAGGCGAAGCTCGCCGAGGGCGACGCCGGCGAGAGCGCTGCGAGCACCGAGACACCGGCCTCGACGGGCCCGCCGGCGATGCCGGTCTAGGAACCTCTGCGCGGGCGGCGGGGTCCGCCGCCCGCGCCCACGCTCTTCGGGAAAGCCGTACGACCGATCGGCTGCGGTCCCGATGGGTGCCGCACCTGCACGAGGGAGACTCGATGGGAAAGGAGGAGCGATGGCACGGATCCTTCTTGCAACGGACGGATCTCCCTCGGCGGAAGCGGCGACGCGCGAGGCGGTCGAGCTGGCCGGGGCGACGGGCTGGCCGCTCACGATCCTGACCGTCTGGCACATTCCCGTCAGCGGGTTCGCCTACGAGCCGCTGGTGTCGGTGCCGGAGGTCGCGGAGGCGGTGCAGGAACGGGCGCGGCTCGCCCTCGAGACGGCGGCGGCGACCGCCCGGGCGGCCGGGCTCGAGCCGGACGCGCGGCTGGTGGAGGGCCTGCCGGCGCACGACATCTGCGAGGTCGCGCGCGAGCGTGACGCGAGCTTGATCGTGATCGGCTCGCACGGCTGGGGCACGGTGCAGCGGCTGCTGTTCGGCAGCGTCTCCGGCGCCGTGCTGCACCATGCGCCGTGCCCGGTGCTCGTCGTTCGCGGCGAGACGCCGCCGGGCGGCGGCGCTACGGCTTGACGCGCAGGGCGCGGGCCGTCCAGGCCGGCAGGTACCAGTTCCAGCGACCGACGAGCGCCATCGTCGAGGGCAGCAGCAGGCCGCGGACGAGCGTGATGTCGATCATGATCGCGGCGGCGAGCCCGAAGCCGAGCTGCTGCATCGGCGGGATCGAGCCGAGCAGGAAGCCGCTGAACGTCGCCGCCATGATCAGTCCGGCGGCGGTGACGATCCGGCCGGTGTGCGCGAGCCCGTGCGCGACCGCGCTCGTGTTCGAGCGCGTCGCGTCCCACGCCTCACGCATGCGCGTGATCAGGAACACCTCGTAGTCCATCGAGAGCCCGAACAGCAGCGTGAACATGAACACGGGGATCCAGCCCTCGATCTGCGGCACCTTCAGGAAGCCCGCCCAGCTACCCCATCCCCACTGGAAGACCGCGATCATCAGGCCGCTTGCCGCCGCGACGGTGAGCAGGTTGAGCACGAGTGCCTTCAGCGGCAGCAGGAGCGAGCGGAATGCCCGCACGAGCAACAGGTAGGTGAGGCCGAGCACGCCGAGGATGAGCCAGGGGAACGACCCGAGCGTGCGCGAGACGAAGTCGCTGGCAGAGGCGGCGCCGCCGCCGGCGATCACGCGCATGGACGCCGGGAAGCGGGCGGCGGGGATCAGCCGGCTCCGCAGGCGATTGGCGAACGCCTGCGCCTTCGGGCTCGCCGAGTCGTCACGGCCGACGATCTGGATCCGGAGGTAGCGGTGGCTCGCGGCCGGGACCGCGCGCGAGACCTGGACGACCTCGGGGTCGGACCGCAGGAGCCGGTCGAGCCTCCGCACCGGGGCCGACGCGGAAGACGCACCGCCGGCCCTGCCGGTGTCGACGATCACGGTCGTCGGGTCGAGCGAGTCGCTGTTGCTCGCATGCTGGAGGACGTCCAGCCCGCGCATGGCCGGGATTCCCGGCGGCAGGCTGCTGTTCGATCCCGGACCGACGCGGATGCCGATGAGGGGCATCGCTGCGAGGACGAGCACTGTTGCGACGAGGGGAGTCAGCACCTTCGCGCGTCGCATCACCCAGCCCGCGTGGGCCGCCCAGAGGCGGAGCTCGCCGGCGTGACGCCGCTCGGCGAGGCCGCGCGGCAGGATGCGGATCCGCTCGAGTCGGTCGCCGAGCGACGCGAGCAGCACCGGCAGCAGCGTAAGGGCGCAGATCACGCTGACGAGCGGGATGACGAGCCCGCCGACGCCGAAGCCGCGCAGGAACGGCACGGGCAGCAGCAGCATCAGCGCGAGGCCGACGGAGACGGCGAGGCCGCTGAAGAGGATCGTCCGGCCGGCGTGCGCCATCGTCTCCCGCACCGCCTCGTCGTGTGCACGGCCGTGCCGACGTTCGTCGCGGTAGCGGTTGACGACGAGGAGCGAGTAGTCGATTGCGATGCCGAGCCCGATCATGAGGACCATGTTGCGCAGGTAGTCGCTGAGCTCGAGCACGTGTGCGGCTCCCCAGGCGATGCCGAGCGCGGGCGGGATCGTCGCCGCCGCGAACAGGAAAGGCAGCAGCGCCGACGCCGTGCCGAAGACGAGGAGCAGGATCACGAGCGCGGCGGGAACAGCGAAATAGAGCTCGCCGACGCGGAGGTCGCGCGACAACACCGGCCCCATGTCGTGCTGGATCGCGGCGTCTCCGGTCACGAAGACCGCCGGGCCGACCGTCCGTCGCAGCGCCCCGATCTCCGCAGCGGCCGCGGCGCCGCTGAGCTGCGACGTGACGAACGTGGCCGCGGCGCCGGAGGGCAGGCGCGTCACGCTGTCCACCCTGCCGCGCGGGAGGAGCCGGCTTGCCTTCGCTGCGGCGGTGCGGTCGCGTGCGAGCGCATCGTCGCCCTCGGCGATGAGCACGAAGACGGCGTTGGAGCGAACGCCGTAATGCTCGACGAGTATCTGCTTCACCCTGGCCGAGTCGGTGCCGGGCAGGGAGAAGCCGCTGGTGAGCAGCGGCCCGAGCCGCAGAGACCCGGCGATGCCGAGCCCGACGGCGATGACCCAGGCGTAGACGACGAACCGGCGGTGCCGCAGGCAAAGATCGGTGAGGCACGAGAGCAGCCCGCGGCCCGGCGAGGTCATACGGCGTTCACGTCCTGTGGGATCGGAATACGCAGCGGATTACTGAAGCGCGATCGGGCGAGCGACGAGCGGATGCCCCGACCATCCGACCCACGCGTTCGCCCGCCACGGTAGCCGAGATTCCCGAGAGCCGCCGAGCCGAGCCCCGGCCGGCGATCCGCTAGCGGGAGGGCGCAGGCGGAGCCGCTCCCCTGAGGTGCGGCAGGTGCTGCTCCGCGAGCTGCCGGAGAAGCGCGTGGAGCTGCTCGCGGCCGCGCTCGTCGAGCGGGGCGAGGAGGTCGTCCTCGAGCCGGCGCGCCAGCGCGCGGAGCCGGCCGAGCGCCCGTTTCCCCTCGGGGGTGATGCGGACGAGGTGGCGGCGGCGGTCGCCGGGATCGCGGCGGCGCTCGACGAGGCCCTGCTCCTCGAGTTCGTCGAGCAGGCCGACGAGCTGGCCACGGTCGTAGCCGAGCGCGTCTGCGATCGCCCCCTGGGTCTCGCGCGAGCCCTCGTCGAGCGTGACGAGGATTGCGTGGTGGTACGGGGTCAGGCCCGTCGGCTCGTACGCCTCGATCGCCTGCTCCTTCGCGGCGAAGCCGAGCCGCTTGAGCAGGAATGCGGTCGAGGCGACGAGCTCCTCGGGGCAGCGGGGGGGCATCGGCGAGGGGGGCGTCTCCGGATTCGTGACGGTCACGGGGAATAGGGTAGCGCGGTCAAGCGTTGGCAAGATATATAGTTGATGCAGACAACGGTTATAAGGGGGACACGTTAGTGGCTGGAGCTCTCACTCGCACGAACCGGCGCTGGAGCGCGCTCGCTCTCATCGTCACCGCCCAGTTCATGGTCATCCTCGACGTCGCCATCGTGAACGTCGCGCTCCCGTCGATCAAGGCCGATCTCGGGTTCTCCCAGACGAGCCTGCAATGGGTGATCTCGGCCTACGCGATCCTGTTCGGCGGCGTGCTCCTGCTCGGCGGCCGTCTGGCCGACCTGCTCGGGCGCCGTCGGCTCTTTGTCGCCGGCCTTGCCCTGTTCGCCGCGAGCTCGCTCCTCTGCGGCCTCGCCTGGTCCGAGAGCTCGCTGATCGGCTTTCGCGCCCTGCAGGGGCTCGGCGGCGCGCTGCTCGCTCCCGCCGCGCTCTCGCTGCTGATGACGACGTTCGCGGAGGGTCGCGAGCGGAATCTCGCGCTCGGGATCTACGGCGCAGCCTCAGGCAGCGGCGCCGCGGCGGGCGTCCTGCTCGGCGGACTCCTCACCTCCTACCTGAGCTGGTCGTGGATCTTCTTCATCAACGTCCCGGTCGGCGCGGCCGCCATCGCGCTCGCTCCGCTGCTGCTCCGGGAGAGCCGCGCAGACCTGCCGCATCGTCACTTCGACCTGGCCGGCGCCACATCGGTCACCGCCGGACTGATGCTGCTCGTCTTCGCGATGACGCGCGCGACCACCGACGGCTGGGGCTCGGGCACGACACTCGGCCTGCTCGCCGGTGCCGCGTCGCTCGTGCTCGCCTTCCTCGCCGTCGAGATGCGCTCTCCGTCGCCGCTGCTGCCCCTGCGGATCTTCCGCTCACGGACGGTCTCGGCGGCAAACGCGACGATGGCGATCGTCGGAGCGGTGGCCTTCGCCGAGTTCTTCCTCCTGACGCTGTACCTGCAGGAGGTCCTGCACTACTCGGCGATGCAGAGCGGCGTCGCGTTCACCGGCTTCGCCCTGACCGTCGTCGTCGTCTCGAACGTCGCGCAGGTGGTCGTGGGCCGGATCGGCGTTCGGCCGACGCTCACGGCAGGGTTGCTCGTCTCCGCCGCGTCGGTTGCGCTGCTGACGCGGCTGCCGGTGAACGGCCACTACTTCTGGGATCTCTTCCCGGGGTTCGTGCTGGGGGGCGCCGGGATGGGGCTCTCGTTCGTGCCGGTGACGATCGCGAGCCTCAGCGGCGTCGAGCGCAGCGACGCGGGCGTCGCCTCCGGGCTGATCAACACGAGTCGCCAGGTCGGCGGGGCGATCGGCCTCGCCGCCGTGAGCGCGATCGCGGCCGCGTCGACGAACAGCTACGCGCGGGGGAGCACCGTCGTCGCGTCGACGAGCAGGATCGCCCTCGACCACGGCTTCCAGACCGCGCTCTACGCGCTGGTCGCGCTGCTGATCCTGGGCGCGCTGCTCGCCGCCGTCGTCGTCAGGCCGGCCCGTGTTCGGGCCGCGGAGGTCGAGCGCATCGACGGCGACATGGTCGCGATCGAGGAGGCCGCGTGAGCGGATTCCCGGAAGCCCGGTGAGACGGAGCGGCGCAGGAGTCGAACCTACCCAGCCGCGGGTTACGCGACCTCACCGGTTTTGAAGACCGGCTGGGCCACCGGGCCCGTGCCGCTCCAGCCCGGAGCCTAGCCGGACACCTGCGCGTCCACGTCGTAATGCGTGACGTGGAGGTCGCGCTCGACGAGATAGCGGTCGTCCTCCGGAAAGAAGACGGCGCGCTCGATCTCGTCACCCGCGAAGGCGCGGATGTCGTCGAGCGAGTCGAACAGCAGCATCGTCACGAACTCGGCGCGGTCACCGTCCACGCGCCGCAGCACCAGCGTGCCGCGGCTGCCGTCGATCGCCCGCGCGCCTTTCATCCCCGTCTCCCCCAGGTACGCCGCGTACTCCTCCGCGTCCTCGGCGCGCGTCGCGCCCCGCCAGACCCGTGCGATCACGCCTCCTCCTTCACCCAGCCACGCGTGAGATAGAGCCAGAACGCGAGCCCGGCCCACTCGCGGTAGCGGCGGAAGCGCCGCTCGATCGTCGCGTCCTTCGCCTTGCGCCCGTTCAGCCGCGCGTACGTCGGCCGCGTCCACGAGTCGAGCACGAGCCGCGAGTAGCGGCCGAGGCTCGTCAGCATCACGTGCGCCGCGCCGTACGGGCCGACTCCGGGCAGCGCGAGCAGGCGGGCCGCGGCCTCGTCGTCCGGGAGCTCGGGATCCGTGAGCGCCTCGAGGTCGACCGCGCCGGACGCGACCGACGCGGCGAGCTGCCGGAAGTACGGCGCGCGGTAGCCGGAGCGCGCCACCTCGCGATAGAACGCCTCGTCCGCGGCCGCCATCGCCGCGGCGGAGGGAAACGCACGCCGTCCGTCGGGGGACTGGTCGCCGAGGTGCTCGACGAACGCCGCCACCATCTTCGTCGTCAGCGCCCACGAGCAGTTCGTCGTGCAGACCGTCTTGACGACGTCCTCGAAGACCGTCGGGCTGCGGAGCATCCGGCCGGCTCCCGCCGTGACCCAGGCGAGCTCGGGATCCGCGGCAGCGACGTCGTAGAAGCCGCTGAGGTCGTCGTCGAGGCGGAGCATGTGGCGCACGGTCGCCAGCAGCGTGCGTCGCTCGGCCGCGGCGGCACGGCCGCCGAGCAGCTCCACCCGCGCGTGTCCGACGGTCCCTGCGAGCACGCGCACGGTGCGCGCCCCGCCGCCGCCGGCGGTCAGCGTCGCCTCGAGCGTCCACGCCTCCTCGTCGAGAACCTGAGGCGGCAGCGACGCGACCCCGTGCGAGGCGAGCGTGCGGCGCAGGTCGACCGGCTCGCCGCCGCCTCCGACGAGCGCGAGCTCGCCGAGGACGCTCGTCACGACGCGAACGACTGGATCTCCCACTCCGACGGCTCGAACGCCTTGCCGGCCCAGCCGCCGAGCGAGAGCACGACCGTGTCCGCCTCCGTCGCGAACGCGACGCGCTCGGTCGTCGGCTCGCGGACGAAGACGAGCGTGCCCGTCGGCGCATCCACCTCGTCGCCGCCGACGGTGAACGTCGCATGGCCACTGAGCACGAGGTAGAGCTCCTCGTGGCCGCCCTCCTCCTCGGCGTGGCGCTTGATCACCTCGTCGCCCGGCCCGCCCCGCCAGGCGCTTGCGCCGAACGCGCGGATGTCGAAGTGGAAACGGATCGGCGCCCAGTACGGCCACTTCTCGGCGACGATCTCGTCGAGGTGCGCTGTCTCGTATGCGCTCATTGCCGGCCTCCTTGACGAGGTAACTGCTGATAGCCTATTTGGTGGTTACGTAACCGGTCAAGCGTGTCAGGGGGTTACACGTGGTCGCCGACCTCCAGCTCGTGTGCGACTTCGTCAACAGCGTCGAGCTCGAGGGCGGAGGCGACGAGCTCGCCGACGGACGCGGGCTCGTGCGCTGGCTCTCGTCGCATGGTCTCGCAGGCGAGCATGCGCGCGCAACCGATGCCGACGCCGCCGACGCGCGTGCCCTGCGGGAGGCGCTGCGCGACCTCATGCGCGCGAACAGCGGCGACCCCGCCGATCGCGCCGCGGCCGCTGCGCTGCTGGACGCCTCGGGCCGCCGCGCGGCGCTTGCGGTGCGCTTCGACACGGGCTCGATCCGGCTCGTTCCGCGTGAGCGCGGCGTGCGCGGCGCGCTCGGGGTCGTGCTCGGCGCGGCCGGGGAGGCGATGGCGGACGGCTCGTGGCGGCGCGCGAAGGCCTGCCGCTCGGAGACGTGCCGGTGGGCGTTCGTCGACCGCTCGCGCAACCAGTCCCGCCAGTGGTGCTCGATGAGCGTCTGCGGCAACCGGGCGAAGGCGCGGGCCTTCCGGGAGCGCCGTGGGTAGAGGCGTGCGCGTGGCCGCGCCGCTCGTGCCGGCCGCGGCCGCGCTGGGCGCCTCCTTCGGCGTGCTCGCGCGCACCGCGCACGTCGGTGCGGTGGCGGCGGTCGTCATGTCGGCGACCACGTTCGCCGGCTCGGCCCAGGTGGCCGCCGTCTCCGTCCTCGGCGCCGGCGGCGGCGTCGCCGCCGCCGTGGTGGCGGCGCTTCTGCTCAACGCGCGCTACGCGCCGATCGGGATCAGCATCGCAGAGTCGTTCCGCGGGCGCTTCCTTCGCCGGCTGGCGGAGGCGCAGCTCGTCGTCGACGAGTCGTGGGCGCTCGCCCGCGGCGGCACGGCCGCGTTCGACCGCGGCGTGCTGCTCGGCGCCGGGGTCGCGCTCTGGGTGGGGTGGACCGGCGGCACCGCGGCCGGCGCGCTGCTCGGGGGCGTGATCGGCGACCCGAAGTCGTTCGGCCTCGACGGCGCGTTCGCGGCGCTCTTCCTCGGGCTCGTCGGCTCGCAGCTCCGGAGCCGGCGCGCGTTCGCCGCGGCGGCGGGCGGCGCGCTGATCGCGGTCGCGCTCACGCCGGTGACGCCGCCGGGCATCCCGATCCTCGCGGCGACGGCGGCCGCGCTGGCCGGGTGGAGGCGCGCCTGAGCGCCGCCTGGGCCTCGGTGATCGCGGTCGGCGCGGGCACGGCTGCGCTGAAAGCGGTCGGGCCCGTCGTCGTGGGAGGACGGCGGCTGCCGCCGCGGCTGCTCGAGCTGCTGTCGATGCTCGCGCCGGCGCTGCTCGCGGCGCTCGTGATCGACGAGGGGTTCGCGAGCGGCCGCTCGCTCGTGCTCGACGCGCGCGTCGCCGGGCTCGCCGCCGGCGCCATGGCTGTCGTGCTACGCGCGCCGATCTGGGTCGTGGTCGTTGCAGGCGCGGGCGCGACCGCGCTCGTCCGACTGCTGACCTAGGAGAAGCGCTCGAGCAGCTCCGCCGGCGGCAGCTCCGTGAGCGAGCCGAGCACGAGGTCGGCGTCGTCCAGCTCGAGCCCGCTCGTCGCCGGGTTCGGCACGGCGACGCAGAAGATCCTCGCCGCATGCGCGGCGCTCACGCCGTTCGGCGAGTCCTCGAACGCGACCGCCTCCTCCGCTGCGACGCCGAGAACGTCGAGCGCCTCGAGGTAGAGATCGGGCCGCGGCTTCGCACGCGTCTCGTCGTGATCGGCCGTGACGATCGCGTCCCAGCCGACGTCCTGCTCGAGCCTCGCGAGGTGCAGGTCGATCCAGGCGCGCGAGGAGCTGGAGACGATCGCGCGCTTGAGACCGCGGCGTTCCGCCTCTGCGAGATACTCGGCGATCCCGGGCCGCAGCTCTTCCGCCTCGATGAGCGAGAGCTCGTGCGCCCGGCGCCTTGCGTCGATCCGGTCGCGCTCGACCGGCGCGCCGACGAGCTCCTCCAGGTGCTCGATCGGCTCGAAGCCGCCGCGCGTCCCGATTCCCTCGGCCCAGCGGCCGAGCGGCAGCTCGTACCCGTGCTCGCGATAGACGTGCTGCCACGCCTCGCGCGAGGGGACCTCGGTGTCGAGGATGAGGCCGTCGAAGTCGAAGAGGAAGGCGCGGATCACGGCTCCATCCTGCCGGGAAGTAGGCTCGCGCCGTGTCGGTTCTCGGCATCGACGTCGGCGGCACCTTCACCGATGCCGTCCTCCTGGACGGCGGCCGGGTGCGCACGGCGAAGGTTCCCACCGCCGTGCGGCAGGAGGAGTCCGTCCTGGCGGCTGCGGCGGCGCTCGGCGCGCGCGGGGTCGAGCGGTTCGCACACGGGACGACGGTCGCGACGAACGCGCTGCTCGAGCGTCGCGGCGCGCGCACGGCGTTCGTCTCGAACGCCGGCTTCGAGCACCTGCTGCACCTGCGCCGCCAGACGCGGGCGCACCTGTACCGGCTGTGCGCGGCCCATCCCGAGCCGCTCGTGCCGCTCGAGCGCTGCCACGGCGTGCGCGGCCGGCTCGGACCGGACGGCGAGCTCGAGCCCCTCGACCTCGCGACGCTCCCCGACCTCGGCGACGCGGAGGCCGTCGCCGTCTGCCTGCTCTTCTCGTTCCGTGACCCGTCGCACGAGGCGGCGGTGGCAGCCGAGCTTCGCCGCCGGCATCCGGGAGTGCACGTCGTCGCCTCGCACGAGCTCGCGCCGGAGTTCCGCGAGTACGAGCGCGCGTCGACGACGGCCGCGGATGCGTACCTCGCGCCCGTCGCGGCGCGGTACCTGCGCGCGCTCGCGGCGGGTGCGCATGCGGCCGGGCTGCCCGAGCCGCTCGTGCTTCTCTCCTCGGGCGGCGTCGCCTCGGTCGCGGATGCCGCGGCCCACCCCGCGACGATCCTCGTCTCCGGCCCTGCGGGCGGCGTCGTCGGCGCGGGTCTCGTCGCGCGCCGTGCCGGCTTCGAGCACGCGATCGCGTTCGACATGGGCGGCACCTCGACCGACGTCTGCCTGCTGCCGGGCGGCCGGGCCGCCCGGGTGGCGGAGCGCGTCGTAGGCGGCTTCCCGATCAGGCTGCCTACGGTCGACCTGCACACGGTCGGGGCCGGCGGCGGCTCGCTCGTCCGCCGCGACGCCGGCGGTGCGATCCGCGTGGGACCGGAGAGCGCCGGCGCCAATCCCGGCCCGGCCTGCTACGGCGCGGGCGGCGGCGCCACCGTCACGGACGCGAACCTCCTGCTCGGGCGGCTGCCGGCCGAGCTGCCCGGCGGGCTCGTGCTCGATCGGGACGCGGCAGCCGCCGCCCTGGACGGGATCGATGCGGCCGCGGTCGTCGACGTCGTCAACGCGGAGATGCTGCGCGCGCTGCGTGTCGTCTCCGTCGAGCGGGGATACGATCCGCGCGACTTCGCGCTCGTCGCCTTCGGCGGCGCCGGCCCGTCGCACGCGTGCGCGCTCGCGGAGGAGCTCGAGATCGAGGCGGTGCTCGTGCCGGAGGCGGCGGGCGTCCTCTCGGCGCTCGGTCTCGTCGCGAGCGACGAGCGGCGCGACCGGGTCGTCTCGTACGTCCGCCCGCTGGCGGAGGTGGCCGACCTGCCCGCCGAGGGCGAGGCCGACCTCCGCTACCGCGGCCAGTCGTTCGAGCTGACGGTGCCGCTCGAGCCCGACCTCGCCGCGGCGTTCCATCGCGCGCACGAGGAGCGCTACGGGTACTCGGACCCGTCTCGCGAGATCGAGCTCGTCGCGGTCCGCACCGCGGAGGTCACGCCCGGTCCGGACGTCACCCTGCAAGTAACAAGTTGTTACAAGGTTTCCGGGCCGGCGGTGCTCGAGCTGCCGGGCTCGACCTGCTTCGTGCCGGAGGGCTGGCACGGCGAGACGAACGACGACGGGACGCTGGTGCTGCGGCGATGAACGTCGAGCTGCAGGTCACCGGCAGCGCGCTGCGCGCGGTCGCCGAGGAGATGGGCGCCGTCCTGATCCGCTCGGCCTTCTCCGCGAACATCAAGGAGCGGCGCGACTGCTCGACGGCGATCTTCACCGAGGACGGGCGGATGGTCGCGCAGGCGGAGCACATCCCGGTCCACCTCGGGGCGATGCCGGACGCGGTCGCGGCGGCCATGTCCCTGTGTCTGACACCGGGACAGGTCTGCGTGCTCAACGACCCGTTCACCGGTGGCACGCACCTGCCGGACGTGACCCTCGTCTCCCGGACGGCGCTCGGGTACGCGGTCTCGCGGGCCCACCACGCGGACGTCGGCGGGATGGAGCCTGCGAGCCTGCCGGCGTTCTCGCGCGAGCTGTACCAGGAGGGGCTGATCGTGCCGCCGGTGCGGCTCACCGACGAGGTGGTGGCCCTCATCGTCGCGAACGCTCGCAACCCCGACGAGCGGCGCGGCGACTTGCGCGCGCAGATGGCCGCGCACCGCCTCGCCGAGCGCCGTATCGCCGAGCTGTGCGCACGCCGTGGCCGCGAACGCGTCGCGGCGGCGATGGACGAGCTGTACGCCTATTCCGAGCGGATGGTGCGCGCCGCCGTCGCCGCGCTCCCCGACGGGCGCTGGTCGGCGGAGGACGTCGTCGAGGCGGTCGGGGGGGCGCTGCCGATCCGCTGCACCGTCGAGGTCGACGGCGACGAGATCCGGATCGACTTCACGGGGACCGCGGCGCAGCATCCGGGCAACCTCAACTGCCCGCTCGCGGTCACGCGCTCGGCCTGCTACTTCGTCGTCCGCTGCCTCACGGAGCCGGATCTGCCGGCGTCCGGCGGCGCCTTCGCGCCGGTCGCCGTGACCGCGCCCGTCGGCTGCCTCGTCAACGCCCGCCCGCCCGCCGCGGTCGTCGCCGGGAACACGGAGACGTCGTCGCGCATCGTCGACGTCGTCTTCCGCGCCTTCGGCGAGGCGTTGCCAGTTCCGGCGCAGGGGCAGGGGACGATGAACAACGTCGCGCTCGGTAACGACCGCTTCACGTACTACGAGACGATCGGCGGCGGCCAGGGTGCATGCTCGGACGCCGACGGGCCGTCCGGCGTGCACGTCGCCATGTCGAACACGCTCATCACGCCGGTGGAGGCGCTCGAGCTGTCGTATCCGCTGCGCGTCGAGTGCTGGCACCTGCGGAGCGGATCCGGCGGCGCAGGCGCGCACCGTGGCGGCGACGGCGTCGTGCGCGAGCTTCGCGTACTCGAGGACTGCAGGCTCTCGGTGCTCGCAGAGCGGCGCGCGCACGGCCCGCACGGCGCACGCGGCGGCGCCGAGGGAGCTCCCGGCCGGACGCTCGTGAACGGCGAGGAGCAGCCGGCGAAGGTGACGCGGCAGCTTGCTGCCGGCGACGTCGTCCGGATCGAGACGCCGGGCGGCGGCGGGTTCGGCTAGGCCCGGTCGATTGCGGGCAGACCGTCGATGCTCTCGGCGTTCTCCTCCGAGACGTAGTCGTCGAGCCCGCCGTCGCGCATCTTCTTGTCGACCCACTGGTCGTACTGGTCACGCACGCCGTCGAAGCGCATGATCGGCACGCCGTACCCGCACGAGTCGGCGATCCGCTCGACGTCGATCCGGATGACGGAGCGCACCGCGTCCGCCGCCGGCTCGAACCGCGCGCGCAGCTCGTCGAACTCCGGCTCGCCGGGCAGCACCACGCGTGCCCGGCCGTGCAGGCGGACGATCCGCGGCGGCCCCTCGAACGCGCAGAACATGACGACGATGCGGCCGTTCTCGCGTGCGTGCGCGATCGTCTCGGCGCCGCTGCCGACGAAGTCGAGGTACGCGACCTCGCGCGGGCCGAGGATCCGGAACCAGCGCAGGTCGCCCTTCGGCGACACGTTCACGTGCCCGTCGGCGGCGAGCGGCGCCGTCGCAACGAAGAAGAGCCGCTGCCGCTCGATCCAGCCTGCGAGCTTCCCGTCGATGCCGTCGTAGATCTTTCCCATCGGAAGAGCCTAGCCCCCGAGAACGCCTGGACGGCGACCGCTGCGGGAATCGCGCAGGCGAAGGCGGCCGCGGTGCCGGCATGCACGAGCAGCTCCGGCAGCACGGCGTAGAAGGCCGCGAACGAGAACAGCCCCGCGAGCAGGCCGCGCAGCAGTCCGATCGCCGCCCCATGCCCCTGCAGCCGGTGCGCGAACACCGCGAGCACCGCCGAGTAGAGCGGGTACACCGCGAGCAGGCCGGTCAGGCGTGCGCCGATCGTCGGTGCGAGCGCTGCGAGCGCGAGGACGAGGCACGTCGCGACGGCGGCGCGTGCCGCGAGGTCCCACCCCGGCGTTCGCACGGACGTCGGCGCGCGCAGGGCCGGCCGTGGCAGCAGCAACAGTCCGGCGGCCAGCGCGAGCACGACTGCGGCGAGCAACGGCAGCAGCCGCGGGCCGACGCCGAGCGGCAGCGCCTGCAACGCCGCGGCGGCAGCAGCGAAGCCGGCGGACGCCGTGATGACGGCGACCTTCCAGCTGCGTCGTGCACCGAGCCCGTAGCCGAGGCAGAACGCGACCTCGGCGATCGCGCCCGAGAGCGAGCCGACCGCGGTGTGCGCTGCGAAGCGCCTGCCGTGATCGAGCGCCAGGTAGAGCACGAGCGGGCCCGACGTGAGCGGGAAGCCGACGAGCCAGCCGGACACCGTGCCGCCCCAGCGCCGTCCGGCGAGCGTCGCGCCCACCATCACCGACGGGGTGAGGACGAGCTTGAGCACGAGGGTCGTCACCGCGCCAACCTACTCCCGACTACGCTTGCGCCATGGATCGCGCCGTCACCGCCGCCTGCGTGCAGGCGGAGCCGGTCGTCCTCGACCGCGAGGCGACGCTCGACCGGCTCGCTTCGCTTGCGGCGCAGGCCGCGGGCGACGGCGCCGAGCTCGTCGTCTTCCCGGAGACGTTCGTGCCCGTCTACCCGTCGTCCCGCTGGGCGAAGGCCTTCGCCGGCTGGGAGAACGACGGCGCGAAGGAGACGTTCGCGCGCATCGCGCAGAACTCGGTCGCGGTCGGCGGCCCGGCCGAGCGCCGGCTCGGCGCGGTCGCCAGGGAGCACGGCATCTGGCTCGTCACCGGCGTGAACGAGGTCGACCAGGAGCGCCCCGGGACGATCTACAACTCGCTGCTCACCCATGCGCCCGACGGCTCGCTCGCGCTTCACCACCGCAAGCTCGTGCCGACGAACCACGAGCGTCTGGTCTGGGGCCAGGGCGACGGCCGCGGGTTGTACTCCGTCGAGACCGGCTTCGGCCGCCTCGGCGGGCTGATCTGCTGGGAGAACTACATGCCGCTCGCGCGCTTCGCGCTCTACGAGTCCGGGCTGGAGCTCTACGTCGCGTCCACCGCTGACGACGGCGACGCCTGGCAGTCGACGCTCGTGCACCTCGCACGGGAGAGCCGCGCGTACGTGATCGCGCCGTGCCACTTTCAGCGTGAGGCCGCCTATCCCGACGACTTTCCCCTGCGGAGCGAGATCGAGGGGGCGGGCACGATCGGCCGCGGCGGCAGCGCGATCCTCGCGCCGGACGGCTCGTATCTCGCCGGGCCTCTGTACGACGCGGAAGGGATCCTCTACGCGGAGCTCGATCCGGCGCGCTTGCTCGCGGAGCGGCAGCGGTTCGACCCGGTCGGCCACTATCACCGGCCGGACGTGCTCACCCTCGCCGTCAGTCCGTCAGCTCGCGCGGCCGATGCGACGTCGAGTACACGTCCTTCCGCGCGATCAGACCGTCCCTGATCGGGAAGACGTCGACGCCGTCCCACTCGAGCCGGCGCCCGTCCTTGGTCACGTTCGCCGTCCACTCGGAGACCGCGAAGTCGTCGCCGGCGTGGAAGCTGCGTCCGCGAAAGCGGAGGTCCGGGTTGTTGCGGAAGATCGCGGCGATGTGCTCCCGGACGGCGTCCGCGCCTTCCGCCCGCTCGCCGGCGGTGTGGTTCTCGAACACGATCTCGGCATGGTGCATCGACGCGATCGCGTCGACGTCCTGGCGATTCCAGGCGTCGTTGTAGCGGTCGATCAGCGCGGTGACGTCGTCGGGAGTCATGGCGCGATTGTTCCACGTCGCCGCAGGACGCGTTCGTCGCCCGTCCGGCGGGTGAGCCCGTCCGCGTCGAAGCGCTCGAGCAGCAGCTGTGCCGTCTTGCGCCCGACGCCGAGCAGGTCGCGGAAGCGCGCGAGCGTGATCCGGCCGGCGGCCTCGCACTCGGCGACGAGCGCGTCGCGTGCGCGCTCGTAGGCGGCCGCGGAGACCGCGTAGCCGTCGCCGACGCGCACGAGCCGTCTCTCCTCCTCGAGATAGCGCGCGAGCGCGGGATCCTCGACCTTCAGCGGCTCGAGCCCGAGCCGGGTCTCGAGTTCGGCGGCCGCTGCGGCGCGGGCGCCGAGCTCGGCGGTCGCGCCCGGGCGGTACAGCTTCGCGCCGCGCCGTTCGAGTCCGAGCAGTGATATGACGGCAGCCGCCCACGGCTCGGACGGCGGCGGCACGCCGGGATCGAGCGGGTCGGCTGCTGCGAGCCTCCGTTCGAGCTCCGCCTGCAGCTCGTCGAGCCACGCGCGCGAGAACACCCAGCCGTCTGCGCGCTCGACGCCTGCGAGCTCGCCGAGGTGCGCCAGCGACTCCGCACGCACCGGCTCGTGCACGGTCGCGGCGATCTCGCCGCGCTCGACCTGCTCCATCCGTTCCGCGCTCGCGTGCCGCGGCGGCGCCGGGTCGATCACGCGCCCGCCGCCGACCGTCGTGCCCGCGCGTAGCACGACGCGGTCGCCGCGCGCGGCCACGACGGGCTCCGCGAGACGGAGCTGAGCCCAGCGCTCGCCGACGCGCACGACACGGCCGAGCACGTGTGCGGTGCCGTGGTGCACGTGGACGCGGGCGGGGATATCGGCGATCTCGTCGAGCACGACGTCGAGGCGGTAGCCGACGGGGAACGCACCCGGGGCCACGAGCGCGTCGCCGCGGCGTAGCTCGCCGCGCTCGATGCCGGGCAGGGCGACCGCGACGCGCTGGCCCGCCTCGGCGCGCCCGACCGGCCGGTCGTGCACCTGCACGCTGCGCACGCGAACACCGCGGCCGCGCGGCTCTGCGCGCAGCTCGTCCCCTTCGCCGATCGAGCCCGACCAGAGCGTGCCGGTGGCGACGGTGCCGATGCCGCGCAGCGTGAAGACGCGGTCGACGTAAAGGCGCGTCGGCGCGTCGTCCGGCGAGCGCCCTCCCGCGCGTGCGACATCCGCGAGCGCTGCGCGCAGCTCGTCGAGCCCGACGCCGGTGCGCGCGCTGACCGCGACCACGGGCGCATCCGGGACGAGCTCCTGGGCCTCGGCGCGCGCGAGCTCGAGCGTCTCGTCATCGACGAGGTCGGCCTTCGTCAGCGCCACGACGCCGCGCTCGATCCCGAGCAGGCGCAGGATCGCCAGGTGCTCGTGCGTCTGCGGCCGCGCGCCCTCCCCTGCGTCGATCACGAGCAGGAAGAGGTCGACGCCGGCCGCCCCGGCGACCATCGTGCGCACGAAACGCTCGTGGCCGGGCACGTCGACGACCGAGAGCCGTTCTCCGCCGGGCAGGTCGAGCGGTGCGTAGCCGAGGTCGATCGAGATGCCCCGCGCACGCTCCTCGGGCAGCCGGTCGGTGTTCTTGCCGGTGAGCGCCTCGACCAGCGTCGTCTTGCCGTGATCGATGTGGCCGGCGGTCGCGACGGTCAGCGGCATCGGCGTACTGCGGCGGCCACCTCGTCGACCTCCTCGTCCGCGAGCGTGCGGCAGTCGAGCAGGAGCCTTCCGTCGCGGACGATCCCCACCACCGGCGGCTCGCCGGCGCGGAGCGGCGCGGCGAGCGCCTCGTCCACCGCGCACGCGAAGCTCGGCAGCTCCGCGAGGGGGAGCGCGCCGCCGCCGACGCGGCCCACGGTCTCCTCGACCGTGCCGCCGACCGCGGCCGCGAGCCGCTCTGCGCGCGCCTGGATCGCCGCAGCGTCCTGGCCGAGCATCCGCAGCACGGGGATCTGCTCCGGCGCGTCGAGGTGGAGCCGCAGCGTCCCCTCGAGCGCGGCGAGCGTCAGCTTGTCCGCCCGCACCGCGCGTTGGAGCGGATGGCGTCGCAGCCGCTCGACGAGGTCGGCGCGTCCCGCGACGACGCCCGCCTGCGGGCCTCCGAGGAGCTTGTCGCAGGAGAAGCAGACGAGGTCGGCCCCCGCGGCGAGCGACTCCCGTGCGGACGGCTCCCCCTCCACAAGTAACAAGTTCTTACTTGCGAGGACGCCGGAGCCGAGGTCGTCGACGAGCGGCAGACCATGCCGCGTTGCCACCGCGGCGAGCTCCGCGAGCCGCGGCTGCTCGGCGAAGCCGACGACGCGGAAGTTCGACTGGTGCACCCGCAGGAGCAGGGCCGTCTCCGGGCCGATCGCGCGCTCGTAGTCGGCGGCGCGCGTGCGGTTCGTCGTCCCGACCTCCACGAGCCGTGCGCCGGAGCGGGCGAGCACGTCGGGGATGCGGAACCCGTCGCCGATCTCGATCAGCTCGCCGCGGGAGACGACGACCTCCCGGCCTTCGGCGAGCGCGGCAAGCGCGAGCAGCACCGCGGCGGCGTTGTTGTTCACGACGAGCGCCGAGTCGGCGCCCGTAAGGCGGCGCAGGATCCCGGCCACGTGATCCTGTCGCGAGCCGCGCACGCCGTCGTGCAGGTCGAGCTCGAGGTTCGAGTAGCCGCGGGCGGTTTCGATCACGCGCGCGAGCGCCTCCTCGGCGAGCGGGGCCCGGCCGAGGTTCGTGTGGACGATCACGCCCGTCGCGTTGAGGACGCGCCGCAGGCTGGGGGCACGTGCAGCCCGCAGCTCGCGTCGCACGTGCTCCGCGAGGTCCCCCGGCTCCGCTCCCACCCGGATCTCTTCGCGCGCGCGCGCGAGCACCGCACGCGCCGCCTCGACGGCGAGCGGGTCGTCGACGCTGCGCGCGAGCTCGTCGACGGACGGGAGATCGCGCAGTTCCATCCCTGGAAGGCTACGCCGCGGGGTCGGCAAGATCCTGGTACCGGTCGAGGACGTAGCGCACGGCCGCCGCCGGCTCGTCGGTGATCGTCACGAGCTCGAGGTCGTCCTCGGAGATGAGGCCCTCGGGCAACGCTCGCCCGCGGACCCAGTCGACGAGCGGCGACCAGTACGCGGAGTCGAAGAGCACGACGGGGAAGTGGAGCACCTTCCCGGTCTGGATCAGGGTGAGCGACTCGAAGAGCTCGTCGGCCGTGCCGAAGCCTCCCGGGAAGACGACGAAGCCCTCCGCAGCCTTCACGAACATCGTCTTGCGTGCGTAGAAGTGGTGGAAGGTGAGCGCGATGTCCGTGTACGCGTTCGGCCCCTGCTCGTGAGGCAGCTCGATGTTGAAGCCGACGGAGAGGCCGCCGCCCTCGCGGCAGCCGCGGTTGGCCGCCTCCATCACGCCCGGCCCGCCGCCCGTCACGACCGCCCAGCCCTCGTCCGCGAACAGACGGCCCGTCTCCCGGGCGGCGTCGTAGGCCGAGGAGCCCTCGTGGACGCGGGCCGAGCCGAAGACCGACACGGCAGGCCGGTCGATGCGCTCGACGGCCTCGAAGCCGGCGAGGAACTCGTCGGCGATCGACTGGGTGTGGCGCCGCATCTCGGCCGCCGCCTGATGCGTCTGCAGCATCTCCCGGTCGTCGGTCACAGCATCCCGTTCGGTCGGGTCGCGAGCAGGCCGAGCACGAGGGCGCCCGCCACGGCGACGTACAGCATCGCGATCGCGAGCGCCCTCGTGCGGTCGGGCGCGAACGCCTGCACCGGCACGCCGCCCTCGAAGCGGATCACCGGCATCCGCCACGCCTCGCCGATCGAGCGCGCGATCGAGCCGCCGTCGAGGAAGCCGATCGGGAGCAGGTTGAAGGCGTTGAGCAGGAAGCCGATGTTCGCCAGCACCTCGAGCATCGACGACCCGCGCTGGGCGCCGACGGCCCAGACGACGGCGGCCGCCACGCCGCCGGCGACCGGGCCGGCGAGGGAGATGCGCGCATTGCGCCACGGCGTCAGCCCAGCGTGCTGAATCGTGACGAAGGCGCCGAAGAACGGGATGAATGTCGGCCAGGAGACGTGCAGCCCCTGCCGGCGCGCCTCGATCACATGGCCGATCTCGTGAACGAGGATCAGGAGCACGAAGCCGAACGCGAACGTCCAGCTGCCGAACCACAGCCTGTACGCGGCCGCCGAGATGAAGAAGCCGAAGAACTTGACGAAGATGAAGCCCCACTTGAGGGCGGTCGTCCCGATCACGACCGCCAGCCCGCCCACGCGCTCGAGCGAGCGCCGGACGCTCCTCCTCGCGTGCGGGTGGATCGGACGGTCGTCGCGGAGCTCGTCCATCAGGCTGAGAGTAGTCACGAGCCGCGGCCGATCCACTCGGCGCCGCCCTCGTATACCTCCTTTTTCCAGAGGGGGATCGTCTCCTTCAAGGTGTCGATCGCCTCGCGGCAGGCCTCGAGGGCCGGAGCCCGGTGCGGTGCGGAGACCGCGATCACGACGCTCGGCTCGCCGATCTCGACGCGGCCGACGCGGTGGTGGATCGCGATCTCGGTCAGCGTGTGCCTCGCCTTCAGCTCCGCTGCGAGGGTGCGCAGCATCTGCTCCGCCATCTCCTCGTACGCCTCGTACTCGAGATACAGGACCGCGCGTCCGCGTGAGCGGCGCCGCACGGTGCCGATGAAGGTTGCGACCGCGCCCGCGTCCTCGCTCTCGACCTCCGCGACGGCTGCACGCAGGTCGAGCGGTTCGGTGCTGAGCAGGAACGCGCCGCCGGAGACGGGTGGGATCAGCGCAACCTCGTCGCCGTCGCGCAGCTCACGGTCTCGGTCCGCGTACTCGCGATTGACGGCGTAGAGGAGGCCGGGCGGCTCGTCGCCCAGGCCGAGCGCAGGCCAGACGTCGCCGGCCTGCCGGACGCCGTCCAGCTCGACGGTCGAGCGGCCCGCGCGTTCCCGTAGTCCGGCGAAGAGGCGAACGGTGACGCGCACGCCTCTGATCTTGCCTCACCACGTACCCTGCACCGATGGGCATGTTCTTCCATTCCGCCGGCCCGGCGCCGGAGCGTCCGGCCGACCCGGCCGTGCGCCGGGCGAACATGCGCCGCATCGGCCCCTTGTTCGGGGCGTACAAGCTCCGGCTCGGCGCCGTTCTCGGGCTGATCGTCGTGTCCTCCGCGCTCGGCGTCGTCCCGGCCTTCCTGCTCAAGAACGTCCTGGAGGCGATCGGGCGCAACGACACGCGCTCCCTCTCGATCAATGCCGGCGGGATGATCGCGATCGCGGTCGCGACCGGGATCCTCGGCGTCCTCCAGACGCTGCTCTCGAACCAAGTGGGTCAGCGCGTGATGCACGACCTGCGCGCGGCGGTCTTCCGGCACCTGCAGCGGCTTTCACTCGCCTTCTTCACGCGGACGCGCACCGGCGAGGTGCAGTCGCGGATCTCGAACGACATCGGCGGCGTGCAGAACGTCGTCACGAACACCGCGACGTCGATCGCCTCGAGCGTGACGACCGTCGCCGCCACCATGGTCGGCATGGTGCTGCTGAACTGGGAGCTCGCGCTGTTCGCGTTCGCGCTCATCCCGTTCTTCGTCCTCCTCACGCGCCGTGTCGGCAACGAGCGGCGGCGGATCGCGAAGACGACGCAGGAGACGCTCGCGGACATCTCGAGCCTCGTCCAGGAGTCGCTCTCCGTCTCGGGGATCCTGCTCGGCAAGACGATGGGGCGCACGAACGAGCTCGCAGACCGCTTCGAGGGGGATTCGCTTCGGCTCGCCGACCTCGAGGTCAAGCAGCGGATGGCCGGGCGCTGGGTGATGGCGTCGATCCAGACGAGCTTCTCGGTCATGCCCGCAGCGGTGTACTGGTTCGGCGGGCTCGCTCTGGCCCACGGATCGCACGTCGTCTCCGTGCCGATGCTGGTCTCGTTCACGACGCTGCAGACGCGGCTGTTCTTCCCGGTCGGCTCGCTGCTCGGCGTCGGGCTCGACGTCCAGACGTCGCTCGCGCTCTTCGACCGGATCTTCGAGTACCTCGATCAGCCGGTCGACATCGAGGAACGGCCCGATGCCGTTGCGCTCGAAAGCGCCGGCGACGTCGTCTTCGACGGCGTCTGGTTCAGGTACGGCGACGAATGGACGCTCGAGGACGTCTCCTTCACCGTGCCGGCCGGGACGACCACCGCACTCGTGGGCGAGACGGGATCGGGGAAGACGACGCTCGGCTACCTCGCCGCACGGCTGTACGACGTCGGCCGGGGCAGCATCTCCATCGGGGGCGTCGATGTCCGCGACCTCTCGTTCAGGGCGCTTTCCGACCTCGTCGGCGTTGTCTCGCAGGAGACGTATCTCTTTCATGCGTCGGTACGCGAGAACCTCCGCTTCGCGAAGCCGGACGCGGCCGACGTCGAGATCGAGGCGGCGGCACAGGCGGCGCGCATCCACCATGTGATCTCGGCCCTTCCGGACGGTTACGAGACGGTCGTCGGCGAGCGAGGCTACCGCTTCTC
>DASPTD010000052.1:0-40317 GCA_035623575.1 Gaiellaceae bacterium
CGCAGCGTCTACGAGCGCGGCAGCGCGGCCTCCGGGCTCGACCTCGAGCGGCTTTGCTTCCACGCCGAGGCCGAAGACCTCGTCGACACGGCCGTCCAGCAGCCGGTGCTCGTCGCCACCTCGCTCGCCGTGCTCGCGGCCATTCGTGCGCGCGGGATCGAGCCGGACTTCGTCGTCGGCCACTCGGTCGGCGAGTTCGCCGCTCTCGCCGCGGTCGAGGCGATGTCGACCGAGGAGGCGCTCGAGCTCGTGCGCGAGCGCGGCATCGCCATGGCCGAGGCCGCCGCGCGGCATCCCGGCTCGATGGCGGCGATCCTCGGCCTCGACGACGAGGTGGTCGAGACGCTCTGCCGCAAGATCCTCGGCGTGTGGCCGGCGAACTACAACTGCCCGGGACAGATCGTCGTCTCCGGCGAGAACGACGCGGTCGACGAGTGCTGCGAACGGGCGCAGGAGGCGGGCGCACGCCGGGCTGTGAAGCTGAAGGTCTCGGGCGCGTTCCATTCGCCGCTCGTGGCACGCGCCGCCGACCGGCTGCGGCCGGCGGTGGAGCGGATCAAGTTCCAGGAGCCCGTCGCGCCCTTCATGTCGACGGTGACCGCGAGGCTCGAGTCGGCGCAGCGGATGGGACCGCTGCTCGTCGACCAGCTGACCGCGCCGGTGCGCTTCACCCAGGCGGCGTCCGAGCTGATGAGGGAAGGCGTGCGCACCTTTGTGGAGGTCGGCCCGGGCAACGTGCTCTCAGGGCTGGTGAGGCGAATCGACAACAGCGTGAAGGCCGTCTCGGTCAACAATCTCGCTGCGCTCGACAAGCTCCACAAGGCGCTCGCCGCCGACACGTGACCTTCGCCTCGCTGGAAGGCAAGAGCGCGCTCGTCACCGGGGCGTCGCGCGGGATCGGTCGCGCCGTCGCCGTCGAGCTCGCAGAGGCCGGCGCCGCGGTCGTGATCGGCTACCGCTCGGGCCGGGACGAGGCGGAGGCGCTCGCCGCCGAGCTCGGCGGGCGCGCCGTCCAGGCCGACGTGTCGAACGCCGACGAGGCCCGGCGCCTCGTCGAGGAGGCGGGAGACCTCGACATCCTCGTCAACAACGCAGGTCTCACGCGCGACGGGCTGCTTGCGCGGATGCCCGACGACGACTGGCGCACGGTGATCGAGACGAACCTCTCGTCCGTCTTCTACACGTGCCGGGCCGTCTGCCGGCCGATGATGAGGAAGCGGGCGGGCGCGATCGTCAACGTCTCCTCGATTGTGGGCGTCCACGGGAACTGGGGCCAGACGAACTACGCCGCCTCGAAGGCGGGGATCATCGGCTTCACGAAGTCGCTCGCGCGCGAGCTGGGGAGTCGGAACGTCCGTGCCAACGTCGTCGCGCCCGGCTACGTGAAGACCCAGCTCACCGGCGTCCTGCCGGAGGAGGCGACGGCCGCGATGCTCCAGAACACGCCGCTCGGCCGCCTGGGGGAACCGGAGGACGTCGCGGGGGCGGTACGCTTCCTCTGCTCCGACGAGGCCTCGTTCATCACGGGCGAGGTCATCCTCGTCGACGGCGGGCTGGGAATGTGAGCGGCGAATCACTCAACGGCAGACGGCGTGTGGTCATCACCGGGCTGGGAGCGGTCACTCCGCTCGGGAACGACGTCCGCTCCTCCTGGGACGCCCTCATCCGGGGCGAGTCCGGCGCCGGCCCGATCACGCAGTTCGACGCCGCCGGCTATCCGGTCACGTTCGCGTGCGAGGTGAAGGACTTCAACCCGGCCGACTGGATCGACTTCAAGCAGGCCCGCCGCATGGACCGCTTCGCGCAGCTGATCGTCGCCGCGGCGCGGCAGGCCGAGCAGGACTCCGGGCTCGACATCGGCTCCGAGGCGGACCGGGTCGGCGCGGCCATCGCCACCGGCATCGGCGGGCTGACGTCGTTCCAGGAGTGCCACGACACGCTGCGCGATCGCGGCCCCGACCGCGTCAATCCTTTCGCGATCCCGGCGATCATCCCGAACATGGGGGCCGGCTGGGTCTCGATGGAGCTCGGAACGAAGGGGCCGCTCTCCTCGGAGTGCACCGCCTGTGCCGCGTCGAACATGGCGATCGGCGACGGGACGGACGCGATCCGGCTCGGCCGCGCCGACGTCATGCTCTGCGGCGGCACCGAGGCTGCGATCAACAAGGTCGGGATCGCGGGCTTCGGTGCGATGCGTGCGCTCTCGCGGCGCAACGACGACCCCGTGCGGGCGTCGCGTCCGTTCGACGCCGGCCGCGACGGCTTCGTGATGGGCGAGGTGGGTGCGCTGCTCGTGCTCGAGGAGCTCGAGCACGCGAAGGCGCGCGGCGCGAAGATCTACGCGGAGGTCGCCGGCTACGGCGTCTCGGCGGACGCGAGGCACATCACGGAGCCGGATCCCACCGGGGTCAATCCGGCGCGTGCGATGGCGATGGCGATGGGTGACGCGGGGGTGACGCCGGAGCAGATCGACTACATCAACGCGCATGCGACCTCGACGCCGATCGGCGATGCGGCCGAGACGCGCGTGATCAAGCTCGCGATGGGCGAGGAGCAGGCGTACCGGATCCCCGTCTCGGGCACGAAGGGCGCCACCGGCCACTGCCTCGGCGGCGCGGGCGCCGTCGAGGCGTTGTTCACGACGCTCGCCGTCCATGAGGGAGTGCTGCCGCCGACGATCAACTACGAGGTCGAGGACCCGGAGTGCGATCTCGACTACGTGCCGAACGAGGCGCGCAAGGCGGACGTGCGCGTCGCGGTGAACAACTCGTTCGGCTTCGGCGGCCACAACGCGTGCGTCGTGATCCGCCGTTACGACGGCTGAGCCGCCGCATGCTCGTCAGACGCTCTTCCTAGGCTTGGCCCATGGACGAATTGGTCGAGGTGCGCCGGTCGCGGCAGGCAGGGCGCTGGACCCTGTCCGTGCCATGGGGCGCGCCGGTGCAGCTGACCGCCCCGGCGTGGATGCCGCACGACGAGGTGGAGCGCGTGCTCGAGTCGCACCGCGAATGGATCGCGGCGGAACGTGCCCGCCAGCGGCCGCGCCTTCGTCTCGATCGGCACCGTGTCTCCGAGGCCGAGGCGCGGCTCGCGGTGCGCGAGCTCGTGCGGATGCTCGTCGAGGAGGAAGCCCCGGAGCTCGGCGTCGAGTACGAGCGGATCGAGATCCGCGACCAGCGCACGCGTTGGGGCTCCTGCTCGACCCGCGGCACGCTCTCGTTCAACTGGCGGCTCGTGCTCGCACCGTTCGAGGTGCTCGACTACGTCGTCGTGCACGAGCTCTGCCACTTGCGGGAGGCGAACCACTCGCGCCGCTTCTGGCGGCTCGTCGAGTCGCGGCGGCCCGACTGGCGCGTGCAGCGCGACTGGCTGCACGAGCACGGCCCCGAGCTGCTCGCGTTCCGGCCGGCCGCCTAGCCTCGCAACCACGCTGGGATCGCGGGGTCTGCCAGACACCCCCGGCGGCCGCGTATGGGCGGCTGCGGATGGGGAGCGGCCTCGACGGCCCTAGGTTTGCGTCATCCCGAAAGGGGTGGCAGACATCACTCCGCGATCCCGGAGTCGCCTCGCAAGTAGGTGTCGCTGCCGTCGAGCCAGTCCGCGCGCGGCGGCGCGAAGACGTCGACGTCCAGCGTGTCCTCGAGCGCCTCGGCCTTGTGCGGCAGGTTCGACGGGAGGTGGAGCACCTCTCCCGCGGAGACGTCGACCACCTCGGCTTCGTCGTCGCCGAGCCAGAAGCGGAGCGTTCCCTCGAGGATGTAGGTCAACTGCTCGTTGTCGTGAGAGTGGTGCGGCACCACCGCGCCCTTGGCGAGGTAGACGTGCGAGATCATCAGCCGTTCTCCCGTGACGAGCCGCCGCCCGATGAGCGGGCTGAGCTCCTCGCGCGGAAGATCCTCCCAACGGTAGTGCCTCGCCATGCGGAGACCCTAACGATCCGAGTACGCTCGGGGCATGGAGCGGTGGGCCACCTTCGACTGCTACGGCACGCTCATCGACTGGAACGGCGGCATCGGCCGCGAGCTCGAGCGGCTCTTCGGCGCGGAAGAGGCGGCGCAGCTGCTGCACCGCTACCACGAGCTCGAGCCGCAGGTCGAGCGAGAGGAGCCGGCGCGCAGCTACCGCGACGTGCTCACCGTCACGCTCACGCGGTTGGCCGGGAGCGCGGGCCTGCCGCTGCCGGCCGAGGAGCACGACGCCCTCGCGCGGTCGCTGCCCTCCTGGCAGCCGTTTCCCGAGGTCGGCGCGGCGCTCGAGGATGCGCGCGCCCGCGGCTGGAAGCTCGCGATCCTCTCCAACACCGACCGCGACTACATCGACGCCTCGCTCGAGCGGATCGGCGTTCCTTTCGAGCTTTCGATCGTCGCCTCGGAGATCGGTTCCTACAAGCCGGCGTACCGTCACTGGGAGGCGTTCTTCGAGCGAACCGGCGCCGAGCGTGCCGGGCACGTGCACGTCGGCGCGAGCCGCTTCCACGACATCGGACCGGCGCGCGTGCTCGGCCTGCGGACGATCTGGATCAACCGGCTGGGCGAGGAGCCCGAGCCGCCGCCGGACGTCGAGCTGCACACGCTCGAGGGTCTGGGCCGCGCGCTGGACGGGCTCGTCTCCGGGTAGCCTCCCGTCGTGGGCCCCGGCGTGTTCGAAGGAGGCAGCCGATGAGCTTGCTGCGCGCGAAGTGCCCGACGTGCCACGCGTACACCGCGGTCGCGGTCGGGCCGGAGTACGAATGCCATTCGTGCGGCCGTACGTTCGCCGCCGGCCTCGTGCGCGTGCCGCGGGCCTGGGGCGACGGCGGCGAGGAGATGGTCGAGTCGGCTGCTCTGCCGCTCGACTATCCGGAGGCGTCCGTCGTCGAGGAGGACTCGCTGCTCATGCAGACGCTGGCGGTCGCCTCCGACCTGCCGCTGCGTCCGCTCGTGCTCGGCGGCTGCTGCTGCTCGCACATCGGCGCGGTGGAAGGGCTGGCGGCGCGGCACGACCGGCTGGGGGTGATCTGGCTCGACGCGCACGGCGACCTCAACACACCCGAGACGTCGCCGTCCGGCAATCAATGGGGGATGCCCCTGCGGATGCTGATCGACGGCGGCGCCGTCGACCCGCAGGACGTCGCGCTCGTGGGCGCCCGCGACCTCGATCCGCCCGAGGTCGAGTTCATCGCGGCGACCGGGATCCACGACAACGCCGGGGCGGTGCTCGAGCGGGCGAGCGCCGTCTACGTCGCTCTCGACTGCGACGTCTTCGATCCGGGCGAGCTGACCGTCTTCATGCCTGCGCCCGGCGGCATGACCCTCGCCGAGGTCGAGAAGCTGCTCGGCTCGATCCGCGAGCGGGGGGCCGTCGCCGGCGTGGGCCTGACCGGCCTCGCCCCGGATCCCGCCAACGTCGAGAAGCTCGAACGGCTCTGTACGGCACTGGGGTACTGAGCGAAGAGCTGCGCTCTTCGCTCAGGGAGGGTTCGGCTTCGCGGAGCGGCCGCCGGCAAAGCCGGCGGCCTCTTGGCGCTGACGCTGAGCTCCGGCCTGGATTGCCCCCAGTGGGCCGAAGGTGGAAACCCACCCTCTCCAGGCACTCCGGCTGCCGCAACCTCCCGTTGCCGGGACCGGTCTAAGCTAGCGCTGTGGCAAAGATCGACGTGTCGGTCGAAACCGACGACAAGCCCGCTCCGCCGCCCAAGCATCCCAACACCTGCCCGGACTGCCACTCCCATTACCGGGACGACGAGCTCGAGCAGGCGCTCTGGGTGTGCGCGCAGTGCGGCCACCACTTCCCGATGCGGGCGCGCCCCCGGATCGCCTCGCTCGCGGACGAGGGCTCGTTTCTCGAGGAAGCCGCCGATCTGCACTCCGAGGATCCGCTCGGCTTCTTCGACCTGCGGCCGTACACCGACAGGATCGCCGAGGCGGAGATGTCGACCGGGCTCACCGACGCGATGGTGATCGGCCAGGCTGCGATCGAGGGGCGAGGCTGCGAGCTGGCGGTGATGGACTTCGCCTTCATGGGCGGCTCGATGGGGAGCGTCGTCGGCGAGAAGTTCTCGCGTGCCTGCGACGCGGCGGCCGAGCGCAACGCGCCGCTGGTCGCGGTCACGAGCTCCGGCGGCGCGCGCATGCAGGAGGGAATCCTCTCGCTGATGCAGCTGCCCAAGACCGTGTGCGCGGTCGAGGACCTGCACGACGCCGGCCAGGCGCTGATCGTGGTGATGGCGCATCCGACGACCGCGGGCGTGCTCGCGAGCTTCGCCAGCCTCGGCGACGTCCTCCTCGGCGAGCCGGGCGCGCTGATCGCGTTCACCGGGCCGCGGGTCGTCGAGCAGACCACCCGCGAGAAGCTGCCGGACGACTTCGGGCTCGCCGCGCAGAACCTCCGCTTCGGCCATCTCGATGCGATCGTCCCGCGCCCCGAGGTGCGGCCGGCCGTCGCCCGCCTGCTGAGGCTGTTCGATGCCCCCGAGTGAGCACGAGCTCCGGCTCCGCGAGCGGCTGAGCCGGCTGCGCAACATGCCGCTGCTCGGTGGCGCGAAGCTGTCCGGCGAGCTGGAGCGGCTCCAGCGCCAGATCGACCGGCTCGCCGAGGAGGCGACCGACGACGAGATCTGGCGCTCCGTCGAGCTCGCCCGGCACGTCGACCGTCCGTACACGCTCGACTACGTGGAGCGGCTGCTCGACGACTGGTTCGAGCTGCACGGCGACCGCGGACTCGCCGACGACGGCGCGATGGTCACCGGACTCGGCAAGCTCGACGGACGGACCGTGGCGCTGATCGGCCAGCAGAAGGGGCGCGACATCCAGGAGCGGGCGACGCGGCAGTTCGGGATGCCGTTCCCCGAGGGCTACCGGAAGGCGATCCGCGTCATGCACCTCGCCGAGCTGCACGGCTTCCCGGTCATCTCGCTCGTCGACACACCCGGCGCGTACCCCGGTGTCGCCGCAGAGCAGCACGGGCAGGGCGGTGCGATCGCGGCCTCCCAGGCGGCGATGGCGAGGCTTTCCGTTCCGACCGTGGCTTGCGTCATCGGCGAGGGCGGCTCCGGCGGCGCGATCGCGATCGCCTTGGCCGACCGCGTCCTCATGCAGGAGCACGCGATCTACTCGGTGATCTCGCCGGAGGGCTGCGCGGCCATCCTCTGGCGCGACGCCGGCGAGGCGAAGAAGGCGGCGGCCGCCTTCAAGCCGGACGCCGCCCATTGCCTCGAGCTGGGCGTGATCGACACGATCGTGCCCGAGCCGGAGGGGGGCGCCCACACCGACCACGACGCCGCGGCCCTGCTCCTGGGCTCGTCGCTGCGCGAGGCGCTCGACGAGCTCGCGGAGGTGCCGAGCGACGAGCTCCGGCGCCGGCGCCGGGCCAAGTTCCGCTCGCTGGGCGTCTTTGCCTAGTAGAATTAGACAGATTCAGTCAGATTCGGGCCTTGCGGCGACCGTCGCTGTCCACAGCGTCCACAGGCTTATCCCCGGTTGCTTGTCAGATGCGGAAGTGGCATAGGTACGGCTCGAGGGTAGTAAAACCCCTGGGCAAGACACACTAGTCGGGTGGCCGAGAAGCTTCGCGAGTACGAACGCAAGCGCGACCCGGCGCAGACGCCGGAGCCGTTCGCGGGCCGTCGCCGGCGCGGGCGGGCGCCGACCTTCGTCGTCCAGCGCCATGACGCGCGTCGCCTCCACTACGACTTCCGGCTCGAGCGCGACGGCGTGCTCGCCTCGTGGGCGGTGCCGAAGGGCATCCCGCTCGAGCCCGGCGTGCGGGCGCTCGCCGTCCAGGTCGAGGACCACCCGCTCGACTATGCGGGCTTCGAGGGCGAGATTCCGAAGGGCCAGTACGGCGCCGGCGCCGTCGAGATCTGGGACCACGGCACGTACGAGCTCGTCGAGGAGAAACCGGACGGCGGGCTCACGGTGCGGCTGCACGGCCGACGGCTCGACGGCACGTGGTCGCTCGTGCCGGCGAAGGTCGGCGGCGCCGCGAGGAACTGGCTGCTCGTCCGGTCCGGTCGTTCCCCTGCGCGGAACGACTACCGGGCGATGCTCGCGACGCCGGCGGAGGCGCTGCCCACGGGTGGAGGCTGGGTGTACGAGCCGAAATGGGACGGCTACCGGGCGCTCGGGTACGTCCGGCATGGAGATGTGCGCCTCGTCTCGCGCAACGGGAACGACCTCACCGAGCGCTTCTCCGGCGTGGCGAAGGCGCTCGCCAGGACGGTGCGCAGCCCCGACTGCGTCGTCGACGGGGAGGTGTGCGCGCTCGACGCGCAGGGGCGCCCGAGCTTCTCCGCCATGCAGCAGGGCGCCCCGGCGCTCGTCTACGAGGTGTTCGACCTGCTCGAGCTCGACGGCGAGCCGTGCGTGGACCTGCCGCTGGGCGAGCGGCGGGCCCGGCTCGAGGCGCTGCTCACGACGGGCGCCTCCGTCCAGCTCTCCGGCGTCTTCGACGACGGCGAGGCCCTGCTCGAGGCGGCGAAGGCGGAGGGCCTCGAAGGCGTGATGGCCAAGAGGGCGGAGTCGCGCTACGCGGAGGGAAGGCGGACGCGGGACTGGCTGAAGGTGAAGACCCACGGACGGCAGGAGTTCGTGATCAGCGGCTGGACGAAGGGCCACGGTCGCCGCGAAGGCCGCTTCGGTTCGCTCGTGCTCGGCGCGTACCGCGGCTGCGAGCTGCGGTGGGTCGGCAACTGCGGCACCGGCTTCACGGACGCGGCGATCGAGGAGCTGCTGCTGCAGCTGGAGCCGTTGCAGGTGGGGACGTCCCCGTTCTCGGTCGAACCGAAGATGCCGAAGGTGGCGAAGGGCGACGTCGTCTGGGTCGAGCCGCGGCTCGTCTGCGAGGTCGAGTTCGCGGAGTGGACGCACGACGGCCACCTGCGCGCGCCCTCCTTCAAGGGCCTGCGGGACGACAAGCGCGCGGCCGAGGTGCGCAGAGAGAATCCGGTCGAGGTGGAGTCGGGGCGCGTGAAGCTGTCCAACCTCGACAAGGTCTTCTGGCCGGACGAGGGAATCACCAAGGGCGACCTGCTCGAGTACTACCGTGCGGTCGCCCCCGTGCTGGTGGCGCATCTCCGCGACCGGCCGTTCACGATGCGACGCTATCCCGACGGCGCCTTCGGCAAGGCGTTCTTCCAGAAGGACGCGCCGTCGCACATGCCCGACTGGATCCCGACCTTCCGCGTGGAGGTCTCGACCCGCACATCGCCCGCGAAGCGGAGGTGGATCAGCGCGCCGCTCGTGAATGACGAGGACGCGCTGTTGTGGATGGTGAACATGGGTTGCGTCGACATGAACGCGTGGTACTCGCGCGTCGACAGGCCGGACCGGCCCGACTTCGTCCTCTTCGACCTCGACCCGGCGGCGGGAGTCGGCTTCGCCGAGACCGTCGAGGTGGCGCTGCTCATCAGGGCCGCGCTCGACGCGCTCGGGCTCGAGTCGTTCCCGAAGACGAGCGGTGCCGACGGGATCCACGTGCTCGTGCCGGTCGAGCGCCGCTACTCCTACGACGACACGCGGGAGTTCGCCGAGATCGTCGCCGGCGCGATCGCGCACGTGCACCGGGGGCTGGCGACGACCGAATGGGTGAAGTCCCGGCGCCGCGGCGTGCTCATCGACGCGAACCAGAACGGCGCCGGCAAGACGATCGCCTCGGTGTACTCGGTGCGGCCGCAGGCGGGCGCGCCGGTGTCGACGCCGCTGCGCTGGTCCGAGGTGGACGAGAACCTCGATCCGGCGGCGTTCACGATGGACGTCGTCCTCGAGCGGGTCCGCCGCCACGGCGATCTCTTCGCCGGCGTGCTGGCCCGGAAGCAGCGGCTCGAGCGGGCGCTGAAGGCTCTTCGCTAGGGCCGGCCGAGCCCCTCAGGGTGGCCGAGCGTCCCCAGCTCCGCGATGTCGCGCTTGAAGAGGAGCGACGTCGTCCAGTCGGAGACGACGCGCAGCTTCCGCGACAGGAGCGGCAGTTGGTACAGGTGGTACGAACGCGTCACCCACCAGCCGGCGAAGCCGCGCAGCCTGACGCCGAGCACGTCGGCGATGCCCTTGTAGCGGCCCAGAGTCGCCACCTGGCCGAGCATCCGGTAGCTGTAGGGCTCAGGATCGCCCTGGAGGTTCCGGGCGAGGCGGCGTGCTTGGCGCAGCGCGTGCTGGCAGGTGGGCGGATCCGGATGCCGGGCCTTCCGGTTCGGCACGCGCGCGCAGTCGCCGAGCGACCAGACGTGCTCGTGGCCGCGCACGCGGAGGAACTCGTCGACCTCGACGCGCCCGCGCTCGTCGAGCGGCAGGCCGAGCACGCCCAGCAGCGGGTTCGGCGCGACGCCGGCCGTCCAGACGAGCGTCCTCGTCGGGATGCGCGTGCCGTCCGCGAGCACGACCTCGTCCGCGGCGACCGAGTCGATCGTCGTGCCGACGCGGATCTCGATCCCGCGCTCGGCCAGCTCGCGGGCCGCGTACTCGCCGAGCCGCGACGGGATCTCCGGCAAGATCTTGGGCGCCGCGTCCACGAGCACCCAGCGGCGCGGGACGTCCCGTAGCCGCGGGTAATAGCGCACCGCGTCCTCGACGAGGTCTGACAGCTCCGCGAGTGCCTCGACGCCCGCGTAGCCGGCGCCGACGAAGACGAAGCCGAGGTGCCGGCGGCGCTCGCTCTCGTCGCCGGCGGCGTCTGCTGCTTCGAGCTCGCGCAGTACGTGATTGCGGAGGTGGATCGCGTCGGCGAGCGACTTGAAGGAGAGCCCGTGCTCGGTGAGCCCCGGTACCGGAGCGACGCGTGGCACGGCGCCGAGCGCGAGCACGAGCTCCTGCCACCGTACGGTCAGGCGGCCCTCGTCCGTCTCGACCGAGGCGGTGCGCGCCTCGAGGTCCACACCGGTCGCGTGCCCGAGCAGGAGCTCCGCGTCGCGGCACATCACGCGCAGCGGCACGACGGCGTGCCGCGGCTCGAGCGTGCCGGACGCCGCCTCGGGCAGGAGCGGCGTGTAGAGCATGAAGTTCTCGGGGCTGACGATCGTCGCACCGCTTTCGCCGAGGAGGCGTGCGACGTACGCGCCGGCGAAGCCGCCGCCGAGGATCAGCACGCCGTCCCGCGCCTCGCGCTCCACCCTCCCTCTTCTAGCATCCCCGGCATGGCGGGCGTCCAGGTATCCGTGATCGGCAGCGGCGTCGAGCACGAGGAGCACGCAGAGGCGGTCGGCCGCCTGCTCGGCGAGCGTGGCGCCACCGTCGTCACGGGCGGCCGCGGCGAGGTGATGGCCGCCGCCGCGCGCGGCGCGAAGAGCGCCGGCGGCACGACTATCGGGATCCTCCCGGGCGAGTCACGCGAAGGTGGCAACGCCTGGAACGACCACGTTGTCGTGACCGGGATCGGCCATGCGCGGAACCTCGCCGTCGTCGCCTCGGGCGACGTCGTGATCGCAGTGGGCGGCCGCTACGGGACGCTCGCCGAGATCGCGCTCGCGCTCGCGCTCGGGCGGACGGTCGTCGTGCTCGAGCCGGGATGGGAGGTCGAGGGGACCGTGCGGGCGGAGACGCCGGAGCAGGCGGTTGCGCTCGCGCTGGACGCCCTCCGTGCATAGCCCGCCGGGAACGCAGAGGCCGCGCCTCTTTCGGCCGCGCTTCCATTGGGAGCTGCTCGTCTGCGGCCTGCGCGGGCACGAGCTGATCGGCCTCGACGCCGCGCGTCTACGTCCCGAGGACGCGATCGTCGCGCGCGAGGAAGACGGCGTCCGCTGGTACCGGTGCGTCCGCTGCGACTCGTGGCTGCCGCTGCCGCCGCCGGTGAGCCCAAAGCGAGACGTGTCGCCGAAGCGCGACGAGATCGAGCTGCCGCTGAGGGGCAGGGCACTCCGCGACAAGGTGGTGCTGAGGATCATCGCGATCGATCGGGCGATCCACTTCGTCGTGCTCGGGGTCCTCGCCGCCGCCGTGTTCCTCTTCGCGTCGCACGAGGTCCGTGTGCGTGACGTCTTCTACCGGATCGTCAACGCCGTCCAGGGCAGCAACGTCAGCCCTGCGCACCCGTCGCACGGCGGCTTCCTGCGCACGGTCGAGCACCTGTTCACGCTCAAGTCGTCGACGCTCTACCTCGTCGCGGCCGCGGCCGCCGCATACGCGCTTCTCGAGGGCGCCGAGGCGGTCGGGCTCTGGTACCAGAGGCGCTGGGCCGAATATCTGACCTTCGTCGCCACGCTCGTATTCATGCCGTACGAGATCTACGAGCTGACGCGGACGGTGACGGCGCTGAAGGTCGTCGCCTTCGTCGTCAACTTGCTGATCGCCCTCTACCTGCTGCGCGCGAAGCGCCTCTTCGGCGTGCGGGGCGGCGCTGCGGCAGAGGCGGAGGAGCGGGCGCGCGACGTCGGGTGGGGTGCGCTCGAGCGCACTGCGCCCCGGTCATCCGCGCAACGCTGACAGCCGTCCGCGCAGGAAGTCGCGCTCGACATCGCTGGGCGCGAGCTCGAGCGCGCGCTCGTAGGCGACCACGGCCTCTTCGTCGCGGCCGAGCCTGCGCAGGAGGTCGGCCCGCGCCGAGTGGAGCAGGTAGTAGTCGTCGAGCCCCTCGATCCGGTCCGCGAGGAGCAGGCCGGCCTCCGGGCCCGCGGACATCGCGACCGCGACGGCGCGGTTGAGCTCGACGACGGGCGAAGGCGTGAGCTCTGCGAGGCGGCCGTAGAGACCTGCGATCCGCGACCAGTCCGAGGTGTCGTCACTGTGTGCTGCAGCGATGCCTGCCTGGAGGAGGTACGGGCCGCGATCGCGAAGAGCGAGCGCTCGCTCGAGCGCACGGTGCCCGCGCTCTATCTCGGCGCGGTCCCAGAGGGCACGGTCCTGCTCCTGGAGCAGCACGAGCGCGCCGTCGCGTATCCGCGCGTCGCGGCGGGAATCCTGAAAGAGCAGGAGCGCGTGAAGGCCGTGCACCTCACCTTCATCCGGCATCAGCGTCCCGAGCAACGCAGCCAGGCGGACCGCCTCCGTGCAGAGCTCCGTCCGCACCGGCGGTCCGTAGCCCGCGTTGAAGATGAGGTAGACGACCCGCAGGACCGAGGCGAGCCGCTCCGGCAAGAGATGGTCCGCCGGCACGCGAAACGGGATGCCGGCGTCGCGGATCTTGCGCTTTGCCCGCACGAGGCGCTGCGCCATCGTCGCCGGTGGGACGAGGAACGCACGGGCGATCTCGTCGGTCTCGAGACCGCCGAGCGACCGGAGCGTCAGCGCGAGCCGGGCCTCGACCGAGAGGGCCGGATGACAGCACGCGAAGATGAGGCTGAGCCGCTCGTCGGGGATCGTCGTCTCTTCCGCCATCGTGCTCTCCTCGTCGGTGCGAGGCTCGAGTCGCGCCATCAGCTCGGTCTTTCTCTCCAGCGTGCGGTCACGCCGGATGCGATCGATCGCACGGTTGCGTGCAGCCGTCACGAGCCACCCGGCGGGGTTTGCCGGGACGCCGTCGCGCGTCCACCGCTCGAGTGCGACGGTGACTGCGTCCTGAAGGGCGTCCTCGGCGAGGTCGAAGTCACCGAGGACGCCGATCAGCGTTGCGAGGACGCGCCCGTGCTCCTCTCGGAAGAGCCGGGCGAGCGCGGTGTCGGCCGCGTCGGCTATCCGGCGGGCGTCTCCGCGCCGACCGGCAGCACAGGCCGCACCTCGATCGAGCCGTAACGGGCACCGGGGATCCGCGCGGCCCAGTCGAGCGCTTCGTCGATCGACTCGGCCTCGATCAGGTAGAAGCCGCCCAGCTGCTCCTTCGTCTCCGCGAACGGCCCGTCGGTGACGACGGGCTCGCCGTCGCGGACGCGCACGGTCGTCGCCGTCGAGGTCGGCTGGAGCGGTGCCCCGTCGACGTAGCTCCCCTTCGCCTGCAGGTCGGTCGTGAACGCGAAGTACTCTTGGTAGATCGCGTTCTTCTCCGCCTCGGACATCGCGGCCCAGGCCTTCTCGTCGTCGTAGATCAGCAGCGTGTACTGCACCGTGCTCCTCCTTGGTCGCTGACGAGGATACGACGAACGGGAGGCGGCGTTTTCGACAGTCAGGCTCGAGCGAGGGGGCAGGTGAGGCAGGTCGGGCCGCCGTCGCCCTTCGAGAGCTCGGCGCCCTCGTAGACGAGGACCTCGACGCCCGCGCGGGCGAGCCGCTGCCGGGTGCCGTCGTTTCCCGCGACTGCAAGTCCGACCCGCGGCGCGAGCGCGAGCACGTTCGGACCCATGGTCTCGAACTCGTCGTCGGGAACGCCGACGAGTGCGACGCCGCGCTCTTCGAGCAGCTCGACGAGCCGCACCGGCATGAGCGGCAGGTAGCCGACCGCGAGGTCGCGGTCGAGCGGGCTCAGCAGCGAGAGCAGGTGCAGCACCTCGTCGCGGCCGCGGACGTGCGGCAGGTCGAACGCGAGCACGTCGACGCCGGGGAGCGCGGTGCGGAGCGCCTCGATTCCCGCGTCATTTGTCCGGTACGAGCGGCCGACGAGGAGCGTCCGCTCGTCGAGCCAGAGCGTGTCGCCGCCCTCGGCGAGCGCCGGCTCGGCCAGGCGCGCCGCGATCGGCACGCCGGCCGCCGTGAGATCGCGGCCGAGGGCGTCCGGCTCGCCGCAGCGCGCCGCCTTTCCCGGGCGGAGCAGGACCGCGCCGGCGCTCGTGACGAGGGCCGGGTCGAAGACGTAGATCGAGTCGAGGTTCCCCGGCTCTCCCGTGGCCCGCACGACCTCCGCGCCGGCACGCTCGAGCAGGGCGCAGAACGCCTCGTGCTCCGCCGCCAGCCCGGCCCAGCCCGGCTCCGCGCGCCAGCCGAGCGACTGCCAAGAGGGCACGTCCTCCGGGCGCGGCGGGCGGACGAGCACGCGCCTCAGCTGTCCGATCACGACGCGAGCATACGGCGGAGCAGCGTCAGGGCGCCCCGCTTGTCGAGGTACTCGTTGAGGTTGCCGCACTTCGGGCTCTGCACGCAGGAGGGACAGCCGTGCTCGCAGAGACAGCCCTCGAGCATCCGTGCCGTGTCGGCGACCCAGCCCTCGAACCGGTCGTAGCCGCGCTCGGCGATGCCGACGCCGCCGGGGTGGCCGTCGTAGACGAAGACGGTCGGCGCACCGGTCGCATCGTGGTAGTTCGTCGAGAGACCGCCGATGTCCCAGCGGTCGCACATCGCCCACAGCGGCAGCAGCGCGATCATGGCGTGCTCGGCGGCGTGCAGCGACGAGAGCAGCAACGGCATCTGCTCGAGCCCGTCAAGCTGCGCCTCCGTCGGCACGTACCAGACGGCTTCCGTGTCGAAGGTGGTCGGGGGCAGGTCGAGCCGGAAGACGCCGATCGTCGTCTGGTCGCGGATTCCCTTCTGCTGGTAGGCGACGACCTGCTCGGTGACGGAGACGCGCCCGAAGGTGAGCTCGAGGCCGAGGCGCCGCTCGATGCGCAGCGGCTCCTCGACGTCCGTCGAGGTCTCCTTCTTCACCTGCGTGTACCAGTCGCCGGTGAAGGGCTCGACGATCGACCGGTGGGCGGCGAGGTCGAGCTCGCGGACGAGCCACGGCTCGCCGAGGTGGAGGTAGACGGCACCCTCGTGCACGGTGCTGCAGGCGCGCTCGCGCTCGACGACACCGAGCACCGTGCCGGTGCTCGCGTCGATCACCGTGACGGGGTCGGCGGAGGTGGAGCGGAGCGGTGTGCGGCCGGCCGGGTAGTCCGTACCCGCCCAGACCCAGCCGCGCTTCGTGTGCCGCAGCTCCGGAATCTGCGCGGCGCGGTCGAGTGCGGCGTCGCCGAGGGTCGCGCGATCGTCGTCGTCGACCGGCGCCTCGAACGCGGCCGCGGCGACGTGGCCGTCGAGCACGCGTGGATTGGCCTGGTCGAGGATCGCCGCCTCCACATGGCGGCCCAGGAGCGTCTCGGGCTCGCGCATGAAGTACTGGTCGAGCGCGTCCTCCGAGGCGACGAGCACCGCCAGGCCATGGCCTCGGCGTCCGGCGCGGCCCCATTGCTGGCGGAGGCTCGCCACCGTGCCGGGAAAGCCGACCGAGATTGCGCAGTCGAGCAGACCGATGTCGATTCCGAGCTCGAGCGCGTCGGTCGCCGAGACGCCGAGCAGCTCGCCCTCGACGAGCCGCCGCTCGATCTCCCGGCGCTGCTGCGCCGTGTAGCCGGCGCGATACGGAGCGAGCCGCTTCGCCGTCTCGGCGTCGACGCGGCCGGCGGCCATTCGATGGACGAGCTCCGCGGCCTTGCGGCTCTTCGCGAAGCAGATCGTTCGCAGGTCGCGCTCGACCAGCGCTGCGAGCAGGCGCGCGGCCTCGCCGAGCGGGCTCGCGCGCAGTCCCAGCTCCGCATCGAGCAGCTCCGGATTCCAGAGGACGACGGTGCGCTCGGCCCGCGGGGCCGCATTCCCGCCGACGACCGCCACGTCGACTCCGAGCAGTGCGCGTGCAAGCTCGCCAGGGTTCGCGATCGTCGCCGAGGCGAGCAGGAACTGCGGCTCGGACCCGTAGACGCGCGAGAGCCGACGCAGGCGGCGCAACACGTTGGCGACGTGCGAGCCGAAGACGCCGCGGTAGACGTGCGCCTCGTCGACGACGACGTAGCGCAGGTTGTGCAGGACATCGGCCCAGAGGTCGTGCCGCGGCAGGACGCCGACGTGGAGCATGTCGGGGTTGGTGAGGATGACGTTGGCCGAGCGCCGGATGTGGCGGCGCTGCTCGTGCGGCGTGTCGCCGTCGTAGATGGCGGCGCGTACACCCGGCACCGCGAGCTCGCCGAGGGCTCGCGCCTGGTCCTGCGCGAGTGCCTTGGTCGGGTAGAGGTAGAGGGCGCGGTTCCTGGGCTCGGCCGCGAGCGAGTCGAGCACCGGCAGGTTGAAGGCAAGCGTCTTGCCGGACGCGGTCCCGGTCGTCACGATCACGTGGCCGCCGGCGTGCGCTGCGAACCAGGCCTCCGCCTGGTGTTGGTACAGCTCCGTGATGCCGTGCGCGGCCAGCGCGACGGTCAGCTTCGGGTGCAGCTCGTCCGGAAACGGCGCCGTCCGCGGCGTCCGGGCCGGCTCGGTCGTCAGGTGGGCGAGCTCCTTCCCCTGGAGCAGGTCGTCCCACTGGGAGACGGCGGTCACACCGCTATTGAAGCGTTCGCGTCCTCACTCCTCGCGTAGGACGGCGATCGCCCAGGCGCCGAGCAGTGCCGCCCCGAGCGTGAAGAGCGCCGTGACGACGAGGGAGCCGTGCAGGAGCGAGGCGGTCTCCCAGAGTCCCGGCAGGGCGAGCAGTCCGAGGAAGCGCACCTACCCAATGATGGGCTGTTAGCCTGACGGCACCGGGGTGCCGCACGGCGCGGCTGAGATCACACCCGTCGAACCTGATCCGGGTCATGCCGGCGAAGGGAGCCGCTTGATACCTCGAGCACTGACGATTGCGACCTCCGACTCCGGCGGCGGCGCCGGCATCCAGGCGGACCTGAAGGCCTTCGCCGCGGCGGGCGTCTACGGGACGTCGGTGCTCGTCGCGCTCACCGCCCAGAACACCGTCGGGGTGACCGCCATCCACGAGCTGCCGCCGGCATTCGTACGCGCCCAGCTCGACGCGGTGTTCGACGACATCGGCGTCGACGCGGCGAAGACGGGGATGCTTTTTTCACGGGAGCTGATCGAGACGGTCGCCGACTATCTCACGCGTCGTCCGGTGCCGCTCGTCGTCGACCCGGTGCTCGTCGCGAGCTCGGGCGCGAAGCTGCTCGAGGACGACGCCGTGCAGGTGCTCGTGGGGCGGCTCTTTCCGCTCGCGACGGTCGTGACGCCGAACCTCCTGGAGGCGCAGGTGCTCACGGGCGCAAGTGACAACTTGTCACTAGCGTCGGATCTGCTTGGAACGAAGGCGGCTCCCGCTTCAAGTAACAACTTGTCACTAGCGTCGAAACGCGAGCTGGCCGAGCGGCTGCACGAGCTCGGCGCACGGGCGGTGATCGTGACCGGTGGTCACGGCGAGCCCGTCGATCACCTCTTCGACGGCGTCACGCACACCGAGATTCCGGTCTCACGTCACGACGTCGCGGCGACCCACGGCGCGGGATGCACGCATTCCGCGACGCTGGCCGCACTGCTCGCGCGCGGCGAGCGCCTTCTCGACGCCGCCCGCGGCGCGGCGGACGCCGCCTCGCGCGCGGTCGCGCAGGGGCTCGCCGAGCTGGGATCCGGCGAAGGCCCGGTCGACGTCTTGGGGGTGAGACGTTGATCTCCACCGGCGCCACGTTGCGCACGATCCGCGAGCGCAAGCCGCTCGTCCACCAGATAACGAACTACGTCGTCATGAACGAGACGGCGAACGCGACGCTTGCGCTCGGAGCGCTGCCGGTGATGGCCCACGCCGTCGAGGAGGTCGAGGAGATGGCGGCGATCGCATCGGCGCTCGTGCTCAACATCGGCACGCTCTCCGAACGGTGGATCGAGGCGATGTTGCTCGCCGGCCGGGCGGCGACCGCGAGGAGAATCCCGGTCGTGCTCGACCCCGTCGGCGCGGGCGCGACGCGCTACCGCACGGAGACGGCGCGGCGGATCCTCGACGTCGTCGGCGTCACCGTGCTGCGCGGCAACGCCGGCGAGGTCGCGACGCTCGCCGGCGCCGAGGCCGAGGTACGCGGCGTCGAGTCGATGGCGGTCGGCGTCGACCCGGCCGAGCTCGCGCGTGAGGCCGCGCGGCGCCTGGGCGTCATTGCGTCGGTGACCGGGCCGGTCGACCACGTCTCCGACGGCGAGCGCGTGCTCGCGGTCGCGAACGGGCACGCGCTGCTCGCGGCTGTCACCGGAACGGGATGCATGTCGACCGCCCTCACGGGCTGCTTCCTCGCCGTCCGGCCGGAGCAGCCGCTCGAGGCTGCTGCCTGCGCGCTGGCGGCGTTCGGGGTCGCGGCCGAGGACGCGGCGGCGGGCACGCAGGGCCCGGGGACGTTCCACGTCCGTCTCTACGACGCCTTGTACGCGCTCGATCCGGACGCGCTCGACGCGCGCACGCGCATCGAGGAGCTATGACGACCCCAGAAGATGCTGCGCATTTTCCGGGGGCCCCGGTATGAGGCTCGACGAGCTCGGAGAGTTCGGCCTGCTCGCGGAGCTCGAGCGACGCGGGCTCGCGCAGGGGATCGAGCACGATGCGGCCGAGATCGGCGGGCTCGTCGTCACGCAGGACACGCTCGTCGAAGGCGTGCACTTCCGCTCCGACCTGCTCTCCCGGCGCGAGCTCGGCTTCCGGGCCGCCGCCGTCAACATCAGCGACCTCGCCGCCTCCGGCGCGGAGCCGCTCGCGCTGATCGTCTCGCTGGGACTTCCGGGCGAGGCGAGCGTCGAGGACGTGATCGAGCTCTACGAGGGGCTGAACGAGGCCGGTGTGCCGGTGCGGGGCGGCGACACGACGCGCGCGGAGGCGGTGCTGCTGAGCGTGACCGCGCTCGGCCGTGCCGCGCGGGTGCCCGGGCGCGCGGGCGCGCGGCCGGGCGACGTGCTCGTCGTCACCGGTCCGCTCGGCGCCGCCGGGGCGGCCTTCCGCGCGGGCCGTCTCGTGCGTCCGCCTCTCCGCATCGAGGAGGGACGGCGCCTCGCCGCCGTCGCGACGGCGATGCTCGACATCTCGGACGGGCTCGCACCGGACGCGGGCCACATCGCGGACCGCTCCGGCTGCCGCCTCGCGATCGAGCTCGAGCGCGTCCCGCTCGCCGCCGGCGCGACGCTCGACGACCTCGGCTTCGGCGAGGACTACGAGCTGCTGGCCGCGACGCCGGACCCGCTCGGCTTCACGGCGATCGGCCGCTGCGAGGAGGGCTCAGGCGTCCTGCTGACGCTGGGTGGCGAGCCCTTCGGGCTCGCCGGCTGGGAGCATTTCCGCTAGCCACCGCTCGAAGACCGCGCGCGGGCGGGCCCCGACGACGACGCCGCGTGCCTCACCACCCTGGAAGAGCATCACCGTCGGGATCGACAGGACGGCGAAGCGCGCGGCGATATCGGGGTGGTCGTCGATGTTGAGCCTCGCCACCGGCACCGCGTGCTCGAGGCCTGCGAGGATCGGCTCGACGGCACGGCACGGCCGGCACCACGGCGCCCAGAAGTCGACGACGAGCGGCCCGCCGGCGATCGCGGCGTCGAACGTGTTCTCGTCGAGCTCTCGCACGCGGGTCGCATCGTAGCGGCGGGGGCTATCCTGGGACACCTGCGCGCGCCCGCCCTCGTCGCGACGTTCTGCTGTGCGCTCGCGCTCCCTGCCACTACCGCTTCGCCGGCCGAGGCGGGCGTGGCGAGCGCTGCGCGGCGCGCCGTCGCGAGCTATGACGCGATGCAGCGCCACCTGTACGACGCTCGCACCGGCCGCTACCGCGAGAGCGTCGCAGCGCCGGCCGACGCCCGCGCCTGGCCGTTCTCGCAGGCTCTTGCCGCAACGATCGGCGTTGCCGGTCTGCCGTCGAGCCGCGTCGACGCCGACGTGCGCAGGAGCCTGCGGGCGCTCGAACGCAGCTACCGCAGCGGCGACGTCTACGCCGCCTGGCCCGGCGGAGACGTGTACTTCGACGACAACGAGTGGATCGCCGAGGACCTGCTCGACTGGAGCGAGATGGGCGGCGGCGCCGCGCCGCGAGCCCGCGCCGCCGGCGTGTTCGCGGCCGTCGTCCGCGCCTGGGACGCGAACCCGGCCCATCCGTGCACCGGCGGGGTGTTCTGGACGACCGCGGCCAGCAACCACGACCGCAACACCGTGACGACGGTGAACGCTGCGCTCGTCGGGTTGAGGCTGTACGCGGCGACCGGCCGCCGTGCGTATCTCGTCTGGTCGAGGCGAATGCTCTCCTGGCTCGACCGCTGCCTGCTCTCGCCGGACGGCCTCTACTGGGACCACATCGCGATCGACGGAACGATCGACCGTACGGAGTGGAGCTACAACCAGGGTGGGGCGATCGGAGCGTTCACCGCGCTGTACGAGACGACGCGTGATCCCGTCGCGCTCGCTCGCGCGGAAGGGCTCGCCGACGCGGCGCTCGCCGCCTTCTCCACTCGCTGGCACGCCGGCGAGCCGCCCGAGTTCGCCGCGATCTTCTTTCGCAACCTGCTCGCCCTCACGGCGGTGGACGGACGGCGTCCGTACCTCGATGCCGTCGAGAGCTACGCAAACTGGATGTGGGCGAACGCGCGCGATCCCCGCACGGGACTGTTCTCCTTCGGTGGCCCGACGCGCCTGCTCGACCAGGCGGCCGCGGTGGAGATCTACGCCGCGCTCGCGCGGATGCGGCCTCTCAAAGCCGCCCGGTGATCGCCGCCACTCGCAGGAGCGGCACCTTCGCGAAGGCCTCGAGGATGATCGCGCGGGTCATCTTCGACGTGCCCTCCCTCCGGTCGGCGAAGACGATCGGCACCTCGGCCACCGTGAAACCGCGGCGGAGCGTGCGGTACTTCATCTCGATCTGAAAGACGTAGCCCTGCGAGTCGATCGACTCGAGATCCAGCTGCTCGAGGACGGTACGCCTGTAGCAGGTGAAGCCGGCGGTGACGTCGCGGAGCTTGACGCCGAGGATCGTGCGCGCATAGGTCGAGGCGCCGCGCGACAGGACGCGTCGTCCGAGGCTCCAGTTGGCGGTACCGCCTCCCGGGACGTAACGCGACCCGAGTGCGAGGCCGGCACCGCTTTCGACGGCTGCGACGAGGCGCGGCACGTCGGCCGGGTCGTGGGAGAAGTCGCAGTCCATCTCGACGATGATCTCGGCGCCGTCTGCGAGTGCCCGCTCGAAGCCGGCGATGCAGGCAGGGCCCAGGCCCTGCTTCTCGGGACGGTGGAGGACGGAGACCGTCGGATGCGCGGCGGCGAGCCGGTCGGCGATCTCACCGGTGCCGTCCGGCGAGCTGTCGTCGACGACGAGGATGCGATACCCGTGCGGGAGAAGCGCCTGCACCATCGCCTCGAGGTTCTCGCGCTCGTTGTAGGTGGGGAGGCAGACGATGACGTCGAGCACGTCGTCACAGGCTATCGAGGGCGCCCGTATGATCGGCGAGGTGGCCGCCCTGCCTGGCAACGCCGAGGTCGCGGAGCAGTTCGAGCTGCTCGCCGACCTGCTGGAGCTGGAGGGCGCCGAGTCGTTTCGCGTCCTCGCCTACCGGCGGGCCGCGACCCGGATGCGGGAGACATCCGGCTCGATCGCCCAGCTCGCCCTCGACGGGCGCGCGAAGGAGCTCCAGGGAATCGGCAAGACGATCGAGGAGAAGATCGTCCAGGTCGTGGAGCAGGGGGAGATCGAGGCGCTCGCGAAGCGCAGGACGACGATCCCGGCCGGCGTCGTCCAGTTCATGCGCCTGCCCGGCCTGGGGCCGAAGACGGCGGCGCGCATCTGGCGTGAGCTGGGCATCACCACCGTGGAGGAGCTACGGCAGGCGGCGGAGGCCGAGCGGCTGCGCTCACTGGCCGGGCTCGGTGCCAGGTCGGAGGAGAAGATCCTGAAGGCGCTCGCCTTCCAGGCGGACAACCCGGACGCGGGCCGCCGCCTGCTCGGCGACGGCCTGCCCGCGGTACAGGCTGCCGTCGCCGCGCTGCGCGAGCATCCTGCCGCCGTGCGTGTCTCGGAGGCCGGCTCGGTGCGCCGCCGCAAGGAGACCTTCCGCGATCTCGACCTGATCGCCACTGCGAGTGCCCCGGGCGAGCTGACCGCGTTCTTCGTCCAGCTGCCGTGGGTGGTCGACGTCGCTGCGCACGGCGACACGAAGGCGACCGTCGTCTCGAGCGACGGGCTCCGCTTCGACCTGCGCGTCGTGCCGCCGGAGTCGTACGGGAATCTCCTCCAGCACTTCACCGGCTCGAAGGACCACAACGTCGCGATGCGCGAGGACGCCGTGCGCCGGGGCCTCTCCATCTCCGAGTACGGGGTGACGACCGTCGAGACGGGCGAGGTCGTTCGCAGCGGGGACGAGGAGGAGCTCTACGCGTTCCTCGGCTACCAGCCGATCGCGCCGGAGCTCCGCGAGAACGCCGGCGAGCTGGAGGCGGCCCGCCGCGGCGAGCTGCCGGAGCTCGTCGAGCTCTTGGAGGTGCGCGGCGATCTGCACACGCACACGCACTGGTCGTCGGACGGGAAGAACACGCTCGAGGAGATGGTCGCCGCCGCCGCCACGCGTGGTTACGAGTACTACGCGATCACCGATCACTCCCACTATCTGCGTGAGGGCCGCCTCGCCGCGCAGCTCGAAGAGATCGAGCGCGTGCGCGAGCGATATCCGAAGCTGCGCATCCTCGCCGGCGTCGAGGCGAACATCCGCACGAGCGGGGAGGTCGACGTGCCCGAGGACGAGCTCGCCAGACTCGACTGGGTCGTCGCCTCCGTGCACCAGGCGCAGGAGAACCGGCCCACCGACCGCGTGCTCGAGGCGATGGACAACCCGTACGTGGACTGCATCGGCCACCTGACCGGTCGCCGGATCAGCACGCGGGGCCCCCGCGACGTCGACGTCGAGCGCGTCATCGCGAAGGCGCTCGAGACGGGGGTGTTCCTCGAGATCAACGGCCAGCCGGACCGGCTCGATCTGCGCGACGTGCACGCTCGTGCGGCGAAGGAGGCGGGGTTGAAGCTCGTCGTTTCCTCCGACGCGCACCAGATTCGTGCGCAGGGCTACGTCGAGCTCGCGGTCGCGCAGGCACGGCGCGGCTGGCTGACGAAGGACGACGTGCTCAACACGCGGCCGTGGAAGCAGGTCGAGAAGCTGCGCCGAAAGCGACCGTGAGCGACTTCCGCGAGGACGGCCACGCTGCGGTCGAGTGGGCCGCGCGCTACCTCGAGCGCGTCGGCGAGCTGCCCGTCCTCGCACGCGTGCAGCCGGGCGAGCTCTCCGCGCAGCTGCCCGTCTCGCCGCCCGAGCAAGGCGAGCCGTTCACGAATGTGCTGCGCGACCTCGACGAGCTGATCGTCCCCGCCCTCACGAACTGGCAGCACCCTCGCTTCTTCGCGTACTTTGCGATCACCGCTTCGGAGCCCGGGATCCTCGCAGAGATGCTCGCCGCGGCGATGCAGCAGAACGCGATCCTGTGGCGTGCGTCCCCCGCATCGACGGAGCTCGAGCTGCGCACGGTGGACTGGGTTCGCCAGCTGCTCGGCCTGCCCGGCGGCTGGCACGGGCACATCGAGGACACCGCCTCGACGTCGACGCTCGCGGCGCTCGTCGCTGCCAGGCACATCACCGGCCGCAACGTCGTCGTCTGCTCGGAGCACGCGCACTCCTCGGTCGACAAGGCGGCGCGCATGCTCGGGATGGAGCTGCGCAAGGTCCCCGCCGACGGGGAGCTGGCGATGCGCACGGACGAGCTCGACCTCGACGGCGTAGCGGCCGTCGTCGCGACCGTCGGCACGACCTCGTTCGCCTCGGTCGACCCCGTGCGTGCACTGGCCGAGCGCGCGCACGCCGCGGGTGCGTGGCTGCACGTCGACGCGGCCTATGCCGGCTCGGCCTGGATCTGCGAAGAGGAGCGCTGGTCGCAGGACGGAGTCGAGCTCGCGGACTCGCTCGTCGTCAACCCGCACAAGTGGCTGCTGACGCCGATCGACTGCTCACTGCTCTGGACGGCGCGGCCGGACGAGTTCCGGGAGGCGTTCTCGATGACTCCGGAGTACCTGCGCACGTCCGACGACGCGTACGCGCTCTCCGACTACGGCCCGGCGCTGGGCCGCCGCTTCCGGTCGTTGAAGCTGTGGGCCGTGCTGCGGTGCTACGGGGCGGAAGGTCTCCGGGCGATCCAGCGGGAGCACATGCGGCTCGCGGGTCGGTTCGCGGCCTGGGTGGAGGCCGACCCGGACTGGGAGCTCGCCGCGCCGCTCCGCTTCTCCCTCGTCGTCTTCCGGCACAAGGGATCGGACGAGGAGAACGAGCAGATCCTCGAGCGGGCGAACCGCAGCGGTGAGATCTTCCTCTCGCACACGAAGCTCGACGGCCGCTACGTCCTGCGGCTGGCAATCGGCAATGCGCGCACGACTGAGGCGGACGTGCGCCGCGCATGGGAGGTGCTGAACCGATGATCGTCACGACGATGAACGACATCCCCGGCTACACGGTCGACGAGGTGTACGGCGAGGTGATGGGGTTGACGGTGCGCTCGCGCAACATCGGATCTCAGATCGGCGCCGGGCTGAAGTCGATCCTCGGCGGCGAGCTGAAGGGGATGACGAAGGCGCTCGTCGAGAGCCGCCAGCAGGTGATGGCCCGCATGGTCGAGGAAGCGGAGGCGAAGGGCGGCAACGCGATCATCGCGATGCGCTTCGACACCTCGGAGATGGGCGGGCAGTGGACGGAGATCTGCGCCTACGGCACCGCCGTGAAGGTGCGCAGGGCGTAGCGGGCTGGTGGAACCCTCCTAGCCGAGCAGGTCGCTCGTTCCGCGCTGGAGCTCCGCCGCGTCGCGACGGGCCTGCTCCGCAGCGGCGTTGCCGACACGCCGTTCCGCCTCCGTCCGCCACAGACGGCGGTTGTGGTCGGCGATCTCCTGCAGGAAGTCGTTCCACGCCTCGACGAGGGCTGCGACAGGGAGGGAGGCGGCGAACTCGCGCGGCATGAGCCGGACCGGCTTGCCGCCGTGCGTCGCGTCGACCGGTCGCCAGGCGCCGTACTCGAAGCGGACGCTGGCGGCGTCGAAGAAGACGAGCAGGTCGGGCCCCTCCGGGGCCTCCTGCTCGTACTTGACCGGGACCTCGAGCTCCCAGCCCTCTTCCGGCGCGACCGGCCCCGTCTCGCCCGGCTCGACTCGCGTCAGCCACGCGCGCGCGCGGTCCCGGGGCCCGCCCAGGCCGAGCGTGCGCCGCATGCGGCGCAGCAGCGGCCCCGACTCGGTGGGCATCGGCGGGCGCCGGTCCTCCGTGCTGGGCCAGCCCGAGGAGCTGTGGGTGCGATGGCGCACATCCGGCGCGCAAACCCCCGCGGCGTTCAGCCAGCCGGTCAGCCGGAAGCACGACGAGCAGATGAGCACCGGGTACGGCTTCGGGCCGAGCGCCTGCACGCGCAACTCGGCCGCTTGCCGCCGCAGCAGCGCCTGGGGCCGCTCGTCGGAATGGGCGGCGACCGCCTCGGCGTCGAGGGCGGACGCCTGCGCGAGCAGTTCGTCTCTCCCGGCCACTTGCCGATGATAAGCCCGTCAGCCCGATCGGGCGAGCATCGTGAGCGCGGCGTCGTGCAGTGCGACGCGGTAGCGCCAGAAGGCGCGTCCGGTCGCGAGCAGCCGCTCGCGCAGCGGCCCGGCGAGCTCATCGGGCGTGCCCCAGCGCGCGCCCTCGATCTCGCCCGTGTCGGCCGGCGCGAGCACCTCGTCCGCCGTCTCCGCGTGGAACACGTGGGTACACCAGGCGAGCTCGCGGCCGGAGTTGCGAAACAGCGCCCGCGACGCGACGAGGTAGCGCCGCAGCTCGACGTGCAGGCCGGTCTCCTCGAGCGCCTCGCGCACCGCGCCGGAGACGAACTCCTCGCCGGGATGGATCCCGCCGCCGGGCGGTCGCCAGATTCCCGCCGTGAACTGCGGCTTGCGAATCAGCGCCAGACGCCGCGCCGGGTCGAGGATGAACAGCGTCACGTCGTGCGTCCGCCGCGGGTTGTACGTCGCGATCGCCCACTCGACGTCGCTGATCTCGCCCTGCCACGAAAGCTCGTACGGCGCACCGTAGTGCTCCCGCAGCGGTGCGAGCATCGACTCTCCGACATGCATCAGAGCTCGCGCAACAGGTCGAGGAACCGGCCGGTGCCCTCGACGACGATCGCTGCGGCCACGCGCCGTAGCATAGGCGCGTGCGCTTGATCCTGATCGGCCTCGCCGCGGGATTCTTCAGCGCTCTGTTCGGCGTCGGCGGTGGGATCGTGATCGTGCCGCTCCTGCTGCTCGTTGCACGGTGGGAGATCCGTTCCGCGACCGCGACCTCGCTCGCGGCGATCGGGGTCAGCGCCACCGCCGGCGTGATCGCCTACGTCGCGCACGGCGAGGTGCGCCCCGTCTACGCCGCGCTCGTCGGCATCCCCGCTGCCGCTGGTGCCGTAGGCGGCACCGCGCTCCAGCAGCGTTTGCCGGTACGCACGCTCTCGTATCTCTTCGCGGCGCTTCTCGTCGCGATCGCGATCAGGCTGCTCCTCCAGTGACGTATGCGCTCGCCGTGCTGCTGGGCGCAGCCGCCGGGGTGCTCTCGGGCCTCTTCGGCGTCGGCGGCGGGATCCTGTTCGTACCGACGCTGACGGCGCTCGGCCTGACGCAGCTGCACGCGGAGGCGTCGTCCCTTCTTGCCATCATCCCCACCGTGATCGTCGGCGTCTGGCGGCAGAAGCAACACGGCTACGTTCGCTGGCGCAGCGCGCTCGTGATCGGCGGGGCGTCGATCGGTGCGGCGGTCGGCGGCGTGCAGGCCGCCGAGGCGCTGCCCGAGGCGACGCTGCGCAAGCTGTTCGCCGTCCTTCTCGTCGTCACGGCAGGGCAGATCGCCTGGCAGGCGCGCAGGCGTTGAGGCGCCGTCCGCTCCTGCTGTCCACGGCGATGGGCGTCGCGCTCGCGCTCGTGTTCGGCCCCGCAGCGGGCACGACGTCGCTCGCCGGCGGCGCGACGGCCCGCGCGTGGGCGATCCGGATTCTCGTCCCCGGCCGCACCGCCGCCGGCACGCGCGTCCTCACTGCTCCGCTCGGCGCGAGCGCTGCGGCCGGCGGAGCGTTCGTGTACCCCGCGGACGGGTCGATCGTCAGGGCACGCTCGGCGACGACCCGCGTCTCGGCGACGGGCGGGGCGCTGGTGCGCGCCGGGGCGGCCTCCCGCGTGACCGCGCTCTCGCTCTTCGGGGGCGAGATCGCCGCCGCCGCGGCCGGGGGCCGCACCCGCGCCTCGGCGAGCCCCGGCCGTGCCACGGGCTCGAGCGGCGGAGACGGAATCGCCGGGCTCGTCGTGCTCGGCCGGCCGATGACACCGGAGCCGAATCGGCAGATCGCGCTCGGCGACTGGGGCTACGCGATCGCGCTCGAGCAGAAGGGCCAGCGCTTCGACAGGCCGGCGCCCGGCTACCACGACTTCGTCACGGCGCTCGACGTCTTCCTCACCGCCCGCCACGGCGGTCTGCCGGCCGGCAGCGAGGTGCAGATCGGCTACGCCGAGAGCATGGCCCAGGCGGGGCGCCGTGCGCGGCTGCCGCTCGCGCCGTCGGAGCCGGGCGACAACCCCCTCACACCCGTGCTCGCGAAGCCGCTGACGGTGACGCCGAGGCTCGGCGAGACGGGCTACGTCTTCCCCGTCTACGGCAACTCGTCGTTCGTCGACACGTTCGGCGCCTACCGCGCGGACGTCCCCGGCAACTGGCACCACGGCGACGACATCTTCGCCGCGCTCGGCGCTCCGGTCCTCGCGGTCGCGGACGGCACGGTGTTCTCCGTCGGCTGGAACCGGGTCGGCGGCTGGCGGCTCTGGCTCCAGGACGACCGCGGCAACGAGTTCTACTACGCGCACCTGTCCGCCTACTCGTCGCTCGCCGTCGACGGTGCGGTCGTGGACGCCGGCGACGTGCTCGGCTTCGTCGGTGACAGCGGCGACGCCGAGGGCACCCCCGACCACCTCCACTTCGAGGTCCACCCGGTGGGGCTGCTCGGGATCGGCTACGACGGCGCGGTCGACCCGACGACGTATCTCCGCGGCTGGCGCCACGTGCAGGAGGTGCGCTTCCAGGGTGCGGCCGCCCTCGCGCCGCGCACGGCGACGACGCGCCCGCCGAAAGCCGGCGCGGTCCTGCTGGCGAGCAACGACATCTCGAGCGCAAGCGGACTCGACCCGGGCTCGTTCCACCGGGTGCTGGCGCGGGCGCCTGCGGGCGCCCGCCGCTGACGCTTCGCTACGCGCTCGCGGCCGAGCCGTTCCCGCCCTGGTACGTGAAGTCGTCGCTGCCGCCGCCGAGCAGGTGGTCGGACAGCCACTTGCGCGTCTGCGGTCCCGTGAACGGATTGAACAGGATCGCGAGCACGAGCCCGATCAGCAGCAGACCGGAGTTGCCCTTGGGGCGCTCCGCCTTGCCCTGCACACGATCAGCGGCGCGGCGCAGCTCGGACACCGCCGACCGCAGCTCGTCCTGGATGTCGCGGTCCGTCGCAACCCGGGTGGCGATGCCGGTGACACCGCGATTCCCGAGCAGCTCCTCGTAGATCGAGCGGGCCGACTGGTATGCGTTGCGCACGTTCTCGCGCAGCTCCGGGTCGGTGAGCGCGCGCTCGACGTACGGTTTGACATTGCCGGCCGCGTCCGTGACCTTGTCCTTGGTCTTGACCATTCTCGGCGGCTCCTTTCGTTTGCGGACAGCCTTCCTCCTTCTCATTGTCCCTCTTCTCGCGGCCTCGTGCGGAGGATCCTCCCGTCCCGTCGTTCCCGCCTCCCGGCTCGTGGCCGGGTCGGGCTTCCGGGTCTTCCTCCCGGCCGGCTGGACGGTGCAGCGGGCGCGGAACGAGGTCGGGGCCCGCCGGGGCTCCGCGATCGTCTCGGTGACCGTCTTCACGCTTCTGAAGTCGTATTCGCCGGAGCTGTTCACTCGGGCGGCGCGGGAGCTGGACGGGGTCGCCGCCAAGCTCGCGGCGCAGTCGCGCGGCAGGCTGACGGAGCGGGCGACGACGACGGTCGACGGCCTGCGCATCCGTGCCTACCGCTTCACCGGACGCCCGTCCACGGGGCCGGCCTACGAGGAGCGCATCGGCTTCGTGCTCCAGGGCAAGCGGGAATACCAGCTCCTCTGCCAGGCCGCTGCCGGTGCCGGCGACCCCGACGGCGCATGCGCGCTCCTGTTCGCGAGCTTCCAGCTCGCGGCCGGATAGGGTGAAGCCGTGATCGCCCGTCTCGTGCGAATCGTCCTCGCCGCGCTCGGGCTGCTGCTCTACACCTGGTTCGGCGCGGTGCGCAGCCTCCCGCTCGTGAAGCGGCGCAAGGCCGGGCGCCGCGCCGCGCGCGACACCACCTAGAGACCGGCGCGGGCGAGGACCGTCTCCGCCATGCGTTTGGTGGCGGCGTCGACCATCGCGCCCTCGAGCCGGACGACGCCGTCCCCGGCGGCGAGGATCTGCCGTGCCCGCTCCACCTCCTCCGGCGACGGCGTGAACACCTCGTGCACCGGCCCGATCTGGTCCGGGTGGACGACCCACTTGCCGTCGAAGCCGTGCGCGAGCGCGCTCTCCGCGGCGGCGCGCAGCCCGCCGACGTCGGCGAGGTCCGCGTACGGGCCGTCCACCGCCTGCAGGCCGAACGCCCGAGCGGCGACCGCGATGCGCGCGAGCGCGTACTCCCACGAGCCGGCCCCGATCGTCAGGACGGGGACCCCGAGCGAGGCGGCGAAGTCGCCCGGGCCGAAGACGAGCGCCTCGAGTGGGTGCCCCGCCGCCGCGATCCGCTCCACCTCGACGAGACCGCGCGGGGTCTCGATCTGCACCTCGAGGCCGACGCCGGCGGGAAGGAGCGCGGCGACGGCCGCGACGTCGTCGGTCGACTCCACCTTTGGCACGACCACGACGTCCGGCCCGAGCGCGGCCACGGCGGCGAGATCGTCGCGCCACCACGGCGAGGAGACCCGGTTGATCCGGACCGCGAGCGTTCCCCGCGCACCGGCGCTCGGCAGGTTCGCCCGCGCCTCGTCCTTCGCGTCGGCCGCCACCCCGTCCTCCAGGTCGACGACCACCTCGTCCGCCGGCAGCAGCGCGGCCTTCTCGAGCATGTGCAGGCTCGACCCCGGGACGGTCAGGCACGAGCGACGGGGCCTGGCGGCCATCACAGCAAACCTAACCGTTTCCTTGCCGGGCCGACACGGAGCCTTAATCAGCCGCCCCTATCGTCGTACGTGTGAAGACGAGGAGCGGGACATGCGCCTGATCGTGACCCTCACGGCCGCGCTGACCGTTCTCGTCCTCGTGCTTCCGATCCACCCCTGAGGCCGTTCGTCTCGCGCCGCCGGGAGGGCTCCTCCCTCTCTCCCGTTCCTCCCGGCGGCGGCGGACGGCGGAGTGGCCGACCTGCCGTTAGCATCGCTGGCGATGAAAGGCGTCATCCTCGCAGGCGGGTCAGGGACGCGCCTCCATCCGCTGACGCGGATCACGAACAAGCACCTGCTGCCGCTCTACGACCGGCCGATGATCACGTACGCGGTCGATGCGCTCGTGCGCGCCGGCATCCCCGAGCTGATGCTCGTCACGGGCGGGACGCATGCCGGCGAGTTCTTCCGGCTGCTCGGCAACGGCCACGACTACGGCGTCGACCGGCTCCTCTACGCGTACCAGGAGCAGGCGGGCGGAATCGCCGAGGCGCTCGGGCTTGCCGAGCGCTTCGTCGCGCGCGACAAGGTCTGCGTGCTGCTCGCCGACAACGTCTTCGAGAACTCGTTGCGGCCGACCGTCGCCAACTTCGAGGCGCAGGCCGCGGGCGCGCGGATCGTGTTGTCGCGCGTCGAGGCGGACGAGCATCTCCGACACCTCGGCGTTGCGGAGATGGACGGCGACCGTGTCGCCCGCATCGTCGAGAAGCCCGAATCTCCGCCGTCCCGTCTCGCCGTCACCGGCGTGTACTTCTACGACGCGCAGGTGTGGGAGGTGCTGCCGACGCTGAAGCCGTCGGGGCGCGGCGAGCTCGAGATCACCGACGTGAACAACTGGTACGTCGAGCACGGCGCGATGGAGGCGGACGTCGTCGACGGGTTCTGGGGTGATGCGGGCGAGTCGATCGACGGGTACTACGAGGTGAACGACTTCGTGCGCAGCCGCAGCGTGAACCGATGAACGTCGAGCGGTTCCCGCTGACGTTGCATGTGGACGATCGCGGCTGGTTCACGGAGCTCATCCGTGCGAGCGATCTGCCGAAGCCGTTTCGCCAGGCGAACCTCTCGCGCTCGCGGGCAGGCGTGATCCGCGGTCTCCACTACCACGAGCGCGGACAGGACGACCTCTTCGTCTGCCTCGCCGGGATGGTTCGCGTCGTCGTGCTGGACCGGACGACGGGCGAGGTCTTCACGGAGGACATCGGCGACGACAACCCGGTCGCGCTCTACGTCCCCGGCATCCACGCGCACGGCTACGAGGCGCTGACCGACTGCCTGTTCGCGTATCTCGTCACGGAGGAGTACGACGCGGCGAATCCGGACGAGCGCGGCGTCCCCTGGGACGACGAGCGCGTCCGACATCTCTGGAGCACCTCATCGCCGATCCTCTCGGCACGCGACGCGTCGTCGTAACCGGCGCCGGCGGCCAGCTCGGGGCGGCGCTGCGCGAGGCGTTCCCGGGCGCGCTCGCACTGACGCGCGCCGACTGGGACGTCACCCTTCCCCCGCCGCCACTCGGACCCGTCGACCTCGTCCTCCACGCGGCGGCGTGGACGGACGTGGACGGGGCGGAGGCGGATCCGCAGGGCGCCGCGGCTGTCAACGTCGGCGGGACGCAGCATGCGGCGGAGCTCGGCGCGCCGCTCGTGTTCTTCTCGACCGACTACGTGTTCGACGGACGCAAGCGCGAGCCGTACGTCGAGTCGGACGCGCCGAATCCGCAGTCCGTCTACGGCCGCACGAAGCTGCACGGGGAGGCGGCGGCCGGCGAGGACGCGTGGATCGTCCGCTCGTCCTGGCTCTACGGCTGGACGAGCCGCAACTTCGTGCGCACGATGCTCGAGCTCGGTGCCGAGCGGGACGAGGTGGCGGTCGTCGCCGACCAGCGCGGCTGCCCGACGTACGTCGGGCACCTCGCCGCGGCGACGCGCGAGCTCGTCGAGCTGCCGCCCGGTGTGTGGCATCTCGCCGCGGAGGGCGAGTGCACGTGGGCCGAGCTCGCGGAGGCGATCTTCGAGGAGGCGGGGCTCGACTGCCGCGTGCACCGGATCACGACGGAGGAGCTGGGCCGGCCCGCGCCGCGACCGGCGTACTCGGTGCTGCGCAGCGAACGCGCAGGCGCGCCGTGCCTGCCCCACTGGCGCGACGGCCTCCGCGCGTGCCTCGACCGATTGCTCTAGCCGCTCCTCTTCAGCTTTCCGTGCTTCTTCGCGTACCGCTCGCCGCGGTGGAAGATCGCGAGCCCGAGCGGGATCGCCGCGGCCGCGATCAGGAGCAGCGGCCACACGTCCGCCCAGGCGACGCCGGCTCCGCCGATGATCGAGGCCCGGTCGCCGCGCAGCGCATACGTCGCAGGCGAGACCTTCGCGAGCCACTGCATCCAGTGCGGCATCACCGACACGGGGTAGTAGACGCCCGAGACGACGAGCATCAGCCCCTGTCCGACGAATCCGAGCTGCGCGCCCTTCTCCGGAGAGATGAGCGGCAGGACGGAGGTCATCATCCCGACACCGATGAACGACACCGACGCGATCGCGAGCAGCGCGAGCGCCGCGCCGAAGTTCGCGTCCGGCATGTGGATGCCGATGAACGCGGCGACCGCGAAGAAGAGGATCGTCGCACGGATCAGCCCGTAGAGCACCGCGAACACGCCCATGCCGCCGAGGTGCATCGACCGCGAGAGCGGCGCCATGAACGTGTACTCGATCGTCCCCTCCCAGCGCTCCCACGCGACCGTCTCCGTGAGGAACTCGAAGATGATCCCGAGGAACGCCCAGATGACCGCTCCGACGAGCAGCTGCGTCTCGAGGACGTTCTCGCGGGCAGACGAGAGATGCACGGCACGGGCGATGAACACGATCGTGAGCGTGTTCGCGATCGTCCAGACCATGAACGCGAGGTCCCACAAGAAATAGCGCTTCGTGAGATAGACGTTGCGCTCGACGATCCCGCCGAGACCGATGAGCTCGCTGCGCAACGTCGCACCGGCGGCGGTCATCCGTACACCTCCCTGACCTCGTCTTCGTCCTCGTCGTCCTCATCGAACGTGCGCCCGGTCGCCGCGAAGAACGCCTGCTCGAGCGTCTCGACGCCGTAGCGACGCTTCACGTCGGCAACGGGCTCGAGGAACAGCAGCTCACCGCGGTCGAGCAGGCCGACGCGGTCGGCGAGGCTCTCCGCCTCCGCCATGTCGTGCGTGCAGAGCAGGATCGTCGCATCGTGCGTCGCGCGCACGTCCTTGATGAACTCCTGCACCTCGAGCTTCGAGCGCGGGTCGAGCCCAGTCGTCGGCTCGTCGAGCAGGAGCAGGACGGGCGCGGTCAGCAGCGCGCGGGCCAGCGCCACCTTCTGCTGCATGCCGCGCGAGAGGCTCTCCATCGGCTCGCCGCGACGCTCGGACGGGAAGCCGACCTTCTCGAGGATCGCCGGGATCTCGACCCGCGTCACCGCCGGCGGCAGGCCGTAGAAGCGGGCCGCGTACGAGAGGTTCTCGGACGCGGACATCTTCTTGAAGAAGCTCGCTTCCACCGAGACGCGGGTCACGAGCCTCCGGATCGCGCGGGTGTCGCGGAACGCGTCGTGCCCGAAGATGCGCGCCTCGCCGCCGTCGTCGAGAAGCAGCGTCGACAGGAGCCGGACGAGCGTCGACTTGCCCGAGCCGTTCTGGCCCAGGATGGCGACGCATTCGCCGCGAGCGATCGTGAACGTGACGTCCTTCAGTGCCGGCAGGCGCCGCCGCGCGAAGCGGCCGGCTCGTCTGTCACGGCGCCGGAAGACCTTCGTCAGGTCGCGAACCTCGACCGCAGGGACGTCTCGGCGGACGGACGTGTCTGGAGATGTGGGTGCTGCGAGGGTGGACATGCTGCTCCTTGTGAAACGAGAAGGGAACGGAGAACGGGAAGAGGTCGCGCGAGGCGGGGCGCGGCCCTAGAGGCCGCGCGGCGTGGCGCTCTTCCGATTCGTCACGTTCGAGAGCAACATGGCCGGGGAACGATACGCGTTCAACCGGACAACGTCAAATCACGCGCTGTCGGGGAGGTCGAACAGGCCGACGATCCCCTCGTCCCCGCCGTCGGCGACGGGGGTGAACGGGTCGCGGGTCGCGACGCCGAACTTGCCGATCTCCGGGTAGAGCACGACCTCCGGCTCCGGCATCGTCGAGATCGCGAGCACGCGCGCCGGCTCGTCCGTCGGGTTCGTGAACGTATGCAGCCCCTCGATGCCGCGCGGCATCGAGACGACGTCGCCGGGGCCGAGCTCCTCCTCGCCGCCGCCCGTGCGCAGCGTCGGCCGGCCGCTCAGCACGACGAAGAGCTCCTCCATCCCGTAGTGCGCGTGCAGGTGGAAGCCGGTCGACCCGGGAAGCAGCTCGTGCACCGACGCCCCGAGCTCCTTCGCGCCGGCCGCCTTGCCGACGAAGCGGCTACGGATCTTCATCTTCTCCGCGGTCATGTCCGGCTCGTCGTCGTAGACGTTCGGCCTGCTCATGCCGCGTCGGGCGGCTCGTCGTCCGCCGCCTCCTCGGGCTCCGGCCGGTAGTCGTCGAGCCAGGCGACGATCTCCGGCTCGAGCAGCAGCAGCTCGATCCCCGGCGCGCCTTCCTCTTGCTCCCTCATGCCTCCCCCTCGACGTCGTGGATGAGCCACAGCCGCTCGCCCGTGAGCGACGGCGTGCGCGCCTGTGCGGTGATCTGCTTCAGATCGGGGTACTCGCAGACCTCCGGCGACGAGAGCGTCGACGCCATCAGGTAACGCACCGGCCCGTCGGTCTCGTTGCGCAGCCCGTGCGCGCCCTCTGCGCCGAGCGGGAAGTAGACGGACTCGCCCTCGTCGAGCTGCCGCTCCGTCTCCGGCGTGCGCAGGGTGGGCCGGCCGCGCAGGACGACGAGCAGCTCCTCCCAGGCGTGGTGGAAGTGGTAGACGACGAAGTCGCCGGGATCGAGCTCGTACAGGGTCACGCCGAGCCCGGGCCGCTCCACCGCCCGCGGCAGGGGCTTCGAGCGGGCGCCGCCGCCCGACCAGTCCTCCGGCTGCTCGCCCCAGTCGTCGCTCCAGATGTTCGCGTCCACGGCGGCAACTCTTGCAGACAAACAGGCCATCTTCTGTCATGTTTGTCGAAGACACGTCCAGGTGCCCGGCACCGGGCGTTGGCTCCCGAGGACATGCGCGCTACGAGGCTCGTCTCACTGCTTCTCCTGCTCCAGACCCGCGGCCAGCTCACCGCGGCCGAGCTCGCGGACCGGCTCGAGGTGTCGGTGCGGACCGTCCACCGCGACGTCGAGTCGCTCGCGGCGGCCGGTGTCCCCGTCGACGCGGTGCGCGGCCCGGCCGGCGGCTACCGGCTCGCCGGCGGCTACCGCACGAGGCTGACCGGGCTCACCGCAGACGAGGCGGAGGCGCTGTTCGCGGCCGGCATCCCGGGGCCTGCAGCCGAGCTCGGGCTCGGCGGCGAGCTGGCGGCGGCCCGGCTCAAGGTGCTCGCGGCCCTTCCGGTGGAGCTGCAGGAGCGTGCGGCGCGCGCCACGCGGCTCTTCCATCTCGACACCCGCGGCTGGTTCCGTGCAGGCGACCGCGTGCCGCACCTTCCCGTGCTCGCCGCCGCCGTCTGGCAGGGGCGCCGCGTCCGCTTGCGCTACCGGGAGGGGATCGAGGTCGTCCGGCGCACGGTCGACCCGCTCGGGCTCGTGCTCAAGGGCGGTGCGTGGTACCTCGTGTCGCGGCGCTCCGTCGGGATGCGCGTCTACCGGGTCTCCCGTGTCGCCTCCGTGCGCACGCTCGACGAGCCGTTCGAGCGCCCGGCGGGCTTCGACCTGACGGGCTTCTGGCAGGAGTGGTCGGAGGCGTTCGAGCACGGACGGCCGCGCGTCGAGGTGGTGGTGCGCGTCTCCGGCCCCGCGCGCCGGTATCTCCCCGACGAGCCGCGCGTGGCGGACGACGGGCGCGCCGTGCTCTCCTTCGAGGACTTCGGCCAGGCGTACCGCGAGCTGCTGCGGTTCGGGCCCGACGTCGAGGTGCTCGAGCCCGGTGAGCTGCGCGAGCGCGTCGCCGAGACCGCCAGGGAGGTCGCTGCCTTGTACGTTTGACCACCCATGCCGTCGCTCTCGACGTATGCGCTCTTCCTCGTCGCCGGGGTCGGCCTGCTCGCGATCCCCGGACCGGCGGTGCTCTACATCGTGGGGCGGAGCATCGACCAGGGCCGCACGGCAGGCCTCGTGTCCGTGTTCGGCATCACCACGGGGACGCTCGTGCACATCACGGCTGCGACCGCCGGGCTCTCCTCGCTCGTGCTCGCGTCACCGGTCGCCTTCAACGGCGTCAAGTACGTCGGCGCGGCCTACCTCGTGCTTCTGGGCGTCCGGCGGCTGCTGACGCGTGCCGGCGACGAGGCGCTGGACGGCCCGGCGCCCCGAAGCCTGCGCCGCCTCTACACGGACGGGATCGTCGTCAACGTGCTCAATCCGAAGACCATCGTCTTCATCTTCGCCTTCCTGCCCCAGTTCGTGGACGTGTCGCGCGGCCACGTCTGGCTCCAGGTGCTCGTGCTCGGCCTCAGCTTCGCGGCGCTCGGGATGATGAGCGACAGCCTGTACGCGGTCGTCGCCGGCACGGTGGCCGACCGGTTGCGCGGGTCGAGGCGCGTGATCCGCTTCCAGCGCGTGTTCGGCGGCGCCATCCTCGTCGCCCTCGGCGTCACCGCCGCCCTGATCGGCCCGCACTAGGCACGCGGGGACAGACCCCGGTGGCTCGAGTACGGGTCACGAGGGCCGAACCCCTGGGGTCTGTCCCCGTGACTAACCGCTTGACCGCCGTCTGCCGTTGTGGCTAACGTGAGGTCAGGCAGACCGCCGCAGCAGGCGGGCGGCCGAGGCGATGGTGCCTCACGACTCGGGGAGTCGTGGGGCTTTTTTATTGGTCCTGAGGAGGATCGGATGGCCGAGATCGAGAGTGAGCTGCGGCATTACCTCGAGGGCGACGTCGAGCCCCGCGCCGCGCTGGAATGGTCGCGGGAGACCCGCGCCGTGATGGTCGACCTGAAGTTCTGCGACCTGCTCGGCACGTGGCAGCACGTCTCGCTGCCCGTCGCCGGCTTCGGCGAGGAGGCGTTCGAGGAGGGGCTCGGTTTCGACGGCTCCTCGATCCGCGGCTGGCAGGGGATCTCCGAGAGCGACATGCTGCTGATGCCCGACGCGGCGACCGCGATCCTCGACCCCTTCACCGAGGCGCCGACCCTCTCCCTCGTCTGCGAGATCGTCGATCCGATCACCCGCGAGCCGTACGACAAGGACCCGCGCCGCGTGGCGAGGCGCGCCGAGGAGTACCTGCGCTCGACCGGCATCGCGGACACCTGCTACGTCGGGCCGGAGTGCGAGTTCTTCGTCTTCGACGAGGTGTCGTACGCGAGCGGCCCGAACGAGGCTCGCTACAGGGTCGACGCGCGCGAGGGGTACTGGAACTCGGGCGAGCCGGGCCTCGGCTACACGATCCGCGAGAAGCACGGCTACTTCCCGGTGATGCCCCACGACACGCTGCACGACCTGCGCAGCCGGATGGTGCTCACCCTCGAGCGGCTCGGGATCCCGTGCGAGTTCCACCACCACGAGGTCGCCACCGCCGGCCAGTGCGAGATCGACCTCCGCTTCCAGTCGCTGACCCGGATGGCCGACCAGATCATGGTCTACAAGTACGTCGTCAGGAACACGGCGCGCGAGGCCGGCAAGACGGCGACGTTCATGCCGAAGCCGGTCTTCGGCGACAACGGCTCGGGCATGCACACGCACCAGTCCCTCTGGAAGGAGGGCACGCCGCTGTTCGCCGACAAGTCCGGGCCCGCGGGCCTGTCCGCGCTCGCGCGGTCGTACGCGGCGGGACTGCTGGCCCACGCACCCGCGCTGCTCGCGCTGTGCGCGCCGACGACGAACTCGTACCGCAGGCTCGTGCCCGGCTACGAGGCGCCGGTGAACCTCGCGTACTCGTCGCGGAACCGCTCGGCCTGCATCCGCATCCCGATGTACAGCGACTCGCCGAAGGCGAAGCGGCTCGAGTTCCGCTGCCCCGACGCGCTCGCGAATCCGTATCTCGCGTTCTCGGCCATGCTCATGGCCGGTCTCGACGGGATCGAGCGGGGCCTCGACCCCGGCGAGCCCGCCGACTTCGACCTGTTCGAGGAAGAGCACGACATCGGCACCGTGCCGGGCTCCCTCGCCGAGGCGCTCGACGCCCTCGAGGCAGACCACGGGTTCCTCATGAGGGGCGGCGTCTTCGGCGAGGAGCTGATCCGCACGTGGATCGACTGGAAACGCGAGAACGAGGTCGACCCGGTACGGTTGCGTCCGCATCCGCTCGAGTTCTCGCTCTACTACGACGCCTAGAGTGGCAACCGTCATCCGCGACCTGCGGCCGGAGGACTGGCCGCAGGTCGCCGCCGCATTCGCCGACGGCATCCGCACCGGCAACGCGACGTTCGAGACCGATGTTCCCTCCTGGGACCGCTGGGACGCCGCGCACCTCGAGCTGCGGCTCGTGGCCGAGCTCGACGGCGCCGTCGCCGGCTGGGCCGCCCTCTCGCCCGTCTCGGACCGCTGCTGCTATCGCGGCGTCGCCGAGCTCAGCGTCTACGTCGCCGCGCACGCGCAGGGGCGCGGGGTCGGGCGGTCGCTGCTCGACGAGCTGATCGTCCGCTCGGAGGCCGCCGGCGTCTGGACGCTCCAGGCGGGGGTCTTCCCCGAGAACGAAGCCAGCATGGCACTGCACCTGGCGTGCGGGTTCCGGGCGGTCGGCGTACGCGAGCGGCTCGGCGAGCTGAACGGCGTCTGGCGCGACGTCGTCATGCTCGAGCGGCGCAGCGCCACCGTCGGCTGATCTACGCTCGCTGCGCGTGCGCACCCAGTTCGTCGACTGCCGCTGGGAGCTCGGGGCGCCCGGACGCGGGCGTGAGCTCTACCTCGCCGGGCACGTGCCCGGCGCCTCGTTCCTCGACGTCGACGACGACCTCTCCGACCTCTCCGTCTCCGACCAGGGCAGGCACCCCCTTCCCGCCGCGGACCTCTTCGCCCGTGCCGCCTCGCGGGCCGGAATCGGCCCGGGCGTCCGCGTCGTCGCCTACGGCAGCGGAGGCGGCGCGGAACGTCTCTGGTGGCTCCTGCGCCACTACGGCCACGACGAGTGCGCGGTGCTCCTGCCCGGGGTCGACGCCTGGGGCGGCCGGCTGCAAAGCGGCGACGAGGAGATCGAGCCGGCGGCGTTCGCGGCGCACGAGCGCGTCGACGACACGATCGAGGCGCCGGAGCTCGTGCGGCGGCTCGCCGACCGGGCGCTCGTGCTCGTCGACGCCCGCATCGCGAGCCGTTGGCGCGGCGAGCCGAACCCGATCGACAGCCCGCCCGGGCGGATCCCCGGCTCGCTCAACGCACCCTGGACGGAGACGCAGCCTGACGCGCTTCCCGCGGGCGAGCTCGTCGCCTACTGTGGCTCCGGCATCACCGCCTGCGTCGTCCTCCACCGCGCCGCGCTCGGCGGCCGCGAGGGAAGGCTCTATCCCGGCGGCTGGAGCGACTGGTCGACCCGCGGCCTGCCGCTCGAGCG
>DASPTD010000068.1:0-150104 GCA_035623575.1 Gaiellaceae bacterium
CACTGGCGCATGCGAGGGTCGCCCCGCCCCGCATGGCATTCATGGACCGCCGCAGGTAACTACTCGGGCCGGACGTAAACCTCGAGCCGGTTGCCCGACGGATCCGCGAAGAACGCAGCGTAGTACCCGGGCCCGTACGGCATCGGCTTCGGTCCGCTGATGTCCGCCGCACCGGCTGAGCGTGCAACCTCCGCAACTCGGTCAACCTCGCTCGCAGACTCGACCCAGAAGGCGATCCGGTTGCTGTTGGCAACGTGCCCGACTTTCTCTGTAACGCCGAAATACGCTGTTCCCGGAAGCGGATCGCTCGTCGCCCATACCTTCCAGTCGTCGCCGTGATACCTCTCGGTGAATCCGAGCGCCGGCATCAGTTCCTCGTAGAAGACGAGGGCGGCCGGCATGTCAGCCACCCGCAGATCCACGTGCCCAAAATGGTTCATGGCCGCGATGCTACGGACTTTGGTGGCAGGCACCGTGCCTGGCACCATACGGTCGTGGAGCCAGCCGTCGTCGAGCTCGGGCCCGACACTCTCGTCGAAGGGCGGCCGTTCACCGATCCGGAGAGGAGCGACGAGGATGCCTCCGTCATGCGCGGCATGCTCGCGCGGCTGCGCGCGTTCGCGCGCGGCTGGCCCGACACGCAGGCCGGGGGAGACGCCGTCCTCGTGCGCCGCCATGATGCGGCCGGCCTGCGCACGTGGATCCGCATTCCGGGCCCCGGCGCGCTCCTCGCGGCCGGCGAGCTGACGACGGTCGGATTCTTCGGCCAGGCGCGGGCGGACGTCGACCATGCCCCGATCCATCGTCTCGAGGAGGGGATCGTCGACACGCTCGAGGAGGTTCCCGGCGTCCTCAGCTACTTCAACCTCGAGCTTCCGGACGGCCGGTACGGCAATCTCATCCTCTGCGGCGGGGCCGACGTGCCCGTGCGCTGGCGCGAGCACGAGCTGCACCGCACCGCGGTCGAGCTCGCCCCGAGCCACTATCACTCGGCGCGGCTGCACGGCGGCGTGGTGCGCTCGCCGCTGCTCGGCGATGCCGACCTGATCGTGCGGCGCACGCGCTACCTCGACTTCGACAGCACGCCTACCTGGCTCGCGGTTCGCGAGCTGCACGCGCGCTGAGGTCCGCAACCCGAGTCGAGAAGGAGGAATCCGATGCACCGCCTGAGCTTCCTGGCCGACGAGCCTTGGGATGAAGTGCATGACGACCTCGACCTGCGTGTCCGCTGGTTCGGGCATCCGCTTGGGGCCGACATGCTCGGCGCGTCCCTGCGCGAGCTTCTTCCTGGGTCACCCGGGGATTGGCTGCACATGCACTACGGCGTCGAAGAGATGTTCTTCGTTCTCAACGGCACGCCGACCCTCCGCACGCCCGAGGGCGAGGAGCAGCTCTCGCCCGGCGACGTGGTCTATTTCCCCGAAGGCCCGGCCGGCCTGCACGTCTTCTCGAACCCGACGGATCAGCCGGTGAGGATCCTCGCCGTCTCGACCAAGCGCTTCCCGGACATCGTGGCCTACCCGGAGCGGGGCGTCGCCTGGGTGGCGACACGGCATCCCGAACGCCCGGTACCTGAGGGGGGCGACAAAGGCATCATCGCGCGCTTCGAGCTGCCGCAGGGGCACTGAGTGGAGGAACGGGCTGCAAGGTCGAGAACACGCCACGCATGGCGTCCACAGACGGTGCGGTCGAAGCCGCGAACGAGCTGCAGCATCGTCACGTGGAGCTTCACGGCGCGTTCGGCAACGACGCGTTCGGACGAGTGGCGGAGAAGGCGGCGAGGTTCTTCGGCACGCCGCAGTACATCCTGGGGCAGACCGTCGCCGTCGCCGCCTGGGTCGCGCTCAACTCGAGCCAGCTGCATCTCGGGTTCGCCTGGGATGTCTATCCGTTCATCGCCCTGAACCTCCTGTTCTCCCTCCAGGCCGCCTACGCGGCGCCGTTGATCCTGCTCGCGCAGACGCGACAGGCCGACCGCGACAAGATGCACTCCGATCGGATCAACAAGAGCCACAGCCGGCTCGAGCGGGCCGCGAAGGCAGAGACCGACAAGCTCCTCGAGTTGCTCCAGTCGAACACCGACCTCACACAGCAGGACAAGGAGATGACGGAGCAGATCGCGGACCTGACGAAGCAGATCCACGCGCTCCTCACGACCCGGCCCTAGGACTCCTTCGCGCGCCTCCGCTCCTTGTCGTAGACCGGGTGCTGCACGATCTCGCCCGCGACCTCCTCGCCGCCGACGCGGGCGGCGACGCGCGTGCCGACGGCCTGTGCGAGGGGCTTCGGCACCTTCGCGAGGCCGAGCGTCTTGCCGTCGAGGAACGGGGAGACGACCGCCTGCGTCACGAAGCCGACCTCGTCGCCGTCGACGGAGAGCGGCGCCCCGCTCGCGGCGTCGCCGCCCGACTCGAGCATGACGCTCGTCAGGCGCAGCGTCGACCGGTCGCGGTCGCGCTCGAGGCCCGCCCGGCCCCGCAGCGGCTCCTTGTCGAACGAGACCGCCCAGCCGAGGCCGCACTCGTACGGGGACACGGACGGGTCGTACTCGACGCCGCCGATGATGAAGCCGCCTTCGATGCGGAAGAGGTCGAGCGCGGTCATGCCGATCACCTTCATGCCCTGCGGCTCGCACGCCTCGATCAGCGCGTCCCAGAGCTCGAGCGCGCGGTCGCGCTCGACCCAGAGCTCGTAGCCGAGCTCCGCCGTGTACCCGAGCCGCGTCATGAAGATCGGGACCCCCGCAATCTCGACGTCCTCGTGGAACGTGTAGTAGGGGAACGCTCCCTTCGACAGATCCCGGTTCGCGAGCGGCTGGAGCATCTGCCGGCTGCTCGGGCCCTGGAGGCAGAGGTGCGGCATTGCGTCGGTGAACTCGCGCACGCGGATCTCGGTACCTTCGGCCTCGGCGCGGAAGATCTCGAAGTCGCGGTCGTTCGCGCCGCAGAAGCGGACGCGGCCGGGACCGCGCGGCATCACCGTGCAGTCGTCGACCATCTTGCCGTCCTCGTCCACGAGCGGCCCGTAGGCGATGTGCCCCTGCCCGAGCTTCGACACGTTCCGGGCGACGACGCGGTTGACGAATTCGAGCGCACCGGGCCCGTCGATGTCCACCTTGCGCAGCATCGTGAAGTCCATCAGCCCCGCCGTCTCGCGAACAGCGCGATACTCCTCGCGCGTGTCGGTGACCACGGACGGCGCCCAGTAGCCGAACAGATCCATCCACTGATCGGTGAGCGCCGTCAGTCGCGGGTGGAATGCAGTCTCCTTGCTCACGGCTCCTCCTTGTCGGCGGCGGCCGCGGCCACCGGTTCCTGAACGGGTAGGCCGAGCGACTCGAGCACGAGCTCGGACAGCTCGCGGAGCTCGAGCTCCCCTTGATGACCCGAGGTCTTGATCGCATCCTCGTACATCGTCACGTCCTTCGGGCAGCAGACGACGAAGTAGTCGAGCCCGCCGAGTCCGACCGCCTCGTCGATGCGCTGCTCGCTGGGACGCCTGAATCCCTCCTTCTTCAGCTCCTGCATCCAGATGCGCCCGCCGCCGGCGCCGCAGCAGAACGAGTTGTCACGGTTGCGTGGCATCTCGACGAGCTCGCAGCCGATCGCCTCGAGCACCCGCCGCGGCGCGTCGTAGACGCCGTTGTAGCGGCCGAGCGTGCAGGGGTCGTGGTAGGTGACGCGGCGGCCCAGCTGCCGCCGCGGTGTGAGCGCGCCCTCCTCGAGTAGCTCGAGCAGGAGCTGCGAATGGTGCACGACGGGCCAGTCGCCGCCGTGCTGCGGGTACTCGTTGCGCAGTGTGTGGAAGGTGTGCGGGTCGGAGGAGAAGATCCGCTCGAACTCGCAGCCGGAGATCGTGCGCACGTTCTCCTCGGCGAGCGCGGCCCACAGGCCCTCCTCGCCGGCTCGGCGCACGTCGCAGCCGGCGGTCTTCTCGGCGTCGAAGAGGATCCCGAAGTCCGCGCCGGCGGCGTGCAGGATCCGCGCGAGGGCCTGCGTCGCGCGCTGATTGCGTGCGTCGAAGGAGGCGTAGTCGCCGACGAACCACAGGAGCTCGGCCGGCTCGCGCCTGACGTCCTTCACGTCGAAGCCGAGCTCCCGCGTCCAGCGCGGCCGCTTCCGCTTCGGCTCCCCGAACGAGTTGCCGGTCTCGTAGACCGCCTCGAGCGTCGACTGCAGGAGCGGGTCGAGCTCGCCCTGGTCGACGAGGCGGCGCCGCAGCTGGTTGATGATCGGCACGTGCTCGATCCCGACCGGGCAGATCTCGACGCACGCCATGCACTGGGTGCACGACCACACCGTCTCCGGCCGGATGCGCCCGCCGATCTCGGCCGCGGGACCGGCGTGTGCGGAAAGCTCGCGCAGGTCGAGGATCACGTCGCGCGGCGAGAGCGGATAGCCGGAGGCGTTCGCGGGGCAGGCGGCATGGCACTTGCCGCACTTCGTGCACGCGTCGAGCGAGACGAGGTGCTCCCACGAGAGGTCGGCGATGCGGCCGTAGCCGACCTGCTCGGCCGTCGCGCCCTCCGGCAGCGGCGGCAGCGCCTTGCCGGCCCGCTCGTCGCGTACCGTGACATTCGCCGGGCCGGCGAGCATGTGCACCGCCTTCGTGAACGGGATCGAGGCCACGAACGCGAGCGCGACGACACCGTGCGTCCACCAGGTGGCGAAGTGTGCGGTCGAGGCCTCCTGCGCGGTCATGCCGAGCCCCTTGAAGCCGTGGCCGACCGCCCAGCCGACCGGCGACCAGGTCTCGAAGGACGGGTTCGTCCAGGCGATGCGGAAGGCCTCGAGCAGGAAGCCGGAGAGCGCGAGGAAGAAGAGGCAGCCGACGAACACCCAGTCGCCGATCACGTAGCTGCGGCGGTCCTCCTCGCGGTCGGGGCGGCGGTAGTCGAGCCGCGGCGGATGGCGGAGCCGCTTGACGATCATGATCGCGAGCCCGACCGCGAGCGCGATCCCGAACACGTCGAGCACGAGCGAGTAGCCGAGGTAGAAGGAGCCTCGCCAGAAGTCGAAGCCGAGCACCGGCTTGGCGAAGTCGTCCTGGAAGGCGAGGATGGTCGTGCCGGCGAACAGGACCATGAAGCCGTAGAAGATGAGCGCGTGGCCGATCCCGGCGAGCGGGTCGCGGCGCTTGATCCACCGGTGCGTAAGGACGATCCCGGCCGCGCGCAGCGCGCGCCGCCCGATGCCGCGCAGCTCCACCGTCGAGCGGCCGCGCCGGTACCTGAGCACGAGCCGCGCGACTCCCCAGAAGAACACCGCCGTCGAGACGACGATCAACCCGTACCAGAAGACGATCTCCCAGTGCGCGAGACCGGCGAACGTCTGCCGAGTTTCGGTCAAACGAGCTTCGCCAGCTCCTCGGCGACGTCGAAGAGGTCTGCGACGGCGCCGTAGTGCGCCACGTCGAAGATCGCCGCCTCGGGATCGGTGTTGACGGCGATGATCGTCTCGCTCGTCTTCATGCCGGCGAGGTGCTGCACGGCGCCCGAGATGCCGAAGGCGAGATAGACCTTCGGCTTCACCGTCTTGCCCGACTGGCCGACCTGGCGCGCGTTCGACATCCAGCCGGCGTCGACGAGCGGGCGCGAGACGGAGAGCGTCGCGCCAAGCTTCCCGGCGAGCTCCTCGAACATGGCGACGTTCTCCTGCTCGCCGATGCCGCGGCCGATCGAGAGAAGGAAGTCCGCGGTCGTGATGTCGACGTCGCCCTTCTCCACCTCGCGAAACTCCTTGTGCCGCGCGCGCGAGGCGACCGGCGCGAGCGCGAGCTCGGACACGGTTGCCGCCCCGGGGCCCTCGGCCGGCGGCCAGGCCGTCGGCCGCAGCAGGAGGAGCACCGGCCTCCCGGCGGGGAACTCGACCTCGCCGTGCACCTTCGAGCCGTAGAAGGCGCGCGTGGCGACGATCCCGTCGCCGTCGCGAGACACGGCGAAGACGTCGCTCGCGAAGCCGAGGCCCAGCTTCGCGGCGACCGCGGCCGCGTAGCCCATGCCGTTCACCGTGAACCCGAGCAGGACGACCTGCGGCTGCCGCTCCTCGACCAGCGCCTCGAGCGCACGCTGGTAGACGTCGCTCTCGAACTCGTCCTGCGTCACCCGCACGTGGACGATCTCGTCGACGCCGGACCGGTTCACGTCGAGCGCGCCCGGGTCGCTCGCGATAACGGCAAGCACAGTCGGTCCGCCGAGCGAGCGTGCCGCCGAGACCAGCTCGTACGTGACCTCCCGCACCTGCCCGCGCAGGTGCTCGGCGACGACGAGGACGCTCATGGGCCGACCTTCCGACGGATGGTGGGCCGGTCGGTTTCAGACGGCCGCGCGGGCGAAGCCCGCACGACCTGGAAACGGCGTCGCAGGCGCCGGCTCACGCGAGCCGCTCCCGGACGATCTCGAGGATCCGCTGCGCCACCTCTGCGGGGCTCCCGTCCAGCAGGTCGGCGCCGGCTCCGCGCGGCGGCGGGAACATCCGCCGCACCCGGTAGGCGGGCTCGCCGGGATCCGCCGTCAGGACGGCGATCTCGCGTTGCTCGGCCTGCTTGATCGCCCGCAGGTTCGCGTAGCGGGGCGCGTTGATGCCGGTCTGGATCGTCAGCAGTGCCGGCGTGTCGACCTCGACCACGTCGACGAGCCCGCCCTCGAGCTCGCGGTGGACGGTGGCCGGGCCGGCGCCGCTCCACTCGAGCCTCGTCACGACCGCGACGCGCGCGATCCCCAGCAGCTCGGCGAGCGCGACGCCGGTCGACCCCTGGACCGAGTCGGCGGACTGCACGCCCGCGAGCACGAGGTCGGGCGACTCGCCGGCGACGGCGGCGGCGAGCGCCCGGGCGGTCGAGACCGGGTCGAGCGGCTCTGCGTCGACGCGGACCGCGCGATCCGCGCCCATGGCGAGGCAACGCCGGAGCGCGCCCTCGGCCTGGGCGTCGCCGACCGTGACGACCACGACCTCGCCGTCGCCGAGGCGCTCCCGGATGCGAATCGCCTCCTCGGTCGCGCACGCGTCCCACTCGTTCAGCGCGCGGTCGAGGTAGTCGGGATCGACGTCCCGGCCGTCCGTCGTCAACTCGACCTCGTCGCCGAGGACTTTGATCTGCTTGACCGCGACGAGGACCTTCAGGCCGGCACCGCCTCCCTTTCCCGCCGCGCCTGCAGCTCGCGGAGATCGTCCTCGAGGGATCCCGCATCGGGAACGCGCCGCTCCCGCTTGAACGGCAGCGGCACCTCCGGGTTCGGCGCGTCGATCTCGCGGGCGAGGCGATGCGCCGAGAAGATCGCGTCCGCGGTCAGCCGCGGCGCCTCGCAGTCGCCGATCCGGTAGAGCGCGTGGACGCCCTCCTCCGCGAGGGCCTCGCGCCCGACGACGTCCTTGAGCTCGCGGAAGAGCGCCTCGTTCGAGCGGCGCTGCGAGACGAGGACGACCGCGTCGGTCTCGAAGCTCCGTTCGTGCCCGTCCGTGTCGTAGACGTGGCTCGCCGTGACGCCGCCAGCCTCGATCCTCGTCGGCATGTGGTACGTGACGATCTCGACGCCGAGCTTGTGCAGCTTGCGGTGCATGTTCGGCGCCTCGAGCGTGAAGTGCATGTAGGGCGCGATGTGGCCCATCGGCGTCATGATCGTCACCTGCTTGCCCTCGAGTGCGAGCTTTTCCGCGAGCGAGACGCCCATGAAGTAGCCGTCGTTGTCGAAGACGATCACGCGGTTGCCCGGGACGGCCTTGCCCTCGACCATGATCTGCTCGGGCGTGAGGATGTGCGCGAGGCTCGCGTCGGCTCCCGGGATCGTGTCGTGCGTGGCGCCGTTGAGCCCGTCGGTCGCCCAGTAGGCGCCGGTGGCGACGATCACGATCTCGGCGCCGTACTCCTTGACGCCCTGCGCGTCGAGCCTCGTGTCGGGGATGAACTCGACGTTCTTCAGCTTGTCGATCTGGATCTTGCGGTAGTTGACGACCCGCGCCCATTCCCCGAGCCCGGGCAGCTCCGGGATCCACCGCATGATGCCGCCCATGTCGTCCTGGGCCTCGACGAGGTGCACGCGGCGCATGCCGCGCTTGCCGAGGATCATCGCGCATTCCATGCCGGCCGGCCCGGCCCCCACGACGAGGACGTCGTTGTCGGCGTTCGCGGCCGGCTCGAAGCGCTCCGGATGCCAGCCGCGCCGGTACTCCTCGCCCGCGGTCGCGTTCTGCGTGCAGATCAGCGGCGGGCCGCCGATCTCCCAGCGCGAGATGCAGATGTTGCAGCCGATGCACTCGCGGATGTCGTCGAGGCGGCCCTCGTCGATCTTCTGTGGCAGGAAGGGGTCCGAGATCGACGGGCGGCAGGTGGCGATGATGTCGAGCTTGCCGGAGTTGATCGCGTCGACCATCGCATCGGGGTTCGTCCAGCGGCCGACGCCGAGGACGGGCTTCTTCGAGACCGACTTCACCGCGGCCTGCCACGGAAGCTGCCGGCCCTGCGGGTAAAAGCGCGACGGCGTCGCGTCCTCGCCCCACTCGGAGATGCCGGAGACGTTGACGTCCCAGACGTCGACGAGGTGGTCGACCAGCTCGACGAACGGCAGCGCGTCGCGCTCGAGCTGCGTGCCGGCCTCGCCGAGGAACATGTCGGTCGAGATACGCACGCAGATCGCGCAGTCGTCGCCGACGGCGGCCTTCACCTGCTCGATCGTCTCGCGCCAGAAGCGGGCGCGATTCTCGAGCGAGCCGCCGTACTCGTCGGTGCGGTGGTTGTAGTACGGCGTGAGGAACTGCTGCGGCAGGTAGGAGTGGGAGCCGTAGACGTAGACGATGTCGAAGCCTGCGGTGCGCGCGCGCTTGGCCGCGTCGACGTACATCTGCTGGACGTCGCGGATGTCGTCCTTGTCCATCTCCTTCGAGTAGGTCAGGTACTCGAAGTCGCTCGGGATCTGCGACGGGCCGCGGGGGACGCACCGCGACTCCATGCAGGGGGCATGCGGCCCGCCGTACCAGAGCTCGCACGCGGCGAGCGCGCCGTGCTCGTGGAGCATGTCGCACATGATCCCGAGGTTGCGGATGTCGCCGTCGTCCCAGATCCGGGCGGAGACGCGGTGCGTGTCGTCGGACTCGGGCGAGATCGAGCAGTACTCGGTGCAGCAGGCGGCGTAGCCGCCCTCGGCCTTCATCGCACGGAAGTACGCCTGGCTGAGCGGCCGTTCCGAGCCGAAGCCGTTGCAGTGGGGGATCTGGTAGAAGCGGTTCTTCATCGTCTTCGGCCCGATCTGGATCGGCTCGAAGAGGACGTCGTGCTTCGGGTTACGCGCCATCGTGCGCAGGCCTCCTTCGGGCGGATGCGGCGGTTCTTGCGGACTGCTTGCTCACGTGCACACCACTGGTGGGCGGGAGGGGCGGCCGCAGCAGCCCCTCCCGCCGCTGCTGCTCAGGTCGCCGGAGCGCCGACCGCGGTCGGAGGTGCGGTCATGTCGTCCGGGAGCTTCGGGGTCTCCTCGCGGAAGTGGATCGGCTGCTTGTCCTGCACGACCTTCCGGAAGGCGTAGAGCACGATGGAGATGGCGAGGACGCCGATCCCGATCCAGAAGTCGCCCCAGGTCCCGTAGCCGTTCAGCTTCGGGCTGCCCGCGCCGACGACGAGGAAGACGATGTTCGACGCCGCGATCACGACCGCGATGGGCAGCCAGACGGGGGCCACCTTGATCGGCCGCGGCCAGTCGGGCCGATCCTTGCGGAGCAGGAGGAAGCCGGTCATCGCGGCGATATGGGCGAAGACGTAGCCGATGTTGCTCAGGTAGAGGATGGCGAGGTTGCTCGAGACGAAGAGCACCAGGCCGATGTTGACCACGAGGTCGACCGTCATCGCCCGGGCCGGGACGTGGAACCGGTTCAGCACGCCGAGCTCCTTGATCGTCATCCCGGCGCGCGAGATCCCGTAGAGCGCCCGCCCCCCGTCGGCCGTCGACGAGTTCATCGACAGCACGAGGCTGAGCAGCAGGAACACGAGCACGACCCCGGCGAAGCCGGAGCCGACGAGATGGTTCAGGAGGCCCGTGAAGAACTGGCCCTCCGCGCCCTGCTTGTTGATGAAGTCGACCCCGCTCGCCCCCGTCACGCCCATCGGCAGGATCACGTAGACGAGCAGGGAGAACGTCGCCGCGGTGCGGAGCGCGATCGCGGTGTCGCGCTTCGTGTCGTGGTACTCGGGCGCGAAGCTCGCACAGACCTCGATCCCGTAGGCCGACCAGCACATGAGGAACAGCCAGACGAACGCGACGCGCAGGCCGCCCCACTGCCCGCCGATCGCCCACGTCATGTTCGCGCTGTGGTAGTCGCCGTTCACGAACGGGACGATCATGAAGATGACGAGCGGCACCATGAGCAGGATGCCGGTGATGTAGCCGACCCAGAGCGACGGCTTCACGCCGAAGATGTTGAAGAGCCAGACGGCGATGATCAGGCCGATCGCGATCGAGTCCGAGAGCCCGATGTGGTTGTTGCCGATGCTGAAGTAGACATGGCTCGCCTGGCCCGGGAACCACTTCGAGACGACGAGGTCGCCGATCAGCTTTCCGAAGATCGAGAGCACGACCGACCAGCCGATCCAGTAGCCGAACGTGGCCACCGGCCCGACGAGCGAGAAGTAGCGGCGCCACCCCTCGTGCGCGTAGAGCGAGATCCCGCCCGACTGGTGCGGGAACATCGCGGCCGTCTCGGAGTAGATCCAGTTCGAGAGCAGGCCGATCGTCGCCGAGATGCCCCACAGCGCCATGGCGCCCCAGCCGCCCAGCGCCCCCACCGAGAACCCGAGCGACCCGATCAGGAAGCCCGGGTTGCAGAGCGCGATCACGAACCCGTCGTACCAGCGAAGCGATTTCAGCAGCTGTCGCTCTTCGATCGCCGCCTCAGCCACTGCGACACCTCCCTCGCGGTTGACGCCCTCGCAGGCCGGAATTCCGGTCGAAAGTAACACCTGGGACAGTCGCATGCAATATTGCCGCCGGTGTCGGGCCGGGTGCCGAATCGGCAATTGTGACGAGGTAGAATCGAGCCGCCGATGCGGGGGCCGCCGATCACGATCAAATGCGAGTGCGGCGAGGTGCGTCAGGTCCCGTACGGCGAGCGCTGGGAGTGCGGGCAGTGCGGCCGCCGCTGGAACACCGCGCAGATCCCGGCCTCCGAGTACGACGGCATCCTCCGTGAGATGAAGCGCTTCCGCCTCTCCGCGATCGGCTTCGCGCTCGTGCTCGGCGTCGTCTTCGTCCTCCTCGCCGTGCTCGTCTCGGAGTCGCTCTTCCTGCTGCTGCCGGTCGTGCTGGCCGCCTGGTACCTGTTCTACATGCCGCTGTGGCGGGCGAAGGTTCGGCGGCGCGCACGTAGCCTGCCGACGTGGCAGCTGCACCCCGAGTAACCGCGCCACCCCGTCTGTCCGGGCGGGCCGCGGGTCGCCGGCCGGTCGTCCTCGCCACGCTGCGGGTCCCTTTCGTTCAGTCGGCGTGCGAGCTCGCCGTGGACGCCGCCGTGGAGTCCGGACAGCCGCTCGTCGTCGTCGTGCTCGCCGAGCTCCCGCCGCTGCCGCTGTCGGTGCTGCTCGGTTACGACCAGGTCGACTCGCCGGAGGAGGCGGCCGCATTCGCCGCACCCGCCGCGCTTGCGGCGTCGCTCGGGGTGGCGGTCGAGCGGCTCAGGATCCGCAGCCCGCGCCCGGTCCGCGCGCTGCTCGAGCTCGTGTCCGAGCGCGAGCCGGGGCTGCTCGTCTTCGGGCCCGACCCGGAGCTGCTCTCCCGCCGGACCGTCCGGCGGGCGGCGCGCACGCTCCGCGAGCGGGCACCCTGCCTCGTCTGGGTGCCGGACTTGTGACGGCGGCCCGAACGCAGGAGAATCATGATCGGACACCCCGACGAAGGAGACCGAGATGAAGACCATCGTTGTCGGCTACGACGAGACCGAGCCGGCAAAGCGCGCGCTCGACCGGGCCGCCGAGCTCGTGAAGGCGTTCGATGCGAAGCTGATCGTCACGAGCGTCGCACCGGTGATGATCTCGATCGGGCGGAGCGCCGGGGGGATCGACCCGACCGACACGCCGGCCGAGCACAAGGAGGAGCTGGCGCACGCACGCGCGCACCTCCAGGGCATGGGCATCGACGCCGAGTACCAGGCCGCCGTCGGCGAGCCGGCGGAGACGATCGTGCAGCTGGCCGACGAGCGCAACGCCGACATGATCGTCGTCGGCACGCGTGAGCCGAACGTCGTCGAGCGGCTGCTCGGGCAGAGCGTCAGCCAGGCGGTCTCACGGCACGCGCACTGCGACGTGCTCATCGTCCACTAAGGCACGCCGGGGACAGGCTCGGTCTTCGGGAGCAGGGCTTTCGGTCGGCGACCGGCGCGAGCCTGTCCCCGGTCAACCCTCCAGCCAACCCGTGCGGTAGCCGTCCCGCCTCCAGACGATCGGGAAGAACGACTCGTCCATCGTCGGGTCGTCGACGCGGCGGTAACGCGAGTACGTCGGGTCGACGTGCTCCGGATGAAAGCGCGCCTCGGCCGGCACGAGGTGCGAGATCACCGAGCGGCGATGCACGGCGCCGGTGTTCGGTCCGGAGCCGTGAAACGTGTTGAAGTGGTGAAACGCCGCCCCGCCCGCGCGCACGACGAGCGGCACGAGCCGCAGCTCCGCGTCCGCCGGCCGGGCGCGCTCCACCGGTGCGAGCCAGTCGGCCGGGGCGTGGAACTCGCCGCGATTCTCCGGCGAGCGCGGCCAGCGGTGCGAGCCGGCCGCGTACGTGATCGTGCCGGACTCGGCCGAGGTGTCGTCGAGCGCGATCCAGCACGTGATCATCTCCGGCGGGACGAGGTAGTCGAGATAGCTCCCGTCCTGGTGCATGCCGAGCGCCTTCGCGCCCGGCGGCTTCCAGATCACGTTGTCCTGCACGAGCCGCACGCCGTTCCAGCCGATCAGCTCCGCGGCGAGCCGTCCTGTCCGCTCGGAGAGGACCTGCGCCGCGATGGGCGGATCGGCCTTCCAGCCGTTGCAGATCTGCCTCGTGCGGTCCTCCGGGTCGCGGCCGGGCACCCAGTTCACCTCGTCCGGGCGGATGCCCGTCTCGTAGCGGCCGGCGAAGAGCGGCTCGAACCGCTCGCGCAGGAGCTCGACCGTCTCCTCGCCGACGAAGCCCTCCTCGACGACGACGAAGCCGTCGCGCCGGAACGTGTCGAGCTGGTCCTGCGTCCAGCTATCCACGAGGGTGGCGCTTGTCCGGGTCGTAAACCGGCAGCGGCTCGACCGTCGCAGGAGCGGTGCCGTCGCCGACGGCGACGTCGACGTGGCCGCCGAGCGTCGCGAACGGCGCCTCGAGCACGGCGAGCCCGATCACACGGTCGAGCGTCGGGCTGTGACAGGGGCTCGTCAGCGTCCCCGCCGGCGCTCCGGCTTTCGTCACGGCGGCGCCGTACTCCGGCAGCTCCGAGCCGTCGAGCGCGAGCGTGACCATGCGCCGCGGCGGCCGCCTCGCCGTCTCCGCCAGCGCCTGCTTGCCGTGGAAGTCCCCGCCGTCGAGGCGGACGACCTTGTCCAGGGAGACGTCGAACGGATCGGTGACGTGCTGGAAGTAGTCGTAGCCGATGAAGATCAGCCCCGATTCGATGCGGAGCGTCTCGACCGCCGCGAGGCCGTACGGCGTCGCGCCCGCGCCGGTGAGCGCGTCCCAGAGCGCGGGGGCGTCGCCGGGCGTGCAGAAGATCTCGAAGCCGAGCTCGCCCGAGTAGCCGGTGCGCGAGACCCACGCGGGCACCCCGCCGACGCGAACCCGATCGGGGAAGAAGCGGAAGTAGCCGAGGGCGCTCACGTCCGCGTCGCAGAGCGCGGCGAGCAGCGCGCGCGAGCGCGGCCCTTGCAGCTGCACGTGCGGCAGCGCCGCCGCGATCGGCTCGATCTCGACGTCGAGCCCGGCGGCCACCTGCTCGAAATGGGCGAGGTCCGAGTCGAGCGCCGTGATCACCCAGGCGTGGCGGTCGTCGAACTTGAAGACGGTGCCGTCGCCGACCATCTTCCCGTGCGCGTCGCAGAACGGGGCGTAACGGATCTGGCCGGCGTCGAGCCCGAGCATGTCGTTCGTGAAGATCCGGTCGGCCGCGCGCAGCGCGTCGGGGCCGCGGAAGTCCCACTTGCGCAGCGGCGACGCGTCCCAGACGCCGACGGCCTCGCGCACCGCACGGTGCTCGGCGACGGGGTCGCCGAAGTGGCTGGGCCAGAGCCAGCCCTCCCAGTCCATGAACTCGCAGCCGCGCTCGCGTTGAGGCGCGTCGAACGCGGTGTGGACGATCTCGCTGCTCATCTCTGCACGACCTCCTCGTCGTATCCGCTCCAGCCCAGCTCGAGCGACAGCTGCAGGGTGTGATCGAGAAGCGGTCGGACCGACGCCTCCATCGCCTCCTTGCCGAAGCGCGACGCGGGACCCTGCACGCCGATGATCGCGGCGAGCTCGTCGCGGCTTCCCCACACCGGCGCGGCGATCGCGTGGAGGTCGTCCTCGCGCTCGCCGAAGTTGAGCGCGTAGCCGCGCTCGCGCACCGCGTCCAGCTCCGCGCCGAGCGCCGACCGCTGGGTGATCGTGCGATCCGTGTACGCCTTGAGCGGACCCGGCGGCAGGGAGCGGTGGCCGAACGCCAGCAGCACCTTCCCGGTGGCGGTCGCGTGTGCGATGCTCGGCCGGCCGAGGCGCGCGACGCCCTGGACCGAGGAGGGGCTCTGGACGAAGTCCACCGTCACCGCGTCGCGCTCGCCCGGAGCCGACAAGGTCGCGGTCTCCCCGGTCGACTCGACGAGCGCCTGGAGATGGGGGCGCGCGATCTGGCGCAGGTCGAGGCGCGCGAGCGCGAGGTTCCCGAGCTGGAGCAGGCGCAACCCGAGCCGGTAGCGCCCGGAGTCCTGCACGTGCTCGACGAGGCCGCCCTCGACCAGCGTGGCGAGGAGGCGCGAGACGCTGCTCGGGTTGATGCCGGTACGCCGCGCGATCTCGTTCGTGCCGAGCTCGCCGTCCGCCTCGGCCACGGCGTCGAGCACGTTGAACGCCCGCTGGACGGCGCCGACGAGCCTGATCGCTGGTTGTCCGGTGCGCGGCATCGTTTCCTCTCGGGGTGCAGCATTGCCGACAAGGCACCCCGAAGCCAAGCCTACGAGCTGACGCGCCCTCGTCCTGCGCGGAGCGCGAGCGCCGTCGCGGCGAGTGCCAGCGCGACGAAGCCCGCGCTCGCGACGCCGTCCCAGCGGTACCGCTCCCACGCGAGCCCGGGGACATAGCCGCCGACGGAGCTCGTCAGGTAGTACAGGCTGAAGTAGACCGCGCTCGCGGTACCGCGGTCGACGTCGGTCGCCGAGGCGACCCCGAGCTGGGCGGCCGTGACGCCGGCCCAGTTGGCCGTCGTGACGAGGGCGAGGCCGAGCACGAGCGTGGGGAGCCGGGCCGGCAGCGTGAGCACGAGCCCGGCGGCGGCGAGCCCGAGCGCGCCGAGGGCAAGCCGCCGCCAGCCGATCCGGTCGGCGAGCCGGCCGAAGAGCGGCCCGAGCACGCCGAGGAACCAGAGGAGGAAGATCAGGCTCCCCGCCACCGTCCCGTAGCCGAACGGCGGCCGCTCGAGCCGGAAGACGACGTACGAGAAGGTGCCGATGAAGGTGAAGGTGAACGCGCCGCCTGCCGCAGCCGCCTGGAGGACGGTCCGGTTGCGCAGCTGGCGCCCGACGCCCCCGGGCCGGCGCCCGGCTGCCGGCAGCTGCAGGTCGACGAGCGAGCGGCGCATGACGAGGGCGGCGGCGAGCGGCAGGATCGCCAGCAGGCCGATGCCCCAACGCCAACCGAGGCCCGCCGCGACGAGCGCCACCCCTACGCGCCCGATCAAGCCGCCCGCGACGAGCGCGGTCACGTAGTAGCCCATCGCCCGCCCGCCGATCCGGGGCGCGAACACCTCGGTGATGTAGGGCACCCCGGCGGTGAGCAGGCCCGGCATGCACAGGCCCTGCAGGGTTCGGCAGGCGAGCAGGAGCACGAAGCTCGGCGCGAGGGCCGCGCCGACGGTGGGCGCGACGATCAGGGTGCTCGCGAGCACGATCGAGCGCTTTCGCCCGACGCGGTCGGAGAACGGGCCCCAGATCCACGCGCCGCACGCGAGCCCGAGCACGACCACGGAGATCGTCAGCCCGGACTCGGACGGACTGACATGGAAGGCCCGGCCGAGCTGCGGCAGGATCGCCTGCGTCGAGTACGTGACCGCGAACATCCCGGCCGCGCCGAGCAGGAAGCCCGCCATCCCCTTCGCCTCGGGCGGGCCGTCTACGGTTCGCACTCGGAGCGCGTCACGGCCGGATCAGCAGGCCGCCGTTGCGCGTCGCCCCGTCGAGGAACACGAGCCAGTCCCGCCACAGCTTCGCGTCGGCGAGCAGTGTCGGCTCGGCCGCGGCCGGGTCGAGAACTGCCTCGAGCTCGTCGGCGTCGATCGTGGTCCCGGCGGCGACCCGCTCGGCCGGCCACGGCATGCCCTGGACGACCATCTCGTCGGTCAGCGCGCGAAGATCGTCGTCGCTCAGCCAGACATGGCCGCCGATGTCGTCGTTGCGCGCCCAGTAGAAGGCGAGGCCCACAATGTGACCGTACTCAAACCGGTCCTGCCGCGTCTCGCAGACGACCGGCGACGGCGGACACTAGAGTTGCGGCTCGGTGCCGACGTACGACCTGCACCAGCACCTGTGGCCCGGGCCGCTCGTCGAGGCGCTCTCCGCGCGGACGTCGCCGCCCTGCCTGCGCGACGGGATGCTCCTGATCGAGCCGGAGGGCGCGTTCGAGATCGACCCCGCCGTCTACGGCCTGGAGGCGTGCATCGCGGGCCTCGACCGCGCCGGGATCGACGTCGCGGTCGTGTCCTGCCCACCGACGCTCGGGATCGAGCGGCTCCCCGACGAGGAGGCCGAGCCGCTGCGTCAGGCATACCACGACGGCGCGCGCGCGGCGATCGAGGCGAGCGGGGGGCGCGTGCTCGCGCTCTCGATGGCGCGCCCGCTCGACGGCTTCGTCGGCACGATGCTCGCCGCCGACGACCTCGCCGACCTCGAGCGGATCGCCCCGGCGCTCGACGAGGCGGCCGGGCGCGGCACGTTCGTCTTCGTCCATCCCGGCTGCCCCGCCCGGCCCCCGGCCGGCGCGCCGGCCTGGTGGGCGCCGGTCGTCGACTACACCGCTCAGATGCAGCGGGCGTACGGTGCGTGGCTCGTGCGCGGCAGCGACCGCTGGCCGGACCTCCGTGTCGTCTTCGCGATCCTCGCCGGCGGCGCTCCCTTCCAGCTCGAGCGCATGCAGGCCCGCGGGTTCGATATCGGCGGCTCGCTGCGCCCGACGATCTACCTCGACACCGCCTCGTACGGGCGGCGTGCCCTCGAGCTCTGCCTCGCCACCTTCGGCGCGCGCCAGATCGTCTTCGGCAGCGACGCGCCGGTGATCGACGCGGCCCTGACGCTCGATCATGTCCGGAGCTTCGGTCAAGCTGCAGCGAAGGCAGTCTGCAGCGACACACCGACGGCGCTTCTCGCATGAGGGACATCCACTCGTTCATCGGGCGGCGGCTCCCACCCGACCGCGATCTGACGAGGCCCGAGCTCGTCGTCCTCGCCACCCAGATCGGTCAGGCGCCGGAGCTCTGGCGCCGCCTCGAGCGTCACGATCCCGGCGAGCGGATCTACACGCAGCTCTACCGCAACACGCACCTCGACGTCTGGATGATCTGCTGGCTCGACGACCAGAAGACCGGCTACCACGACCACGATCTCTCCTCGGGCGCGGTCTACGTCTGCAGCGGCGTCCTCGTCGAGGACCGCTTCCATCTCGAGGCCTCCGGCCTCGTTCACGCGAGCCGCGAGCGGCCGGCCGGGCAGAGCTTCGAGTTCGACGCGGCGTACATCCACGGCGTTCGCCACGCCGGCGGCCCGCCCGCGACGTCGATCCACTGCTACTCGCCGCCGCTCTGGCGCATGGGCTTCTACGAGGCGGACGAGAAGGGGGATCTCTGCCGCACCTCGCTGACGTACCTCGACGAGGTCAGCGAGGGCCACACGCACCAGTAGTACCGTTAAAGCTTCTCCGCGTACCCCTGGTTCTCGGGTCGGAGGCTCGGATCGGTGCCGAGGAAGGCGTGCTTCGACATGTCGGCGCTGTAGCGCGCGGCCGGCGGCGTCCGTCCGACCGACTCGGCGAGGCTGCGGATGTGGTGCGGGCCGGCGCCGCAGCACACGCCGAGATAGCGAACGCCGAGCCCGAGGGCGGCCTGCCCGAAGGCGGCGATCTCGTGGCGGTTGCACGTGAACGGGTCGAGCGCCGTCGGGAACGGCCGGCCGTCGAACTCCGGATCGCGCAGCGACTGGAAGGACGGCTGGTCGTCGTGCGTGCGGTAGGGAACCGGAAGGGCGGCGACGTGGCAGCTCACGGCGGCCCGGATCTCGCGCACGAGCGGCAGCATCGTGCGCGGCCCGCGGATGCAGTTGAGACCGACGACGTCGGCGCCCGCGTCCGCCAGTCGCCGGCAGGCCTCCTGCGGCGTCCAGCCCTCGCGCGTGGCCGGCTCCCGGTGGATGGCGAGCGTGACGACGGCGGGCAGCCCCGTCTGCTTGACGACGTCGAGCGCGATCAGCGCCTCCTCGCCCCACGAGAAGGTCTCCGCGATGACGAAGTCGACGCCGGCGTCGACGGCCCAGCCGGCCTGCTCCTCGAACATCGCGCGCACCGTGCGGCGCGAGGCGTCGTCGCCGGCGAACACGTTCGTGTTCGAGAGGTCGCCGGCGAAGAGCGTGCCGCTCCCGTCGGCAACCTCGCGGGCGAGCTCGAGCGCACGCCGGTTCAGCTCCTCGAGCAAGCTCTCCTTGCCGACCAGCCGCAGCTTCTCGCGGTGCGCGTAGTACGTGAACGCCTCGACGACGTCCGAGCCCGCGTGCACGAACTCGCGATGCAGCTCGGTGACGACCTCGGGGTGCTCGAGCACGACCTCCGGCACATACGCGCCCGCCTGCAGGTAGCCGCGGCGCTCGCACTCGAACAGGTAGCCCTCGGCACAGATGACGGGACCGAGCTCGAGCCGTTCGAGCAGACCAGGCGTGCGTGCGGGCGTCACGACGCGAACCCTACGCCTCACGTACGGTTCGGCCGATGCGTGCGATCGTGTTCGGCGGCGACGGCGGCATGGAGCTCGAGGAGCGGCCGGACCCCGCGCCCGGCAGCAGCGAGGTCGTCGTCGCCGTCGGCCATGCGGGAGTCAACCCGGCCGATCTCGCGCAGCGGGCGGGCCGCTATCCGGCACCGCCGGGAGCGCCGCAGGACATCCCGGGCATGGAGGTCGCGGGCCGCGTCGTGGCCTGCGGCGAGGCCGTCCGGGACTGGCGCGCCGGGGACCGCGTCTTCGGCCTCGTCGGCGGCGGCGGCCTCGCCGACCGCGTCGCCGTGCACGAGCGTCACGTGACCGCCGTGCCGGAGCGCCTCGACGAGCCGGAGGCCGCCGCCGTGCCCGAGGCCTTCATCACGGCGCACGACGCGATCGTCACCCAGGCGGGCCTCGGCCCCGGGGCCGTCCTGCTCGTCAACGGCGCGAACGGCGGCGTCGGCACCGCCGCGGTGCAGATCGGCGTGCTCGCGGGCGCACGTGTCATCGCGAGCGCGCGCTCGGACGAGGCGCGCCGTCGGCTGGCCGAGCTCGGCGCGGAGGCCGTCGTTCCCGACGACGCCGTCGCGCACGTGCGCGCGGCGGGTGGAGCCGACGTCGTCCTCGAGCTCGTCGGCGCGCCGAACCTCGCGGGCGATCTCGAGGCGCTTGCGATCAGGGGCAGCGTCGTGATCGTCGGCACCGGCGCCGGCGCCGAAGCGCCACTCTCGCTTCGGGCCTTGATGGGCCGCCGCGCCCGTATCCTCGGCACCGTGCTGCGGGCCCGGCCGCTCGAGGAGAAGGCCGCCGCCGTCCAGGCGTTCGCGCACGGTGTGGTGCCCCTTCTCGCCGACGGCCGCGCGCGCGGGATCGTCGATCGCGTCTTTCCCGCCGCGGAGGCGGAGGCTGCGTTCGCCCACATGGAGCAGCCGGGCAAGTTCGGCAAGGTGCTGCTCTCGTTCTAGAAAGACGGGACGGCGGTGCTCGCGCCGCTCGCGAGCGCCGCCTCGCTGGCAACCACGACCGCGAGCGTGCCGGCCGCGTCCGCCGGCGTGCAGAAGACGCCGGCCCTGTCGCCGGCTCGTGCGGCGGCGACGAAGCGGTCGACGCTCCGCTCGAGCGGATGCTGCGTCATCGACGCCTCGACCCGCCGGCCGCGCGAGACGCCGGTCAGCGTGAAGTCCGGGTCGAGCTCGAGATGGAGCGACGACTCGCTGCCGAGCACGTCGAGCGAGTACGTGCCGGGAAGGCCGTCGCGCGTCCACGCGATCTGGCTCGAGCCGACGGCACCGCTCTCGAAGCGGAGAACGATCGCGGCGGCATCCTCGATGTCGCCCCGCTCGCCGGCGCTCTGCGCGAGCGGGACCGCGCTCGCGGCCGCCTGGACGGAGACGATCTCACCGGCGACCGCGCGCTCGAGGTCGATCCCGTGGCTCGCGCGCTCGAGCAGGTTGCCGCCGCCCTCCGCGCGGTTCAGGAACCACGGCCGGCTCTTCGTCGGGCCGGTGCCGATTCCGATCAGGAGACCGAGCTCCTGCCCCTCGAGTGCCTCGCGCAGGGCGTCGAGCGCCTCGACCGCGCGCCACTGGTAGCCGACCGCGCAGACGGCGTCGCTGGTCACCGCCGCGTCGACGATCGCGCGCGCGTCGTCGAGCCCGCGCGCGACAGGCTTCTCGAGATAGACGTGGACACCGAGCTCGAGCGCGGCGACCGTGGCCTCCCGGTGCGCCCGCGGCGGCGTGCAGACGAATACCGCGTCCGGCGACTCGCGTTCGAGCAGCTCGCGCCAGTCCGTGTACACCGCGGCGTCGCCTGCGAGCCCGCGGGCGCGCGCCTCGTCGATGTCGCAGACGGCCGCGAGCTCGACGCCGTCGAGCCGGCGCAGGGTGGCGGCATGCTCGGCGGCGATCCAGCCGGCTCCGATCATCCCGACGCGCACGGAGGCGAGCCTAGCGCGGGACCACTAGGGTAGGTCGATGCGGCTCGAGGAGAGGGTCGCCGTCGTCACGGGCGGCAGCTCCGGGATCGGACGCGCGATCGCGCTTCGCTTCGCCGCCGAAGGAGCGCGCGTCGTCGTCGGCGACGTCGCACGCGAGCCACGCGAGGGCGGCGAGGCGACCGGGTCGCTGCTCGGCGACCGAGGCGTCCACGTCGACGCGGACGTCTCGCGCGCCGAGGACGTCGACCGGCTCGTGCGCGCGGCCGTCGACCGGTTCGGCCGTCTCGACGTGATGGTCTGCAACGCGGGCATCGCCGGCCGCCACTCGAAGTCCCTGCTCGAGACGACCGAGGAGGACTGGGACGCGATCATGGCGGTGAACCTGCGCGGTGTCTTCCTCTGCTGTCGGCGCGCGATCGCCGAGATGCTCGAGCAGCCGCCGATCGGCGAGGCGCGCGGCCGCGTGATCATCATCTCGTCGCAGCACGGGATGGTCGGGCCGCCCGGGCACCTCGCCTACGCCGTGAGCAAGGGCGGCCTCGTCAACCTCACGCACCAGCTCGCAGTCGACTACGCCGGCCGCGGCGTTCTCGTCAACGCGGTCGCGCCGGGGAAGATCCTCACCGGCTCGCCCGAGCAGCAGGATCCCGGCGTGCTCGCGTACTCGCATGCGCGCACGCCGTTTCCCCGGCTCGGGCGCCCCGAGGACGTGGCGGGAGCCGCGCTCTTCCTCGCGAGCGACGACTCCGGCTACGTCTCGGGCGTCAACCTGCTCGTCGACGGCGGCTGGATGGCGTACTGAGGCAGGGGCGGGACGCCGAGCGCGCCGAGCGCCTCTGCGAGGCCGGCTCCGTAGAGGCCGTCGTCGGCGAGGACGACCTCGTAGCCGTTGCGGCGGAACTCGGCGACGTGCTCGGCCGCCTGCTCGACCCACGCGGCCGCGGTCGCGCGCTCGAGCCCCGCCGGAGGGAGCTGGATGATCCCGAAGCCGCCGCCGGCGAGCTCGTCGAGCAGCGTCTCGAGCAGCGAGTCGGCGACGACGGCGACGCGCCGGCCGCGCGGATCGGTCATTCGAGCAGCGCCTCGAGGCGCCGCAGCTCCTCGTCCGGGTCGTAGTCCGCGAACCAGTGCCGGATCCCGGTCGAGCGCGGGACGGGCAGCCCGCGCTCCGCGAGCTCGGCCTTCAGCTCCTCGACGAAGATCCCGTCGCCGCGCACGAGCATCGAGTCGTCCTCGCCGATGTCGGGCCTGCCCGACCAGTGCGGCGCCGAGGGTGTGAAGTCGACGCCCATCGTCGGGCTCGAGTCGACACCGATGAGGACGACGTCGTCGCCGGCCGAGGCATGCTGCTCGATCACTGCGGCGACGAGCCGCGCCAGCCGCCGGCAATGGCGCCGGTAGAGCGGCGTGTCGAACTGCTCGCGAACGCCCCAGAAGCGGCGGGCGCCGCCGAACGCGAGCTCCGGGCACGGCATCTGGCGGATCGTGTAGCCGCGCTCGCGCAGCAGGTCGATCACGGGCTCCCACATGCCCGGCCGCTTCGCCCCGCCCTCGACCTTCGCGTTCTGGTTGAGCAGGCAGTGCGCGATGAAGGCGACCCGCTTGCTCATGCGTGGATGTTAGGCGTGCTGCGCCACGGTGCGCCCGAGCGCTTCGGCGACCCGCTCCATCAGCGGCGGCGGGCCGACGGTGATCCGCACGTAGCCGTCGAGGCCGTACTCGCCGCCGGCGCGGACGAGCAGGCCTTCGCGTGCCAGCGCGTCCGAGACCAGGGCGTCGTCGACACCGGTGCGCACGAGCACGAAGTTGGCCTGGGAGGGGAACGGCTCGACGCCGACCGCCATCAGGCGCTCGCAGAGCAGCGTGCGCGCGGCGGCGGCCGCCTGTCGGCGCTCCTCGATCAGCTCCGGATGTGCGAGGCAGGCCAGGCCCGCGGCAAGGGCGGCGCGGTTGACGTTGAACGGCTCCTGGACGGCGTCGAGATAGCGGGCGAGCTCGGGATCGGCGATCGCGTAGCCGAGCCGGAGGCCGGCGAGCCCGAACAGCTTCGAGAGGGTGCGCAGCACGACGAGCCGCCGGCCCGCCTCGACGTCGCGCTCGCGACCGAGCCTCGCTTCGGGGTCGACGTAGTCCGCGTACGCCTCGTCGACGACAAGGATGCAGCGCTCGGGCAGCGCGTCGAGAAACGGCCGCCATTCGTCGGGGCGGGCGAGCGAACCCGTCGGGTTGTTCGGGTCGCAGATCCAGACGAGCCGCGCGCCGACGCTTCGCGCGGTGGCCGCGAGCGCCCCCAGGTCGACGCGGAGATCTCGGAGCGGCACCCGGTGGACGACCGCGCCGCGCATCGTGCTGACCTGCGCGTAGAGGCCGTACGTCGGCTGCGGGACGACGACGGGGTCGCCGTGCTCGAGCAGGAGGCCGGCCAGCGTTCCGATCAGCGCCTGCGTCCCGTGTGCCGGCACGATCCGGTCGGGCGTCGTCCCGATCCAGGCCGCCGCCGCCTCGCGGAAGTCGCTGTACGACTCCTCGGGGTACATCCACACGTTCGCGAGCTCGGCCTCGACCGCCTCGCGTGCGCCGGGGAACGGCGGGAAGAGATCCTCGTTCCGGTTCAGCCTCACGACCTCGCGCCCGTACCGCCGCTGCAGCTCGGCCATGCTCGGGCCGGGGTGGTAGGCGGCGAGGCCGTGCACGGACGGGCGGACGAGCCGGGACCAGTCGGTCACGGCAGTAGAGTACGCCGGGCTTGAGCTACGACCTCGTCGTCAAGGACGGCCTCGTCGTCACCGCAGAGCAGGCGACGGTCGCGGACGTCGCGGTCGCCGGGGAGCGGATCGCGGCCATCGGCAGCGGCCTCGCCGGCGCGGTCGAGCTCGACGCCCGTGGGCTGTACGTCATCCCCGGCGCCGTCGACGGCCACGTCCACCTGACCGATCCGACCTTCCCTCCCTACGCGGTGCCGACCGCGGACTCGTTCGCGACCGGGACGCGCGCCGCCGCGTTCGGAGGCGTGACCACCGTCGTCGACTTCGCGCAGCCGGCGGTGGGCGAGATGCTCCTCGAGGGCCTCGACCGGCGCCTCTCTGACGCCGACGGGGAGGCCGTGATCGACTACGGGCTCCATCTCAACCTCCGCGACCCCGATCCCGTCCGGCTCGCGGAGATCCCCGCGGTGTTCGAGCGCGGCGTGCCGTCCTTCAAGCTCTACATGGCCTACGAGGGATACCGCCTGCCGGACGCCGCCATCTTCCGGGCGATGGGGGTGATCGGCAGCCGCGACGGCCTCGCCGTCCTCCATGCGGAGAACGACGACGTGATCGGCCAGCTCGGGCGGCGGCTGGAGGCGGAGGGGAAGACCGGCCCGCGCTGGCTCGCCGCCGCCTGCCCGCCGGCGGCCGAGGCCGAGGCCGTCCACCGGGCGACCGTCCTCGCGGGGCTCGCCGGAGCGCGGCTCCTCGTCTTCCACCTCTCCTGCGCCGAGTCGGCGTACGAGGTCGCGCAGGCCAGGAAGCGGGGGCAGGACGTCGCCGGAGAGGTCACCTCCCACGGGCTCGTCCTCGAGCAGGCCGCCCTCTGCTCCGGCGACCTGCGCGCGCAGTCGCTCGCGGTCAGACCGCCGATCCGCGACTCCGCGCAGCGCGACGCGCTCTGGGCCGCGCTCCGGGCCGGCGCGATCGACATCGTCTCGTCCGACCACTGTCCACGGGTGCCGCTCGAGGGACGGCATCCGGCCGGCGTCTCCGGCATCGAGGCGCGGCTCTCGCTCGTCCACACCTTCGGCGTCGGGGAGGGCCTGATCGACCTCTGCCGCTGGGTCGACACGTGCTGCACGCGGCCGGCCGAGATCTTCGGACTCACCCGCAAAGGACGGCTCAGCCCCGGCTGCGACGCGGACATCGTGCTCTTCGACCCGCAGCGGCGGGTCACGCTCTCGCCGGAGACGCTCCATTCGCCGCTCCCCTTCGCGAGCTACGACGGGCTCGTCGTGAACGGCTTCCCGGTGACGACGATCAGCCGCGGCGAGGTGATCGTGGCCGACGGTGCATTCGTGGCCGGCCCCGGGCGGGGACGCTTCGTCGAGCGGGGGTACTGAGCTGCGCGTCGACGGCGACCGCATGCGCGCGGACTTCGACGCGCTGGCCGCCTTCGGCGCGACGCCGAAGGGCGGTGTCAGCCGGCCGAGCCTCGGCGAGGCGCACCTGGCAGCGCGGGCCTGGTTCCTCCGCCGGTCGCAGGAGGCGGGTCTGGAGACCCGCGTCGACGCGGCCGGCAACCATTCGGCGATCCTGCGGTCGGGGCGCTCTGCCGCCGCGCCCACGCTCCTGCTCGGCTCGCACCTCGACTCGGTGCCGGACGGCGGCCGGTACGACGGCGCCCTCGGCGTCGTCGCCGCCCTGCACGTGCTGCTCGCCGTGCAGAAGGCCGGGGCCGATCTGTCCGTGGCGCTCGAGGCGATCGACTTCACCGACGAGGAGGGCACGCTCGTCGGCCTGCTCGGCAGCGAGGCGGTGGCGGGAACGCTCACGGCCGAGTCCCTCCGCGCGCCCCGTGGCGGCCGGGAGGCGCTGCTGGCGGGGCTCGAGCTGGCGGGACTGCACGAGGAGCGCCTGGCCGAGGCGCGCCGAGAGCCCGCCTCGCTGGCCGGGTACCTCGAGCTCCACATCGAGCAGGGCCCCCGGCTGGAGCAGGAGGGCGCGCAGATCGGCGTCGTCACCGGCATCGTCGGCGCGCGTTCGTTCTCGCTCGTCTTCCGCGGCGCCGCCCGCCACGCGGGCACGACGCCGATGGGCGCGCGCAGGGACGCGGGCCTCGGCGCCGCCGCCTTCGCCGTGGCGGCGAACGCGGTCGTCGCGCGGGACTTTCCCGGCTGCGTCGCCACCGTGGGCGATCTGCGCCTCGAGCCGGGCGCCTTCAACGTCGTCCCGGGGTCGGCGCGCGTCGCGCTCGAGCTCCGTTCCCCGGACGCGGTGCAGCTCGACGAGCTGGAGTCGGCGCTGCTGGGCGAGGCCGGCCTCGCGGCGGAGCAGCATGCGCTCGGGCTGGAGGCGATCCCGGTGGGCAGCTGGGAGCCGACCGCGCTCGACCCCGGCGTGCGCGCGGCGATCCGACGCGCCGCCGCCGCCCTCGGGCTCTCGACGCTGGAGCTCGTCTCCGGTGCCGGGCACGACGCGCAGGCTCTCGCAGGGGTGACCCGGAGCGGGATGATCTTCGTTCCGTCCGTGGCGGGCATCAGCCACGACGCCGGCGAGCACACGCGCTGGGAGGACTGCGTGCACGGTGCGGACGCGCTCCTCGGCGCCGCGCTCGCCCTGGCCCTGGGGGAGTAGACTCCCGGGTCTTGACACGGCCCCACCCGGAATGGGACGGTCAAGCGCTCAGCCAGAGCTCCCGGCGTTGCCGGGAGAAGCGAGGAGGTCAACGCATGGATCGCGAGACACGTCGGCAGCTCGACGAATACCGTCGCACCGAAGCGGGGCCGGTCGAGAACAATCTGATCGACGAGCTTCTGGCAGGTGAGCTCGACCGTAGGGAGTTCTTCCGTCGCGCATCGATCTTCGGGCTCTCCGCCTCGGCGATCGGCGGCGCGCTCGCCGCGCTCGGAGATGCACCCCTCGCCTTTGCGGCTCCGGTGGCACACAAGGCCGGTGGCCGGCTCCGCCTGGCGATCATCCCGCCGCCCGTGAAGAGCCTCGACCCGGAGACCTACCTCGACCAAGGCGGGCTCGAGACCGGCGGCGTCGCCGGCGAGTTCCTCACCCGGGCGACGCAGAGCCTGACGCTCCTGCCGGAGCTCGCGCTGAGCTGGAAGCCAAACGCCGACGCATCGTCGTGGACGTTCAAGCTCCGCCCGAACGTGAAGTTCCAGAACGGCGGGACGATGAGCGCCGACGACGTCGTCGCCACCTACAACCGCCTGCTCGGACCGAACTCGGCCGCGCTCTCGGCCTTCAAGGGCGTCCTCTCCGCGAGCGGCGTCCAGAAGATCGACAGCCTCACCGTCCAGTTCAACCTCGACACCCCGACGGCGAGCTTCCCCTACCTCACGAGCTCGACGACGTATCAGGGAATCATCCTGCCCGCCAACTACGCGGACGGCACCTTCCAGACGACGCCGCAGACGACGGGCGCGTTCAAGCTCGACTCCTACACGCCGGGCGTCGGCGCGAAGTACGACCGCTTCACCGGCTGGTGGGGCGGGAGTGCTCCGCTCGACGGGGTCGACGTCACGTACTACACCGACGACGCGGCCACCACGGCGGCACTCCTCGGGGGCTCGATCGACCTGATCGGCCAGATCCAGTTCGCGACCGGGCGGCCGCTCTTCGGCAACCCGAACGTCCAGATCTTCGCCGCGCGGGGGGCGACGCACCGGGAGGTGCCGATGCGGGTCGACCTGCACAACCCGCTCCATGACTACAGGGTGCGGCAGGCGATCGCGCTGACGCTCGACCGCCCGGCGATCATCAAGACGCTGTTCGACAACCGGGCCGACATCGGCAACGACTCGCCGTTCGCCCCGGTCTATCCGTCGACGAACAAGAGCGTCCCGCAGCGGAAGAAGAACATCGCGCTCGCGAAGCAGCTGATGAAGGAAGCCGGCTACGCGCACGGCTTCTCGATCACCCTCACGACCGAGCAGACCGGCGAGATCCCGCAGCTCGCGCAGATCATCCAGCGCTCGGTCAAGGCGATCGGGATCAACATGAAGCTCGTGATCCTGACCTCGACCGCGTACTTCGCCGGCACGCAGTCCGGCGGCCCCGGCGGCCTCGGCAACACACCGTGGCTGAACACGCCGATGAACATCACCGACTGGGGGCACCGCGCGGTGCCGAACGTCATCCTCAACAGTGCCCTCGAGACGGGCGGGGTCTGGAACGCGGCGCACTACGCGAACAAGAAGTACGACGCGCTCGTCAAGTCGTACGAGGCCGCGATCGCGCTGAAGGATCAGCAGAAGTACTCGGGGCAGATCGAGACGATCCTGCTGCACGACACGCCGGTCATCTTCCCGTACTTCTACAACTACCTCGCAGCCGGGTCGACGCACGTCAAGGGCTACCAGGCCGACGCGCTCGGCGAGATCTACCTCAGCAAGACGTCGCTCGCCTGATCCGCACGAAGATGCCGCGCGCCGCGCTGCCGCACCGCGTGTGTGGTAGCGCGGCCCGCGCTCCGTCATCATCACGCTGATGGGCCGCTTCCTGCTCAAACGCCTCGGGCTCGCGCTGATCACGCTCGTGCTGCTGAGCATGATCGTGTTCTCCCTCGCGCAGCTGCTCCCGGGCAACGTCGGCCGGAACATCCTCGGCCCCTTCGCCTCCCAGCAACAGGTCGACCAGACGAATCACGAGCTCGGAGTCGACAGGCCCATCGTCGTGCAGTACGGGCGATGGGTCTCGCATCTGCTCCACGGCAACCTCGGCAACTCGCTCGAGTACCAGGGCTCGTCCGTCGCCGGCCTGCTCGGGCCGTCGCTCGTGAACTCCCTCAAGCTGGCCGCGCTCGCGTTCCTGATCTGCGTGCCGCTGAGCATCCTCGGCGGCATCGCCGCCGCGCTCCGGCAGGGCCGCGTCACCGACAGGTCGATCACGATCGGCGGACTTTCGCTGACCGCGGTGCCCGAGTTCGTGACCGCGATCGTCCTGATCGTGATCTTCGGCGTGGTGTTCAAGCTCCTGCCGACCACCGCGCAGGCGCCGCCGGGGTCGAGCTTCCTCGTCCAGATCAAGTACCTCCTTCTGCCCGCGCTCGCGCTCACCGCCGTGCTCTTCGGCTACATCGCGCGCATCGCGCGTGCGGGCGTGATCGAGGCGCTCGACGCCGACTACACGCGCACCGCCTACCTCAAGGGGCTCGACACGAGAACGGTCATGTTCCGTCACGTCCTGCGCAACGCGCTCCTGCCGACGATCGCGGTCGTGGCGACGCAGACCGGCTACCTGATCGGCGGACTCGTCGTGATCGAGAAGCTGTTCAACTACCCGGGCATCGGGCAGCGGATCTACATCGCGGCGCAGAACAAGGACTTCACGATGCTCGAGAGCGGTGTGCTCGTGATCGGCATCGTCTACCTCGTTGCGACGCTGGTCGCGGACACCCTCTACTCGTTGCTGAACCCGCGCATCCGCTACGGAGCCGCCGAATGAACGCCGTCGCAGCGGCGGCCCCGGTCCAGCCGAGCGAGGCCAGGGTCGCGCGGCGCGAGACGGTCGCGGCGCTCCTGCGGTCGAAGACCTTCATCGCCGGCAACCTGATCGTCGGCTTCTGGGTGTTCTGGGCGATCGTCGGCGCCCACCTCACGCCGCACGACCCCCTGGCGCAGACGTCATCCGTCCTCGCTCGCCCCTTCGGCCACTACTGGCTCGGCACCGACTCCCTCGGACGGGACGTGCTCTCCCGCGTCCTCGCCGGGGCGACCAGCATCATGAAGATCGCGCCGCTCGCGACGCTGCTCGGGGTGGCCGGCGGCACGGTCGTCGGGCTCGTCACCGGGTACTTCCGTGGCTTCGTGGACGATGCGCTCGGCCGCGTGATCGACGCGATCCTCGCCCTGCCGCTGATCGTGATCGCGGTGACGGCCATCGTCTCGATCGGCGCCTCGAACGCGACGCTGATCGTCGTCATCGGGGCGGTCTTCACACCCCTCGTTGCGCGAACGGTGCGGGCAGCCGTGCTCGCGGAGCGCGACCTCGACTACGTTCCCGCGGCCCGCCTGCGCGGCGAGCGGGCGCCGTACATCATGTTCGTGGAGATCCTGCCGAACGTGCTCGGCCCGATCATCGTCGAGGGGACGGTCCGGCTCGGCTACGCGATCTTCGCCGTGGCCGGGCTCACCTTTCTCGGCTTCGGCATCCAGCCGCCGTCGCCCGACTGGTCGCTGCAGATCGCCGAGAACTACGCCCTGCTCGCCGGCGGCTCGTACTGGTGGACCGTCCTGTTCCCGGGGCTTGCAGTCGCGTCGCTCGTGATCGGCGTCAACCTCGTCGCCGACGGGCTGACTCAGGTGGTCGAGCGGTGAGCGCGTCCGCGTTCGAGCCGGCGCTCGAGCTCGTCGACGTCGACGTCGCCTACAAGGTGCGCGGCATCGACCGGCAGGTGCTTCGCGGCGTCTCCCTCACGATCGAGCGGGGGCACTCGTACGGCCTCGTCGGCGAATCGGGCTGCGGAAAGTCGACGGCGGCGCTCGCCATCGTGCAGTACCTTCCCCGCAACGGGCGGGTGCGCGCCGGCGAGATCCGGATCGCGGGGCGCGACGTCGTCTCGCTGACGCGGCCAGAGCTGCGTCGCCTGCGGGCGGACGACGTCTCGATGGTGTACCAGAACCCGGGCTCGGCGCTGAACCCGTCGATCCGGGTCGGGGCGCAAGTCGCGGAGGTCTTCACCGTGCGGGGCGTCAAGAAGGCCGAGGCGCTCGAGCTCGCGCGCGGCGCGCTCGTCAAGGTGCAGATCGCCGACCCGGGTTCCGTGCTCGAGCGCTACCCGCACCAGCTCTCGGGAGGGATGCAGCAGCGCGTCGTGATAGCGATGGCGCTCGCCAAGGATCCGACGCTCCTGATCCTCGACGAGCCGACGACGGGGCTCGACGCGACCGTCGAGGCCGAGGTGCTCGACCTGGTCGCCGGCCTGCAGGCCGAGTTCCAGACGGCGGTGCTGTTCATCAGCCACAACCTCGGCGTCATCGCGAAGATGTGCGAGCAGGTCGGCGTGCTCTACGCCGGCCGGCTCGTCGAAGAGGGGTCGGTCGACCGCGTGCTGCACGAGCCGCGGCACCCGTACACCGTCGGGTTGCTCCGCTGCATCCCCCGCGGCGGGGCGCGGAAGGACCACGGCCGCCTGGACACGATCGCGGGCTTCCTGCCGAATCTCGGGGAGGAGCTGCCCGGGTGCGTGTTCGCGCCGCGCTGCACGCTCGCGAAGGAGATCTGCCACACGGAGGAGCCGCCGCTGCACGCACTCGGCGGTGGGCACGTGAGCCGCTGCCACTTCCACGAGGAGGCGGAGCAGCTGCCCCGGGTCGAGGCCGCCCAGCTCGAGCTTCCGGCGATCGAACGAAACTTCGAGCCGCTCCTCCGCTTCGACGACCTCGGCAAGGTCTTCCGCCAGCACGGTCACCATGTCCACGCGCTCGTGGGCGTGTCAGCCGCGATCTGGCCGGGCGAGGCGCTCGGCCTCGTGGGCGAGTCGGGGAGCGGCAAGACGACGCTCGCGCGGACGCTGCTCGGGATCGTCGGGCCCACCAGCGGCGCCGTCACGCTCGACGGCAAGGCGCTCGAAGGGCGTCTCGGGCAGCGGTCGGCGGACGAGATCCGGGCGCTGCAGATCGTCTTCCAGAACCCCGACTCCGCGCTGAACCGGCGCCACTCGGTGCGCCGGATCCTGCGCCGGGCGCTGCGGAAGCTCGCCGGCGTCTCGGGCGCCGCGGCCGACCGGAGGATGATCGACCTGATGCACTCCGTGCGACTCGCCGAGCGCTACGTCAGCGCGAAGCCGGGACAGCTCTCGGGCGGGCTGAAGCAGCGGCTCGCGATCGCGCGCGCGTTCGCGGGGGAGCCCCAGGTCGTCGTCTGCGACGAGCCGACCTCGGCCCTCGACGTGTCGGTCCAGGCCGCGATCCTCAACCTGCTCGTCGAGCTGCAGGCGGAGCGCCGCGTCGCGTACCTCTTCATCTCGCACGACCTCGGCGTCGTCCGCTACATCTCCGACCGGATCGCGGTGCTCTACCTCGGCCGGCTGATGGAGCTCGGCCCGGCCGAGGTCGTCTTCGACGGTCCGCATCATCCGTACACGGAGGCGCTCCTGTCCGCCGTCCCGACGATCGACGGCGGCGGGCGGGAGCGGATCAAGCTCGCGGGCGAGATCCCGAGCGCCGCCGAGCCGCCGTCGGGCTGTGTCTTCCACACGCGCTGTCATCGCAAGGTCGGCGAGATCTGCGAGCTCGAGGAGCCGCCGCTCGTCGAGGTCGAGGGCGGCCATCTGATGTCCTGCCACATCCCGATCGAGGAGCTGCGCGTGCTCCAGGCGGGACGCAGGGAGGCGGCGACCGCGTGAAGATCCGCGCGGCCGTCCTCGAGCGGACGGGCGGACCGATGACCGTGACGGAGCTCGACCTCGCCGAGCCCGGTCCCGGCGAGGTGCTCGTCCGCCTGCACGCGAGCGGCGTCTGCCACTCCGATCAGAACGCGATCGACGGCACCGCCGAGACGCGCTGCCCTGCGGTGCTCGGGCACGAGGGGGCCGGCGTCGTCGAGGCCGTCGGGCCGGGAGTGAGGCGCGTCGTGCCGGGAGACCACGTCGCCCTCTCCTGGGCGCCGTCTTGCGGCGAATGCGCCGAGTGCCTGCGGGAGCTCCCTCAACTCTGCTCGACCGCCTGGCCGGCGATGGGCACGGGCGGCCTGCTCGACGGGACGACCCGCCTGTCCCGCGACGGGGAGCCCGTCTACCACTACTCCTTCATCTCCTCGTTCGCCGAGGCGTGCGTGCTGCCGGAGCGCTCGTGCGTCCCGATCCCGCGTGACGTGCCGTTCGACGTCGCCGGCCTCGTGGGCTGCGCCGTGACGACGGGCGTCGGCGCGGTCTGGCGCACCGCGGGGGTGCGGCCCGGCGACCGCGTCGCCGTCGTCGGCTGCGGCGGCGTCGGGCTGTCGGCCGTGCTCGCGGCCGCGGCCGCCGGCGCGGGCACGATCCTGGCCGTCGACGTCAATCCGCAGAAGCTTGCCGACGCGGAGGGGTTCGGCGCCACCGGCGGCGTGCTCTGGGCGGGCTCGCCCGAGGAGACTGCTGCCGCCGTGGTGGAGGCGTCGGGTGGCGGCGTCGACTACGCGATCGAGGCGACCGGCCGCGTCGACGCGATGCTGACGGCGTTCCTGTCGACGCGCCCGCGCGGCGCCGCCGTGCTGATCGGGATCCCGCGCGAGGACGCCGTCCTGCCGCTGCCCGCGCTCTCGATCCCGAGGATGGAGCGGAGGGTGCTCGGGTCCCTCTACGGTTCGTCCCGACCCGAGCGTGACTTCGTGCAGATCCTCCACCTCTACCGCCGCGGCGTGCTGCCCCTCGACCGGCTGATCTCGCACCGGCTCGCGTTGGACGAGCTCGACCGCGCCTTCGGGCTGCTGCGCTCCGGCGAGGCCCTGCGCGTCGTGCTCGACCTCGCCCCGGCGGACGGAGCGGCGGCGTGACGCCCGACGAGCTCGACGGCCGGATCGGCGAGGGCTGGGGCGGCGTCAAGCCGAACGGCAGCCACGTCAACGTCGTGCTCGCGCGGCGCGGCAGCGCGACCGCGGCGGCCGCGATCGGCATGTTCGCGCACCCCTCGCCGGGTCACACGCCGGTGCTCGTCTGCGTCGGACCGGACGAGGCGCGGTACGAGCCTGTCTGGCCGCCGACGCTCATGATGAACAAGGCGACCGCGCGCGACGAGCGCCACGAGACGATCACCTGGGGCGCCGCGCAGCTCGGGATCGGCCAGGGTGTCCTCGACGCCGTCGCCGACGGCCTGCTCGAGGCGACCGGCGAGCTGCTCGTGCTCGTCGCCGTCTGGGTCGACCCGAATGCCACCGACGAGACCGCGGTCCGGCTCGCCAACCGGGCGGCCGTCCGCAAGGCGCTGGGGACCTGCGTCGAGGGCCGCGATCCCGAGGCGGCCACGCGCCTCGTCGCCGCGCGCGACTCTCTGCAGAACCCCTTCTACCGCGGCGACTGATGCGCATCACCGGTATCGAGACGCGGCGGTACGTCTTCCCGTTCGAGCCGCCGCTGCGGGTCGCCTGGGACCCCGTGCCGCGCACCCACCAGGAGGCGACGGTGGTGATCGTGCGCAGCGACGAGGGCGTCGACGGCTACGCGAGCGGCGACGCGCTGCCCGACCGCGAGCTGCTCGAGCGGCTGCTCGTCGGCGTCGACCCGCTGCGGAGCGAGGTCGTGCGCGAGCTGTGCGAGACGGTCGACTTCCATCACGCACGGCCGTGGACGGTCGAGGCGGCGGTGTGGGACCTGGCCGGCAAGGCGCTCGACCGGCCGTGCTGGCAGCTGCTCGGGGGCCGCTCGGAGCGCCTGCTCGCGTACGCGTCGAACGCCGAGCTGCTCGCGCCGGAGGAGCGCGTGCGGCGCGTCCTCGCCCTGCGCGACGCGGGCATCCGCGCCGTCAAGATCCGCTTCCACCACGCGGACTGGCGCGAGGACGTTGCGATCGTCGCAGCGGTGCGGGCCGCGGTCGGGCCCTCGCTCGAGATCATGGTCGACGCGAATCAGGGCTGGCGGATGCCGGGCGACCTCGAGCCGCGCTGGGACGTCGCGACGGCGGTCCAGTGCGCGCGTGCCCTCGAGCCGCTCGGCGTCTACTGGCTCGAGGAGCCGCTGCGCACCGACGACGTCGACGGCTACCGCGCGCTGCGCGGTCGCACGGATCTTCGTCTCGCCGCCGGCGAGATGGTGCGCGGCGCACACGAGGCGCGCGCGCTGATCGTCCGCGGCGGCGTCGACGTGATCCAGACCGACGTCGTGCTCGCGGGCGGGTTCTCGGGCTGCCGCCGCGTCGCGGCGCTGGCGGACCTCCACGGCCGCGCCTGGTCGCCGCATACGTGGTCGAACGGCTACGGGCTCGTCGCGAACCTCCACCTGGCGCTCGCCGTCTCCACCTGCCCCTTCGTCGAGGTGCCCTACGATCCGCCCGGCCTGACCGCGGAGCGGCGCGACTGGCTGCTGCCCGAGCCCGTCCGGATCGCCGCGGACGGGACGATCGCGCCGCCGGCGGGTCCGGGGCTCGGCGTCACGCCCGATCTCGACGCGCTCGAGCGGTGGCGGGTCGCGTGAGGGCGGTCGTGCTCCGCCGCCCCGGACGCCCGGTCGCGGTCGAAGAGGTCGAGCTCGACCCGCCGAAAGCGGGCGAGGTGCTCGTCCGGGTGGCCGCCGCCGGCGTCTGCCACTCGGACGTGCGGCTCGCGGCCGGCGAGCTCGGCGAGGGTCGCTGGCCCATGGTGCTCGGCCACGAAGGCGCAGGCGTCGTCGATCGCGTCGGCGCCGGTGTCACGCACGTCGTCCCCGGCGACCACGTCGCCTTCTCCTTCGTGCCGGCCTGCGGTGCCTGCCGCGCCTGCCGCGCGGGCCGTCGCAACCTGTGCGAGCCCGCCGGGCGCAACGCCGTCGCGGGCACGCTGATGGACGGCACGAGCCGGCTGCACGCGAACGGCGCGACGTTGCAGCACGGCCTGATGACCGCGTGCTTCGCGGAGCGGACGGTCGTCGCGGCGGCGGGCGCCGTGAAGATCCCGGCCGCGCTGCCGCTCCGGCAGGCGGCGCTGCTCGGCTGCGGCGTGGTCACGGGCATGGGCGCCGTCCGCAACGTCGCACGCGTCGCGCCGGGCGACTCGGTCTGCGTGATCGGCTGCGGCGGCGTCGGCCTGCAGGTGATCGCCGGGGCGCGGCTCGCCGGCGCCGCACCGATCGTCGCCGTCGACCGGACCTCCGACAAGCTCGAGCGCGCACGCGCGCTCGGCGCGACCGACGCCGTCGACGCCTCCGAACAGGATCCCGCCGCGGTCGTCAGGGAGCTGGCCGGCGGCGGCGTCGACCATGCGTTCGAGGTGGTCGGGCGGCCGCAGACGATCAGGCTCGCCTGGGACGCCGTCCGCGCCGGCGGCCAGGTCGTCGTCGTCGGCCTGGTGCCGAAGGGCGTCGAGGTCTCGATTCCCGCGATCGAGTTCCTCTCCGACAAGTCGCTGCGCGGCACCTACTACGGCTCCGGTGACGCGGCCCGCGACCTGCCCGAGCTCGCCGAGCTCGCCCTCGCAGGCGAGCTCGACCTTGCGGGCGTCGTCACGCACACCACCGGCCTCGACGGCGTCGAGGATGCGCTCGACCGTCTCCGCCGCGGTGAGGGAGCTCGTACCGTGGTGATCGTCGACCCAGAGCTCGCAGGAGGAGCACCGTGACCGGCACAGTCGAAGACGTTCTCACCGACCTGTCGATCCGCTCGCAGGCCTTCGTCGACGGCGCCTACGTCGACGCGGCGTCCGGCGGGACGTTCGACTGCGTCAACCCGGCAACCGGCCGTGTGATCGCGGCCGTCGCGGCCTGTGACGCGGAGGACGTCGACCGCGCCGTGCGCGGCGCGCGCGCGGCCTTCGAGTCCGGCGTCTGGTCCCGGCTCGCACCGAAGAAGCGCAAGCGGGTGCTCCAGCGGCTCGCGGCGTTGCTGGAGGAGCATCGCGACGAGCTCGCGCTGCTCGAGACGCTCGACATGGGCAAGCCGATCCGCGACTCGCGCCGCGTCGACGTGCCGCTCGCGGCGGAGTGCGTCGCCTACTACGGCGAGGCGATCGACAAGGTGTACGACGAGGTCGCGCCGACGGGGCCGGCGGACGTCGTCATGCTCGTCCGCGAGCCGCTCGGCGTCGTCGGGGCGGTCGTGCCGTGGAACTTCCCGCTGCTGATGGCGAGCTGGAAGGTCGGCCCGGCGCTCGCCGCCGGCAACAGCGTCGTCCTCAAGCCGGCCGAGCAGTCGCCGCTCACCGCGCTCCGGCTCGCGGAGCTCGCCGTCGAGGCGGGCGTCCCCCCGGGCGTGCTCCAGGTCGTGCCGGGCTTCGGCGAGACGGCGGGTCAGGCGCTCGGCCGGCACATGGACGTCGACCTCGTCGCCTTCACGGGCTCGACGGAGGTGGGCAAGCTCTTCCTGCGCTACTCCGGCGAGTCGAACATGAAGCGGCTGGCGCTGGAGTGCGGCGGCAAGTCGCCGCACATCGTGATGCAGGACTGCGGCGACCTGGACGCCGCCGCCGAGGCCGCGGCGTGGGGCGTCTTCTACAACCAGGGCGAGGTCTGCAACGCCGGCTCGCGCCTGCTCGTCCACGAGTCGCTCCGGGACGACTTCCTCGAGCGCGTCGTCCGCGTCGCGGAGACGATCCGTCCCGGCGACCCGCTCGATCCCGAGACGCGCATGGGCGCGATCGTCGACCGCACGCAGCTCGAGCGCGTCGTCGGCTACATCGAGTCCGGCAAGGCCGACGGCGCCCAGCTCCATCTCGGCGGCAACCGCGTCCTGGAGGAGACCGGCGGCTACTTCGTCGAGCCGACGATCTTCGACGCCGTCTCGAACGAGATGCGGATCGCGCGCGAGGAGATCTTCGGGCCGGTGCTCGCCACGATCTCGTTCCGCGACGAGGACGAGGCCGTGCGGATCGCGAACGACACGGTCTACGGCCTCGCGGCGGCCGTTTGGACGAGGGACGTCTCGCGCGCCCACCGGGTCGCACGGGCGCTCCGTGCCGGCGTCGTCTGGGTCAACTGCTTCGACCGCGGTGACATCACCGCGCCGTTCGGCGGCTTCAAGCAGTCCGGCTTCGGTCGGGACAAGTCGATCCACGCGCTGGAGAAGTACAGCGACCTGAAGTCGATCTGGATCGCGGTCGACTAGAGAAGCTTTCCGAGACCGGCGGCAACGCGCTCCACGTCTCCGCCGAGCGGCCGGTCCGAGCGGAGCGGCTCCGCGAGCGCGCGCACTGCTGCGTGGATCGCGCGCGTCCCGCCACCAAGTAACAAGTTGTTACTTGCAGCGGCGAGGTCGACGGCCTGCGCGGCGACGACGAGCTCGAGCGCGATCAGCAGGCGCCAGCGCTCGAGCATGGCGGCGAGCCGCCCGGTCGCGAGCGGTGCTCCTGTCGACGCGTCCTCGACGCTCTCGTCCCGATGCGCGAACGAGGCGAGCGTCGCCGGGGCTGCCGAGTGGACGATCTCGCCGACGAGCGCGCCGGCGACCTTGAGCAGCGGCGCCATGCCCGTGCCCGACGATTCCGCAGGAGCGAGGTTCTGAGGCAGGTCGGTCAGCGGCTCCGAGAGCAGCCGGGCGACCCGCGCGGCCGTCAGGGTCGCGACCTGTGCGAGCGCGAGCGCGACCGCGTCGGCGGCGAGCGCCAGCGTCGGCACGAAGAAGTTTCCCGTCGAGACGATCACGCCGTCGTCGACGAGGACGAGCGGGTTGTCGCCCGCTCCGTTCAGCTCGGGCTCGAGCGCGTCGCGGAGCAGCTCGAGCGCAGTCGCGAGGCTGCCGTGCACCTGGCTGACGCACCGGAACGAGAGCGGATCCTGCAGCCGGCGGCCGCCGCCTGCAGCGAGAGAGCCGCCCGCGAGCAGCCGCCGCAACCCGGCCGCCGCCGCGGCCTGGCCCGGAGCCGGTCGCGCCGCCGCCACGCGCACGTCGATCGGGGTCAGGCTGGCGCGAAAGCCCTCCATCGAGAGCGCCGCGGCCGCCTGAGCCGCTTCGAGAGCCGCGGCTGCGTCGACGAGCGCGAGTGCAGCCGACGCGGCCGAGACGGCGTTCGAGCTGATCAGCGCCAGCCCGTCCTTCGGCGCGAGCTCGAGCGGCGCGAGGCCGGCCGCCGCGAGCGCGCGACCGCCCGGCAGCACCTCTCCACGCAGCTCGGCCTCGCCCTCGCCGAGCACGACGAGGCCGACGTGCGCGAGCACGCAGATGTCGGCGGCCCCGATCGTGCCGATCGACGGGACGATCGGGTGCACGCGGCGCTCGAGCAGCGCGACGAGGGCGTGTGCGAGCTCCGGGCTCGCGCCGGCGCCGCCGTGCGCGAGGCCGTTGACGCGCACGAGCATCGCGGCACGCACGACCTCGGTCGGGAGCGGCGGGCCGACCGAATGCGCTCGACCGAGGACGGTACGCCGCGAGAACTCGGCGAGCGCGTCGGCAGGGAGCGCCTCGACGACACGGGCGCCGAGGCCGGTGGTGAGCCCGTACGCGGGGCGGCCGCCGGCGACGTAGCTCTCGACGACCCGGCGCGAGGCGGCCATCCGCTCGACCGCGTCGCGAGCGAGCTCGACGCGGGCGCCCCCTCTCGCGACCCGTTCGACCTCGTCGACGGTGAGATCGTGCCCCGTCAGGCATACGGGCGTCGCCGTGTCGTCGGACATGCGCGCCTCCGTGTGCTCTACTCGGGCCCGTGCAACCGCTCGAGCTTACCTTCCTCAGCGGCGCCGATGTCGAACGGCTCGCGCTCGCCGACGACGAGATCCTGGCGGCCGTCGAGGACGGCCTGCGCGCGCAGGGCACCGGTCGCGCGCGGATCGAGCCGCGTGTGCACCTCGAGCCCGGCCCGGCCGTGCGCGGCCACTTCAACGTCCTGCGCGGCTATCTCGAGCCGCTGCAGCTGGCGGGCGTAAAGGTCGTCGGCGACTATCTCGACAACCACGAGCTCGGCCTCCCGTCGGAGCTCGGCCTGCTCGTCCTTCTCGACGCGCGGACCGGCGCGCCGGTCGCCGTCGTCGAGGCTTCGGCGCTGACGGCGATGCGCACCGGCGCGCTGACGGCGATCGGCGCACGCCATCTGGCCCGGCGCGACTCCCGGGTGCTCGGGCACGTCGGCGCGCGCGGAACGGCGTACTGGAACGTGCGGCTGCTCGACCGGCTGTTCGACTTCGCGGAGATCCGTGTGCACTCGCGCCGCCGTGAGAGCCGCGAGAGCTTCGCCCGCCGCCTCGAGGCCGATCTCGGCAAGCCGGTGCGCGTGACCGAGAGCTGGGAGGACTGCCTGCGCGGCGCGGACATCATGGTCGAGGCCTCCCGGCTGGAGCGCCCCGAGCCGAAGCTCGAAACGCGCTGGGTGGAGCCGGGCTGTCTCGTCATCCCGTACGGGACGATGAGCGCGGTCGAGCTCACGCTCACCGACGTGATGGACAAGATCGTCGTCGACGACTGGGGCCAGTGCAGGACGGGGCAGTTCGGCGCGCTGCGTGAGCACGTCGACACAGGCCGGCTCGGCGAGCAGAACCTCCACGCGGAGCTCTGCCAGATCGTCGTCGGCGACCGCCCCGGCCGCGAGTCCGACGACGAGCGCATCCTCTTCTGGCACCGCGGCCTCAGCCTCAGCGACATCGCGCTCGGCCACGCACTGCTCGAGAAGGCGCGCCGCGCCGGCGTCGGCCGGACGCTCGACCTCGCCTAGCGTGAGCCGTTCGAGAGCATCGTAGGCGTGCTTGTCGCGCTCGATGGCCCTCGCTACGCTCAGAGCGTGGAACCGAGCAGGGGTCGGCGAGATCTCTCGCACGTTGCGGGGCCCGTCACCATCGCGGTCGCACTGGCTGTCGCGCTCCCGCTTTCGGCATCGATCGCGACCAACGGCGTCAAGGACATCAAACAGGCTCGAGACACGATCGTCGTGACGGGCTCGGCCCGGTACCCGATCACGGCGAACCTGGCGACGTGGCGCCTGCGTACGTCGGCGCAGGCATCGACCCCGTCCGCGGCGATCGAGGCGCTTCGTCCGAAGGTCGCCCGCATCGACTCGTTCCTCGCGCACGGAGGCCTCCCCGCCGACGCGGTCTCCAAGCCGCCGATCGAGGTCACCCAGGTCTTCGTCAGCGTCCGTACCGGCCTGAAGAAGCCTGCGTTCCGCCAAGTGCCGGAGTGGCACGTCAGCCAGGCGTTCTCGATCCAGACGGCCCGGATCGACACGCTCGAGCAGATCGCGTCCCGGGTCGGCAATCTGCTCGCCGCCGGCACGGATGTCTCCGTCTCCCGTATCGAGTACCTCTCGACGCAGTTGACGACGGCCAAGTTCACCGCCCTTCGGCGGGCAGTCGCGGATGCGCGCGAGCGCGCGAGCACGATCGCTGCAGGCCTCGGCGCGCGGCTCGGCGCGGTCCAGCAGACCACACTGGGCGTCTACCAGATCACTCCTCGCAACTCGACCGAAGTCAGCGACTACGGCATCAGCGACGTGTCGTCGCGGCTGAAGGACGTGGAAGCCGTTGTCACCGTGACGTTCCGCATCGAGCACTGACGCCGGCGGTAGCGCCCCTACGGGAGAGCGGGCTCGAGCGCCGCCCCGGCGGCGGGCGTCCCGAGCTGCAGGACGAGCCAGATCCGCTCGCGCTCGCGGAGCAGCTCCGGCCGGGCGAGCGGGTCGCCGTCGACGACGAGCAGGTCGGCACGCCGGCCCGGCTCGATCGTGCCGACCTCGTCCGCGAGGCCGACCGCGTACGCGCCGCCCGACGTCGCCGCGACGAGCGCCTGCATCGGCGTCAATCCGAACTCGATCATCCGCAGCAGCTCGTCCGCGGACGCGTGGAGCGGCGACTTGTCGCGGCCGACCGCGAGCCGCACGCCGGCGTCGCGCGCCGCCTCGAGCGTCAGGTGCGCCTGCTCGACGTTGTGCTTGCCGAGCTCGGCGAGCAGCGGCGTCCACGGCACGGCCGCGCAGCCTTCCGCCGCGTCGAGCCCTGCCGTGTAGAGCAGGAACGAGAGCGTCGGCACGAGCACCTGCCCGTTCGCCGCCATCCGCTCGAGCAGGTCGGGCCGCTGGTTCAGGTACATGCCGTGCTCGATCGTGTCGACGCCTTCCTCGATCGCGAGCTCGGTGCCGGCGAGCCCCTCGCAGTGCGCGCACACGCGGTAGCCCATGCGGTGCGCCTCCTCGACGAGCGTCGCGAGCTCCTCGCGGGTCAGCTGCGCGGGATCGGGGTCCTCGAGCTCGACGGAGCGCGCACCCGTCGTCATCACCTTGACGAAGTCGGCCCCGTAGCGCAGCTGCTCGCGGACGGCCTGCCTCACGTCGTCGCAGCCGTCGGCCTCGCGGTACATGCCGGCGAAGAACCGCCCGCCAGGGCCGGTGGGGGAGACGATCCGGCCGCAGGTGAGCAGGCGCGGCCCGCGAAACGCGCCGTAGCGCATCGCCTGGCGGGCCTCGACGACGAGGTCGCCGATCGAGCCGACGTCGCGCATCGTCGTGATGCCCATGCGCAGGACCTCGCGGAGCTCGGCGCCCAGCACGTGCCCGGCCGTCCCCGCGAGGAGCGGCTCGGCCCCGTGCAGCGGCTCCGGCCGGGCAAAGCCGCCGCCGACGTGCGCGTGCGCGTCGATCAGGCCCGGCAGCACCGTCCGGCCCTCGAGATCGATCACCTGTGCTCCGTCGCCGGGCTCGCCCGCGTCCGCGACGCGCACGATCCGTCCGCCCTCGACGAGAACGGAGGCGCGCTCACGCACCACCGCTCCGGTGCCGTCGAAGATGCGCCCGTTCGAGAGCCACAGCCTGCCCTCGGCGGGCGGCGGGTCGGCGAGCAGGCAGGGCAGGCGATGGGTCACGCGGGGATCCTCCCCGAGCGCACGAGCTGTCGCACCGGCTCGAGGTCCTGAGGCGGCGGCTCGCCGCGGCCGGTCGCCGGCACGAGCCTCCGCACCAGCCCATAGGCGGCCCCCGTGCCGACGCCGAGCTGCGGACGGCGGCGGAGGTCGATCGCCTGCGCGGCGACGACGAGCTCGACGGCCACGAGCCGCTCGCCGAGCTCGACGAGCTCCGCGAGGCGCCGGGCCGCAAGCGGCGCCAGCGTGATCCGGTCCTCGATCCCCTCGTGCTGGGTCGTGCTCGCCGTCTCGACGGAGACAGGCTGGGCGAGCAGCTTCGCCTCGGCGGCCAGCGCCTGCGCCGGCACGCCGAACTCGGAGAGGCCGCTCTCCGCCAGACCCGTCTCGGCCGCGAGGCCCTCCGGCAGTCCCGTGAGCGGCGCCTGGAGCAGCTTCACCGTCCGCTCCGACGCCGCCGTGACCGCCGGCACGAGTCCGATGCGCAGGAAGTCGAGTGCGGCGGCGAGCGGCAGCGCGTCGAAGTTGCCGGCGGAGACGATGCGCTGCTCGTCCACGACGACGAGCGGGTTCTCCTGGGAGGCATTCAGCTCGATCGCGAGCTGGGCGTGCGCGAAGGCGAGCGCGTCGCGCGCTGCGCCGTGGACCTGCGGCACGCAACGGAAGCTGAGGGGGTCCTGAAGGTTGCGCGCCGCGTCGCCTGCCCAGAGGTAGCTGCCGTGGAGCAGCGCGCGCAGGCGCGCGAGCGCGTCGACGAGGCCGGGGAAGGGGCGGACCCGGCCGAGTGCGGGGTCGAGCGAGGAGAGGTTGGCGCCGAACGCCTCCAGGTCGAGCGCGCCCGCGACCTCGAGAGCGCCGAGGAGCCGGGTCGCGTCGGCGGCCGCGAGCGACGCGAGCGCGGTCGAGAAGCCGTTGTGGTCGAGGAGTGCGAGGCCCTCCTTCGCCGCGAGTTCGAGCCCGTCGAGGACGCCGTAGGCGAGATCGGCGTTCGCCGGCAGGTCGGCCATGCCGACCGACCCGAGCGTCCGCACCGCCGGCAGCGGCCCGTCGTTGAGGAGTGCGACGAGACGCTCGAGGAGCTCGAGGCGGACGCCGCCCGTCCCGCGTGCGAAGCCGTTCGCGACGAGGAGCAGCTGCGCTCGCACGACCTCCGGGGACGCCGGGGGTCCCTGGCCGACACGGTGCTCGAGGATGAGCCGCCGGTTGAACTCCGCGAGCTCGCCCGGCTCGACGCGCGTTCGCTTGCGGACGCCCACACCGGTCGTGAGGCCGTAGACGAGGTCGTCGTGCGCGAGCGCGCGCTCGACCACGGCGCGCCCGTCCCGGACGCGCTCGGCGACGCCGTCGCCCAGGTCGACGCGCTCGCCGCTGCGCGCGACGCGGAGCACGTCGTCGAGGGTGAGCCCGGTTCCGGTGAGCGTGATCGTCACGGCGGCATAGTCTCGCGCACCGAGAGCCGACCGGCGCGTCCGTAGGAGCGGGAGGGTCTCCGGCGAACTGGAGGGGCTGTGTCCCCTGGCGGCATTTCTTTACTTTGTATAGTGTAGTGTCCGGTGTATGAGGCGCACGGGATGATGACGACGGACGAGCTGCGCCGGCGGCTCGGAGACCCCGAGCTGACGCTCGTCGACGTCCGGCCCCTGCCGGCCTACAACGGCTGGCGCCTGAACGGTGACGCCCGAGGTGGTCACATCCCGGGAGCCGTGGCCCTGCCGCGGGCCTGGCTGAGCAGCGTCGACGAGGCCGAGCTGGAACGGCTGCTCGAGGCGAAGGACATCACTCCGGGCCGGGAGGTCGTCGTCTACGGCGATCACCCCGAGAACGTCTCGGCGGCGCGGACGGGACTCGCGGAGCGGGGCCTTTCACGCATCCGGACCTATGAGCAGGGCTGGGCCGGGTGGGGGGCGGACGAGACCCTGCCCGTCGAGCGTCTGCCGAACCACGACAAGCTCGTCCATCCGCAATGGCTGCGGCAGCTGCTCGCGGGGGAGCGGCCGGAGGCGGCGCCCGCCGGCCGGTACCTGCTCTTCCACGTCAATTTCGGGGTGCCCGAGGAGTACGAGGAGAACCACCTTCCCTCGGCGGCCTACCTCGACACCAACGAGCTCGAAGACCCCCACGACTGGAACCGCCGACCACCGGAGGAGCTCGAGGCGGCGTTGCGCTCGCTCGGGATTACCAAGGATGCCACGGTCATCCTCTACGGCCGCGATACCGAAGGCCACGCCGACGAGAAGTGGCCGGGGCGCCGGGCGGGGCAGATCGCCGCCACCCGGGCGGCGCTGATCCTCCGCTACGCCGGCGTCGACGACGTCCGCGTGCTCGACGGCGGCTACGACGCATGGGTGGCAGCGGGCAACCCGCTCGAGACCGTCCGTCGCGAGCCCGCGCCGGTGCAGTCGTTCGGCGCCCGGATCCCGCAGCGCCCCGAGGTCATCGTCGACATCGACGAGGCCAAGAAGATTCTGTCCGACCGGGAGCATGCCGCGCTCGTCAGCGTCCGGACCTGGAGGGAGCACATCGGCGAGGTCAGCGGCTACAACTACATCGGTCCGGCCGGCCGGATCGCGGGCGACGTCTGGGGCAACTGCGGCACCGACGCCTACCACATGCAGCACTACCGCAACGTGGACAACACGATGCGCGCCTACCCTGAGATCGCGGCCAACTGGGAGCAGGCCGGCATCAGCGCCGACAAGTGGATCGCCTTCTACTGTGGAACCGGCTGGCGCGCGAGCGAGACCTGGTTCTACGCCTATGTGATGGGTTGGCCCCGGATCGCCGTCTACGACGGCGGCTGGTTCGAATGGAGCAAGGATCCGATCAACAACCCGATCGAGAAGGCGGAGCCGCAGGGCGAGCCCGCCTGATCAGCGGGAGGCGAGACGCGAGCGGATCGCGGTCGCCGCGGCGGTGCCGGTCGCGATCGCAGTGTCGGTGTAGCGCGTGCCGAGGTAGTCGCCGGCGAGGAAGACGTCTCCGAGCGGCCGCTCGAGCGCCCGCTGGATGCGGTGGCGGCCCGGGCGCACGTACGGCAGCCCGTGCTCCCAGCGCTGGATGACGGTCTCCTCGACGAGCCGCGCGGCCCCGGGGAAGGCGCGGTCCAGGTCGTCGAGGTACGTCGCGGTGACGCCTGCGTCGTCGACGTCCCACAGCCGCCGGGCGAGGCCCGCGCCGGAGTACACCATCAGGCTTCCGCCCGGCGTGCGGCGACCGCCGCGCGTCCGCAGCACGTTCGCGGTGTTGAAGAGCATGTTGAAGGAGCGCCGCGCCGTCGCGACGGCGTAGATCCCGTCCCACGGCATCGGCTCGGTCTCGCCCGTTCGGAAGGCGGCGACGACGTAGGGGCCGTAGGCGAGCTCGCCGAGCGCCGCGCGGGTCTCGCCGGGGAGGCCGCCGACGATCGTGCGCGTCACGTGCGCGGGCGTTGCGACGACCGCGAAGCGTGCCCGCTCCTCGCGGCCGGCCTCGTCGACGACACGGATTTCGCCCGCCCTCGCGGTGACCTCGGCGACGCGGGCGCCGAGGCGGACACGTGCGCCGAGTGCCTCGGCGATCGTCTCGGCGAGCGTGCTCGGGCCGCCGAGGATATTCCGCGCCAGGCCGCCGCTCCGGTCCCAGACGAGGTGGAAGTAGCCGATCGCGTACCCGGCGGCGAGCTCCTCGGGCTCGGCCGACGAGCGCTGGAGCGTCGGCCGGAGGACGGCATCGACAGCGGGCGCGACTCGACCCAGCCAGTCGGCGAAGGAGCGGTCGCCGAGATGGGCGAGCACGCGCTCCTCGCCGCCGCGTTGGACGCGGCCGTAGCGGGCGACGCCGAAGCGCAGGCGCATCCCGGCACGGGCGAGGGCGAGCCGGTCGGGGGCGGAGAGGGGGAGACGGAACGGGTACGTCTCCACACGGCCTCGGGCCACGACGCGCCCGCCGAGCTCGACCGCCGTCAGGGTCCCCGGGACGTCGGCCGCCTCGACGCCCGTCTCGCGCAGCAGCCGGTCGGTGGCCGACCCCGGGCCGGCGAAGACGTGCGCGCCGAGGTTGAGCCAGTAGCGCCCGCGCCGCTCCGAACGGATCCGCCCGCCCACGCGCTCGGCCGCCTCGAGCACCAGCACGTCGAGGTCTCGAAGGCTCCATGCCGCGGCCAATCCGGCGATGCCTCCGCCGACGACGACGACGTCGCGCACCCGCCAAGCATAGGCTTCCCTCGTGACCGGCCCGCGCGTCGACGCGCTCGAGGCGGCGAACCGCTGCGCCCGCGCGCTCGGCTCGTCGCTCGAGCTCGAGAGCGCGTTCGGCGCGTTCATCGACGAGCTGAGCGGCCTCGTCCCGTTCGACCGGACGGCGATCGTGCTCGTCGACGAGGACTCCGCGACGACGATCGCAACAGCGGGACGGGGTGCGAACGAGGTCTTCCCGCCCCGCAGCATCGGCCCTCTGCACGGCTCGGTGCTCGAGCGCGCACTCGAGGGGCAGATCGTCGTGCGGCGGGAGCTTGCCGAGTCCGAGTACCCGGAGGACGAGCTGCTCGTCGGGCTCGGCCTGCACAGCGAGCTCGTGGCGCCGCTTTTGCTCGGTGCGGAGCCGATCGGCATGATCTCGCTCTCGCGGGAGGGCGCGGACGCCTTCTCGGCGGACGAGGTCGAGCTGGTGGCGCTCCTCGGCCGGCTCGTCGCCACCGCGGTGCAGAACATCCGCGCCTACGAGGCGGAGCGCGCCACTGTGGAGGAGCTGAGGCGCCTGTCGGCGCTGCGCGCCGACTTCGTCTCGCTCGTCTCGCACGAGCTGCGCAGCCCGCTCGCCGCGGTGATCGGCGCGGCACGCACCCTGCAGGAGCGGCGGGACGAGCTCACCGAGGAGCAGCGCGAGCAACTTCTGGAGCTGATCGCCGGCGAGGGAAGCCGTCTCACGATGCTCGTCGGCGACGTCCTCGACACATCGCGCATCGAGGCGGGCACGTTCAGCTACCGCTTCGACGAGGTCGACGTCGCCTCGCTCGTCGAGGACGCGGTCGCAGCCGCAACCGTGAGACAAGCGGCGGTGCGCGTGCGCTCCGAGCCGGCGGAGCCGCTCTCTCCCGTACGCGGCGACAAAGAGCGGCTGCGGCAGGTGCTGACGAACCTCATCGACAACGCCGTCAAGTACTCGGCAGCAGGGGACGTGGTCGAGGTGAGTGCGCGCCGAGAAGGCGCGTGCGTGTGCATCTCCGTCAGCGACGACGGCCCCGGCATCCCCGAGGACCAGCAGCGGCTCATCTTCGAGAAGTTCGGCCGGGCCGACGTCGAGAGCGACGCGAAGCCCGGCAGCGGCCTCGGCCTCTTCATCGCGCGCTCGATCGCAGAGGCGCACGGCGGCACGCTCGAGGTGCAGTCGCGCCGCGAGGGCGGCGCGACGTTCACCCTGAGTCTGCCGCTTTAGGCGCGAAGGCGTGCGACAGGCAGAGGGCTACGCCTGGCCTCTAGGCCTTTACGCGCATGCGCTCGACGCCGAGCTCCTTCGCGAGCTCGCGCGCGCGGCTCGCGACGCGCGCCCGCAGGTCCGCAGGCTCGAGCACGACCGCTTCGCCGCGCTTGGAGAGGATGTCGCTCACGAGCCACTCGTCGCTGCCGACCGGGATCTCGCGCATCGCGCTGCCGTCTGCGAGGCGGCGTGCGCCGCGCTCGATCTCGTAGCGGGCGATCTCCTTCGAGTAGAGCACGCGCACCCGTCGCGCGCCGCGCAGCCGCGTCGGCTCGAACCCCTGGCGCGGTTCGAACCTCTCGCGTGTCAGCTTCGCGCTGCGCATCCGGTCGAGCCGGAACGAACGCTCGGCGCCGCTCGTGCGGTCCCACGTGTGCACGTACCAGTTCGGCAGCTGGCGCTCGAGCGTGTACGGCTCGACGAGCCGCGTCGACGACTGCGCCTCCATCTCCTTCTGATATTCGATCTCGACGAGGCGGTGCTCCCGCATGCCGCGCGCGAGCTTCGAAACGAGATCCTCCTCCGCGCGCTCCACGTTCGGCTCGGGCGCCTGCGCGAGCTCGAACTGCCCGAACGTCTCCTCGAGCTTCTTGCGCACCTTGCCGAGCGGCGTGTGCGAGTCCGCCGCGATCATCGGCCCCACGTACTCGAGCGCGAGCCGGATCGCCCGCGCCTCGAGCGGCGTCAGCCGCGGCGGCAGGCGGAACGTGTCGCCCCAGAGTTCCTTGTCGACGTGCACCGCGTCGTCCTGCAGCTCCGCGTAGATCGTGTAGCAGCCGCCGCCGAAGTTGACGAGGTTCAGAAGCGAGAGGTGCTCCTCCAGTTCCTCGGCGGGGATGGAGGGAAAGCGCTCGAGCAGCTCGGACGCGGGGATCGTCGCTTCCTTGTCCTCGCCGCACGCGGCCAGCAGATAGGCGAGGAGGGCCTGGAGGACGCCGAAGCGCTCCGGCACGACCGGCCCGGCGGGGTGCTCGTCGAGCTCGTCGGCGCCGCGTTGCGGCGTTTCCCGCGCCGTTTCCTGGATCTTGACCTCGTGCCGGTCACGAACGCGCCGCAGGGCGGCGGCCACCTCCCGGCGCAGCTCGTCCGGCTCGACCGGCACCGCACGGCCGTCCTGGCGCAGCACCCACGAGGCGAGCGCGCCGACGGACGAGTACTCGGTGACGAAGACGTCGTCCTCGATCCGGCCGGTGGAGCCGTACGCACGCTGCACCCACCAGGCCGTGTCGCCGCGCACCTCGATGCGCGCTTCGCCGACGACGTCGCCGATCTGCCAGTCCGGACGGCCGCGCAGCTCGGCGACGTCGAAGTCGGAGGGAGAGCGGAAGTCGCGCTCGCGCCTCGTCGCAAACTTGATGTCGCCCTCGATGCGGGAGACGCGAAACGTGCGAAGCGCATCGCGGTCGAGGTCTCGGCCTACGACATACCACTTGCCGCGGTCGTTGAAGAGCGCGTACGGATTGAGCGTCCGTTCCGAATGGTCGTCGCGTGAGATCGACCAGTAGTCGAACTTCACCGTGCGCTGCTTCGAGATCGCGCCCTCGAGCTTCGCCAGCCTGCCGGGCATCTCCACCGAATAGTCCGGGTCGAGCACCTCGACGCGGAGCGCCGTCTCGGTCGGCGCCTCCGCGAAGCCCGGCCGGCCGAGCGCGAGGTTCTGCAGTGCGAGCCGCAGCGGCTCCGCATACGCGAACTGTCCCTCGAGCAGGTAGAGGGCCGTCTGAAGTGCCGCGAGCTCCTCGTTCTCGAGCTCGAGCTGGGGGAGGAAGTACTGCTCGGACCGGAGCGTGTACAGCTCCTCGCCGGTGAACTCGTCGCGCTGTGACTGGAGCGGCACGCCGAGCGAGAGCAGCTCCGCGCGGTCGGAGTAGAACCGTCGCGCGAACGCCTCGTCCGACATCTCGGAGTAGCCCTCGACGTTCGACTTGACGTCGCGCGCCGTCAGAGGCCGCCGTTCCGCCATGAGGAAGGCCACCAGCGAGAGCTGGCGGATCAGCTTGTCCGTGTCATGCGACACCCGCAACGCACCCTACACGGGAGGGCCTGTGGATCGTCCTTGTGGAAAGTCTGTGGACACGGTGCCAGGCACCGTGCCTGGCACCGGGGGTTACGCTACGCAGCTGCCTTGGCTTCGAGGTGCTGGTGCGACGGGCAGTAGTCGCGGTCCGGCAGCGGTGTGCGCTGGCACGGCTTGCCCTTGCGGGTCGTCGCGCGGCAGCGGGCGACGCCTCCGTCGAGCGCGCCGGCCTCGATCTGCTCCTCGATGAACTGCGTCGCCGCGGTCACGCCCGCCTGCACCGCCCACGCCACCTCCGCCTGCGCGGTGATGGGGAAATAGCGCCGGATGTCCTGGAAGAGCGCGCGGTCCGGCTTCGAGAAGTAGAGCGGGTCCTTCGCAAGCCGCTCCATCGTCTGCTCGCACGAGATGAGGACTGCGCGCCGCGATTCGATCTGCACGTCCCAGTCGGCATACGGGTCGATCAGATCCTTGATCGACCGGTAAATGGCCCGCGAATACTGATACATGCAGTGCTGCAACTGGAGAGTCCGCTCTTCGATCACTAGTCTGCCCGTCTCCTGTGAAGTTCCCGGCAAAGCTTTGTTAACAGCGGATTAACAGCCGGTCGGTCGCCTCTTTCCGGACGATCCTACACGCTCCACCCTGCTGTTACAAAGTCGCGCCTTTTGTTGCCTTCGGAGAGAACGGCGGTTCGCGCGTGGGCGCTTCGCTGCGGGCCTCAGCGGGCGACGCGGGCCTGGTAGGCGTCGGTGAAGCCGTGCGAGCGGGCCGCCCCGAGGGCGGCCCCGGCGGCCGCGCTCGAGGGGTAGATCCCCGAGAACACGACGTAGTAGCCGGTGTGGAGGCTCGGGTAGTCCGAGGAGAGGAGGACGCCGACCGCCGGCAGCCCCTGCCGCTCCGCGGCGACGGCGCGGGCGAGGGCGAACGGGCGGCCGGAGGCGAGCGGGATCGACGCGAGGACGTCGGTGTAGCCGTTCGTGCCGGCGGGCCAGGCGGTGAGACCGTGCTGGGGTGGTGGCGGCGGCGGTGGCGACGTGGTCGTCGTCGTGGTCGGCGGCGGCGGCGGCGGCGACGGGGGAGTCGTCGTCGTGGTCGTGGTGGGCGGCGCGGTCGCCGTGGTGGCCTGCCCCGTCGGCGAGGGCGGCGTCGCGGTGCGCTTCGGCGTCGACGCGGCCACGACGGCGGCGGTGGTACCGGCCGTCAGGAGCAGGAGCAGGAACGCACGGGTCGCCTGCGTGCGCGGCATCGCTACCGCTGGATCACGACGAGACGCTCCTCCGTCATCTCGCGCACGGCATAGGCGGGCCCCTCCTTCGTGTTGCCGGACGACTTGATGCCGCCGTACGGCATCTGGTCGGAGCGGAAGGTCGGGGCCTCGTTCACGGTCACGCCGCCGAACTCGAGCGTGTCGGCGGCGCGCAGCGCCGTGTCGATCGACGCGGTGAAGACGCCTGCCTGGAGACCGAACCTCGTGCCGTTCGCGCGCTCGAGCGCCTCGTCGATCGAATCGACCGGATTCACGATCACGACCGGGCCGAAGACCTCTTCGCAGCTCACCTTCTGATCGTCGTCGACCTCGGCGAGGACCGTCGGCCGGATCAGGCCTCCCTCGCCGCCCCCGGCGAGCAGCTTCGCGCCGGAGCCCTGCGCCTCCTCGATCCACGCGAGGATCCGCGTGCGGGCGTCCTCGTCGATCACGGGCCCGACGTCGGTGTCGTCGTCAGCGGGATCGCCGACCTTCAGCGCCTCGACCCGTGGTACGAATGCCTGGACGAAGGCGTCGTACACCGCACGCTCGACGTAGATCCGCTGCACGGAGATGCAGCTCTGGCCGGCGAACGCGAACGCGTTGCCGGCGAGCTTCGCGGCGGCGGCTGCGAGATCGGCGTCCGCGGCGACGATCACCGGCGTCGAGTTGCCGAGCTCGAGCTTCACGCGCTTGCGCGGCGCGCGCTGCTGAAGCCCCCAGCCGACCTCGCCGGAGCCGGTGAACGTGATCAGCTTGACCCGCTCGTCCTCCACGATCACGTCGCCGATCGCCGACGCCGGGCCGACGACGACGTTTATCCAGCCGGCGGGGAGCCCCGCCTCCTGCTCGAGCTCGGCGAGCAGGAGCGCCGAGAGAGGCGTCGCGCTCGCCGGCTTGAGGACGACGGGGCAGCCGGCGGCGAGCGCGGGCGCGAGCTTGTGCGCGACGAGGTTGCAGGGAAAGTTGAAAGGAGAGATCGCGCCGACGATGCCGATCGGCCTGCGCAGCGTAAAGCCGAGCTTGCCTTCGCCTGCCTGCGCGCTGTCCATGGGGATCATCTCTCCGACGAGCTTGCGCGCCTCGACGGCTGCGAACGTGTACGTCGACATCGCGCGGGAGGCTTCGACGCGCGCGGTCTTGATCGGCTTTCCCGCCTCGTCGGAGATGGTGCGGGCGATCTCCTCGTGCCGCCGGCCGATCAGGCCTGCGACCTCGACCAGGATCTCGGCGCGCCTGTGGGCCGGCAGCGGGCTCTCGAGCGCCCGTGCGGCCGCGTCGACCGCGCGGCGCGCTTCGGCCGCGGCGCCCTTCGCCACCCGCCCGACGAGCTCGCCGGAGAAGGGGGAGCGCACGTCGACCCACTCCCCGGTCTCTACCCACTCGCCGTCGATCAGCAGCTTTCGTTCGGTCGCCGTTGCGGCCATCTCGCTCCTCCCGTCGGGCTCGACTCGTACTCTCCGCTCCCCGCTGACGATATCGCGGGAGCCGAGCGGCGGCCCCGGGAGGCCTAGGAGTACTCGGCGGGCAGTCGCGCCGCGAGCGCGTCGAGCACCTTGAGCTGGAGGCTCGGCATGCGCCGCAGCAGGCTGCGGAAGGCCGGCGCGGTGATCACGAGCACGCGCACCTGCGTCGTGGTCGTCACCGTCGCCGTCCGCGGCATGCCGGTGACGAGCGCGATCTCGCCGAGAAAGTCGCCCGAGCGCAGCGAGTTCACCTTGCGGCCCTTGCGCCGCACGTCTGCGGAGCCGTCCACGATCACGACGAACTCCTTGCCGCTCGTGCCCTCCTTGGTGAGCTCACGGCCGGCCGCCAGCGTCACCTCGTCCGCGAGCCGGGAGATCTCCTCGAGCTCGCGCTTCGAGCAGCGTTCGAAGAGCGGCACGCGCTTGAGCAGCTCCAGCTTCGCGTTCTTGCGCAGCACGCGACGATTGTCCGTCGCCGGCCTCGCTCAGGTCAACCCTGCCTTGTACAGTCTCAGAATGCCTCCCTGGGATACCGCTGCATTGATCGTCGACGCGGTCCGCAGCCCGATCGGAAAGCGGAACGGCACGCTTTCCCACATTCGCGGCGACGACCTCTCCGCCCAGGTGCTGAACGGGCTGGTCGCGCGCACCGGCGTCGACCCGGCCGAGATCCAGGACATCCAGTGGGGCTGCGTCACCCAGGTCGACGAGCAGGCGTGGAACATCGGCCGCAACGTCGCGCTCACGGCAGGCTGGCCGGTCTCCGTCTGCGGCACGACCGTCGACCGGCAGTGCGGCTCGTCGATGCAGACGAACTTCAACGCCGCGGCCGCGGTGTGGTCGGGCCAGCTCGATCTCGTCGTCTCCGGCGGCGTCGAGATGATGTCGCGCGTGCCGATGGGGTCGAATCGCGGCTCGATGTCCGATGCCGTGCTCGAGCGGTTCGAGGTCGTGATGCAGGGGATCTCGGCCGAGGAGATCGCCAAGGAGTGGAACCTCTCCCGCGAAGAGCAGGACCGTTACGCGTACGAGTCGCACATGCGCGCGGCGCGCGCGACCGACGAGGGGCGCTTCGCGAGGGAGATCGTGCCGATCGAGCTCGACGTGCCCGCGGCGGACGGCGACGGCGGCGGCGCGGTGACGATGGCGCGCACCCGCTTCCAGGTCGACGAGGCGGTACGCCGCGAGACGACGCCCGAGAAGATGGCCTCGCTCCAGCCGGCGTTCGTCGCCGACGGCACGGTCACCGCCGGCAACTCGAGCCAGATCGTCGACGGCTCGGCCGCGCTCCTGATCGCGTCGGAGCAGAAGGCGTCCGAGCTCGGGCTGCGCCCGCGCGCCCGCTTCCTCGGTTTCGGCGTCGCCGGCGTCGACCCGCACCTGATGCTGCACGGGAACCCGCAGGCCTGCGAGCGCGCGCTCGCGAAGGCGGGGCTCACCTGGGACGACATCGAGGTGATCGAGGTGAACGAGGCATTCGCATCGGTCGTGCTCCAGTTCCTCGCCGACACCGGGCTCGGCGAGCGCTGGGAGGCGGGGGACGTGAACCCGAACGGCGGCGGCATCTCGCTCGGCCACCCGCTCGGCGCCACGGGCGCCCGTATCACCGCGACGCTTGTGTCAGAGCTCGAGCGGCGTGGCGCGAGATACGGCATCGCCGCGATGTGCATCGGCTTCGGTCAAGCCATTGCCGGAGTGATCGAGCGAGTGTGACTCCGCGGCCAGGTCTCGACCTGTCGCAGCCGTAAACCCAGCGCCCCATGCTGCCGATAAGGAGCCGCATGGACGCCGTCATCCGCGGAACGACGATGCCCGTGCTCGAGGTGCACCTCACCCCGGGCGAGGCTGTCGTCGCCGAGTCGGGGCAGCTCGGCTGGTTCGACGACGGGATCGAGCTCGAGACGACGACGGCGCTCGCGGGGGCGGACGGGCTGTGGGACGCGGCGAAGCGCAGCTTCGGCGGCGGCACCTTCTTCATGACCCGCTACGCGTCGACGACGCAACCCGGTACCGTCACCTTCCCGGCGCGGCTGCCGGGGAAGATCTTCCAGATCCCACTCGGGCCGGGCCGCTCGTACCTGATCCAGCGGCACGGCTTCCTCGCCGGCCTCGAGGGCTCGCAGCTCTCGACCGCGTTCGACGTCCGCCACTTCGGCTCGGGGCTGCTCGGTGGCTTCGGCTTGCTGCTCCAGAAGCTCGAGGGCGCCGGCCACGCCTGGGTCGAGCTGGCAGGCGAGCTGAGCGAGTACGACCTCGCCGACGGCCAGTCGCTGCGGGTGCACCCGGCGCACATCGGACTCGTCGAGTCGGGCGTCTCGTACGAGCTGTCCACGGTGCCCGGGATCAAGAACAAGATCTTCGGCGGCGACGGGCTCTTCCTCGTCAGGCTGACCGGGCCGGGGAAGGTGTGGCTTCAGTCGCTCTCGCTGCCGATGCTCGCGCACGCGCTCCAGCCGTATATCGTGCAGCCGGGCGGCGGCACGAACCCCGCGCAGGGGATCGAGACGGCGGCGGTCGGCGGCGGTCTCGCCGCGGTCGCCAAGGGCCTCACCGAATTGCTCTAGGCTCCCGGCCATGAGAGTTGGGGTCGTCGGGCTCGGCGCGATGGGTGCCGGCATCGCGCAGCTGTCCGTCGAGGCCGGCGTCGAGACGGTCGGCCGCGAGGTGACGGCCGAGCTCGGCGAGCAGGCGCGCGACCGGATCGCGCACTTCCTCACGCGCAAGGTCGAGAAGGGCCGGCTCGGGCAGGAGGCGTGCGACGCAGCGGTCGCCCGGCTCTCGCTCACGACCGACCTCGCCGATCTCGCCGGCTGCGACCTCGTGATCGAGGCGATCGTCGAGGAGCTCGTGCCGAAACAGGAGCTGTTCGCGGAGCTCGAGCGCGTCTGCCGCCCGGACGCCGTGCTTGCCACGAACACCTCGGCGCTGTCCGTCACGGAGATCGCGTCGGCGACCTCGTCGCCGGAGCGCGTCGTCGGCATGCACTTCTTCAACCCGGCGCCGCTGATGCCGCTCGTCGAGATCGTGCGCGCGGAACGCTCCGCCGACCCCGCGATCGATGCGGCATACGCTTTCGCGGAGAAGCTCGGCAAGCGCCCGATCTGCTGCCACGACACGCCTGGCTTCGTCGTCAACCGCATCTTGATCCCTCTGCTGAACGACTGCGTGCGCGTGCTCGACGAGGCGCGCGTGACCGTCGAGGACCTCGACGCCGGGATGAAGCACGGCGCCGGCTGGCCGATGGGGCCCTGCGAGCTGCTCGACCTCGTCGGCATCGACGTGCACGTGCACGCGAGCGAAGCGCTCTGGGCGAAGCTGCGCGAGCCGCGGATGGCGGCACCGCCGCGCCTCGTCGCGATGGCGCACGCAGGCCTGCTCGGCCGCAAGAGCGGCCGCGGCTTCTACCCGTACGGCTAGCAGGCGCCGCGATTCCCGCCGCATGTCGACCGTCGTCCAAGGCGTCTACTTCCTCGTCTCGCTCTCGGCGACGCTGCTCGCGGCCGCCGTCTTCGCCGACCGGCTCGACCGGCTCGGCGAGCGGCTCGGCTTGCCGGAGGCGCTGCTCGGCCTGCTGACCGCGGCCGGCGCGGACGCGCCGGAGCTCGCCGCCGCGATCACCGCGGTCGTGACGGGGGCGAAGGGCACCGGGCTCGGCGTCGTGCTCGGCTCGAACGTCTTCAACCTCGGCGCGATGGTGGGCGTGTCGGCGTTGGTGGCGGGCACGGTGACGCTGAGCCGCGAGACGCTCGCGCTCGAGGGCGGCGTCGCAGCCGGCGTCACCGGTGCGGTCTGCCTGCTCGGCTTCGGCATCGTCCCACCCTGGGGGGCGCTCACGCTCGCGCTCGCCCTCCTCGTCCCGTACGTCGTCGTCGTCGCGCTCGCCGAGGGACACACCCTGTCGCTCCGCCGTCGGCGCCCCTTCCGCCGCGCCCTGGGCGAGCACCACCGCAGGGGGCACCCGCGCGGGCGCGAGCTGTGGGAGCCGCTGCTCGTGATCCCGCCCGCGGTCGCCGCGATCGTGCTCGGAAGCATCGGCATGGTGCACTCGTCGCTCCGGCTCGCCGACCGCGTCGGGCTGCCGGACGTGCTCGTCGGCGTGCTGCTGCTCGCGGTGCTGACCAGCTTGCCGAACGCGTACACGGGCGTCCGCCTCGGTCGCGCCGCGCGCGGGGCGGCACTCGTCAGCGAGACGATGAACTCGAACACGATCAACCTCGTCGGCGGCATCGCGCTGCCGGCGCTGTTCGTCGGCTTCGGACACCGCTTCTCGGGCCTGCTCGCGGTCGACGTCGTCTGGCTGCTGGCCACGACGGCCGCCGCAGTCGCCCTGCTCTGGCACCCGGGCGGAATGCGCCGCGGCGGCGGCGTCCTCCTGCTCGTCTCGTGGGTCGGATTCACGGTCGTGCAGGGCCTTTTCGGCTGAGGAGCCCTCACAGAACCTTTACGGTCCGCTCAACCCCGGGTCACGAGCGCGGGGTTACTCTGAGCCCATGCGACGGACCGTCGTCCTCGGCGCCTGTGTCGGCGCGCTCGCGTTGCCCGCGGCGGTGTCGGCCACGCTCGCCGCGCCGGGCGACGGCTCGCTCGTCGTGAAGAACGCCAGCGGGCCGCGCACGGGGAACGTCCCGGTCGTCGCGCTCGTGATCACTGGCGCCGCGATCGGCCACGTCGACCAGGGGCACATCGTCATCGACGATCCGACGCCGAACAACGGCGCGACTCCGGAGGTGACCCCGGGCACGGGCCCGTTCTGGCGCAAGGACTCGCCGACGATCGCCACGGCGCAGATCTGGGGCGGCACCGACTTCAAGTTCCGGGCCGTCGGCGGCAGGTACACGATCCTCATCTACGGCTCCGGCATCGACGTCGTCGTGCTCGGCACGGGCACGGCGACGCTTACCGGGCTCGTCGACGATCCCCACGACGACGGCACGTATTCGCTCAACGGCAAGGCTTGGGTCTCGCTTCCCGGTGTGACGGCGAAGCAGTTGACGATCGGCTCGACGTCGGCGTCGTCGAACGGATAGGGGTCGACGTGACGGCGAAGCCGCAGACGGTGCTCGTCGTCGAGGACGAGGCCTCGATCGCGTCGTTCGTCGCCGCCTACCTCAAGAACGCGGGCTATGCGGTGCGTACGACGCCGAGCGGCAACGAGGCGCTGAGGCTCGTCGAGTCGGAGAAGCCGGCGCTCGTCGTGCTCGACCTGATGCTGCCGGACATCGACGGGGTCGAGGTCTGCAAGCGCATCCGCCAGCACGGCGACCTGCCGGTGCTGATGCTGACCGCACGGGACGAGGACGTGGACAAGATCATCGGGCTCGAGGTCGGGGCGGACGACTACATGACGAAGCCGTTCAACCCGCGCGAGCTCGTCGCGCGCGTGCGCGCAATCCTGCGCCGCGCCGCGCCCGAGCGCGGCGATCGCGAGAGCGCGGTGATCAAGCACGGCGACCTCGTCGTCGATGCCGGCCGGCGTGAGGCGAAGGTCGGCGAGCAGGAGATCCAGCTCGCGCCGAAGGAGTTCGACCTGCTCTGGGAGCTGCTCGACCACCGCGGGCTCGTGCTCACGCGCGACCAGCTGCTCGAGCGTGTCTGGGGCTATACGTTCGCGGGCGACACGCGCACGGTCGACGTGCACGTGCGCCAGCTGCGGCGCAAGCTCGGCGACGCGTCTCCGATCGTCACGGTGTGGGGCGTGGGCTACAAGGTCAGCCCCGCGCGCGAGACGGCTCCCGCCTGACCGCGGAGTAGGCTCGGCCCATGCTCGGGTCGCTCCGCTACCGGCTGCCGGCGCTGTTCCTGCTCGGCGTCGTGCTCGCGGGGCTCGTCGCCACGCTCATCGCGATCCGCTTCTTCCAGAGCTACACCCGGTCGCACGCGATCGACGAGCTTCGTGCCGAGTCGGTCGGCATCGTGCAGCTCTACGCGAGGCAGACCGGGGTGGCGAACGTCCCGGTGGAGAACCTCGAGCGGGCGATCGGCGGCGACCAGATCTTCTACATCCCGATCGTCCCGGGCGCGCAGCTCTTCGTCGGCCGGCTTCCCAATCTGCCGGTGGACACGGTGCCGCGAGCAGAGCTCGAGCACGACGGCACGACGACCCTCGACCTGCACGTCGGCAGGCATCACTACCTCGCGGTCGCCCGTCCGCTGCAGCTCGGCGACCAGCTCGCCGGCGCGATGGTCGTGGCGAAGCCCGTCTCCCAGCTGCGCAGCCGCTGGGTGGCGCTGATCGAGCAGCTCGCGATCGCGCTGGGGGGCGGCGTGATCGTCGTGGGCCTGCTCGGCGTGTACGTGTCGCGCCGGATCACGAAGCCGCTGCTCGCGCTCTCGTCCGCCGCCGACGAGATCGCCGGCGGCAACTACGGTGTCGAGGTACCGGAGCCGCGGGGCGGCGACGAGATCGCGCACCTGTCGGCGCGGTTCGGGGACATGGCGGCGAGGCTCGCCGAGTCGGAGCAGCTCTCGCGGAACTTCCTGATGACCGTCTCCCACGAGCTGCGTACGCCGCTGACTGCGATCCGCGGCCACGTGTCGGCGCTGCGCGAGGGCGTGATCGACGATCCCTACGCGCGCGAGGCGTCGCTCGGCGTGATCGGCGAGGAGGCGCTGCGGCTCGAGCGGCTCGTCGGTGACGTGCTCGACCTCGCGAAGCTCGACGCGCACCGGTTCACCGTCCTGCGCGAAGAGGTGGACATGGAGCAGCTCTGCGACCGCGCGTACTCGGCATTCGCCGAGGTTGCGCGCCGACGCGCGATCGACTACCGGCGCCAGCTCGACGCGCACCCCGTGATCCTCACCGACGGCGATCGCGTGCTGCAGATCATCTCGAACCTGCTGTCGAACGCCTTTCGGTGGACGCCGGAGGGCGGGCGCATCACGCTGTCGCTGTCGGTCGACGGCGAATGGGTGTCCGTCGTCGTGTCGGACTCGGGACCGGGCATCTCCGCGGAGGAGCGCGAGCGGATCTTCCGGCCCTTCTGGTCGCGGGACGGCGCGGGCACGGGGCTCGGCCTCGCGATCGCGCGCGAGCTCGCCTCGGCGCTCGGCGGTCGGATCGAGCTCCGCAGCGAGCGGGGACTGGGAAGCCGGTTCTCGTTGCTTCTGCCGGTGACAGAAGAAGACGCCGGCCGAAGGAGGCCATGATCAGAATCGCGAGAAGTGCGTCGCACTTCTCGCGGGGCGTCAGCCGGCCTGCTGCTCGGGGCGTTCGATGCGGTAGACGACGGCGCCGCGCTGCTCGAGGCCGTGCTCGACGCGCGCCAGCCGCTGGTCGACCCCGCGCCACCCCGACGAGACGAGATCGACGAGCAGCGCGAGATCGTCGACGCGGGCGTGCCGCTCGGCGAGCATGTCGCCCTCGAGCCGCTCGAGCCGGCGGATGAGCTGGTTCATGAGGCCGCGCACCTCGGCGAGGTGGCGGGCGACCGGGAGCACCTGCTCGCGCATGCCCTCCTGCACCGCGTCGCCGACGCGGGTGGGGAGGCTCGCTTCGAGCTCTGCAGCGGCTGCGGCGAGCGCCTCGACCTGCTCGCGCGCCCGCTCGAGCGCCGCGTCCACCGCGGCAGGCTCGACGCGGCCCTCGGCGGCGCCGGCGATACGCTCCAGCGCGCGCTGGACGACTGCCTCCTCCATCCGCGCGGACGCTATACCCCGGGCCGGACAGAGGCCCGGAGCGGCCACGTCCGGGTGCCAGGCACCGGGACGTGGCTCCGCCGGACTGGGCCCGTAGGCACAGCACGCGGCGCGGGGGGACCGCCGGGCGGGCGGGACACGTCTTGGTGCCAGGCACCGGACGTGACCCGAGATACCGTGACGCCGATGGAGGTCTCCGAGCTGGACTACGAGCTCCCGGCGGAGCTGATCGCTCAACATCCGGCAGTTCGGCGCGACGGGTCGCGCCTGCTCGTCTACGAGCGCACGACCGGAGCGGTGCGGCACCGACGCTTCGCCGAGCTGCCCGAGGAGCTGCAGGGCGAGCTCGTCGTCGTCAACGACACGAAGGTGGTCCCGGCGCGGATTCCGATCGCCTCGCCGCGGGGCGAGGTGCTGCTGCTCGAACGGATCGGGGGCGACGTCTGGGAGGGACTCGCCCGGCCGACCCGGCGCCTCCAGCCCGGCCGGAGCTACGGCCCGGTCGAGCTGCTCGAGCACCTGGGCGAGGGCCGCTGGCGGCTCCGGCTCGAAGGCGAGCCGTGCGGCGAGACGCCGCTGCCGCCGTACATCACGGAGCCGCTCGCCGATCCCGGCCGCTACCAGACCGTCTACGCACGCGAGGCGGGCTCGGCCGCCGCCCCGACTGCCGGGCTGCACTTCACCCATGAGCTGCTCGCCCGGCTCGAAGTCGAGCAGGTCACCCTCCACGTCGGCCTCGACACCTTCCGCCCCATCGGCGAGGAGCGGCTCGAGGAGCACCAGATGCACGGCGAGCGGTACTGCGTCACCGCCTGCGCGTGGGAGCGGATCCGCAACGCCGGCCGCGTGCTCGCCGTCGGCACGACGACCGTTCGCGTGCTCGAGACCCTCGCCCGCGGCGGTCCGCTCGCGGGCCGCACGTCGCTGTTCGTCACGCCGGGCTTCGACTTCAGACGGGTCGATGCGCTCGTGACGAACTTCCACCTGCCGCGCTCGACGCTGCTCGCGCTCGTGATGGCGTTCGCGGGTGTCGAGGAGACGCGGCGTCTCTACCGGCTCGCAGTCGACGAGCGCTACCGCTTCTACTCCTTCGGCGATGCGATGCTGATCCTGTGAGCGCGTTCACGCTCGACGCGACCGACGGCTCCGCGCGCGCCGGCGTCCTCCACACGGCGCACGGCGACGTCCCGACGCCGGCGTTCATGCCCGTCGGTACGAAGGCGGCCGTCAAGGGCGTCAGCCCGGACGAGCTGCGCGCGCTCGGCGCGGCGATCGTTCTCGGCAACTCCTACCACCTGCACCTCCGCCCGGGGGAGGAGCTCGTCGCCGAGCTGGGCGGCCTGCACGCCTTCATGAGCTGGGACGGTCCGATCCTCACCGACAGCGGCGGCTTCCAGGTCTTCTCGCTGCGCGACACGCTGCTCGAGGCCGACGACGGCGGCGTCACCTTCCGCTCCGTCTACGACGGACGGCCCGAGCGCTTCACGCCGGAGCTCGCCGCGCGGATCCAGGAGCTGCTCGGCTCCGACGTCGCGATGTGCCTCGACGTCTGCGCGCCCCCCGGCGTGACGCGGCCGGAGCTCGAGGAGGCGGTCCGCCGCACGACGTTGTGGGCGCGCCGCCAGCGTGACCTGCCGCGAGCACCGGGGCAGCTCCGCTTCGCGATCACACAGGGCGGGCTCGACACGGCGCTGCGCGCGCGCTCCTCCGGCGAGCTCGTGCCTCTCGGCTTCGACGGCTACGCGATCGGCGGGCTCTCCGTCGGCGAGGAGCGCGGCGCGATGTTCGCGGCCACGGCGGACGCCGCCTCGTTCCTGCCCGCGGACAAGCCGCGCTACTTCATGGGCATCGGCGACCCCGAGGGCGTGATCGAGGTGATCGAGCGCGGCGTCGACATGTTCGACTGCGTGCTGCCGACGCGAACCGCACGCACGGGCAGCGCGCTGACGTGGGAGGGCCGGCTCAACCTTCGCAACGCCCGCTTCGCGCGCGACCCGCGCCCGCTCGTCGAGGGCTGCGCGTGTCCGGCCTGCACGACGTTCACGCGTGCGTACGTCCGTCATCTCGTCAACCAGCAGGAGATCCTCGGCCTGCGCCTCCTGAGCCTGCATAATCTGCGCTTCCTCCTCGACCTCGTCGGCGCCGCACGGCTCGCGATCGCGCAGGGCGCCTTCCAGAGCTGGAGAGCCGACGCGCTGGCGCGCCTGCCGAGGCCCGGAGCGGAGAACTCGTGAGCGCAGCGGGCCTCCTCATCGTCATCGTCGCCTTCGGGTTCCTCTATCTCGTCCTCATCCGGCCGCAGAGGCGCCGCCGGGTCGATTCGGAGCGGATGCTCGAGAGCCTCGAGGTCGGCGACGAGGTCGTCACCGCGGGCGGCATCTTCGGCACGATCACCGCGCTGGACGAGGACGAGGTCCGCGTCGAGATCGCGCCGGAGCTGGAGGTTCGGGTCGCGCGACGCGCCATCGGCGGCGTCCTCGCTCGCCCCGGGGACGAGGACGAGGCGGAGCACACGACCTCCGAAGACGACGGCTACCCTTCCCGGGACACGTGAGCGACCGGCGCAAGCACCTGATCCTGATGGGCGCGATCGTGGCGGCGCTCGTCGGCGCGGTCCTGCTCGCCGTCCCCGGCTCGCCGCTCCACCGCAAGCCGACGCTCGGCCTCGACCTCCAGGGCGGCCTCGAGGTCGTGCTCAAGGCGGTGCCCCCGAAGGGGCACGTCCTCACGTCGGCCGACATGGACCGCTCGGTCTCGATCATGCAGAGCCGCATCAACAAGCTGGGCGTCACCCAGCCGGAGATCCGCAAGCAGGGCACGAACCAGATCGTGATCCAGCTCGCCGGCGTACACGACCCGGCGACCGCCGCCCGGCTGATCGGCAAGACGGCCCAGCTGCAGCTCTTCGACTTCGAGGCGGACCTCGTCCCCGGGGTGTCGTCCGACCTGAACGGCAACCCGATCGCGACGCCCTCGCTCTATGCGCTGCTCACCCAGGTGCAGAAGCAGGCGGCGAAGGGGTCGCCGCAGGCGTACTACCTGTTCCGGAACGCGACGGCGATCGTCAAGACGACGAAGAAGGTGACGGTCAAGGGCAAGAACGGCAAGAAGACGACCGTGCTCAAGCCGGCGAAGAAGACCGTCCTCAAGCACACGCTCCTGCAGGGGCCGGCCGACACGGTGCCGGCGCTGCTGAGGCCGTACCGGGGCAAGGTGCCGGCGAAGGCGCAGGTGCTGAAGGTGCCCTGGAACATGACCGTCGTCAGCTGCCCGGTCGCGAACGGCTGCCTCGGCGCGTCGCAGACCTCCGCGAACGGCGTCTACTACTACCTCTTCAAGTACTACCCCGACCGGAAGACGGGCGCCGGCCCGATTCCGGAGATGACCGGCGGCGACCTCGTCCTCTCCGGCACGCGCGCCGACTTCGGGCAGGCCGGCAACCCGATCGTGCTGCTCCAGTTCACGAACCACGGCTCGAACGAGTTCGAGAAGGTGACGAAGGACGAGTGGCAGCGCGGCAAGACGAAGTGGGAGCTCGCGGGCCGCCCGGCCATACCGGCCGGGCAGGCGAGCCCGTACGTCCAGCACTTCGCGATCGTGCTCGACAACCAGCTGCAGTCGACGCCGTACATCGACTTCACCCAGGCCAATCTCGAAGGCGGCATCTCCGGCAACGCGGAGATCGACATGGGGCAGGGCGGCACCTTCCAGGACGCGAAGAACCTCGCGCTCGTGCTCCAGACGGGTGCGCTGCCGGTGAGCTTCCAGCAGATCGAGCGCACCGACGTCTCGTCGACGCTCGGCAAGGACTCGCTGACGCAGGCGTGGCACGCCGCACTGCTCGGCCTCGCGGTCGTGGCCCTCTTCCTGCTCGTCCTCTACCGCTTCCTCGGCCTCGTCGCGGTGCTCGGCCTCGCGATCTACGCCGCCTTCTACTACGCGGCGATCCTGCTCTTCAACGTGACGCTGACGCTGCCGGGCTTTGCCGGCCTCATCCTCACGATCGGCGTCGCGGCCGACGCGAACGTCGTCGTGTTCGAGCGCATCAAGGAGGAGGTGCGGTCCGGGAAGTCGGTGCGCGCGGCGGTCGCCGCCGGCTACGGCAAGGGCTTCCACACCATCCTCGACGCGAACGTCGTCACGGCGATCACCGCGCTCGTGCTGTTCCTGATCGCGGTGGCCGACGTGAAGGGCTTCGCGCTGATGCTGCTGATCGGCACGCTGATCTCGCTGCTGACGGCGGTGGCGGCGACGCGCGCGATGCTGGGGCTGCTCAGCGGCTTCCGCTGGTTCGCCAACCCGCGCTTCATGGGCGCGCACGGCCAGCAGACGGCGAAGTGGCTGCAGATCGACTTCATGCGCCGCCGTTACCTCTGGTTTGCCATGTCCGGCGTGATCATCCTCGCGGGACTCGTCTCGCTCGGCGTCCGCGGCCTCAACTTCGGCATCGACTTCAAGGGCGGCACGCAGTTCGTGTTCAAGACGCACACCGCCCAGACGACGGCTGCGGTTCGCAGAGTCGCCGTCGCCGCCGGCCAGGCCGATGCGGTCGTCCAGGGCACCGGCACGGCGGCGAACGGGAAGTACACGGGCTGGCAGGTGCGCACGCGGTCACTCAAGCCGGCGGAGCAGAGCGCCCTCGAGCAGGGCTTCACGCAGGACGTCGGAGCCTACGCGAGCGGGACGAAGAACGTCTCCGCGAGCTTCGGCCACCAGATCGCGATCGACGCGATCTGGGGCATCGTCGTCTCGCTGCTGCTCATCGTCGTCTACATCGCGCTTCGCTTCGACATCAAGTTCGCGGTTCCGGTGATCATCGCCATGCTCCACGACATCGCGATCACGGTCGGCGTGTACTCGCTCGTGTTCAAGGAGGTCACGATCGACACCGTGGCCGCGGTGCTGACCGTGCTCGGATACTCGATCTACGACACGATCATCATCTTCGACCGCATCCGGGAGAACGTCCCGTTGATGCGGCGGCAGCCGTTCGCGACGATCGCGAACGTCTCGTTGTGGGAGACGATCCGCCGCTCCCTGGCCACGACGTTCATCACCCTGCTGCCGATCGCCGCCCTCGAGCTCCTCGGCGGCACGACGCTGAAGGACTTCGCGTTCGCGCTGCTCGTCGGCGTCACCTCCGGCGCGTACTCGTCGATCTTCATCGCGGCGCCGCTGCTCACGATCTGGAAGGAGCGGGAGCCGGAGTACGCGAAGCGGAAGGCGTACACGCCCGGCGAGGAGGGCGCCGGCCCGCAGGACGAGGGTGGGACGCCGGCACGGCGGCGGCCGCGGCGTCCCAAGGGCGGCCCCGCGCTCGATTCCGGCGCGCTCGCGCTGCGCGAATCCGAGCAGGCGCTCGCCGACGAGAAGACCCCCGGGCTGCTCGACCTGACGCCGGAGCCGGCGGGCGCGTCGGCGCAGGCGCGGCGCGAGAGGCGCAAGCAGCGGCGGCGGACGAGACCGCATGGCCGCGCGCGGTAGCGACCGGCTCGTCGACGCGGTCGAGGAGCTCCTCGTCGAGCTCCCGGCACGGCTGCGGGGCGGCCGGGCGCGCTTCTCGGAGCAGGCGCTGGGAGCGGTTCGGGCCCTCGTCGAGGAGCTGAACCTCGTCACACGCGACGACCTCGCCGAGCTCGAGCTCCGTGTCGCCCAGCTCGAGCACCGGCTGCGTCTGCTCGAGCAGGCGCAGCCGAAGTGAGGCTCCGCCGCCGGCGGCGTTACCCTGGAAGCGTGAACGTCGGTCGCCCGAGGCCCGAGTCGCTGCTCGCCTGGGCGGCGGCCCTGGTCGGCGTGATCGGCATCGTCTCGGCGCTGACACCGGAGATGGCCGACCGCTACCGGATCGTTCGCGGCGTGCTGCCGCCGGGCGGGATCGCGGCGGCGCGCGTCGCGACGCTCGCCCTGGGGCTCGCGCTGATCTGGCTCTCGCGTTCGCTCGCGCGCCGCCGCAGGCGGGCATGGCAGCTCGCCGTCGTCGTCGTGCTGGCCTCCGCGGTCGCGCACCTGGCCAAGGGGCTCGACTTCGAGGAGGCGACGATCTCGCTCGCCCTGCTCGCGGCGCTGGTCCGCTACCGCCGCCGCTTCGACATCCCGGGGGACCCGGCGACGGTGCGGCCGCTGCTCGCGCTCGCCGCTGCCGTGGGCGCCGTGGCCGCCGTCGTGCTCGGGGTCGAGCTGCACGGCGGCGAGATCCCGGACCGGCTCTCGGACCTCTTCACCGCGGTCTCGATCCTGCTCGGATTCTCGGCGCTCTTCCTGTGGCTCCGTCCGCTCACGCAGGTGGTTGCCCAGACCGTCGGTGAGCGGCGCGTCGCACGTGCGCTCGTCGATGCGTACGGCAGCGACAGCCTGTCGTTCTTCGCGCTGCGCCGCGACAAGAGCTACTTCTTCTCGCCGACGCGACGTGCATTCCTGGCCTATCGCGTCGTCGCCGGGGCCGCGCTCGTCAGCGCCGATCCCGTCGGCGACGATGAGGAGTTCGACGCTCTTCTCGCCGAGTTCCGGCGCGTCGCGCACACGCATGGCTGGCGCGTTGCCGTGCTCGGCGCATCCGATGCGCACCTCGATCGTTACCGACGGCTCGGCATGCGCGCGATCGCGATCGGCGAGGAGGCGGTGCTGCGGCCGGACGAGTTCTCGCTCGAGGGGCGCGCGATCCGCAAGGTGCGCCAGTCCGTCTCGCGGCTGACGACCGCCGGCTACCGGCTCCGCGTCGTCTCGGCCGAGGACGCGGACGACGAGCTGCGCGCGGCACTCGACGCCGTCTCCGAGCAATGGCGCGGCAACCAGCCCGAGCGCGGCTTCACGATGGCGATGGACGACCTCTACGTGCCGGGAACGGTGTTCGCCGTCGCGGAATGCGAGAACGGCCGCGTCGGCGGCTTCCTCCATCTCGCGCCGACGCCTGCCGGCGGCGGCTGGTCGCTGAGCACGATGCGGCGCCGCCCCGACGTCCCGAACGGGCTGACGGAGTTCCTGATCGTCGAGACGCTCGCCTGGGCCAAGGAGACGGGCGCGACGGAGATGTCGCTCAACTTCTGCGTGTTCACCGATCTCATCTCCGTCGAACGCGCGGTGACGGTGCCGCGGCGCCTGCTGCGGCACGCGCTGCTCGCGGCGGACAACGTCTTCCAGCTCGAGCGCCTGTACTCGTTCAACCGGAAGTTCTTCCCCGAGTGGCGGCCGCGCTACCTCTGCATCGAGCGGCTGAGCGATCTGCCGATCGTCGGGCTCGCGTACCTGCATGTCGAGCAGCTTCTCATTCCCCCCGGTCCGTGGGCCAGGAAGCCGCGAGAAGCGCTGCGCGCTTCTCGCGGGGCGTGAGGTTGTGCAAAATCGGCTGAAGCGCGAAGCGCTTCAGCCGTAGACTGAGCCTGTGGCTCAGTCCACGACGCGGAGCCTCGGGCGCCTGTCGGAGATCGCGCAGGTGATGGTGCGGCACGGCTTCGGCTACTTCCTCGAGGCGCACAAGCTCACCGACCTGCTGCCGGGCCGCTCGGCGGAGGCGCGCCTCGCCGCGGCCGCCGACGGCGGCGTCGTCTCGACTCGCGGCCAGCATCTGCGCGAGCTCTTCGACGAGCTCGGGCCGACGTTCGTCAAGTTCGGCCAGCTGCTCTCGACGCGCCCGGACGTCGTTCCGCCCGACATCATCGCCGAGCTGCGCCCGCTCCAGGACGACGTGCGCCCGTTCCCGTTCGAGGAGGCGGAGCGCGTGATCGAGGAGGACCTCGGCAACACGCTCGTGCGGCTGTTCCTCGAGTTCGACCCGAAGCCCGTCGCGGCGGCATCGATCGGCCAGGTCTACCGCGCGACGCTTCCGAACGGGAGGGAGGTCGCGGTCAAGGTGCAGCGGCCGGGCGCGCCGCGCCAGATCGAGGCCGATCTCGCCCTGCTCTACCAGGCGGCCCGTCTCGTGAAGGAGCGCGTCCGCGCCCTCGACTTCGTCGACGCGCAGTCGCTCGTCGACGAGTTCGCGCGCCAGCTCCGGCATGAGCTCGACTACCGGCTCGAGGCCCGGAACGCCGAGGGCTTCCACCGCAACTTCGCCGGCGACCCGCACGTGCACGTGCCGAAGGTCTACTGGTCGTACACGCGCGCGCGCGTCCTGACGCTCGAGTGGCTCCAGGGCACGCACGTCCGGGACGTCGACACGACTGCGATGACGCTCGAAGAGCGGCGCGAGCTCGCATATCTCATCACCGAGACGTGGATGACGATGATCTTCCGGCACGGGTTCTTCCACGGCGACCCGCACCCGGCGAACATCCTCGTGCTGGAGGAGGCGGGCACGATCGGGCTCGTCGACTTCGGGGCCGTCGGCAAGCTCAGCGACGACGACATGACGAAGCTGACGCGTCTCTTCATCGACGCGGCGGCGGAGAACATCGACGTGCTGCCCAAGCGGCTGGCGGATCTGGGCGTTCGCTACCCGAAGGAGCGCGAGGAGCGGTTCCTCGTCGAGCTGCGCGAGGTGTACTACCGCTACTACGGCGCGAGCCTCGCCGAGATCGACCCGCTGCAGATCGTGCGCGAGGCGTTCCAGCTCATCTACACGATGAACCTGCGCCTGCCAACGCGGTTTCTGCTGCTCGACCGCGCGATCGCCACCCTCGGCGCCGTGGGCGTCGAGCTGTATCCGGAGTTCAACGTGTTCGAGGTCGCGCGCCCGTACGCGCGTGGACTGATGCTCGAGCGGTTCACGCCGGAGCGAGTCGCGCGCCGCGCACGCCGCGACGCGATGCGCTACGCGCACATCCTCCGTGAGGCGCCGTACCAGTGGTACGACTTCATGGAGCAGGTCCGGGACGGGCAGATCGAGGTCGGCTTCGTGCACAAGGGGCTCGAGGACGTGCTCGAGAGCATGCAGCGCGTGTTCAACCGGCTCGTCGTCGCGCTCATCGTCACCGGCGGCCTGATCGGCTCGAGCCTCATCGGGATCTTCGCGAAGGGGGGGCCGCAGCTGCTCGGGATCAACGTCATCTCGGTGATCGGCTTCGCGCTCTCCTCGGTGCTCGGGCTGTGGCTGCTGTGGGGTGTCGTCCGCTCGGGACGCCTGTAGACGAGAAGTCACACTTCCGCGCGAAAGGACATCTGGCGCAGCGCGCAGGGCGACGGTACGGTCGGCCGCATGACTGCGCTGCTGCTCGCCGAGCCCGAGGAAGCGCTGCGTGGGTTTCTCGCGCGCCAGCTCGCGAGCGACGGCTTCGACGTGCTCGCGTTCAGCACCCCGGACGACCTGCCGCGCGCGGCGGAGCCCGACGTGTTGCTGCTCGGCGACCCGGCTGCGCTCGATCGCTGCGTCGTCACCGACTGCCCCGTGATCGTGCTCGGGACGGCCGACCCGGCGACGCGCGTGCGTGCGCTCGAGCGCTGCGACGACTATCTGTCGCGACCGTTCGCGTACGAGGAGCTCGTCGCCCGCATCCGAGCGGTGCTGCGGCGGCGACCGCCGCGAGACGAGCTGCTCGATCTCGGCGAGCTTTTCGTCGATCGCGGCGCGCGGCGCGTTCTCGTGTGCGGCGGCGACGTGGTGCTCTCCGCGAAGGAGTACGCGCTCCTCGTGAAGCTCGCGTGCGATCCGGACCGCGTGTTCACCCGCGAGGTGCTCCTGCGCGAGGTGTGGGGCTACCGCACCTTCGTGCAGACCCGCACCCTGGAGTCGCACGCATCGCGGATCCGTTGCAAGCTCGCGCGCGCCGGCCTGAGCGGCTGGGTCGTGAACCACTGGGGGGTGGGCTACAAGCTCCGCCCTTCCTCGCCCACCTAGCGCCGGTATCGTCCGGGGAGCCGTGGCTCATGCCGCCGACGACGTCCTCCGCGCCGAGGGACGGACCACCTGGCTACTGGTCGGGCTGCTCCTGCTCGTCTTCCTCGCGGTGCCGCTCTGGGCCCTGTTCGGAGGCACGGCGCCGACGACGCTGCAGCCCACGCCCGCCAAGCCGGTCGCGACACTCGAGGCCGGCCAGAAGATCGCGTTTGCGCCGGGCGACCTCGTCGTCGGCGACGGCCTGATCTGCGAGAGCGGCGGGATGACCGTCGGCGCCTGGGTGCCGAAGCGGGGTCACGCCACCCATGCGCAGCAGGTGAACGCGGACGCCACCAAGGTGGCGACGATCGGGATTCGCACGAAGGACGACGGCACCGTGGTCGCGCGCTGCTCCTGAGCCGGTCTATGGCGGCAGTGCGGCGGAGAGCCACGCTGTCGCAGCCGTCAGGTGTGCCGGGTCGACCGTGTGCCCGGCCTCCGACTCGTGGTAGTCGACCTCGAGGCCGCCCGACCGGAGCAGCTCGCGCGCGTCCCGTGCGAACGAGACCGTCATGATCGGATCGCTGCGACCGTGCGCGATGAAGACGCGGAGCCGCGGACGGTCCGCAAGGTCGGGCTGCCAGCCCTCGACGACGGGGACGAACCCGGAGAATGCGAGGATTCCGGCCGGCACCGGGCGGTCGGCGCCGAGCCCGAGCGCGTAGCTCATCACCGTCCCCATCGAGAAGCCGCCGAGGACGGTGCGGTCGGGGCCGATGCCGGTGCGCTCGAACAGCTCGTCGTGAAGCGCCGCCAGCTGCCGGTATGCGGCGTGGAACGTGTCGGGATCGGGGTAGCCGACCCGCGGCACGACGTACCAGTGGTAGCCGAGCGAGCCCGGCAGGGTCAGCGGCGCACGGGGCGCGGCCACGTGTAGGCGCCGCTCCGGGTCGAGCGCATCGGCGAGGTCGAGCAGGTTGAGCTCGTCGGCACCGCGGCCGTGGTGGAGGACGAGCATGCCCTCCGCCGTCCCCGCGGCCGGACGCTCGCGGGTAGTCAGCGGGGTCATGCCGGCACCGTACCGTGGGGCGCACCGTCCGGCGCGCAGCAGAACATCAGCGCATGATCCTGTTCGCCACCCACTTCGCGAAGCACGCGACGATCCGGATCGAGGAGGTCGGCTTCCTCCTCGGCGCGGTTGCGGGCGCCGTGCTCATGCTCAGTGCGATGACGCCGCTCGGGAGGCGCGCCGGCCAGGCGCTCGCAGGGCTGGCCCTCGCCGCCGGCTCCCTCCTCCTGATCGTCGCCCTCCACTGGGGCTCGCTGTAGCGCGGACGAGGCCTGCGGCCTCGCCCGCGGAGGAGGATGTGCTCCGCAGAGCGGACGGCGGCCAAGCCGCCGTCCTCTTGTAGCGCGGGGCGATCGTTTGCGGTTGCGCGGGCGGCGGCGCTGACGCGTCCCCGCCCGCGTGAGGTCGGCCTCCGGCTACGGCGGCTTCGCCCCCCGGTAGCCTCCGGCCCGTGCGTCCGCCACGGGCGGCGGTCGCGAACCTAGAGGATGGCTCCCTCGAGCCGCAGCAGCTGCTCCTTGCGGTCGAGGCCGCCGGCGTAGCCGGTGAGCTTGCCGTTCGCGCCGACGACGCGGTGGCACGGGAGCACGATCGGCACGGGGTTGCGATGCATGACGGTGCCGACGGCTCGCGCGGCGCGTGGGTTGCCGCTCTGCGCGGCAAGCGTCCCGTACGTCGTCGTGTGGCCGTACTCGACGCGGGCCAGCTCGGCGAGCACGCGCCGGTTGTAGGCCGGCAGCGTCCGCACGTCCGGCTCGACCTCGAACCGGCGGCGGCGCCCGGCGAAGTACTCGTCGAGCTCGAGTCGCACGCGGTCGAGCGGGCGCGAGGAGCGGAGCACGCGCGAGCCGAAGAGCTGCGCAAGCTCCTCGAGCTCCCGCTCCGGGTCCGGGTCGAAGCTGATCCGGCAAAGACCGTGGTCGGTCACTCCGACGAGCAGCGCGCCGATGGGCGTGTCGGGCAGGACGTCGTAGGCGACGTCGAGCAGCCCCTCGGCGGCCGCGGCCGTGCGGAAGCGCTCGTCGAGGACGGGGGAGAGGGGCTCGCTCATCGTTGCTCCTTTGTGTCGTCCGGTGCCGGGCCGCCGTCTTCCGTCGAACGGAAGCGAGGGGCGAAGCTCTCGGGCCCGGCACCGGCGTGCGATCGCATTCGGCGCACGCCGGCCGAGGCCGCCTGCCGCGCCGCTGCCCCGGTCGAGCCGAGCGCGTCGCCGATCTCGTCGTAGCCGAGGTCGTAGCCGTAGCGGAGCACGACCGCCGCCCGCTGGTTCGGGGAGAGGCCCTCCGTGAGCGGCGCGAGCTCCTCGTAGGCGGGCAGTCCGTCTTCCACCGGCAGGTCGGGCAGCTCGTCGTGCGGGCGGCGCTTGCGGACGTCGTCGAGCACGATCCGGCTCGCGATCGTCAGCACCCAGGCCCGCAGGTGCTCGCCGTGCTCGAGCCGCGGATAGGCGCGGAGCGCGCGCAGGAACGTCTCCTGGAAAGCGTCCTCGGCCTGCTGCCGGCCGAGCCGGCGTCCCAACAAGCGGAACACCTCGGCCCGATGGGCCTCGTAGAAGGTCTCGAACGGCGGCACGGGGGTGGCCATCGACACCTACAACGTACTTCCGCGCCAAGATGTGAGGCATGCGGTTGGCAGTCGTGGGACACGTCGAGTGGGTCGAGTTCGCCCGCGTCGAGCACGTGCCCACTCCCGGAGAGGTCGTGCACGCGCTCGAGACCTGGGAGGAGCCCGCCGGCGGCGGCGCGGTCGCGGCCGTCCAGCTCGCCAATCTCAACGGCTCGGCGCTCCTCTACACCGCCCTCGGCGACGGCGAGCTGGGCCGCCGTGCGCACGAGGAGCTGACGGCGCTCGGCGTCACCATCCATGCCGCGGCGCCGGCCGGGGCGCAGCGGCGCGCGTTCGCCTACGTCGACGGCGAGGGTGAGAGGACGATCACCGTGCTTGGCCGCAAGCTCGTGCCGTCGGGGGAGGACGGCTCGCTGCCGTGGGAAGAGCTCGCGCGCTGTGACGCGGTCTACTTCGTCAGCGGCGACGTCGCGGCCGCACACGCGGCGCGCCGCGCGCGCATCCTCGTCGCCACCTCGCGCGAGCTCGCCACGCTGCGACGTGCGGGCGAGGAGCTCGACGTGCTCGTCGGCAGCGGCGAGGACGTCGGCGAGCGCGCCGATCCGGCCGAGCTGGAGCCGCCGCCGCGTGTTGTCGTCACCACGTCCGGAGGGCTCGGCGGCTGGGTGCGGCCGGGCGGCCCGTTCCGGGCCGCGCCGCTGCCCGGGCCGGTGCACGACGCGTACGGCTGCGGCGACTGCTTCGCCGCCGGGCTGACGTTCGCCCTCGCAGAGGGCCGTTCGCTGGAGCAGGCGGTCGCATTCGGCGCCCGCTGCGGCGCCGCGGTGCTCACGGGCCGCGGCGCCTATGCGGGCCAGCTGACCCGCGCGGCACTCTAGTCCCCGGCGGCGTGCGGTCGGGCGATGGGGCCCTCGGGGCCGCCGACCGCGTTCGACCACATCAGCTGGATCGGCACGGTGCCGCTTCCGTCGGCGAGCGGCACCTCCTTCATCACGAGCGAGAGGTCGTCGCCGGCCTCGGACATCGGGATGTCGCCGATCTCGCCGCCGCGCGGCGAATACCAGCCGAGCAGTCGCTCGCCCGCGGGCGTCGCGCCGGCGCGGATCGCGTCCTCGACGTCGGGGTCGGTGCGCGCTTCGCAGAGCTCGTGGTAGAGCGTCGCGCAGACGTTCTGCCACGGGTGCGGGAAGGCGACGATGCCGTTCGTGCCTGCCGAGTAGACGGAGACCGCGTAGTAGACGGTCTCCTTCAGGGGGCCGTTGCGCGCGACGTGCACCGAGCCGTGATAGCCGCCGAGACCGTGCTTCGAGTCGACCGCCTCGTCGCCCTCGGCTCCCCGCCGCGCGTGGCCGTGCGAGTCGCCGTCGACGAGCACGGCGCCCTCGGGAAGGATGAGGCAGACGACCGTCGAGCGGAGGTCGAGCCCGGCGAGCGCGCCGTCCCGGCCGAGCCCGGTGACGATCGCCTCCACCGTATCCTTGTACACGCGCGTGGGCACCCGTTCCGCGTGCGTGCGGGAGCCGACGAACGTCGAGCTGACGGTCGTCCCCTTGAAGTACTGGGCGAGGACGTTGTTCAGATGCGCGTCGGCGGTCGCCGCCGCGAGGGCGTGGTCGAGTTGCTCCCGCTCGTCCGCGCCCCAGCTGCCGAGATAGACGTTCGTGAAGGTGAGCCGCGGGATCGTCCGTCCGCCGAGATAGCGGAGGTCGAGGCCCGGCTGCGGCTCGAAGCCGGGGGCGAGCACGGCGCTGCGGTAGGCGGCCTCTGCGGCAGAGCGCGGCCGGAGCACGACGTTGAGCGGTCGCCCCGCGGCACGAGACCGGGTCTGAGTGGCCATGATGCTCCCTTCGAGCGTTGGCTGCCGCAGACCTTGTGCCGCCCCGCGAGCGTACTCCCGGCCGCGCGGGCGGGCAAGGGGGCTACGCTCTCCGTCATGGACGCCGAGCTGACCGAGCTGACGGCCCGGCTCGTCGCGATCGACTCGGTCAACCCCGGGCTGATCGCAGGGGCGCCGGGAGAGCACGAGGCGGCCGCCTTCGTCGCGGAGTGGTGCGCGGGCCGTGGGCTCGACGTCGAGCTCGTCGGCGGAGAGCGGCCGAGCGTCGTCGCGACGAAGCGTGGGTCGGGCGGCGGGCGCTCGCTGCTCCTGAACGGGCACCTCGACACGGTCGGTGTGGCGGGCATGGAGACGCCGCACGAGCCGCGCGTCGAGGGCGGCCGTCTCTACGGCCGCGGCGCCTACGACATGAAGGGCGCGGTCGCTGCGATCATGCTCGCCGCCGCGCAGGCGGCGGGTCTGCGCGGCGACGTGATCGTGACGGCGGTCGCCGACGAGGAGCTGGCGTCGATCGGCACCGAGACGGTGCTCGCGCACGTGCACGCAGATGCGGCCATCGTCGTCGAGCCGACGGAGTTGCGGCTCGCGGTCGCCCACCGCGGCTTCGTCGGCTTCGAGCTCGAGACCGCGGGCGTCGCCGCGCACGGTTCGCGCCCCGATCTCGGCGTCGACGCGATCGCGAAGATGGGCCCTGTGCTCTCCGCGCTCGAGGAGCTCGACGGACGGCTCCAGGCGGGACGGCGGCACCCGCTCGTCGGGCCGGGCTCGCTGCACGCGTCGTTGATCGAGGGCGGGCAGGAGTTCTCGAGCTACCCCGCACGCTGCGTGCTCACCGGCGAGCGGCGCACGATCCCCGGCGAGACGGTGGAGCAGGTCGAGCTCGAGCTGCGCCGGATCGCCGGCGGTGCGGCGCTCCGGCTCGGCGTCAACCGCGAGCCGTTCGAAGCGCCGAGCGGTGATCCGTTCGTCGAGCTCGTCGGTCGCGTCGCCGGGACGCGCGAGCCCGCCGGCGTGCCGTTCTGGACCGATGCCGCCCTGATCGCCGCCGCGGGCATCCCGACCGTGCTCTACGGGCCCGCCGGCGACGGGGCGCATGCGGCCGTCGAGTGGGTCGACCTCGCCTCGCTCGAGCGGGTGCGCGACGTCGTGCTGCAGACGGCCGTCGCCTGGTGCGGCTGACGGAGCGCCGCCGGCCGATCCGTGCCGGCCGCGGCCCGCCCCCGGGTGGTTGTAGGGGGTGGACAAGTGGGGAGTCGTGGTCTAGAGTGGGGCAAAGTGGTAGAGGAGGACCCGGCCCCGCATGCTTCTCGGCGAGTACGAGCACACGCTCGATGACAAGAACCGGCTCACGCTGCCGGCCCGTGTCCGGCAGGCGTTCGCGGAGGGGATCGTCGTGACCCGGGGCATGGACGGGTGCCTGTTCGCCTACACACGGGAGGCGTGGGAGAGCATGGTGGCGAGCCGGCTGGCCACCCTGAACACGCTGAGCAAGGAGGGCCGCCGGATGCAGCGGTTCTTCTTCTCGGGCGCGACGGAGACGGAGCTCGACAAGCAGGGCCGGGTCGGGCTTCCCGCCGCGCTGCTCGAGCACGCGAAGCTCGGCCGCGACGTCGTCGTCGCCGGCGTTCACGACCACCTCGAGATCTGGGACCGGGCCGCCTGGCGGCTCGAGCTCGCCGAGGTCGAAGGGAGTGCGGAGCATGTTGCCGAACGTCTTGCAGCCCAGCGCGACTGATCACGTCCCGGTTCTCGCCGCCGAGGTGCGCGAATGCCTGGCGGTGCATCCCGGGGAGACGGTCGTCGACGCCACCTTCGGCGCCGGTGGGCACGCGGCGCTGCTCGCGGCCGACCTGCAGGGGAGCGGCAAGCTCATCGCGATCGACCGCGACCCGACCGCGCGCACGTACTTCGAGCGGCTCGAGCAGCGGGAGCGCGTGCAGGCGCGACTGCTCCGCGGCGACTTCGGCCTCGTACTGCCGCAGCTGGCGGCGAACGGCGTGCGCGCCGACGCGATCCTGCTCGATCTCGGCGTCTCGTCGATGCAGCTCGATCGTCCCGAGCGAGGCTTCTCCTACTCCGTCGACGCGCCGCTCGACATGCGCATGGACACCTCGCAGGAGTTCGCCGCACGCGACGTCGTCAACGAGTGGCCGGAGCGCGAGCTCGTCTCGATCTTCCGCCGCTACGGCGAGGAGCGGTACGCGCGGCAGATCGCGAAGGCGATCGTGCGCCGCCGCAGGGAGGAGCCGTTCGCGCGGACCGGTGAGCTCGTCGACACGATCAAGTCCGCGATTCCCACCCCCGCGCGCTTCGGCGACGGGCATCCCGCGAAGCGCGTCTTCCAGGCGTTGCGCATCGCGGTCAACGACGAGCTCGCCTCGCTCGGGGCGGCGCTGCCGGCGGCGCTCGAGATGCTGCGGCCGGGCGGCCGGCTCGCCGTCATCTCCTTCCACTCGCTCGAGGACCGGATGGTGAAGCAGTTCCTGCGTGAGCGCGAGCGCGGCTGCACGTGCCCGCCCGACTTCCCCATCTGCGTCTGCGGGCACGAGCCGGAGCTGCGCGCCATCCAGAGGCGGCCGGTGCGACCGGGCGAGGCCGAGATCGCCGCGAACCCGCGCGCCGCGTCGGCCCGGTTGCGAGCGGCGGTCAAGGTCTGATGGCCGCGGTCGACTGGTTCAGCCCGGCCGCGGTTGCGCCCGCACCCGCTCGGGCGCCTCGTCGCCGGCCCCCGCGGGCGGCCGCCCCGGCGGCGCGACGGCGCGCGTCCGGGCGGCGACTCACCGGCGGCATCGTCTGGATCTCCGTGCTGGCCGTCCTTCTCGCCGGCGTGGTCGCCCTCAACGTCGCCGTGCTGCGCGTCAACGTCGACGTGACGAACCTCGACAAGCAAGAGCTCCAGCTGCAGGCGCAGAACGCCGCGCTCGCGTCGAGCGTCTCGAGCGCGGCCGCGTCGCTGAAGATCGAGGCGACCGCGCGCCGGCTCGGGCTCGTCCCGGCGCCCGCGACCGACACGAGCTACATCGACCTCGGATCACCCGCCGCCAAGCCGTGACGCGAGTCGTCAACTCGCGCATTCGGCTGCTGTTGCTCGTCATCCTGCTTACCTTCGGCATGCTGCTCGCGCGTGAGGCCTGGCTCGCGACCGTCCGCGCCGCGTCGCTGTCGAAGCTCGCGCAGGCGCAGACGAAGAGCCAGGTCGTGCTGGCCGCGGGGCGCGGCACGATCTTCGACGCGATGGGGACGCCGCTCGCGCTCGACGAGCAGGCGACGACGGTGTTCGCCGATCCGCGCCAGATCGCGAAGCCGAAGACGGACGCGCGGATCGCCGCGCGGATCCTCGGGCTCAAGGCGGCGCAGCTGTATCCCGTGCTCGCCGACCATTCGCACGGATTCGTCTACGTCGAGCGCAAGGCGCCGCCGGACGAGGCGACCCTGCTCGCGAAGCGCAACCTCACCGGCTTCTACTTCACGCCGGAGGAGAAGCGCGTCTACCCGCAGGGGCCGGTGGCGGCACCCGTGCTCGGCTACGCCGGCATCGACAACACCGGCCTCGCCGGCCTCGAGCTCGAGCTGAACGGGCCTCTGACGGGAACACCGGGCGAGGAAACGGTCGTGCGCGACCCGCTCGGTCACGTCATCGACGTCCAGGCCGAGAAGCCGGTGCACGACGGCCATAACGTCTTCCTCACGCTCGACCACACGATCCAGGCGAACGCGGAGCAGGTGCTGCGCGCGACAGTGGCCAAGTGGAAAGCGAAGGACGCGACCGCGATCGTCCTCAATCCGAAGACGGGGGGCGTGCTCGCGATGGCGATGGAGCCCGGCTACGACGCGAACGCGTTCCCGCGGGCGTTTGCGAAAGGCCTCCAGGCGAACCACGCCGTCGCCGACGTCTACGAGCCGGGGTCGGTGTTCAAGGTCGTGACGATCGCGGGCGCGCTCTCGGACGGGCTCGTCACGCCGCGGACGAAGTTCAGGCTGCCCTACTCGATTCGCGTCGCCGACCGCGTCATCCACGACGCCGAGCCTCGCGGTACCGAGACGATGACGGTCGCGCAGATCCTTCAGCACTCCTCGAACGTCGGCGCCGTGACGATCGCACGGACGAAGCTCGGCCAGGCAGGGTTGCTGAAGTGGATCCGCCAGTTCGGCTTCGGGCGCCGGACGGGCATCGACTTCCCGGGTGAGAGCGCAGGGCTGCTGCCGGCGTACTGGTCGGGATCGACGATCGGCAACGTGCCGATCGGGCAGGGCGTCTCGGTGACGGCGATCCAGCTCGCGTCGGTGTACGCGGCGATCGCCAACGGGGGCCTCTGGGTCCAGCCGCACCTCGTCGACCACGTGCAGGGCGAGCAGGCGCCCGCCCTGCGCACGCGGAGGATCCTCTCCCGTCGCGTCGACCGCGAGCTGCTGACGATGCTGAAGGGCGTCGTCTCGGACGTCGGCACGGCCGCGGCGGCGGAGATCCCCGGCTACAGCGTCGCAGGCAAGACCGGCACCGCGCAGAAGCCGGGACCGCACGGCTACATCCCCGGCAAGTACGTGGCGACGTTCATCGGGATGGTGCCTGCGAGCAACCCGCGTCTCGTCGTCCTCGTCACGGTCGACGAGCCGAAGCTCGCGATCTTCGGCGGCGTCGTCGCCGCGCCTGCCTTCGCGCAGATCGCCGCCTTCGACCTCCAGTACCTGGAAGTCCCCCCTGACGAGCCACTGCGCTAGGCGGGCGGAACGACGACTGCGACCAGGCCGCGACGTAGGTCGCTCGTTGTAGAGCGTCAGCCGGCACCGGTACACTCGTGCCGCGATGATGATGCTGGAGCGCCTCGTCGCCGCGCTCGGGGCGGTCGAGGTGGTGGGACGCGCTCCGGTCGAGGTGCGCGACCTCGCCTACGACACCAGGGCCGTCACGCCGGGCGCGCTGTTCTTCTGCGTTCCGGGTGCGCAGGCGGACGGGCACGACTTCGCACCCGAGGCGGTGGAGCGGGGAGCGGCTGCACTCGTGGTCGAGCGGCCGCTCGAGCCCGCCGTGCCCCAGGTGGTCGTGCGCGACGCGCGCGCCGCGATGGCGGTGGCCGCGGACGAGTTCTTCCGACGCCCGACGCAGGAGCTCGCGGTCGCGGGCGTCACGGGAACGAGCGGCAAGACGACGACGGCGTTCCTGCTCTATGCGATCCTCGCCGCGGCCGGCCGTCGGCCGGGCCTGCTCGGCACCGTCGAGGCGCGCGTCGGCGGCGAGCGGCGCGGTGTCGTGCGCACGACGCCGGAGGCGATCGACCTGCAGCGCACCTTCCGCGAGATGCTCGATGCCGGCGACCGCTCGTGCGCGATGGAGGCGTCGTCGCACGCGTCCGAGCTCCACCGGCTCGACCGCGTGCGCTTCGCCGCGCTCGTCTTCACGAATCTCAGCCAGGACCACCTCGACTTCCACGGCGACATGGAGTCGTACTTCCATGCGAAGCGGCGCCTCTTCGTCACGGGCGACCCGCCGGCAGCGGTCAACCTCGGCGACGAGTACGGGCGGAGGCTGGCGGCGGAGCTGCCCGGCGCCCTCACGTTCGGCTTCGCGCCCGATGCCGCGATCGGCCCCGCCGCGCTCGACGGAGTCGAGCTGAAGCTGCGCGGGCGCTTCAACGTCGAGAATGCGCTGGGCGCGCTTGCCGCTGCGCGCCTGCTCGGGATCGACGACGCCGCAATCGCACGCGGACTCGAGTCGATACGCGGCGTGCCGGGCCGCTTCGAGTCGGTGGAGGAGGGACAGCCGTTCGCGGTGATCGTCGACTACGCGCATAAGCCGGACGCGCTCGAGAAGGTGCTCCGCGCTGCGCGCGAGCTGGCGCGCGGACGCGTGCTGTGCATCGTCGGCGCGGGCGGCGACCGCGATCGCGGCAAGCGCCCGCTGATGGGCAGGCTCGCGTCCGAGCTCGCCGACGTCGCGATCGTGACGTCCGACAACCCGCGCACCGAGGACCCGCAGGCGATCATCGACGAGATCGTCGCCGGCGCCGTCGGCGAGGTGGAGGTCGAGACGGACCGCGCGGCGGCGATCGCGCGCGCGGTCGAGCTCGCGCGCGATGGCGACGTGGTGGTGATCGCCGGCAAGGGCGCCGAGCAGGGCCAGGAGTTCGCCGACCGCACGGTGCCGTTCGACGACCGCGAGGCTGCCCGGAAGGCGCTGCGGATGCTGGGGGCACGCGCCTGATCCCGCTCGAGCTTGCAGAGCTGCGGTCGCTCGGCCTCGGCCGGCTCGAGGGGGACGCCCCGACCGTCACCGGCGTCGAGATCGACTCCCGCCGCGCCGGGCCCGGCGACCTGTTCGTCGCGCTCGGCGGAGGCGTCGCGTTCCTCGACGACGCGCGTGCACACGGGGTGGCGGCGACGCTCGTACCCGAGGACGGGTTCGCGGCGATGGCCGCGCTCGGCCGTGCCGTGCGCGAGCGCACCGATGCGCGCGTGGTCGCGATCACCGGCTCGAGCGGCAAGACCTCGACGAAGGACATCCTCGCGGCGCTCTGCCGCCCGGTCGCCCGCACTGTTGCGGCCGAGGGCGGCCACAACAACGAGATCGGCTTGCCGCTGACGCTGACGCGGATCGAGCCTGACACCGAGATCGTGCTGACCGAGATGGGCATGCGCGGCCTCGGCCAGATCGCCGAGCTGTGCGCGATCGCCCGGCCGGACGTCGCGGTGATCACGAGCATCGGCCCTGTCCACCTCGAGCTGGTGCACACGGTCGAGAACGTCGCACGCGCGAAGGCCGAGGCGATCGCCGCCCTGCCCGTCGGCGGCGCTGCCGTCGTCCCCGCCGGCGTCCCGGCGCTCGAGGCGGTGCTGCTGCGCGACGACATCGACGTGCACCGCTTCGGTCACGGCGGGGACGCCTGGCTCGAGGCGTTCGTGCCGGGGGAGAGCGTACGCGTCGCGTTCTTCGACGGACGGCGGCTCGAGCTGCCGGTGCCGTTCACGGTGCGCGTGCAGGCCGCGAACCTCGTGGGCGCGCTGCTCGCGTATCTCGCACTCGGCCTGCCGCTCGAGCGCGCGGCGGAGGGCTCGGCCGAGATCGTCTTCTCACGCTGGCGCTGCGAAGAGTCGCCGCTGCCGGGCGGTGGGCTGCTGGTCAACGACGCCTACAACGCGAACCCTGCCTCGATGCAGGCGGCGCTCGAGCATCTCGTCGAACGCGCCGGCCCGCGGCGAAAGGTCGCCGTGCTGGGAGAGATGGCCGAGCTCGGCGTCGAGGCTCCGCGCTTCCACGAGGAGCTCGGCGCGGCGGCGCGAGCGCTCGGCGTCGACGTGATCGTCGGCGTGGGCGAGCTGGGGCGGCGCTACGGACCGGACGCGTGGGCGGCGGACGCGGCCGAGGCGGCCGAGGTGGTGCTCGGGGTGATCGAGCCCGGCGACGCGGTGCTCGTGAAGGCGTCGAGGGCGGTCGGGCTCGAGATCGTCGCCGAGGCGCTGGCGGCGGTGGCGGCGCCATGACGCGCGTCCTCATCGCCGCCCTCGTCGCGCTGATCGTGTCGATCGTCGTCGGCCCGAAGTTCATCGACTTCCTGCGCCGCAACGAGTTCGGGCAGCAGATCCGGGAAGAGGGGCCGCAACACCATCTGGGCAAGCGCGGGACGCCGACGATGGGCGGTCTGATGATCCTGTTCGCGGCGACGATCGCCTTCCTGCCGGTGAGCCACTACCGGCTGCAGTCGCTGACGGTGCTGTTCGCGACGCTCGCGTGCGGCGCGATCGGCTTTCTCGACGACTTCACGAAGTTGACGCACCAACGCTCGCTCGGCCTCAGCGGGCGCTGGAAGCTGCTCCTGCTGGCCGGCGTGACCGTCGTCGTCGCGATCGCGGCCCATCACCTCAAGCTGAGCACGGACGTCTATCTGCCCATCGCCGACGTCTCGATTCCGCTCTCGTACGCGTGGTATCCGTTCCTGTTCGTGATCATCGCCGGCGCCGCCAATGCGACGAACCTCGCGGACGGCGTCGACGGGCTCGCCGCAGGTACCGGCATCGTCTCGCTGTTCACATACACGGCGATGATGGTGGTCTCGTACGTGCGGTCGAGCTCGAACCCCGCGCACCGCAACCTGACGAGGCTCGATCTCGCGATCATGGGGGCCGCGCTGATCGGCGCCGCCGTCGGCTTCCTCTGGTACAACGCGTTCCCCGCCGAGGTCTTCATGGGTGACACCGGCTCGATGGCGTTCGGCGGCGCGATCGCGACGTTCGCGATCATGACGAAGACCGAGCTGCTGCTGCTCCTGATCGGCGGCATCTTCGTGATCGAGGCGCTCTCCGTGATGATCCAGGTGTTCACGTTTCGCTACCTCGGTCGGCGCGTATTCCTGATGGCGCCGATCCATCACCACTTCGAGATGAAGGCCTGGTCAGAGACGAAGATCATGGTCCGGTTCTGGATCGTCGCCGGGATCCTCTGCGCCGCCGGCTTCGCGCTCTACTATCGCTACTACTTCTCGCAGGTGCGGTGAGGGGAACGGCGGCGGTGCTCGGCGCGACGGCCGCGCGAACGGCACTTGCGCGCCTCGACGGCTTCGACGAGATCGTCGTGCTCGAGCCGTCGGTGCAGGAGCTCGAACGGCTGATCGCCGATCTGGCCGACCCGAGGCTCGACTACCTGCTCGGCGCGCTGCCGGTGCTGCCCCTGCCCGACGCCTCGATCGACCTGCTCGTCGGCGCCGACCCCGCCGACGCCGAGGTCGCGCGCGTGCTGCGCGCGGGCGGCCGGGCCGAGCAGGCCGAGTGAGGAGCAGGCGCCCGAGCGCCGAATCTGAGACCGACCCGCCCGGAAGCCGCCACCCCGATGTCACACGCGCGCGCGTACGCTGATTGCAGGGGCCCTTGCGTCCCCCGTGGGGGGGTGCGTGGCTCGTGATGGAGACACGTCCGCACGAGGCTTGGCTGCCCCGGCGTGCGCTCGTGCTCGGACTCGCCCGCTCGGGCCGCGCGGCGGCGCTCGCGCTCGCCCGGCGGGGCGTCGCCGTCGTCGCCACCGACCGCTCCCCCGATGTCGACAGCGGCAGGCTTGCCGGCGCCGGCGTCGAAATCCGCCTCGGGACCGAGGAGGAGTCACTGTTGGAGGGTGTGCAGCTCGTGGTCAAGAGCCCGGGGGTGCCGGCCGAGTCGCCGCTCGCCGCGGCGGCGCGCGCCCGCGCGATTCCGGTCTGGAGCGAGGTCGAGCTCGGCTACCGCCTGCTGCCCGGCAATCCGCTGATCGGCGTCACCGGTACGAACGGCAAGACGACGACCACCGAGCTGCTCGGGGCGATCCTGCGTGCCGCCGGCCGGCCCGTCGAGGTCGCCGGGAACGTCGGCCGGGCCCTCACCGACGCCGCCGAGGGGATCGACCCCGAAGCCTGGGTCGTCTGCGAGCTCTCGAGCTTCCAGCTCGAGGACGTGCACGCGCTCGCCTGCGACATCGCCGTGCTGCTCAACCTCGAGCCGGACCATCTCGACCGCCACGGCACGTTCGAGGCGTACCGCGACGCGAAGGTGCGAATCTTCGAACGCGCCCGGAAGAAGATCGTCCCGCGCGGCCTCGGCCTGGAGGGGATCGAGTTCGCGGGCGATGACCCGCTGCCGGCAGAGCCGCGCATCCCCGGCGCGCACAACCGCGAGAACGCCGCGGCCGCAACGGCCGCCGCCCGCGTCGCCGGGGTCGGCGACGACGCCATCGCCGAAGCGCTGCGCACCTTCCCCGGTGTGCCTCACCGGCTCGAGCTCGTGCGCGAGCTCCGCGGCGTCCGCTACGTCAACGACTCGAAGGCGACGAACACCGCCGCCGCCCGCCGCGGCGTCGCAGCCTACGACGCTCCGCTGCGCGTGATCCTCGGCGGCTCGCTCAAGGGTGAGGATTTCGGCGCGTTCGCGCGCGGTCTGCCCACGACGGTGCGCTTCGTTCATCTGATCGGCGAGGCGACGGACGAGCTCGCACGCGCGCTGGACGACAGTGGGCGCGCATACGCGCGCGACGGAGACCTCGCGCACGCGGTCGCGCACGCGGCTGCCGAGGCGGAGCCCGGCGACGTCGTCCTGCTCTCGCCGGCCTGCGCGAGCTTCGATCAGTTCGACAACTTCGAGCAGCGCGGAGACACATTCAGGCACCTCGTCGAGGAGCTCGCGTGAGCCGGCGCTTGCGACGGCGTTGCCAGGCCGTGCGGGGTTTGCCCGCGCGGCCGTCTGAAATCACCGGCCTACCCGTCGTCCGTCGGAAGGTCGGCATATGAGGAGGCGCACCGGACAGCGTCCGTTCGAGTGGCAGCTGCTCGTGCTCGTCACGCTCGCGCTCACCGCGTTCGGCCTCGTGATGGTCTACAGCGCGACCTCTGCGTCCGCGGCGCTCGGTCATGCCAACCCGACCGGGTATCTCGAGCGGCAGGCGACGTATGCGCTCGTCGGCCTCGGGCTGCTCGTCGTCGCGGCGCGCACCGACTTCCGCAAGCTGCGCCCGCTCGCGCCGATGCTCGTGCTGTCCGCGCTCGCGCTGTGCCTCGCCGTGCTCGTGATCGGGACACGTGTGAACGGTGCGCGGCGCTGGATCGGCTTCGGCCCCGCCACGTTCCAGCCGTCCGAGCTGGCGAAGCTCGCGCTCGTCGTCTGGTGCGCGGCGTACCTCGCGCGGAGGCCGGCGCCGCGGACGCCGAAGGATCTCGCCCGTCCGATCGGGCTGCTCGTCGGGCTCTTCTGCCTGCTCGTGCTCGTCGAGCCGGACCTCGGCACGGTGATCACGATCGTCGTCATGGTCGGCGCGATGCTGCTCGTCGCCGGCACGCCGCTGCCGACGCTCGCGTTCGCGTTCGCCACGGTCGCCGGCCTCGGCACGGTCGCCGCCTGGTCGTCGCCGTACAGGCGCGCACGACTGTTCACGTTCCTCGACCCGTGGAAGGACCCGCTCGGCGCGGGCCTCCAGAACGTCCAGGCGCAGATCAGCCTCGGCTCCGGCGGCATCTTCGGACGCGGGTTGGGGCAGGGGATCGAGAAGATCCACTACCTGCCGGAGGCGCACACGGACATGATCTTCGCCGTCATCGGCGAGGAGCTGGGGCTCGTCGGCGCCGCCGTGCTCATGCTCGGCTACTGCGCCTTCGCCTACGCCGGCCTGCGGCTCGCCATCGGCTGCAAGGACCCGTTCGGAAAGCGGCTTGCGGCCGGGATCACGGCGCTCGTCTGCGGGCAGGCCGCGATCAACCTCGCGGCCGTGCTCGGGCTCGCGCCGTTGACCGGAATCCCGCTCCCGTTCGTGTCGTACGGCGGCTCGAGCCTCGTGGTGGCGCTCCTGTCGGTCGGCGTCCTGCTTAACATCGCCCGTGGCCATGGCGGAACCCAGACAGCTTCGGTGCCTGATCGCGGCCGGCGGAACGGTGGGGCACGTCGCCCCGTCGCTCGCAGTGGCGGAAGCGCTGCGCACGCGCGGCGTGACCGTGACGTTCGCCGGGTCGCCGGATCGCGTCGAGGCGCAGCTCGTTCCTGAGCGCGGCTACGAGTTCGACGCCTTTCGCGTCGCCGGCCTTCCGCGTCGCCCGGGAGTCGAGCTCCTACGGGCCGCCGGCCTCGCCGCCGCCTCGCCGGTCGCGTGCGCGCGCATCCTCGCACGACGCCGGCCCGACGTCGTGCTCGGCTCGGGCGGCTACGTCGCCGGGCCGATGGTGCTCGCGGCCTGGCTGCGTCGGATCCCGGCGGCGCTGACCGAGGCCGACGCGCACCTCGGGCTCGCCAACCGGCTCGCGGCGCCGTTCGCGCGCCGCGTCTTCCTCGCGCTGCCCGTCGACGGGCGGGCGGGGGAGAAGTACGAGGCGGTCGGCAGGCCGATCCCGGAGCGGTCGCGAGCGTCGGAGCGGGACGAGGCGCGCGTGGCGCTGGGCCTGCCCGCCGAGGAGCCGGTCGTGCTCGTGTTCGGCGGCTCGCTCGGTGCGCGCGTGCTCAACGAGCTCGCGGTCGACGCCTGGGGCGGGGCCGGGCCGGCGGTGCTCCACCTCTGCGGCCGGCGCGACTACGAGGCGTTGCGCGGCCGCGTCTCGCGGCGCGGGTACGTCCTGCGCCCCTTCCTGGACGAGATCGGGCTCGCCTACGGCGCCGCGGACGTGGCCGTCGCGCGTGCCGGCGGCTCCGTCTGGGAGCTCGCAGCCGCCGGGCTGCCGGCCGTGCTCGTTCCCGGCGAGTTCGCCACCGGCGGTCACCAGGAGAAGAACGCGCGCTGGTTCGAGCGCGCCGGCGGTGCGGTCGTCGTCCCCGAGGCCGAGGCCGCCCGCGTGCCCGGCGTCGTCGCCGGCCTGCTCGCAGACCCGGCACGCCTCGCCGCGATGGCCGAGGCGATGCGCGCCGCCGCGAGACCCGATGCAGCAGAGAGGATCGCCGATGAGCTCGTCTCCCTCGCGGCCGCTCGCCGGTAGACGCATCTGGATCGCCGGCATCGGCGGCGCCGGCATGAGCGCCTACGCGCTGCTCGCGCACGCGTGGGGAGCGGAGGTGGCCGGCTGGGACCGTGCCGCCACGCCCTATCTCGAGCACCTGGCCGGGATCGAGGTGACGATCGCTCCCGAGCCGCCGCAGCCGCCGCCCGGCTGGGAGGCGTACGTCTCGACCGCGTTCGCGGGCGGCGTCGACGGGCGCCCGCGGGCGGAGCTGCTCGCCGAGCTCGTCTCGCTCCGCCGGGCGATCGTCGTCGCGGGCGCACACGGCAAGACGACGACGAGTGCGATGATCGCGTTCTGCCTCGACCGGCTCGGGCTGGACCCGTCCTTCCTGATCGGCGGCGACGTGCCGCAGCTCGGAGGCAATGCGCGCGGCGGCGAGGGCTGGCTCGTCGTCGAGGGCGACGAGTCCGACCGCTCCGTCGCCGCGCTCCGGCCGCAGATCGCGGTCCTCCTCAACGTCGACCTCGACCATCACACGACGTTCGCCTCGCGCGCCGAGGTGGAGACGCTGTTCGAGGAGTGGCTCGCGCACGTACCGCAGGTCGTGCGCGCCGGGCAGCTGGCGCCGACCGAGCTCGAGCTCGCCGTCCCCGGTGAGCACAACCGCCGCAACGCGGCCGCCGCTCTCGCCGCGCTCGAGCTCGCCGGCGTCGCACGGGCCGACGCGGAGCGCGTGCTCGTGGAGTTCACGGGGGTCGGCCGCCGGCTCGAGCGGAAGGGCGAGGCGGGCGGCGTCCTCGTGCTCGACAGCTACGCGCACCATCCCGCGGAGCTCGCCGCCGACCTGGCGGCGGCGCGCGACGGCGGGCGCGTGCTCGTCCTCTTCCAGCCGCATCTCTACTCACGGACGCTGTACCTCGCGCACGAGTTCGCGGTCGCGCTCGCAGCAGCGGACGCGGTGTGCGTCACCGACGTGTATCCGGCGCGCGAGGAGCCGCTGCCGGGCGTGAGCGGACGTCTGATCGTCGAGGAGCTCGCCTCGGTACGTCCGGGGATGCGCATCGGCTGGGCGCCCGGGGTCGACGCCGCCGCCGCGCTCGTGGCGGCGTGGGCCCGGCGCGGCGACACCATCCTGACGCTGGGCGCCGGCGACGTCGACCGCGCGGCGCCGCTCCTGCTCGAGGCGCTCGCATGACGGTGGAACGCGGTGTGGCGCTCGCCCGCTACACGACGCTCGGCACCGGCGGGCCGGCCCGCGCGTTCGCGCTGCCGCAGTCCCCGGCGGAGGTGGAGGAGCTGCTGGCCTGGGCGGCGGGGGAGGGCATGGCGGTCGTGACCGTGGGGCTCGGCTCCAACCTCCTCGTCGCGGACGACGGCGTGGACGCGCTCGTGCTGCGGCTCGCCGGCGAGCTTGCCGCGGTGGAGATCACGGGCGACATCGTGCGGGCCGGCGGCGGTGCCGCGAACGCCGTCTGCGTCCACCGCGCGCGGGCGGCGGGGCTCGGCGGCTTCGAGTTCGCGTGTGCGATCCCCGGCACGATCGGCGGCGGCGTCTGGATGAACGCCGGCGCGTACGGCGGCGACTTCGCGCAGGTGCTCGAGCGGGCGCTCGTCGCCACCGCGGACGGAACCGGCTGGCTCACGCCGGCCGAGCTCGGACTCTCGTACCGGCACTCGAGCCTCGCGCACGGCCAGGTCGTCATGGCGGCGGAGCTGCGCCTGCGTCGGCGGCCGACTGCCGAGATCAAGCGCGCAGTGGCCGCGCTGAACGCACAGCGCAAGGCCGCGCAGCCGACGAACCGGCGGACGTTCGGCAGCGTCTTCAAGAATCCCGAGCACGAGTTGAGCGCGGGCCGGATGCTCGAGGCCTGCGGGCTGAAGGGGTTCCGGATCGGAGGTGCGCAGATCTCGCCCAAGCACGCGAACTTCATCGAGAACGCGGGCGGAGCCCGCAGCGCCGACGCGATCGCGTTGATGACGGAGGCCCGCGGTCGCGCCTACGAGCGCTACGGCGTCGAGTTGCGCCACGAGGTCGAGCTCCTCGGCGCGCTCGCCCTGCCGCCGCTGGGGGTGTGATGCGCCGGTAGGAGCGCCTGCGCCGACGGCGAACGTGGCCGGGTGGCCGCCAACCGCAGAGGGGCGACGCGTGCCGGCGCGCAGCCGGTGGCCGTCGAGCACCCGCCCCGGGGGGTGCGCCTGGAGACGAGATACCTGCCCTCGCGCCGCTCGCTTGCGATCGGCGTCGGGCTGCTCGCGCTGGCCGGGGCCGCGTACGTGGGAGCGCGCGATACCTCGCTGTTCGCCGTCGGTCGGATCGAGGTGCGCGGAGGTCCACCCGCCGTGCGCGCGCAGGTGCGGCGGGAGCTCGCGCCGCTGCTCGGCACGAGCCTCGTCGACCTCGACGGGGCCGCGCTCGAGCGGCACGTCGAGTCGCTGCCCACCGTCGTCTCGGTCGCGTACGACCGGGCCTTCCCGCACACGCTGCGCGTGACCGTCGTGCCGGAGACCTCCGTCGCCGTGCTCCACCGCGGCGGGCAGACATGGCTCGTCTCGGCGCGGGGGAGGGTCGTCGCGCACGTCCCGCGCGGCACGTACCCGCTGCTACCGCGGATCTGGGTGCCGTGGCGGACACCGGTCGCCGCCGGCGCAGTTCTCGGAGCCGAGCAGGGAGGGGCGGCTGCCCGTGCGCTCGCGCTCGTCGGTCGCTTTCCCGCGCGGATCACCACTGCGACCCTGAGCCACGGCGAGCTCGTCTTCCGCCTCCGCTCCGGGCTCGAGCTGCAGTTCGGCGACCCCTCCGACATCCGGCTCAAGCTCGCGGTCGCGCGCCGGGCGCTCTACCTCCTGCCGCCGGGAACGACGTATCTCGACGTCAGCGTGCCCGGGCGTCCCGTCACGGGAAGCAACCCTCAACTCTCAGGTTAAGGGTGATAGTTTCAAGCCTCGATCTCCGATTGACAGCGAGATTGGGCGCATCTACCCTGCGACGCGGAACGTCTATTCCGCCCCCTACGCTCTACTAAAGGTTCAGGTGTCGGCCCCATGAGCATGCGCGACCAGTCGGGGAACTACCTCGCTGTGATCAAGGTCGTCGGCGTCGGCGGCGGCGGCACGAACGCCGTCAACCGGATGGTCGACGCGGGTCTCACCGGCGTCGAGTTCATCGCCGTGAACACCGACGCCCAGGCGCTGATGATGTGCGACGCCGACGTGAAGATCCACATCGGCTCGAAGGCGACGCGGGGCCTCGGTGCCGGCGCCGACCCGGTCGTCGGCCTGGCCGCGGCTCAGGAGAGCCGCGACGAGCTGAAGGAGGCGCTCAAGGGCGCGGACATGGTCTTCGTCACCGCCGGCGAGGGCGGCGGCACGGGCACCGGCGGCGCTCCGGTCGTCGCCGAGCTCGCGCGCGAGCTCGAGGCGCTGACCGTCGGGGTCGTCACCCGGCCGTTCGACTTCGAGGGACGCAAGCGCTCCCAGCAGGCGGAGATGGGAATCGAGAGCCTGCGCGAGCGCGTCGACACGCTGATCGTGATCGAGAACGACCGGCTGCTCCAGGTGGTCGAGAAGCGGACGTCGGTCGTGGAGGCGTTCCGGATGGCGGACGACATCCTCCGGCAGGGCGTCCAGGGCATCACCGACCTGATCACCGTGCCCGGGCTCGTCAACCTCGACTTCGCCGACGTGCGCACGATCATGCGCGATGCCGGCTCGGCGCTGATGGGCATCGGCGCTGCCTCCGGCGAGAACCGTGCCGCCGAGGCGGCGCGGGCCGCGGTCTCCTCGCCGCTGCTCGAGACGTCGATCGAGGGCGCGACCGGGATCTTGCTCAACATCACCGGCGGCCCGGAGATCGGCCTCTTCGAGGTGAACGAGGCGGCCGAGGTCGTCACGAGCGCCGCCGACCAGAATGCGAACGTCATCTTCGGCGCCGTCATCGACGAGGCCGTCGGGAGCGAGGTGCGCGTGACGGTGATCGCGACCGGCTTCGGCGGGCACCGCCGCCGCCGCCGGCGCGAGGGCACCGAGGCGCCGATCCCGTCGGCGCCGGCGCACGGCGGCTTCGAGATGGCCGACGAGACGCTCGACGTGCCCTCGTTCCTGCGCGACACGTAGCCGCCCAGGGGCGTCAGGGTTCGCGCGGTCGTTCCTGCGGTCGTTCACCGATTCCGGGCCCCTCCGCGAGGCACTAGGATCGCGCCTGTATGGCCCAGACCCTCCTGCGCACGCCGCTGTACGAGCGGCATGTCGCGCTCGGCGCGCGCATGGTCCCCTTCGCCGGCTGGGAGATGCCGGTGCAGTACGAGGGCGTCATCCAGGAGCACCGGGCCGTGCGCACGGACGCCGGCGTCTTCGACGTCTCGCACATGGGCGAGCTCGAGGTCGAGGGGCCGCGCGCGCACGACCTGCTGCAGCGGCTGCTCTCGAACGACCTCGGCCGGATCGGGAGCGGGCAGGCGCAGTACACGCTGCTCACGAACGAGCGGGGCGGGATCGTCGACGACCTGATCGCCTATCGACTCGACGAGTTCCGCACCATGCTCGTCGTCAACGCCTCGAACCGTGACGACGACTTCCGCTGGTTCAAGGAGCGCGAGGTCAGCGGCTCGGACGTGCGCGATGTCTCGGACGAGTACGCGCTGCTCGCGGTGCAGGGGCCGAACGCGATCGCGAAGCTCGGGCTCCCGCCTGCGCCGCCCTTCACGTTCGCCGAGGCGGCGATCGACGGCGTGCAGGTGATGGTGAACCGGACGGGATACACCGGAGAGGACGGCTGCGAGCTCCTCTGCATGACCGAGGACGCGGTCGCGCTCTGGGATGCGGTGCTCGCCCGCGGCGTCGTCCCCTGCGGGCTCGGCGCGCGCGACACGCTGCGGCTCGAGGTGTGCTACCCGCTGCACGGCAACGACATCGGCCCTGACACCGACGCCATCTCGGCCGGCCTGGCCTGGACGTGCGCGCTCGGCAAGGAGTTCACCGGCGTCGAGGTGCTGCGCCGCGTGAGGGACGAGGGGCCGGTGCAGAAGCTCGTCGCCTTCGTGATGGAGGAGCGCGCCGTCCCGCGGCAGGGCATGGCGATCGAGGGCGGCGGCGTCGTGACCTCCGGCTCGCATTCGCCGATGCTCGACGGCGGCATCGGCATGGGGTACGTGCCGGCGGCGCAGGCGGCGCCCGGCACCGAGTTGACGGTCGACGTGCGCGGCAGGCCGCGCACCGGCCGGATCGTCAGGAAACCGATCTATTCGAGGGAGGGCTGAATGGGCGCTGGGGAGTCGTATCCGGACGATTTGAGCTACCACCGCGATCACGACTGGGCACGCGTCGAAGGCGACGAGGCCGTGCTCGGCATCACCTGGTTCGCCGCCGACTCGCTCGGCGAGCTCGTGCACTACGAGGCCCCCGCGCCCGGGTCGAGCGTCACGAAGGACGAGTCGTACGGGGAGGTCGAGTCGGTGAAGGCCGTCTCCGACCTGATCGCGCCGCTCTCCGGCGAGGTGCTCGCGGTCAACGAGAAGGTCGTCGAGGCGCCCGAGACCGTGAACGACGACCCCTACGGCGAGGGCTGGCTGATCCGGATCCGCCTTTCCGATCCGGCGGAGATCGACTCGCTGCTCGACGTTGCGGCGTACCGGCAAGTGCTGGCCGAGCAGTGACGCATCCGTTTCTCGCGCTCACCGACGCCGATGTCGAGGAGATGCTCCGCACGATCGGCGTGAGCTCGGTCGACGAGCTGTTCCGCGACATCCCGCCCGGCGTCCGCCTCGACCGCGGCCTGGAGCTCGAGCCGGCCCTGTCGGAGCAGGAGCTCTCGGCGCACCTGGCCGGGCTGGCGGCGCGCAACGCCGACACCACGCGCGAGCTGTCGTTCCTCGGCGCCGGCATCTACGACCACTACGTCCCGGCAGTCGTCGACGCCGTCCTCCAGCGCGGCGAGTTCCTGACCGCGTACACGCCCTACCAGCCGGAGATGAGCCAGGGCGTGCTGCAGTCGATCTTCGAGTACCAGACCGCGATCTGCGAGCTCACGGGCATGGACGTCTCGAACGCATCCGGCTACGACGGCGAGACCGTGACCGCCGACGCGTGCTTCGTCGCAAGGCACGCGACGGGGAGGACGAAGATCGTCGTCACCGAGGCGACGAACCCGCAGGTGCGCCAGGTGGTGAAGACGTACGCGCCCGGCTTCGGGCTCGAGGTGGTCGAGGTGCCGCACCGCGGCGGCGTGACCGACCCGGACGCGCTGCGACAGGCCGCCGACGGCGCGGCCGCCGTGATCTTCCAGCAGCCGAACTTCTTCGGCTGCCTCGAGCCGGCACCCGACCTCGCCGCGGCCGCGAACGAAGCCGAGGCACTCCCGGTCGCACACGTCGACCCGCTCTCGCTCGGCGTGCTCGAGGCGCCGGGCCGCTACGGCTGCGCGCTCGCGCTCGGCGAAGGACAGGCGGCCGGGAACATGCCCTCGTACGGCGGCCCGCACTACGGCTTCCTCGCCTGCCGGCGCGACTTCATCCGGCGCATGCCGGGGCGGATCGTCGGCGAGACGGTAGACGCCGCGGGCGAGCGCGGCTATGTCCTCACCCTGCAGACCCGCGAGCAGCACATCAGGCGCGAGAAGGCGACGTCGAACATCACAACAAACCAGACGCTGCTGGCGCTCGGCGGGCTCGTCTACCTGACGTGGCTGGGACCGCAGGGGATCCGCGAGCTGGGGGAGACCTGCCTCTCGCTCGCTGCCTACGCGAAGGAACGCCTCCAGGAGGTCGCCGGGCTCGAGCTGTTGTTTGCAGATCGGACAACGTTCAAGGAGTTTGCCGTCCGCCTCGGACGGAACGCCCGCGACGTGGTCCGCGACGCACGGACGCTCGGTGTTCACCCCGGGTACGCGCTCGGGCGCGACTACGAGGGGCTCGACGACGTCCTCCTCGTCGCCGTCACGGAGAAGCGGACGCCCGCGGAGATCGACCGGCTCGCGGCCGTCCTCGCGGAGGTGGCGTGATGAAGCTCATCTACGAGAAGTCGCAGCCCGGCCGGCGGGCCTCGGCGATCCCGCGCCACGCGGGCCTGCCCGCGCCCGAGGTGCCCGCCGAGCTGCGCCGCGCGCATCCGCCGCGCCTGCCGGAGGTGCCGGAGTTCGAGCTCGTCCGCCATTTCACGGAGCTGTCGACGCGCAACTTCGGCGTCGACACGGGCTTCTACCCGCTCGGCTCCTGCACGATGAAGTACAACCCCCGCGTCAACGAGCGCCTCGTCGGGCTGCCGGGCTTCGCGCAGCTGCACCCCCACCAGGAGGAGGAGGGCGCGCAGGGGGCGCTCGAGCTCGAGTGGCGGCTGGAGCAGATCCTCGCCGAGGTCACGGGCCTCGACGCCGTCTCGCTGCAGCCGGCGGCCGGCAGCCAGGGCGAGCTGACAGGGCTGATGCTCGTGCGTGCGTACTTCGAGGACCGGGGCGAGTCCGCGCAGCGGCGCAAGGTCGTCATCCCCGACACGGCGCACGGGACGAACCCCGCCTCCGTGACGATGTCCGGCTACGAGCTGACGCACGTGCAGACGGACACGCGCGGCAACATCGACGTCGAGGACCTGCGCGCGAAGGTGGACGAGCACACGGCGGCGCTCATGCTCACGAACCCGTCGACGCTGGGGCTCTTCGACGAGAACATCGAAGAGCTCGAGCGGATCTTCCACGGCGCCGGCGCCCTCATGTACTACGACGGCGCCAACCTCAACGCGGTCTGCGGCATCTCGCGCCCGGGCGACATGGGCTTCGACATCGTCCACATCAACCTCCACAAGACCTTCTCGCAGCCGCACGGCGGCGGCGGCCCGGGCGGCGGCCCGATCGCGGTGCGCGGCATGCTCGAGCCGTTTCTGCCCGTCCCCGCGGTGGTGCACCGGGACGACGGGAGCTTCGGCCTCGACTTCGACCGCCCCAAGTCGATCGGCAAGGTGCGCGGCTTCACGGGCCCGTTCGGCGTGTTCGTCCGCGCGTACGCGTACATGCGCATGTACGGGCCGCGGCTGCGCGAGATGTCGGAGGCTGCGGTGCTGAACGCGAACTACGTGCTCGCGCGGCTGAAGGACGCGTACGAGCTGCCCTACGACCGGCTCTGCATGCACGAGTTCGTGCTCTCCGCCCGCGAACTGAAGCGCGAGCACGGCGCGACGGCGCTCGACGTCGCGAAGCGGCTGATGGACTACGGCTTCCACCCGCCGACGATCTACTTCCCACTCGTCGTGCCCGAGGCGTTGATGATCGAGCCGACGGAGACGGAGACGAAGGAGACGCTCGACGCGTTCTGCGAGGCCATGCTCGCGATCGCGCGCGAGGCGGCGGAGGATCCGGAGCTGCTGAAGGAGGCACCGCACCACCGGCCCGTCCGGCGGCTGGACGAGGTGCGGGCCGCGAAGACGCCGATCGTGAAGTACGAGTTCGAGCAGCACCCCGCGATCGTGAGATGACGCCGCGCTCGAAGCCCGTCTAGGCTCCGCTCCGATGACGGCGCCGTGGTGGGAGCGGGGCGTGATCTACCAGGTCTACCCCCGGTCGTACGCGGACGCGAACGGCGACGGGGTCGGCGACCTGCCGGGGCTGATCGCGCACCTCGACCACCTCGAATGGCTCGGTGTGGACGCGGTCTGGCTCAGCCCGACCTTCCCGTCGCCGAACGCCGACTGGGGCTACGACTGCGCCGACTACATGGACGTCCATCCCGACTTCGGCACGCTCGCCGACATGGACGAGCTGATCGTCGAGGCGGGCCGCCGGGACATCCGCGTGCTGCTCGACCTCGTTCCCAGCCACACGAGCGACGCGCACCCCTGGTTCCGCGATCCTGCCCGCCGCGACTGGTACGTGCGGCGCGATCCGAAGCCCGACGGCTCGCCGCCGAACAACTGGAGGGCCATCTTCGGCGGGCCGGCCTGGACGCTCGACGGGGAGAGCGGGCAGTACTACCTGCACACGTTTCTGCCGCAGCAGCCCGACCTCGACTGGTGGAACGAGGACGTCCGCGCCGCGTTCGACGACATCCTCCGCTTCTGGTTCGATCGCGGCGTCGCGGGCTTCCGCGTCGACGTCGCGCACGCACTCGTCAAGGACCGGCTGCTGCGCGACAACCCGCCTGCGCGCCGGAACGAATCGCCGCACTGGGCGCGGGTCGGCCAGTGGCCGAGGTACAACCTCGGCCTGCCCGAGGCGGTCGACGTGCATCGCCGCTGGCGGCGGGTCACCGGGGAGTACGATCCCGCGCCGCTGCTGCTGGGCGAGACGTACGTGCTCGAGCTCGACGAGCTGATGCAGTACGTCGTTCCGGACGGGTTGCAGCTGTGCATGAACCTCGTCTTCCTGCACACGCCGTTCGTCGCCGCGGAGCTGGCCGCGACGGTCGCGCGGACCGAGGCGCTGCTCCCGGCCGGCGCCGTTCCCGTGTGGCACGCGTCCAGCCACGACGACCCGCGCTTCGCCACGCGCTGGTGCGACGGCGACGAGGACGCGACGCGCTGCGCGCTCGTCGCCCTTCTCTCGCTCCGCGGCGCGGCGCTCCTCTACCAGGGTGACGAGATCGGGCTCGAGACGGTGCCGGTGCCGCCCGAGCGCGTGCGGGACGTCGCCGGCCGCGACCCGTGCCGGACGCCGATGGTCTGGCGCGACGAGGAGGGCGCCGGGTTCACGGCGCCGGGCGTCGAGCCCTGGCTGCCGATCGGCGACCGCTCGCGCAACGTCGCTGCGCAGCGCGACGACCCGGACTCGATCCTCGCGCTCACGCGCGACCTGATCGCGCTGCGCCGGCGGCGCAGGCTGCTGAACGGCGCCTACGAGCCGGTCGCCGCGCCCCCGGGCGTCTGGGCGTTCCGGCGTGAAGGCGGAGCCTTCGTCGCGCTCAACCTCGGCCGGGAGCCTGCACGCCTCGACGGCGTCAGCGGCGTGATCGTGCTCGGAACCGACCGCACCCGCGACGGCGAGCCGCTCGCCGGCATGCTCGAGCTGCGCCCGCGCGAGGCGGTCGTCGCCTCCGCGCCCTGAGCGGGCACGCGTGGCCTCGTGGATAGCATCGGGCCATGGGGCTGGTGTGAGGGCCGGAATCGACAGGCGGGCGATGGCGGCGCTCTCGAGCGGGCATTTTGCCGTCGACTTCGCCTCCGGCAGCGTGCCGGCGCTGATCCCGTTCCTCACCGCCCGCTTCCACCTCGGCTACGCGCTCGCGGCGATGCTGCTCCTCGCGGCGACGGTTTCCTCGTCGCTGGTGCAGCCACTGTTCGGTCTGTGGTCCGACCGTCGCGGTGCGCTCTGGCTGATTCCGGGCGGCGCCATGCTCGCGGCCGTGGGCATCGGCGGCGCGGCGATCTCGCCTGTCTACCCGATCGTGCTGCTGCTCGTGCTCGTCGGCGGTCTCGGCGTGGCGGCATTCCATCCCGAGGGCGCGAAGTTCGCAGCGTACGCGAGCGGTCGCAAGCGGGCGAGCGGCATGTCCTACTTCAACATCGGCGGCAACGCGGGGTATGCGCTCGGTGCGTTCGCGACCGGACAGCTCGTCGTCCGGCTCGGGCTCGTGGGCGGCCTGCTCGCGATGGCGCCCGTGCTCCTCTCATCGCTGGGGCTCGCACGCGCGGTGCCGCACCTCTCGGCGCTGACGCCGGAGACAGACGCCCGCGCCCGCCGCGGCGGCGACGATCGGCGAGGAGCGATGGCGCTGCTGGGAGTCGTGATCGCCTTGCGCAGCGTCGCCTGGTTCACCTTGCTCGCATTCGTGCCTCTCTGGGTCGTCTCGCTGGGGCACTCGAAAGCGGACGGGAACCGGCTGCTGTTCCTGATGCTCCTGGCGGGTGCGATAGGGACGCTGCTGCTCGGTCCGGTCGCGGACCGGATCGGGCTCCGGCCGACGCTCGTCGTCACGCAGACGCTCATCGCGCCCCTGATACTCGTGTTCGTCTACGTGGGCGGCGTCCCCGGGTCGGTCGCGCTCATGCTGGTCGGTGTCTGCGTCGTCGGCACCTACGGTGTGACGATGGTGTTGAGCCAGCTCTACCTGCCCCGACACGTCGGCATGGCGTCCGGGCTCTCGGTCGGACTGGCGATGGGCATCGGAGGCGTGGCCGCCGTCGTCCTCGGCGCCCTCGCCGACGCGGTCGACCTGAAGACGGCGTTGACGGTCAGTGCGATCGCGCCCGCGCTCGGCGTCGTCGTCTGCCTCCGGCTGCCGGCGCCTGTCCGGCGGGCCCAGATCCTCGCCGAAGCCGGTCCCGCCGTCGCGCTCCCGAGCGACTGACGCCTACGAGGCCGGAGTCGGCGTGCGGCGCCGGCGATCCCTCGGTGCCGCTGCAAGCTGACCGCACGCCGCTTCGATGTCGCGGCCGCGGGTGAGCCGCACCGTCGACGGCACGTGGCGGCGCTCGAGCTCTGCCTTGAAGGCGGCGATGCGGTCGCGCGACGAGCCCTCGTAGATCCCGGTCGGGTTGTACGGGATCAGGTTCACCTTGAAGTCGTCGCGGCCGAGCAGCTTCGCGAGCGCCCGCCCCTGCTGCGGCGAGTCGTTGACCCCCGCGAGCATCACGTACTCGACGAAGACGCGTCGGTGCCGCATCGCCGCGTGCCGCCGGCACTCGGCGAGCACGTCGGCGATCGGGTACCGCTCGTTCACAGGCATCAGCCGCGAGCGCAGCTCGTCGTCGGGCGCGTGCAGCGAGAGCGCGAGTCGGATCGGCTCACCGACCTCGTCGACGAAGCGGCGCAGCCCTGGCAGCCAGCCCACCGTGGAGATCGTCGTCCGCCGCGGCGTGATCCCGAGGGCGGGCAACCGGCGGGCGGCCGCCAGCACCTCGTCGAGGTTGAGCATCGGCTCGCCCATGCCCATGAACACCGCATGGTCGACCTCGGTGCGGCGCCGAAAGTGCAGCGCCTGGTCGAGGATCTCGGAGGCGGTGAGGTTGCGGCCGAACGCCATCTGGCCGGTGGCACAGAACGTGCACGTCAGCGGGCATCCGGACTGCGAGGAGAGGCACAGCGAGCGCCGGCCGTCGCGGTAGGGCATGAGTACCGCCTCGACCGGGTGGCCGTCGGCCGTGCGGAAGAGGGCCTTGACGGTGCCGTCTCGCGACTCGCGCTCCGACTCGACGGCGAGCGTCGAGAAGGGCACGGCGGACGCGAGCTCGTGGCGCAGCGCGCGCGGAAGGTTCGTCATCGCGTCGTAGCCGGCGCCGCCGCGCGCGGCCCACTGCCATACCTGGCCGGCGCGGAAGGCTGGCTCGCCGCGCTCGGCGAGCGCCAGCTCGAGCAGGCGCAGGTCCATGCGGCCAGCGTAGCGGCCACTTCGGTAGCGTCCACCTCGTGATCGACCTGCGCTCCGACACCGTCACCCAGCCGACGCACGAGATGCGCCGGGCGATCGCGAACGCCGTCGTCGGCGACGAGCAGGAGCGGGAGGATCCGACCGTCCTCGAGCTGGAGAGCCGCGCCGCCGCGTTCCTCGGCCAGGAGGCGGCGGTCTTCGTGCCGACGGCGACGATGGCCAACCAGATCGCGGTGCGGATCCTCACGCGGCCCGGGGACGAGCTGCTGGCGGAGGAGAACTCGCACGTGCTGATCAACGAGCAGGGTGGGCCGGCGGTGTTCAGCGGGCTCGTGATGCGCGGGCTGCCCGGACTGCACGGCCGCTTCGGCGCGGAGCAGGTGCGCAGCGCGGTGCGCGATTGGCGCAGCGGCCACATGCCGGTCACGCGCCTGGTCGCGATCGAGGACACGCACAACTCGTCGGGTGGGCGCGTCTGGCCGCTGGAGGAGCTGGACGCCGTCGTCGAGACGTGCCGGGAGCTCGATCTGCGCCTGCATCTCGACGGCGCCCGCGTCGTGAACGCGGCGACCGCGCTCGGCGTCCCCGCCGCGGAGATCGGGCGTCGGTTCGACACGGTGACGCTCTGCCTCTCGAAGGGGCTCGGCTGCCCGCTCGGCGCGCTCGTCGCCGGCTCGACGGAACTGATGGTCGTGGCGCGGCGCGCCAAGCACCTGTTCGGCGGTGCGATGCGCCAGGCGGGGATCGTCGCCGCCGCGGGCGTGTACGCGCTCGAGCGCAACGTCGGGCGGATCGCCGACGATCACGCGCGGGCGCGGCGGCTGGCGGAGGGCTGGGCCGCCGCCGGGCTCGCGATCGACCTCGAGCAGGTCGAGACGAACTTCGTCCAGCTCGACGTGGGGCCGCTCGGTCTCACCGCGCGGGAGGCGACCGCGCGGCTCGAGGAGGCCGGCGTCGCGCTCTCCGAGACCGTGCACCCGGCGATCCTGCGGGCGGTGACGCATCTCGGAGTCTCCGATGACGACATCGAGCGCGCGGTCGAGGCGGCGCCGCGGGCCCTGGGCATGATGCGCCGCGTCCCTGCCTGACCCGCCGGCCGCGTAGCGGCGGCGCCGCCGAAAGGGGACGGTCCCGAATACGACTGCGGGCGCGGGCAGCGGCACGGTCTCCGGCTACACGGTGACAAATCTCCACTACGCGCTCGATGCGACGACACCGGCGAACATCGACTCGCTGACCTTCACGATCAGCCCGGTGGTCCCGAGCTCGAGCTCCGGCAAGGTCGTCATCCAGGCGGCGCTCACCTCCGGCGGTCCAAACACGTACACCTGCTCGACCGACACGGCCGGGTCGACGGTGACGTGTGCAACGACCTCGCCGCAGTTGACGGCCAGCACGCTCAACAGCGTGACCGTGGTGGCGGCTCAGTAGACCCACGCGCAACGTGACGGGCTCGGGCCGCCCGTGCGACCCGGGACGCCATGGCGGCTGGAGGGATCATGCGATGAGATCGCCGAGTCTGAGGATGATCGCTCTCGTGGCCGGGCTGGCCGGGTTCGTCGCCCTGTGGCTCTTCTTCGCCCCGACCCAGCTCGGGGGCTCGGCGACCTACTCGACCACCTCCGGCATCAGCATGGAGCCGCTGCTGCACAAGGGCGATCTTGCCATCGTGCGTGCGCAACGCTCGTACAGGGTCGGCGAGGTCGTCCTCTATCGGAGCCCGGTGCTCCACCGGCCCGTCCTGCATCGGATCATCGTGATCCAGGACGGGCATTACTTCTTCAAGGGCGACAACAACGGCTTCGTCGATCCCGGCTATGTCACCCGCGGTGAGCTGATCGGAGCACTCTGGCTGCACCTGCCCGAGGCCGGCACTGCGGTCGCGTGGATGGGCGAGCCCCTGCACGCAGCGCTCCTGAGCGGTCTCGCGGCTGCGTTCCTCCTGCTCGGTGGAGCAACGACGTCGCGGCGCCGAAAGCGTCGTCGCGGCGGATCCTCGGCCTCGGCCCGCCCGACCGACGCGGTCGCGCCGGCAGCGGTGGGCCTCGAAGTTCGTCGCCCCTCGTTCTCGATCGCGCCCGGCGCGATCCGGCAAGGCGGGACCGAGCAGTCCCGTCTCGCCTACCTCCTGAGCGGGACGGCGCTCGTCCCGTTCTGCCTCAACCTGCTGCTCGCCGGTGCCATCCTCGCCGTCGGCTACAGCGCCGATCCGAGCCGGACGGTCCAGGCGCCGGACGCCTACCGCCATCAGGGCGCGTTCTCGTACTCGGCCCGCGTCATCAAGCCGAGCGATCTGTACCCGACAGGGACCGCGGCAACGGGGGCTCCTCTCTTCACGAGCCTGTTCCGCCGGGCAAGGGTGGAGTTCGCGTACCGATTCGAGTCGGGTCTGCCGCACCGGATCAGCGGCACGATCGCGCTCAAGGCGCTGATCCTCGCGCAGGAGACGAGCTGGCAGAGCCTCTACACGCTCGCGAAGCCTGCTCCGTTCTCGGGAGACAGCGCCGCGACGGCGAGCGTGATCGACCTACGCCAGCTCTACACCATCGTCGACCACCTCACCACGAGCTCCGGGGAGGTCGGGGCCGACTACACCGTCGACCTCCAGGCGATCGTCCACGTGCACGGAGTGGTCGGCGACAAGCGGGTCGACGAGACCTTTTCCCCCGTCCTCCCGTTCTCGGTGAGCCAGTCGATGATCAAGCTGGAGATCGCCCCGCCGACTGCGCCGCCCGGCGCGACCTATGCGCCCCCGAGCGCCAACGCCACGCTCGTCGCGGCGACCAACCCCGTCCAGGCCGGAAGCGTTCCGCGAAAGGCGGCGAACCTGCTGAACGTCGCGAGATACCGGATCGCCGTCCCGGCGATCCGGCTGCTCGGCCTGCTCGTGCTCGCGCTCGCGTTCGTCATGGCGACGCTGCACGTCCTGCTCGTCCGTCGGAAGGTCGGCCTGCCGCAGGAAGCTCTGATCGCGAGGCATTTCCGCGCGCACGTCGTGCCGGTCGCTTCGCTCGAGCAAGCGCAAGGCTCTGCTCCGCTGGAAGTCCTCGACTTCACGATCCTCACGCGTCTCGCCTGCTATCTCGAACGGCCGATCCTGCTCGCGACGCACGACGGAGAACGCACCTATGCGCTCGACGACAACAACGGCAGTCGCTACGTCTACCGGGTGCCGATGAACGAGACGCAGCGAGTTCGGGAGGAGGCGCCTGCGGAACGCGCAGGCAGGCTGTTCGCCCGCGTGGCGGTGGACCGTCGCAGACCCCGCCCGGCTGCGATTCGCGTGCTCGGGGTTCCTCGTGTTCATCGGTGTGACGGCCACGCTCGTGACGAGCTTCACCGCGACCACGAACGTCCCGACGAGCGCTGCGGGTGCGTCCAGCTTCGCCCGCCAGTTCTCTCAGCTCACCCCCGCCGGTTGCAGCTCCCTCACCCTCACGTCGCTCGTCGTCAAGTCCGGCACCTTCACGAACACGGCGTCGAACGCTCTCGTGCTCGGAAGTGCGGGCAAGGACACGATCACCGACAACGGCGCGCACAACTGCATCGTCGGCGGAGGCGGCAGCGACACCGTGACCGCGGTGGCGTCCGACATCTGCATCAAGGGGCCGTCGTCCGGTGCCACCTACAAGAAGTGCGCGACCGCCTAGTAGGCGCTATTCGTACTGGAGCGCTTCGAGCACGTTCAGGCGGCCGGCGCGGCGGGCCGGGAAGATCGCGGCGAGCAGGCCGACGATGATCGCAGCGACGACGAAGGTGACGAGCGTTCCCCAAGGGATCGTGAACGCCGGGTACTTGATCGCCTTGCCGACCATCAGCGCGAGGACGATGCCGACCGGGATGCCGAGGGTGGCGCCGAGCAGCGCGGTGATGATGCTCTCGTGGCGGATCATCCGGCGCACCTGGCGGCGTGTCATCCCGACGGCGCGCAGCATCCCGAGCTCGCGCGTGCGCTCGAAGACGGTGAGGATGAGCGTGTTGACGATCCCGAACAGGCTGACCACGATCGAGAGAGAGAGCAGGACGTAGAGGAGGTTGAGGAGGAGCGTGATTCCCTGCTCCTGGTTCTTCTTGAACTGGCTCTCGGTCTGGACCTTCGCGTCGGGGAAGCTCTCGAGCGCCCGCTCGAGCTTCGCGGTGTTCGCGGCGGAAACGCCGCCCTTCACGTTGATGAACGTGTAGACGTTCTGCGGGTTCGGGTACTCCGCGTCGAACCGCTGCGCGGAGATCGTGATGTCCCCGTAGGGGGAGCCCCCTTTCGGCGGCTCGAAGATGCCGCGCACGGTGAGGTCCAACGTCTTCCCGGCCGGCGTCGTGAGCACGATCGGGCTGCCGACGAGCAGGTGGTGGCTCTTCGCGTAGTCCTTCGAGACGAAGGCGCCGTTGCGGCCGAGGCGCGCCGGCGTGTCCGGGCCGCCCGCCGTCCAGTCCGTGAAGATGACCTTCGAGATGTCCGGGGCGACGCCCGTCACGCCGATGCGCTCACCGAAGGCCCGTCCGTCGCCGGCCCGGACGCCCGATACGACCTCGACGCCGGGCACGCGCTTCAGCGCCTCGCTCGGCGCGTTCGAGATCGGCGTGAAGTTGTTCTCCGCGGTGAGAGCGTAGTCGGCGCGGAAGAGCGCGTTCACCGAGCCCTCGAAGCGCGTCTTCAGGCCGGCGGCGAGCACCGAGACGAGGGTGACGAGGGCGAGCCCGATCATCAGCGCGGACGCCGTCGAGGCCGTGCGCGACGGGTTGCGGACGGCGTTGCCCCGGGCGAGCGATCCCGCCGCGCCGCCGACCCTCACCGCGGGCCAGCCGAGCACCCGGGCCAACGGCGGCACGAGCGTCGGGGCGAGCATCGCCACTCCGAGGAAGAGCCCGGCCGCTCCGATCCCGATCGCGAGCAGGCGCTCTTTCGTCGAGAGCGCGCTCACGAAGAGCCCCACGAGCATGAGCGCGAGCGAGCCGCCGATCGCGATCACGGCGCCGTGGACGGTGAAGCGCGCAAAGCGCGACGGCGGCAGCACGGCACCTTCGCGGACGGCCGAGATCGGTGAAACGCGCGTCGCACGGAGCGCGGGGCGCACCGCGGCGAGCAGCGTGACGACGATCCCGACGACGAGCGACACGACGATCGTGCGGGTCGCGAAGACCGTCCCCGCCTGGGGAAGGTCGATGCCGAAGGAGACGAAGATCGCGTTCAGCCCCTTGGCGAGCGCGAGCCCGAGGAAGAGCCCGGCGACGGAGGCGAGCGACGCGATCACGAACGCCTCGAGCATCACCGACCAGTAGACCTGGCGGCGCGAGGCGCCCAGCGTCCGCAGCGTGGCGAGCTCGCGCGTGCGCTGTCCGATCGTGATCGAGAGCGTGTTCGCGATCACGAAGATCCCGACGAAGAGGGCGACGCCGGCGAACGCGAGCAGGAAGTCCTGGATGATGGTGAGGAAGCCGCTCGTGTCCTTGGTCGCCTGCTTCGCTTCGGCCTGACCGGTGCGTACCTGCGCGGTCGCCGGCAGCAGCGGCTTGATCTCGCCCACCAGCTCCGCCGGCGTGACGTTCGGCTTGGCGGCGACGCTGATCGAGTCGAGCTTGCCCTCCTTGTTGAAGATCCGCTGTGCGGTCGGGAAGTCGAAGATCGCCATCGTCGCGCCGCCGAGCGAGGAGACGCCGCCGATCTTCACGATCCCGGCGATCGTGTACCGCTGCTCGGGGCCGCGTGCGACGACGCCGATCGTGCCGCCGACCGCGTAGTGCTTGCTCGAGGCCGTGTGCTGGTCGATCGCCACCTGGTGGGGCCCGACTGGCCAGGTACCGGCCACGAGCTCGAGCGGGTTGAAGCGCTGGTCGCCCTTGGGGTGGATGCTGAACGCGAGGCTCGGCGCGCCGCCGCCGGTGATCACCTTGCCGTTGCGGCCGATCAGCGAGGCGGTGTCGCTGATGCCGCCGTCGGCCTCGGTGACGCCGGGCAGCTTCCGGATGCGGGTCAGGAGCGACTCCGGGAAGGACGGGATGATGTCGCCGTTTCGTGCGTTGCCGCCGATCGCGCTCTTGCCGGTGACGATCGCGTCGGTGTTCTTGTAGACCTGCGTGAAGACCGTGCCGAAGGCGGCCTTGATCGTGTCCGTGAGGACGTACGTGCCGCTGATCATGGCGACGCCGAGCACGATCGCGATCGCGGTCAGCGCGGCCCGGAGCTTGCGGCCGAGCAGTCCCTTGACGGCGACGAGGATCACGAGTGGAGGGTGCTCATCACCTCGAGCACGCGTGCCGGGGTGGCGTCGGTGAGCTCCTGGACGATGAGGCCGTCCGCGAGGAAGAGGATGCGGTGGGCGATCGACGCCGCCCGCGCCTCGTGCGTGACCATCACGATCGTCTGCCCGTACGAGTCGACGGAGTCGCGCACCAGGTCGAGGATCTCGCCGCCCGTCTTCGAGTCGAGGTTGCCCGTCGGCTCGTCGGCGAACAGGATCGTGGGCCGCGTGACGAGGGCGCGCGCGATCGCGACGCGCTGCTGCTGCCCGCCCGAGAGCTCGGCCGGGCGGTGCGATCCGCGGTCCTTCAGCCCGGTCTTCCCGAGCAGCTCGTCGAGCCACGCCTGATCGGGCTTCTCGCCCGCGATCGAGAGCGGCAGCAGGACGTTCTCCTCTGCCGTCAGCATCGGCAGCAGGTTGAAGAACTGGAAGACGAAGCCGATGTGGGTGCGGCGAAGCCGTGTCATGCGCGCGTCGTCGAGGCCCGTGATCTCCGTCCCGGCGATCGAGACGGTCCCGGTCGTCGGCTTGTCGAGGCCGGCGAGGATGTGCATCAACGTCGACTTGCCCGACCCGGATGGTCCCATCACCGCGACGAGCTGGCCCTTCTCGACGTCGAGCGCGACGCCGCGGAGCGCGTCGACCGCAGTCGCCGCCTCGCCGTAGCGCCGGGTGATGTCCCGTGCGTCGACGATGTGGGCGCTTGCCTCGGCGGGTGCAGGGCCGACGGGGTTCTCGACGGAGCTCATGGTCTCAACCTAGCGAAAGCCTCTGCCTGCGCGACATACGGAAGTCTCCGGATTCGTCCCGGATGTGTCGGTCCGGGGTCAGCGGTTGCCCGCGACGAGGAAGCCGACCGCGACGGCGACGTAGGCGGCCACGAGCACAACGCCTTCCCAGCGGCGGGAGCGCCCGTCCCAGACCGTCGCCGTCACGAGCCCCACGGCGCCGGCCATCGCGACGAGCTCCTCCCAGCGGAACGAGAGCGGCAGCTGATGGGTGAAGAGCAGGGACAGGAGCATCACCACCGGCACCACGAGCAGCGCCACCTGGGCGCTCGACGAGATCGCGATCTCGCTCGCGAGCTTCATCTTCCCCGCACGCGCGATCACGATGGCACCACCGTGCTCGGCTGCGTTGCCGACGATCGCCACGATCACCGCAGCGACGAAGAACTCGCTCGCACCGACGGCCTTCGCGAACGCGTCGAGCGAGTGCACGAGCGTCTCGCTCACGAACGCGGTGGCGACGGTGGCGGCGGCGAGCACGGCGAGGGCGACCGGCAGCGTCCACGCGTCGGCCGCCGGCGCGGCCCGCGCCATGAGCCGGTGCCGGCGCAGGTTGCGGCCGGTCACGGCGAGGTAGAGGCCGAGAAGCACGACGGCGACCGGGATCGAGACGACGACGACCGCGTGCCGCTCCGAGCCGCCGGTGTAGCCGAGGATCGCCGGCACCGAGAGCAGCGCGACCGCCGTCCCCACGAGCCCGAGCTGCGTGAGCAGCGAGCGGCGGTCGAGCTCGTCCTCAGGGCCGACGACCTGGGTGATGCCGAAGACGAGCAGGAGGTTCGAGATCACGCTCCCGGCGAGCGAGCCGCGAACGACCTGCGGCAGGTTCCCGCCGACGGCGAAGAGGGCGATGATCAGCTCCGGCGCGTTGCCGAAGCTCGCGTTGAGAAAGCCGCCGATCCCCGGCCCCGTGTGCTCGGCCGCATGCTCGGTCGACTCGCCGATCAGCCACGCGAGCGGGATCAGCGCTGCGGCCGAGAGGAGGAACAGCACGACCTTGCCCGGATGGAGCGCGAGGTCGACTGCGATCGTGGCGGGCGCGAGGGCGAGCGACGCCCAGAGGATCCGGCGTGCCACGGCGCGGGTAGCCTACCCCGCCGTGCTCGGCGCGGCCCTGCTCGACCGGCCGGCGGACGGAGGACTTGTGAGTCGTGACTCCGCCGGCGCTAGCGAAAACCGCGCGAATGTCAAGTCTTGCGACGGCGGCAATCCCGTACCAACAATGCGTCTGATGAGCGAGGTCTCGCAGCGGCCACAGGAACGGGCGCTCCCCCTGCGCCCGCAGGACGAGGTCGAGTGCCGCCGCTGCGACGTCCACTGCGACAAGGTCGTGTACCCGTCCTCGTGCCTCTCCCGCTCCTGTCCGTTCGTCTACGCCTACGAGGAGCACGGGCACACGTTCATCGGCTGCATGCAGAAGATCTACGAGGTCGAGATCGACCTCGACATGCTGAGCGCGGCCGAGCGGCGGCGGGAGGGCTTCGGCGCCGTGAAGGCGCTGCGCAACCCGCTGCCGATGTGCCACTCCGAGATCGAGCCCTGCTACGCGCACCGCGCGGGTGAGCTCGGCTGCGTGAATCCCGAGTTCAACGAGCTGCCGGCGGGATCGCCGACGTTCCGGGTGCTCGTGCGGCTCCGCGACTAGGTTCGGGCACCCGCCGCAGCAGGAGAACGCCGAGCACCGGGCCGGCGGCGGAGACGGCGAAGGCGATCCGCCAGGACGTCGCCGCGACGAAGACGGCGAACGCCGGCGGCACGGCCGCGCCGAGCACGCCGAGCATCGTCTGCTGGAAGCCGAGCGCGGCGCCGCTGCGGGTCGCGCCCGACCGCTCGGCCGCGGCCGTGAACGCGAGCCCGTTCCACGTCAGGCCGAGGACGCCGGCGACGACCAGCGTGGGCACGAGCACGGCGAGCGGAGCGTCGACGACGGCGGCGGTGACGAGCATCCCCAGCGCGAGCGCCGACCCCACGAGGCGCATCGGTGCGATCCGCGCGCCGACCCGGTCCGACCAGCGCCCGGCGCCGACGCGTGCGCCGATGCCGAGGACGTTCGTGCCGGCCAGGACGGCGGCGGCGGCGTGGGCGGAGAGGCCGCGGTGCTCGTGCAGGAAGAGGACGACGAAGCTCATCGTCGCGATCTGCGCGGTCAGGTAGAGCGAAGAGCCGCCTGCGAGCAGCCACATGCGGACGTCCCGCAGGGGCGGCCGCTCGCCCGCAGGAGCGTGCGGCGCGACGGGCGGCGCATCGCGGATCAGCGCCGCGGCGACGAGGCCGCCCACGACGCAGCCGACACCGAGCGCCGCGAAGGCACGCCCCGTGCCGCCCGACGAGGCGAGCCACGGCAGCGCCGCGGCAGCGGCCGCCCCGCCGATCGGGATCGCCGACTGCCGGATCCCGAGGGCGAGCCCGCGCTCCTCGGCGCCGAACCAGCCCATCACCGCCCGGCCGCTCGCGGCGTTGACGCTCGCGCCGAGCGCGCCCGCGAGGATGAGCATCCCGACGAGCGCGGGGTAGCTCCCGGTCGCCGCCGTTGCCGCCAGCGCCGCACCGGCGCCGCTCAGGCCGAGCGCGATCACCGCCCGCTCGCCGATCCGGTCGGCGAGCAGCCCCCACGGCAGGAGCGTCAGCAGCATCCCGATTCCGGAGGCGCCGAGCACGACGCCGGTCTGGCCGAGCGAGAGCCGGTAGTGCGAGCGCAGGGCGGGAGCCAGGGCGGGGAGGCCGACCGAGACGGCGGAGAAGCTCGACTGGGAGAGCGTGCCCGCGCCGAGGATGACCCAGCGGTAGCGCCGGGTCACCGGCGGGCGCGTCGCTTCAGGGCCCGGGCCCGCAGCTCCTTCGCCTTCCGCACCTCGTCGGCGTCCGGGCCGCGGTTCTCGGGCCCGGCCGTCTCGAGCACGGCGGGCAGCCCCTGCAGGCGCGGGCAGGCGAGGAAGACGCCGAGCCGCTCGCCGAGCACCCCCTCGCCGACGTTCGCGTGCCGGTCGCGGTTGGAGCCGAGCGGTGCGGCCGAGTCGTTGACGTGGAGCGCGCGCAGCCGCTCGAGGCCGATCGCCGAGTCCAGCTCGTCGAGGCACGCGTCGAGCGCCGCCGGATCCGCCACGTCGACCCCGGAGACGTAGAGATGGCAGGAGTCGAGGCAGACGCCGAGCCGCGGATGCCGATCGAGGCGCTCGAACAGCGTCGCCAGCTCGTCGAGCGAGCGGCCGATCGTGCCGCCGGCTCCGGCGGAGTTCTCCATCAGCAGCCAGGTCGTCTCGGAGCTGCGCCGGAGCACCTGCGCCATCGCGGGCAGGACCCGCTCCAGCCCCGCCTCGAAGCCGGAGCCGAGATGCGAGCCGACGTGGAAGACGACGCCGTCCGCGCCGATCGCGCGGGCGACGTCCATCGTGCTCTCCAGCGCCGCCACCGACTTCGCGTAGACGTCGTCGTTCGGTGCGGCGAGGTTGCAGAGGTAGAGCGCGTGGCAGAGGACGCCGCCGATGCCCTCCTCGGCCCGGCGCTCGCGGAAGCGCTCGAAGGTGGCCGGGTCGTGGTTCGTCGGCCGCCACGTCCGCGGGCTCTGTGTGAACAGCTGCAGCGACTCGGCGCCGATCGCGGCAGCGCGGTCGATCGCCGTGTGGATCCCGCCCGACGAGGAGACGTGCGCGCCGATGAACACGTGCCGACGCTAACGCAGCCACGCCTGCAGCCGCGCCGCCTCCTCGTCGACCGCGCGACGGGCCGCGCGGGGGAGGGGCGCGAAGGGTGCCAGGGTGACCTTGCCCTTGCCGTCGGCCGCCCACGAGCCGGCCACGACCCCGTCGACGAGGAACGTCTGCGTGACGTCGCCGTTCTTCGCGATCACCGCCTTCCGCAGCTCGTCGGGGAGGACGCGCCTCCGGTCCGCGTGCGCGAGCAGGAGGTTGTCCCATTTCGGGAGGAAGCGAACCGGAGCCGGGGTCGTCGCCGCGGGCATGGGTGCGCGCGGAAGGTCGAGCAGCTCGCGGCCGCTCTCGTCCCGGAAGCGCCGCAGCGGCTCGAGCGCGTCGAGCGCCGCGGCGAAGTCGGCGATGCGAAGGCCGGACCAGTCGGCGACATCGGCGCGCGTCGCCGGTCCGAACGCGGCCAGATAGCGGCGTACGAGCTCGGTGCGGGCCGCGAGCACGCTCATCGGCGGCGGCTCCAGATGCGGCTGGAAGAGACCGAGCGGCCGGCCTCGCCAGAGCGCCGACTCCGGCACGTGCAGCAGGTGCGCACGCCTGCGGACGGCGTGGAAGATTCGGCGCCGCTCGAGGTCGTCGGCGTGGCCGTGCTCGCGCTCGAGGTATTCGAGCCCTTCCTTGTGCGTGAGCGGCGCCTTCGCGGCGAGCCTTCGCGCTCCCTCCGCCGCCCTCAGCGCGTGTGCGAGATGGGTCTCGTCGTACCAGGTGGGCATGTCGCGCAGGGCCCACCAGAACGTCGGGTAGTCGCGGGCCGTCACGAGGTGGAGCGTCCCGCGCATGACGGTCGGCTTCACCACCTGGCCGCGGAGGACGGCCCGCTCGAGCGACTCGCGCCGGAAGCCTGTGAGGCGAGACCAGAGGCCGACGTACGGCGAAGGCGGCCATTGCGCCTGCAGCCCGGCGAGCCGCTCGATCGCCGGCAGGACGCCGATCCGCTTCCGCTCGAGCAGGAGCTGCCGCGCGAGCGTGGCGCGATTCAGCTCCCGGAGCGTCAACGTCCGCATCGGCCCTACGCTATCGGCGTGAGCGTCCGCGTCCGCATGGCTCCGAGTCCGACCGGCTTCCTGCACATCGGCGGCGTCCGCACGTTCCTCTTCAACTGGCTGTTCGCCCGCCACCACGGCGGCGAGCTCCGGCTGCGGATCGAGAACACGGACACGAGCCGGGAGGTTGCGGAGGCGGTCGACCAGATCGAGGAGTCGCTGCGCTGGCTCGGCCTCGACTGGGACGGCCCGACGACCTTCCAGCTCGACCGCATCGACGACTGCCGGGACGTCGCCCAGCGGCTCGTCGCGGAGGGCCGGGCCTACGAGGACGAGGGCGCGATCCGCTTCCGCATGCCCGACGACGGCGTGACGGGCTGGGACGACGCCGTCCGCGGCCGCGTCGAGGTCGCGAACGAGACGATCGAGGACCTCGTCCTCGTCCGCTCCGACGGCCGCCCGACGTACAACTTCGCCTCGCCGCTGGAGGACGTCTGGGACGAGATCACACACGTCATCCGTGCCGAGGACCACATCTCCAACACGCCGAAGCAGATCAACATCATCTCCGCGGTCGGCGCCGAGCTCCCCGTGTACGCGCACCTCCCGAACGTGAACGGGCCCGACGGCAAGAAGCTGTCGAAGCGTCACGGCGCGACCGGCGTCGACGAGTTCCGCAGGGCGGGCTACCTGGCGGACGCGCTCGTCAACTTCCTCGCGCTGCTCGGGTGGGCCCCCGACGGCGAGACGACGATCATGAGCCGTGCGGAGCTCGTCGAGCGCTTCAGCCTGGAGCGCGTGACGCCGAGCCCGGCGCAATTCGACTACGCGAAGCTCGACTGGATGAACGGCGTCTACCTGCGCGCGCTCCCCGGGGACGAGTTTGCCCGCGCGCTCGTCGTCTGGCTCGGCGAGCAGGGCTACGACTGGGACGCGCAGCTCGTGCGCAGGGCGGCGCCGCTCGTGCAGGAGAAGATCCAGCGGCTGGGGGACTTCCCCGCGTTCGCCGGCTTCCTCTTCCACGACGTCGCGCCCGACGCGGCCGAGCCGGACGGCGGCGGGCCGATGCTGGCGGCGGCGCGGGCGACGCTCGCGCAGCTCGAGCCGTTCACGGCCGAGGCGATCGAGGCCGCGCTGCGCGCCGTCGCGGACGGGCTCGGGCTCAAGCCGCGCCAGGCGTTCCAGCCGATTCGGGTCGCCGTCACCGGCTCGCGGGTGTCGCCGGGCCTGTTCGAGAGCATCGAGCTGCTCGGCCGGGAGACGACTCTCGCGCGCCTCGCTGCTGCCTCCAGGTAATCTCCCGCGGATGTCCGCCACCGCCGTTCGCGCACCGGCCGAGTTCGAGTCGAGGCTCCAGCAGTACTACTTCGAGCGCTCCGAGGAGGGCCGCGCCGTCCGCGTCGGCGAGAAGGAGGTCTCCGAGCAGGCCGCGATCGTTGCGCGGTACGCCGATCTCTTCTCGCACGATCAGCTCGACGTGTTGCGCGCCGCGGAGGACGCAGCCGTGAACGACGAGCGCGAGCGGCTGTACCGGCTGCGCAAGACGTGCGAGGCGGGCCTGATCGCGTCCGAGCTCGCCGAGCAGGAGGACGCGCTCGAGAACGCGATCCTCGCGGCGCACGTGACATTCGGGGGAGAGGTGCTGTCGCTTCGCGCGGCGCAGGCGCGTCTCGCCGTGCTGGAGTCGTATGCCGACCGCGACGAGCTCGGCGAGCTCGAGCGCGCGGAGTCCGCGCGTCTCAACCCGGACCGGCTGGCGCTGATCGCCGCTGTCGAGCGCCTGGATGCCGAGGTGTCCGGCGAGCCCGATCCGATCGCCCGAACCGAGGAGGAGAAGGCGATCTCGCTCCGCGAGCTCGAGCGTGCACTCATCGCCGCCTCCGACGCGACGACGGACGCATGGGGCAGGCTGCGCGGCCACTGGTTCGAGCGGCTGCTCGGGCCGGGACGGGACGAGCAGCCGACGAGCGCGCACGTGCAGTATCTGCGCCGTCTGTCGCCGTTCGAGTCGACGTATTCGAAGCAGCGCTCGGTCGAGATCTGCCTCGCGAGCGTGCGCGCGCTCGGCTTCGAGATGGCGGCGATCCCGAACATCCGGCTCGACCTCGAGGACCGTCCGCAGAAGAACCCGCGCGCGTGCGTGATCGCGTCCGATCCGCCGGAGGTCGTGCATCTCATCACCCGTGCGCAGGGCGGTCTCGCCGACTATCAGGCCTTCATGCACGAGGCGGGGCACGCGCTCCACTACGCCGGCGTCGATCCGCGCCTCCCGTACGCGTTCCGCCGGATCTCGCGCGACCATGCGCTGACGGAGATCTACTCGTACATCTTCGAGGCGGTCACCCGCGAGCCGGGGTGGCACGCGCTGCACTTCGGGCTCGCGGACGCGGAGGCGGAGGAGAACGCGCAGGCGACCCTGTTCCTCGAGGCGCTGCTCTACCGTCGCTACACGGCGAAGCTGCGCTACGAGCTCGGCTTCTGGGCCAGCTTCGCGGAGGAGGCGGGACGGTCGCCGCGGGACTACGCGACCCGGCTCACGGAGGCGACGGGGATCCGCTACGACCCGCGCGGCTACCTCGCCGACATGGACGCCGGCTTCTATTCCGCCGACTACCTGCGCGCGTGGATCCGCTCGGCCCAGCTGCGCGAGCACCTGATCCGCGAGATCGGCGAGGACTGGTGGCGCAGCGCGAAGACCGGCGAGCTCCTCCGCGATCTCTTCGCCGAGGGCACGAGGCCGACGAGCGAGGAGATCGCCGGCCGGCTCGGCTTCGACCCGCTCGACACCGCGCCGCTCGTCGCGAACCTGTCCGCGGCATAGCCCGGTCGGGATGGCGCGTCCACGCGGGGTGGCGGTGGGTGCCGTCGCCGTGCTGTGCGCGCTCGCCGCCGCGAGTGCGGCCCCCGGCGGCACGCCGAGCGTGAGCATCGCCCCACCGCTGCCCGAGGCGGTGCAGGGAGGCGCGGCGCTCACCGTCTCCGGGCGCGTCCGGAACCCGCCGCCGGGTGCCGTCGTCGTGCTCGAGCAGAGGGCGTCGTCACGCTGGCAGGCGATCGTGCGCGGCCGGATCCGGCGCGACGCATTCACCTTGCGCTGGCACCCGAGCGCGGCGGGGAGGATAACCGTACGGGTGGCGCTCAGGCTCCGCGCGCACGACGTCGTCGTTTCCGCGGCGGCGCAGGTGCTGGTCGGCCCGGCGCCGGTGTATTGCGCCCCGCCGGCGCCGCCGGCCCAGGTCCCCGCCGGCGACGGCTGGGTCGTCGGCGGCCTCTACCTCGAAGGCGGCCCCTTTCCCGGGATCTATCAGTGCGTCGCCGGCGCCTACGCGATCACCGTTCTCGATCAGGCCGGCGACACCGTCGCGAAACAGCAGGTGCAGGACGGACAGAGCTATACGCTCGTTCTCCCTGCCGGCAGCTACACGTTGAGCAGCGGCTCCTGTCGGGGCGCCGCCACGGTCACGGCCGGCCGTCAGAGCAGGGCGGACACGCTCTGCTACGTGCCCTGAGCCGGGCGAGCCGCTCGCCGACCTGCCGTACGATGTGCGGCGGTGGTCGCCGCTCGGCTTCGGGCCGATCTCTCGCGTCGCCGCTGGGGCGGGATCGGAGCGCTCGCGCTGTATGCGGCCGTCGCGTTCCTGGCGTTCGGGCTTCGTCTCCTCACCGATCCCACCTCGGACTACGTCGGCGGCGGGTACGACCCGCAGGTCTTCATCTGGGCGTTCGGCTGGTGGCCGCACGCGATCCTGCACGGCGAGAACCCGTTCGTCACGCACGCGGTCTGGGCTCCCGACGGCGTCAACCTCGCGTGGACGACGACGGTGCCCGGCCTCGCCTTGCTCTTCTCGCCGCTGACCTTGGCCGCCGGCGCCGTCAACTCGTACAACGTCGCGGCAGTCCTCATGCCCGCGCTCGCGGCGTGGACGGCCTTCCTGCTCTGCCACCACCTGACGCGTCGGCTCTGGCCCTCGCTCGCCGGCGGCTACCTGTTCGGCTTCTCGAGCTACATGCTCGGCCAGATCCAGGGCGGCCACATGCAGGTCTCGTCCGTGTTTCTCGTGCCGCTCGTCGCGCTCGTCGTGCTGCGCTCCGTCGAGGGCGAACTCGACGCCCGCGGCCTCGTCGTCCGGCTCGCGCCGCTGCTCGCGCTCCAGCTCCTGTTCGGGACCGAGATCGCGTTCACCCTCACGCTCGCGCTGGCGTGTTCGTTCGTGCTCGCGATCGCCGTCTCGCCGCGCAGCCGCAGGCGTCTCGTCACGCTGTTCCCGTCGCTCGCCGGCTCCTATCTGGTCGCCGGGATCCTGACCGCTCCGTTCGTCTACTACCTGCTCAGCGGGTTTCAGGGGGATGCGATCCACCCGCCGCAGGATTACGTCACCGACCTCCTGAACTTCGTCGTTCCGACGAGGCTCAGCCTCTCGGGCCAAGGCTGGGCCGAGTCGATCGCGCGCAACTTCCCCGGCAACGACGAGGAGCGGGGCGCGTACCTCGGAGCCCCGGCGCTGCTCATCGTGGGCTGGTTCGCGTGGAGCCGCCGGCGCACCGCCGGCGGCCGCTTCCTCGTCGGCGCATTCCTGCTCGCCGTGGTCGCCGCGCTCGGGCCCGTGCTCACGATCGACGGCAACAGGTCCGTGTCGCTGCCGTGGGAGCACGTCGGGTATCGGCCACTGTTCGACAACGTCCTCGTGGAGAGGCTCCCCCTCTACGTCTCGCTCGTCGCCGCGGTGATCGTCTCGCTGTGGGCGGCCGACCGAGGACGCCGCCTTCTGCGTTGGCTGCTGCCCGCGCTCGCCATCGCGACGATCGCACCGTACCCGGCCGGGGCGGCAAGGACGTGGGCGACGCCGTACGCGGTGCCGCCGCTGTTCACCGACAGCAGCTACCGGGCCTGCATCGAACCGGGCGAGAACATCCTGCCGCTACCGGTGAACTACAACGGCGACGCGAATCTGTGGCAGGTCGCGAGCGGCTTCAGGTTCACGATGGCGGGCGGGTACGTCAGCCTGAACCCGCCTCCGTCCTTCCTCACCCCGGCCGCGGTCGCAAAGGTCGCCGGAGGCTTCGCGGTCCCCGCCGACCAGGCGCAGGACCTGCGCGTCTACATCCGCGCGAAGCACGTCACGAGCGTCGTCGTCGACAGGAGCCAGACGAGATACTGGGCGGCCGCACTCGACCGGATCGCAGCGCCGCACGACGTCGGCGGCGTGCTCCTCTACCATCTCGGCGGCCTGCCGCGGGGCTGCCCAGCCTGAGCGAGGAGCTGGACGCCACCGAGACGGCGATGACGCAACCATGCGCACGCTGCAAGGCGGTGACAGGCCTTGGCCACAAGGGCCCGGCGCTGAACCCCACCTCCGGGTTCAGCTGGGCCGGCGTTCCCTAGACGCGATCAGATCCCCGCCGCGGCGTTACGGTTCCCCGATGGGCCGAATCGAGCTGGTCCAGGGCGACATCACCGCCGAGACGGTCGACGCGATCGTGAACGCCGCCAACCGGTCGCTTCTCGGCGGCGGCGGAGTCGACGGGGCGATCCACCGCGCCGGCGGCCCGTCCATTCTTGCGGAGTGCCGGACGCTCGGCGGCTGCGAGATCGGGGAGGCGAAAGCGACCGGTGGGGGAGACCTTGCCGCCCGCTACGTCATCCACACCGTCGGACCACGCTGGACCGGCGGCTCCGCGGGCGAAGCCCGGCTTCTCGCCTCGTGCCATCACCGCTCCATCGCGCTCGCGGCGGAGCTCGGCTGCTCCTCGGTGGCGTTTCCGGCGATCTCGACGGGGGTGTTCGGCTACCCGGTGGAGCTCGCCGCGCCGGTGGCGCTCGAGGCGGCCGAGCAGGGGCTCGCCGGCCACCCGCAGATCGAGCTCGTCCGTTTCGTCCTCTTCGACGAGCACAGCTACCGGATCTTCGAGCACGCTCTGCTCGAGGAAGGCCGAGCTCCCGGCAAGACGGGCGACACGCTCGGCGTGAGCGGCCGCCCGTCTCGGAATCGTCTCGACGTTTGAGCGCGGTCAGCCTCGGAACAGGGCCCGTCCCATACCGACGAAGATCACGACTAACCAGACGATGGCGACAACGTCTGCCGCAGCGGAGCCGGAAAGCACTGGACACCTCCGCTGTTGTGGATAGTCGGGTCAAACGTATCATCTGCAACGGACACTCCGCGTCGCTCAGACGAGGGGTTCGGCGCCGGCCCCACCTTTCCCGGCAAGGCGAGCGCGCCGGCGGGGAGAGACAACCGACGCGCTCTGAGCCACCGGTCAAGGGAGACGCCTCCCAGGTGGTGCCCTCTGCGGTGGGGGCACGGCCGAGAAGACTCCGACCGCGTGGCCTTCCTCCGTTTTCTGCCCTGAGCGGCGGAACCCTCGCGGCGTGCCCGCAAAGGCGCATACGGGATTCGAACCCGTGCCGCCGCCGTGAGAGGGCGGTGTCCTAGGCCACTAGACGAATGCGCCGTGAACAGCGGGAAAGTCTAGCGCAGCCCCTCACGCCGTCCGGCGTGCGAGCCGCGCTGCCGTGCCGACGACGAGCACGGCGGCGGCTGCGCCGACCGCCGTCCAGGCGAGACCGTTGCCGGCGGACGCCGCAGTGAAGGCGACGACGGCTGCCGAGGCGCCGAGGCCCGCGAGCACGAGCGTGCCGAGCGCGAGGGCGCGCCGGAGCACGACGGCGCGCTCCGCGGCCATCCCGTGCCGCTCGTCGAGCGACCAGGCGGCCAGCTCGCCGCAGAGGAGCAGGCCCGCGGCCACGAGCGGCGCCGCCTGGTCGACCGCAGCTCCGTGCACGAACAGCGAGACCGTGTACGCGACGGCGAGCACGGCGAGCGCCCACGGCAGGAGGTCGTCCGCGCGGCGGACGAGCACGAAGGCGAGCAGCAGCGCGCCGAGGAGGCCGATCGCCACGACGAGACCGGCGAGGGACGGCACGCGGGCCGCGGCGTAGGCGAGCACGCCCGCGTAGACGAGTGCCGACGAGGCCGCAAGCGCTACGCGCGCGCGGGCCTGGCGTGACGCCTGAATGCCGCCACCTCCTCCAGCGGGACGTTGAGCGGAACGCCGTCGAGCCACTCGATGACCGGTACGCCCGCCTGCTCGTAGCGTGCGCGCAGCGACTCGCGCGACAGGCGCCAGAGCCGGTACGACAGCTCCGCCAGCTCGCCCTTGCCCGGCTCGATGAACGGCACCGGGGAGACCTCGATGACGACGAGGTCGAAGCCGCGGGCACGCAGGTCGAGCAGCGCCGCGGCCGATCGCGAGTCGAGCAACGGCGTCAGCGCGAGCACGAGCGCCTTCGGCGGCAGCGTCCGCGGCGGCAGGACGTCGACGCCCTTCGTCGCGAAGCTCAGGACGATGTCCATCTGCAGCAGCGAGTCGACGATCCGGTAGAGCTGGTGCGTGCCCGATGCGGGCAGCAGCCACGAGAGGTAGCCGCCGAAGCTGACCAGCCCGACGCGATCCTTGCGCTGCAGGTAGCGATGGGCGAGCGACGTCGCCGCGCGCACGGTGAGGTCGAGCGTGCCGCGGCCCGCCGAGCGCACGTCGGCGAACGTGTCGAGGAAGAGCACGACGTCCGTGTTGCGCTCGGGGTGCTGATCGTTCACCCAGAGCCCGCCGCGGCGCGCGCTCGCGCGCCAGTTGACCCGCCGCACGCGGTCGCCGGGCTCCCACTCGCGGACGTCGGCGAACTCGATTCCGTCGCCCTTCGTGCGCGACACCTGATTGCCGATGAACACCTGGGTCTCGAACGGCGGCAGCAGTGCGTGCAGCGTCTCGACGCTCGGGTACACCCGCAGAGGCGACCGTCCGGCGAGCTTCGTCTCCCACGAATGGAAGCCGAGCGGGTCGCGTGCCCGCACGAGCACCGGCCCCACCGCGAACGCGCCCCAGCGCTCGCACCGGAGCGGCACCGTCAGCGTGCGCGGCTCGCCGGGAGCAAGGCGGACGGCGCGCGGGTTGCGCGCACGCGAGCGGAGCTCGGCCGGCAGCTGCAGCAGGACCTCGACGCGATCGCTGCCGCCGGGCGAGACCAGCTCGAGCGCCGCCTCGACGTCCTCGCTCTCGAGCGCGCGCTCGCGGTCGAGCACGAGCGTCGCCTCGATCGCAGGGTCGCGCGCGAGCGCGGCTCCTGCGACCGCTGCGAGCGCAAACGGAGCTGCGAGCGCCACGAGCTCGACCCGCCCGGTCGCAAGCCCGGTGATGAGGCCGGTCGCCGCCAGCCCCGCGTACGCGGCGAGGCGCGGCGAGACGATCCGCGTCATCCCACGGCGCCGCCGACGGCATCCTCGGCCGGCGGCGTCGGCACCGCCTCGAGCGTCTCGGCGACGACGTCCTCGCCGCGGATGCGCTGGACCCACAGCTCCGGCCGCAGAGTCAGCCGGTGTGCAAGCGCGGGCACCGCGACCGCCTTCACGTCTTCTGGGACGACGAAGTCCCGGCCTGCAAGCGCCGCTTTTGCCCGCGACAGCTTCAAGAGCGCGAGGCTTCCGCGCGGGCTTGCACCGACGGCGAGGCGCCGCGACGCGCGCGTCGCAGCGACGAGGTCGACGATGTAGCCCTCGATCGAGTCCGACACGTGCACCTGCTCGAGCGAGCGCTGCATCTCGACGAGCGTCGCCGCGTCGACGACGGGCGACAGCTCGACCTCGTCCTCGCCGCGCGCGAGCCTGCGCGAGAGCATCTCGATCTCGTGCGCGCGGCTCGGGTAGCCGACGCCGATCCTGATCAGGAACCGGTCGAGCTGCGCCTCGGGCAGCGGGTAGGTGCCCTCGTACTCGATCGGGTTCTGGGTCGCGAGCACGGCGAACGGCGGCGCCAGCGGACGCGTCTCGCCCTCGGTCGTCACCTGCCGCTCCTGCATCGCCTCGAGGAGAGCGGCCTGCGTCTTCGGTGGAGCGCGATTGATCTCGTCGGCGAGGAGGAGGTTGGCGAAGATCGGGCCGGGCATGAAGGTGAACTCGCTGCGGCGCTGGTCGAAGATCGACGAGCCGGTCACGTCGGAGGGCATCAGGTCCGGCGTGAACTGGATGCGGGCGAAGCGGAGCGACGTCGCCTGCGCGAACGAGCGCGCGATCAGCGTCTTCGCGAGACCAGGGTAGTCCTCGAGCAGCACGTGCCCCTCCGAGAGCAGCGCCAGCAGGATCAGCTCGAGCGCGTCCCGCTTGCCGACGACGGCGCGCTCGACCTCGTCGAGGGCACGGTTGGCGCGGTCGCGTAGCTCGACGAGGTCCATCACAGGCGCTCGAGCGTGTCGACGAGGACGCGGATGCGCCGCAGCGGCAGACCGGCGGCGTTACGGTCGTCGGGCGGGGGGAGGTCGGGGCGCAGGAGCTGCCACGCCTCCTCGCCGAGCAGCGCGCGGGCGGCCTCGGGCCGCCGCCCGAGCTCGACGTTGTGATGGGCAGCGAGCCGGGCGGAGGCGACCTCGCGGAGGATCGGCAGCAGGCGCGCGTGGAGGTGACCCGCGTTCGCGGCGCCGAGGGTGATGTCCCGCTCGGTGCGCACGAGCTCGGGCGGACGGACCGGTGTGTGGACCGCACCGTGGAGTGCCTGCTCGAACTCCGACGCCCCCTGCCATTCCGCCGCGCTTCGGGCAGAGCGCGCGAGTGCCGCCAGCGTGATCGCGGTGAGCACGAGCACGTACGCGGCGAGGATCGTCGACACCGACACGGGCCGCACCCCGAGCGCGACGCCGAGTCCGACCGTCGCCAGGGCCGCGAGGGTGAGCGGCCGGCGTCGCTCCTCGTTCACGCGGCGGTCACCTCCTGCGGGCGCCGCAGCTCGTCGCGGAGGGAGGCGAGTGCGTCGATCGCCTCGTCCCTCATCTCCGGCCCGGGCTCATGCTGGCTGAACTTAGCCCACTCGAACAGCGCGGTGAGCCTCGACACGGCGGCGGCGCTCGTGTCGAGGCTGCGCAGCGCCCGCCCGAGGTACTCGAACGGTGCCTCCGACGGTCTGCGCGCGACGCCCGCAATCGCAAGCGCGCGCTCCATGCGCGCGTAGGCGGCGATGATCGCCCGGCGCAGGTCGGGCTCGTTCCGCAGGTCGTCGAGCGAGAAGTCGAGCGCAGCCGAGACCGCCTCGCGCGAGCGGGAGCGCCACGGCTTCGGCGGCCGGCGTGTCCGTCGGGAGGCGAGCAGGAACGCGGTCGCGCCGCCGAGCAGGGCCGCGGCGATCGCCACCTCGTCCCAGCGCAGGCGCGCCTTGCGAACACGCGTCGCCGGGTTGGCGTTCGGCCCCGATCCTTGCCGGCCGCCGTTCGCGCTCAGCCCCTGCTCGAGCTGTCGCAGCCGCTCCTGGAACTTGCCGTGGAGGATCAGCGCGACGGCGGCTGCGGAGAGCGCCAGCACGAGGAACGAGCTGATGAGGTGCCACCGCCCGGGCTGCGCCACGGCTGCTCCCCGCCTCACCGAGGCGACGGAGTAGACGAGGACGCCGAGCATGACGACCGTGAAGAGCACGATCGTCGTGAGGACGTAGTCGAAGAAGGTCGCGGTCGGGCCGCCGCCGTGCGAGCTGGACAGCGGCCGTCCGTGGCTCGCGATTCCGGCCAGGACGAGCAGGGCGGTGACGCCGAGAGCGAGCGGAAGCAGCCGGCGGGCGTGCATGTGCGGAGTGTCGCATCGGCGGGGTCCGTAGATCGCCGCAGCGCGGCTCGGCAGGCCCGCGGATGCCGCTCGAACCGCCCTCCTCGACCATTGGGCCGAGGAGGATCAATGGTTCTACGGCCGCGTCGTCAGGTGCAGCCGCCACGCTCGGAGGAACGCCCGCGCGAGTCAATTGCGCTGCTGCTCCGCGGCGGTCACCCGCTGCGCGTGCTGCGGGCGGACGAGGAGCGCGAGCTCGCCCGGCTCGTCTCGGAGGGGGACGAATCGGCGCGCGAGGCGCTGATCGAGGCGAACCTCCGCCTCGTCGTCGCGATGGCGCGCCGCTATCAGGGCCTCGGCCTGCCGTTTCCCGACCTCGTCCAGGAGGGGACGGTCGGGCTGATCCAGGCGGTCGACCGCTTCGACTGGCGCCGCGGCCGGCGCTTCTCGACGTACGCGGCCTGGTGGATCCGGCAGGCGATCCGGCGCGCGCTGACGAACGACTCGCGCACGATCCGTCTGCCCAGCCGCCTCGTCGCGAAGCAGCTGGCGACGCGGCGTGCCTCGGCGGCGCTGGAGGCGGGGCTCGGGCGCACGCCGACGGCGCAGGAGATCGCCCTCGCCACCGGCTTCGACGCCGACGCAGTCGCCGTGGCGGAGCGCGCGCCGCTGGCGGCCGCCTCGCTCAACGAGCCGGTCGGCGGCGACGAAGGCAGCGCGCAGCTCGTCGACCTGCTCCCCGACGCCGCGGCGCGGGACCCGGTCGACGAAGCGGAGGAGGCGGCACGAGCCGCCGCGGTGCGTGCGGCCGTCGCCGAGCTGCGGGCCCGCGAGCGGGAGATCGTCGTAAGCCACTTCGGGCTCGACGGCGAGCCGCACACGCTCGACCAGATCGCGCACGAGCTCCACCTCGCGCCGGAACGGGTCCGCCAGATCGAGCAGCACGCGCTCGCGACGCTTGCGCGGCAGCTCAGCGACGAGGGCGCGACGCCGGCGAAGAGGTCGCGGTCGCGGGTCTAGTGCCGGGCTGCGGGGCAGGGACTCGAACCCCAACGTCCTGGTCCAGAGGCGGGGCGGCTCCAAAGCAGGCGACTGCCGGGCCGCGCGCGCCGTGCTGAAGCTGAGCGGCCCGGCTGCCGTCGACCGCGGCCGCGTGGGGCCCGCCTGATGCCGACGTGACGGCGAGGCGGAGGAGCGTGGCCGTTCTCGGGCAGTATGGGCGGACGGTGTGCGGGTGTGCCTTCAGGAAGGTGTGGCGGTGGGTCGTCACCACCGTCGTCGCTGCGCTCGTGCTCGGTGTGCCTTCCGGCCGCGCCTCCGGTAGCCACGCCGCGGCCTTCGTGCCGTACGCGAGCGGGTTCTCGTCGCCCGTCTGTGTGACCTCCGCGCCGGGCGATCCGACGACGCTGTATGTCGTGGAGCAGGCCGGCACGATCAAGACAGTGAAGGGCGGCCAGGTCACGGGGACGTTTCTTGACATCCGTTCGATTGTGAAGAGCGGCGGCGAGCTGGGTCTTCTCTCGATGGCCTTCAGCCCGCGCTACGCGACGAATCACCTCTTCTACGTCTCCTACGACGATCTGGACGGCAACTCGCGGATCGCGCAATACCGATCCGCGAACGGAGTGGGTCTCCCTTCGAGCGCGAAGATCGTCCTCACGGTTCACCAGCCGTACTCGAATCACAAGGGTGGCCAGCTCCAGTTCGACAAGCGCGGGTATCTCTACGTCGGCTTCGGCGACGGCGGCTCCGAGGACGACCCGAACCAGACCGCCCAGAACCCGAGCCTGCGGCTCGGCAAGCTGCTGCGCTCGGCGACCACGGTCCCGAGCCAGCGCTGGAAGATGGTCGCGCTCGGGCTCCGCAACCCCTGGCGCTTCTCCTTCGACTCCAGTAACGACCTGTGGATCGGCGACGTCGGCCAGGACCACTGGGAGGAGGTCGACTTCCGGCCGGCGGCCGACCTCGACAAGCTCGCAAACTACGGCTGGAGCCGCTACGAGGGGGACGTCGTCTTCGACGCGAGCCACCAGTACACGAACATCGGGCAGAAGGTGTTCCCCGTGCTCGTCTACCCGCACACGGTCGGCTGCGCGATCATCGGCGGCTACGTCGTCGCCGGCTTCTACTACTACGGCGACTACTGCGAAGGAACCATCTGGCGCTTCCGCACCGGCCCGCACGGCCGAGCCGGTGGCTCACATCCAGTCGGTCAGGTCCCGTCGCTCTCGTCGTTCGGGATCGACGGCGCCGGACACCTCTTCGCCCTCTCGCTCAACGGAACCCTCTACGCACTTCGCTAGACCCTCGTCACATGCCGTCGCCGGCAACAGGAAACCCGCCGGAGCGGCGCTCTCTCAGCTGCGGGGCAGGGACTCGAACCCCAACTTCCTGATCCAGAGTCAGGCGTCCTACCATTAGACGACCCCGCAACGGGTCGAGCCGCAGTGTAGCGGCCGGTCCGGGCTCAGATCTCGAGCCGGTACATCGGGACCAGGCGCTGCTCGGTCTCCGTGTCGATGTGGGCGACGACCTCGACGTACGGCTCGAGGCCCGAGCCGCGGAGCTTCGCCTTCAGCAGGCCGTCGACCTGGAAGATCCCCGACGAGTTGTTCATGCGGATCTCGATCAGGATCGGCCGTTCCTCGCCGTCGCCGATCGTCACGTCCTCGATCGCTGCGGCCGAGAGCGAGTGCATCGAGACGCTGCCGCGCTGGAACGGGATCCTCGACCTGCCCTTGGCCATGTCGAGGGCGTCGGCGACGCGGATGATCCCCGCCTCGACCGTCAGCGGCTGGCCGTCGGCGCGATGGCTGATGATCGCCTGCAGCACCTCGGAGACGACGACGGTCCGGTCCGGCTCCGCGTAGAGGCCGTCGAGCAGCGGGTAGAGCTTCCGCTCGGCGAGGAAGAGGCTGAAGTCCTCGTGCTCGTGACGGTGGATCGACATGCCGGTGTCGTGCAGGAGCGCGGCGAGGGTGACGACGACCTCCGAGTCTTCGGGATCCATGCCGTAGTCCTGCACCATGGCCGTCTCCACGTGGTGCTTCGTCAGCTGGCGCAGGAGCTTGAGCGCGATGTTCGTGACGATCTGGATATGAACCCACGAGTGGTCGTTGATCTGCATCCGCGCGACCGCGTTCACGTTCGCGACGTGCCACCAGGCCTTCAGCTGCTTGTCGTCGTTGACGCGCTCGATCAGCGTGCGCAGCTTCCTGTTGCCGCGGACCGGCACGTTGATCCTCATCCGCGCGATCGCCTCGCTGGGCGTCAGGCGGGCCTCCTGCTCGGCCGCGCCGGCGGACGGCTCTTCGATCGGCTCGGCGGCCTCGCTGTCGAGCGCCATGCGCCGCAGTCTACGCGCGTGCTCGACGGGCCCGGTGCGCGGCCGGCGTCAGTTGTTCGTGCAGTCGGGCGTGGGGCCGCTCGACCAGACGGAGGCGACGCCTGCGGCCGACCCCGGATCGGGCTGGACGGTGCACGTGGTACCCGACCCGCCGCCGCCGCTCGTGGCGAACGTCCCGGTCCAGCCGCTGCTGCCCACGGCGAACGTGATCTTGCTGTCGTAGTAGACGCCGTAGGCGCTCATGCTGCTGAACTCGCACTCGTAGCTCAGGTTCTGGCCCTTGCACATCAGATTCCGCACGGTCCAGCCCGAGTCGGCGAAGCTCTGCTGCATCGCGCGGATGAGAGCGCCTTCGGCCGCCCGCAGCGCGCAGCGGTTGGGGTCGCCCGTCGGCGGGGCCGGCGGGTTGATGCAGATGCGCGGGTCGCCGGCGGTCGCCGGTGGGGGCGGGCACGACGCGAGCCCCGTGCTGCTCGCGCAGAAGCTCCCGCCGGGCAGCACGCGCGCCCAGACCGTGGCCTTGCCCGTGGTCGATGTGGCCGAGCACCTGAAGGTGATGAACTTCCCCGCGTGCGCGGCTCCGAGGCCGTGGCACACGGTCGCGCTGATCTCGGAGGGCGCGCTCCGGTTGTCCGTCGGGATCTGCGGGACGACGCCGTGGATCCTCAGGCCCATCGCCTTGGGAGTCAGGTAGGCGGGTGGCGCCGCGGCGGACGCGATCGGGACGAGGACCGCGCACACCGCACCGCAGATGATCCAGATGACCTTTGGGGAAGGCCCTGTCGAAGCTTCACGGCGTCGCATCGTCTCAGCTCCGGCCTATTGGTTCGGAATCAAACGCGAGTCGGTGAGGTCGACGCCGATGCTCTGGAACACCCCGGCCAGCGTGGTCGCGGTGTTGCACGTCTGACCGGCGGGGACGGGGATGCACCAGAACTTGCTCGGGTCGGGCTGGGTCGGGTTGAGGCTGTTCCGTGCGATCTGCTGCATCGTCTGGAACGGCGTGATGCCCGTGTCGAGCGTGCAGCCGGTCGTCGTGGACGAGTCGTAGGCGATCGAGTACACCCACGTTCCCGCCTGGGCGGCGGCCTGGGCGGCGGCGATCCCCTGGTTGCACGGGTTCGGGCCTTCCGGGGCGACGGTCGCGTCGCCGTCGCTGAGGAGGATGATCACGGGCTGTGCGTGCCGGGCCGAGTCGGAGGCGAGCGCGGCCTGCGCGACGTTGATCGCCTCGGCGTAGTAGGTGCCGGCGCCGCCCGGGGAGTTGACACCGTAGTAGTGCATCCCGTTGCCGGGAGGGACCGTGCCGCCCGTGCATCCGTCCCAGGTGACCGCCTCGGCGATCTGCGAGGCGGGGTTCAGCGTCGTCGACTGGTTCGACAGCTTGAAGTCGTTGGAAAGCCCGCCCGAGATGAGGTACGTGCCGGTGCCCGACCCCTTTGTCGTCTCGGTGACGGTGACGGCATGACCGGTGCCCGTCAGGCCCGTCGCGTTCGCGGTCATCACCGGCTCCGCCTGGTCACTCATTCCGCCTGCGAACGTCACCGTGAACGGCCCGCCAGCGTTTCCGGTGACGATGATGGTCCCCCCGACGGACGTGATCGACGTGAGAACCGAGAGCGCGGAATAGACGGAAGACGCGGAGGCGTTCCACGCGATCGGGGCAGTGGTCTGGCCGTTGAACGTGAGCGTGAACGTCCCACCTGTGGCGTGGGAGACCGTGACCGTCTGCACCTCGTCCGACGGATAGCCGATGTCGCCGGAGCCGAGGAACCAGTTGGGGAAGGTCTGGTTCGGCGTGTACCAGCCCGGCTTGGACGTCAGGTTGCCCGAGCAGATGTTCGTGTGCCCCCACCCGTTCAGGTCGAGCGACTTGTTGTTGTAGGTGCTGGTCGTATCGTGGGTGAATCCGTTCGGGAGCGTGAGCGCGGGGAACACCTCGAGCCCGACCTCGTCGAGAGGGGGCGAGAAGCCGCAGTTGCCGAGCACGCTCTCCTGGCAGGGCAGCAGTCCTTTCAGAAGCCTTCTCACGCCGTCCTTCGCACAGTCGATCTTCCAGGACTGGCTGGAGCTCATGACCTGCGTCGTTCCGTCCTCGGCCAGCACGGGCTGGTTGCACGCATCGTTCATGGATCCGCTCGTGTCGATGACGACCATGATGTCGAGGGGGTGCGGCACGCCTCCGCGCGCCGCGGCCGTCCCCGACGCCGCGACGGTGGTGAACCCGGAAGGCAGGAACAGGTGGAGCAGGGTCGTGCTCACCGACGCCGTCTCGGTGACGTTGACCGCGTTGCAGGTGGTGGTCGGCTGTCCCGTCGCAGGGATCGTGACGGGGGTTGCAGAGCCGGCGGGATTGCAGCTGGTCTGGTCCAGGTCGGTGGAGCAGGGCAGACTTGAGAGAGACGTGAGGCACTCGAAGGTGACCGTGGGAGCACCGGCCGTCATGCTCAGCGGATGCGCGTTGACCTCGCCGGGCGCGGCGCTGAAGGCGGTCGCGGCGCCCCACGCAACGATCGCGTGCGGCATGTCCTGACCCGCGGCCAGGGCCGCTGCGTCGACGGCCTGCTGCAACTGGCGCTGCGCGACATAAAGGCGTCCGATGTCGACGACGAGCCCTGCGAACCCGATCAAGACGACGAGAGCGGCCGCCATCAAGACGAGCGCCTGACCCTCCTCGCCGCGGCTCCTGTGCGCCAGGAGCCTGAGGGCCCTCGGCCTCATTCGATCGCCTCTGTCGCGGACGCGGTCAGGGTGCAGCCGGGATAGAGGTTGATGCCGAGGATCGTGAGGTCGCACCCGTAGCTCGCGGTCATCGTCGCCTGGTCACCCTGGAACCAGCCCACTCCGGTCATGCACGTCTCACTGCCCGAGAAGGAGGTCGTGATGGAGATGTTGTTGGCATTGAGGGCAGGCGTCGCGGTGCCCAGCGCCTGTTGGATCGCCGGGGCGCACGGATTCCCCTGCATCCCGCGGTCGAGGGCGAGCGCCCGCGCGCCCGAACGGGCGGCGTCGGTCAGCGTGATGTAGTTGTTGAACATGAGCCCGAACTTGATGATCCCGGTCAGGATGAGGAGCAGCACCGGCAGCATGAGCGCGAACTCGACGAGGGACTGCCCGTCCTCGCGGCGCCAGGCCAGGCGCCGGCGGGCTCGGCCCCGAGGGGGGCTGAGCAGTGCTCTCTGGGTGCTCAGACGCATCGGGTCATCGGCTGACGAGCGCGCGGGTCGCAGCGCTTCCGCAGATGGACTGTAGGCCGGTTTCCGAGCGTCCGAACCAGCCCAAAGTCTAGGCCGGGCCGGACTGAGATCAGGGCTGCGCCCGATGCGCGGCGAGGAGCTCCGCCAGCTCCGCGCGCGTGCCGACCCCGAGCTTCCGGTAGCCGGTGCCGGCGTGACGGCGCACAGTCACGGCGGAGATGCCGAGGAGCTCGCCGATCGACCGCGTCGAGTGGCCCTGCCGCAGCAGGTCGACCACCTCCCACTCGCGCTCGGTGAGCTCGACGAGCGACCGCCCGTGCAGCTCGAGCCGCCGGCGCCGGGCCTCACGGCCGCGGAGCTCGCCGATCAGCCGTGACACGAGCGCTCGCGGAACCGCCGCCTCGCCCCGCAGCACGCCGCGCACCACGAAGGGCAGCCGCGCCGGGTCGACGCGCTCGGGGAGATATCCGATCGCGCCGGCGCGCACGGCGGCGACGAGGTCGTCCTCGTCGAGGCGGCGCGTCATCACGACGACCGGTGTCCCCGGCGCCCACGCCGTGATCCTGGCGGCTGCCTCGATGCCGCGCGCCGGCGGGTCGAAGTCGAGCAGGCAGACGTCGGGCGTGTCGCGGAGGGCCGCGGCGACGGCCTCGTCGGCGTCCCCGGCCTCGGAGCAGTCGGCCGCGCCTTCGAGCGCGAGCCGCATGCCCACCCGCGTCGGGCGGTGGTCCGCGCCGATCAGCACGCGCGCCTTGGGCTCGGTTGGGAGGGTGGAAGCGGGCATACGGCCTGCCGGCGGTGGCACCGTCGGGATCGGCGACTACCATAAACTGGCTGCCCTCTACGCGGAGGTGAGATGGGCGTGCGCGTCCTGATCTGCGACGACCACAGGCTGATCCTCGACGGGATCAAGCGAGCGCTCGAGAACGTGCCCGACTTCGAGGTGGTCGGAGAGGCATCGTCCGGCTCGCAGGTGCTGTCGATGGTGGGGCGCACGAATCCCGACCTCGTCCTGCTCGACCTGCGCATGCCGGGCGCCGACGGGCTGACCTGCCTGGGGCAGATCAGAAAGCGCTACCCCGAGGTGAAGGTCGTCATCCTGTCGGTGTCGACCGACGAGAACGTGATCCAGACCGTGCTCAAGCGCGGCGCCAGCGCCTACATCGTCAAGAGCATCAACCCGGTCGACCTGCCGTCCGTCCTGCGGCAGGCGATGGAGGGGACGGTCTACAGCGCGGTCGGGCTTCCGGAGGCCGGCGACAGCGCTGCCCGGGCCGCGGGCCTGACCGAGCGCGAGGCGGCGATCCTCTCGGCACTGGCACGAGGGCTGTCGAACGAGGCGATCGGCAAGGAGCTCTGGATCGCGGAGCAGACCGTCAAGTTCCACCTCACGAACATCTATCGCAAGCTCGGCGTGGCGAACCGCACCGAGGCGGCGCGGCTCGCCTACCAGCACGGCCTCGTCGACAGTCCGATCGGCGACCACTGACCGCCCGCGGGGCGGGACAGACTCCTACTTCTTGAGCGAGTCCAGGATCTGGAACATCGCCGGCCCGAGCAGGACGACAAAGACCGCGGGGAAGATCAGGAACACGAGCGGGAACACGAGCTTCACCGGGGCCTTGTGCGCGCGCTCCTCGGCCATCTGCCGTCGCCGCTTCCGCATGTCGACGGCGAGGTTCCTCATGATCTGTCCGACCGAGACGCCGAGCCGCTCGCCCTCGACGATCGTGCGCACGAACGAGCGCACCGTGTCCGTCGGGCAGCGGCCCAGCAGGTTCTCGAGCGCATCGGTCGGGGAGAGGCCCATTCGCTGCTCCTGCGTGGCGAGCCGCAGCTCGGCTCCGAGCGCACCCTGCATCCGCTCGGACGCGCCGCGGAGCGAGCCGGCGAAACCGACACCGGCCTCGACGCTGACGACGAGCAGGTCGATCAACTCCGGAACCGCGTAGTCGATCTCGGCGAGCCTCTCGCGGGCGCGCCTGCGCACGATGCTCACCGGCGCTATCCATCCACTCGCGATCAGGATGGCAGCGCCGGCCACGACGGTGAGGACCTTCATGCCGCTGGCGATGGACAGCCAGAGCCAGATCGCGCCGAGCCCGGCCGCAGCGAGCACCTGGTATCCGTACAGCATCCGCGGCGACAGCGAGTACATCCCCGCCGAGACGAGATGCTGCCGTAGCTCGGACTCGCGGAGCCCGCCCAGCCTTCCGCCGAGGGTCTCGCCGACAAACGACGCGAGATCCTGCAACGAGGAGCGGCTCTGCCGGTCGTCGACCCCGGCCGTCGAGGTGAATCCGTAACGCTCGATGCCGCTGACGCTCGCGACCATCCGCCGCCGCGACATCACGAGCGCCCGTCCGGCAACCGCGAACGCGACTCCGACGAGGGCCAGGCCGAGCAGCAGCAACGCCATCATGTACTCCTAGACCTCGATGTCGACGATACGCCCGATCGCGACCGACCCGGCGATGACGAGAAGTCCGGCACCGACGAGGAGGACGCGTCCGAGCGAGTGTGAAAGCAGCGGATGGATGTAGCCGGGGTCGAGCACGAGGATCACGCCCAGGAGACCGACCGGGAGCACGGTGACGATCCAGCGCGAGAGACGGCCCTGAGCCGTGAGCGTCTTGACGAGCCGGCGAAGCTCTGACCGCTCACGAACGGTGTCGGTGACGTGGTCGATCACCTCCGCGGCGCTCACGCCGGTCTCTCGCTGAAGCCGTGCGACGAAGGCGAGCTGCTCGAGATCGCGATTGTCCATCCGCGCGACGGCGACCGAGAGCGCGTCGTCGAGCGGGGCGCCGAGCTGCTCGGCCGCGATCACCCTCTGGAGCTCGCTCTTCATCGGGTCGGAGGCGCTCTCCACGACGACCGACAGCGAAGCGGCGAGGCCGTGACCTGCGCGCAGCGCGGAGGCGATGATCTGGAGGCTGTCGGGAAGCTGTATCCCGAACTGGCGCCGGCGTTCGTTGAGCTTGCGCTTGCAGTACGTGCGGACCGCGAGCGGAATCACGACCAGGGCCGGAACGCCGAACAGGAGAGAACCGGTGGCGATGGTGATCACCGCGAGGGTGCCGAGCGACGCGGCGATCGTGCCGGCCACGATCTGGATCGCGGGCGTCGTGATCTGCGCAACCTCGAGCTCTTCCTTGAAGCGCGTCCACCAGGCCCGGGACTGGAGCGAGTGCTCGGCGCCCTCGAGCAGGATGGCCCTTCGGCCGCCCGGCTCAGGGTCGAGATCCTGGGCGGACGCGAGCGTGACGAACTCCGACATCCGCCGCTGAACCTGCGATCGCCTCGGTCTGATCACCGACGCGATCGCAAAGCCGACGAGAAGAGCGCAGAGCAGGATGACGACGCCGGCCGTGATCGGCGACAGGATCGCCCGGTTGAGCAGCGAGCGCTGGTAGGGCGCCGCCGGCGGGATCGCCGCGAGCGCAGGCGTCTGGTACCGGGTCCGGGCTGTGCCGGAGATGCCGGCGACGTGCACGGCGACATGCACGACCTCCTGCGGACCGGCGAGCGAGCGGTAGCGGAGCAGGTACTCGCTTGCGAGCTGGATGCCGAGCCGGTTGTAGATCCCGGTCAGCTGCGCGGGGCTCGACTCGGACTCCTCCGCATAGCTTCCACCCGTGTCGAGGGCGAGCTGCTGCAGCGAGCTTCGGTCGAAGAAGCGGGAGCGGAGGCCGACCGTGAAGATGCGAACGTCGCTCGCTCGAGCTGCGCGCACGGCGGCGGCGAGGCTCGTCCGGCTGCCGAGGTCGGCGCCGTCGGAGAGCAGCACGACCGATCCCGAGTCGACCTTGGCGGCACGCAGGAGCTGAACCGCCGTGCTCACGGCGTCGTAGATGTGCGTCCCGTAGGCGAGCCGTGGCGACGTGTCGAGAGCCGAAGCAATCGCTGCGTTGGACCGCGTGAACGGCAGGGTGACCTGCTCCTTGTCGTTGAAGGCGACGAACGCGAGCTCCTGGGCCGGCGCGCGATGTGCTGCGAAGGCGCGTGCTGCGGCCATCGCGCCGGCGATCGGCTTGCCCGCCATGCTGTCGCTCGCGTCGACGACGAGCACCACGCCGAAGTGGGCCGGGCCGTTCGCGTTCGCAGGCACGAGCTGCACGTCCGTCGCGGCTCGCCCGTTCTCGCTCACCTGCACCTGAGCCGCGTTCAGCGAGGCGCTCGCCGGCAGCGTCAGGATGAACGACTTGACCGGGAACGTGCTGCCGCCGGCCTCGGTGATCCCGATCGCGCGTGCTCCGGCCGAGCGAGCCTGCCCGGCCGCCGCCGTGGCGACGGCGGCCGCGAGCGCAAGGAGGGCGAGCTTCTTCAACGGGCTGCGGTCGCCGTCCGCGCCGGCGCCATCGGAGTTCCGAAGAGGCTCAGCGGGAGGCTCACGCCACGCTTCTCGAACTTGCTCATGAAGAGCGGGCGGAGCCCGGTCGGGCGGAGCTTGCCGACGACGACGCCGTCGTTCGTGATCTCGTCGAGGTGGAACTCGAACAGATCCTGGAGCGTGATCACCTCCGACTCCATCCGCTGTACCTCGGTGATGGCGGTGACGCGGCGTGAGCCGTCCTCGAACCGTTCCAGGTGGATCACGAGATCGAGCGCGCTCGCTGCCTGCTGCCGGATCGCTCGAATGGGAAGGTCGAAGCCGGCCATGAGCACCATCGTCTCGACGCGGGTGAGCGCGTCGCGCGGAGCGTTCGCATGCACGGTGGACAGTGAGCCGTCGTGGCCGGTGTTCATCGCCTGCAGCATGTCGAGCGCCTCTGCGCCGCGGACCTCCCCCACGATGATCCGGTCGGGCCGCATGCGCAGTGCGTTTCGCAGCAGCTCACGGATCGGCACCTCGCCCTCGCCCTCGATGTTCTGCGGGCGAGCCTCGAGGCGGAGCACGTGCCGCTGGTCGAGCCGGAGCTCGGCGGCGTCCTCGATCGTCACGATCCGCTCGACGTCCGGAACGGCCGACGAGAGTGCGTTGAGGAGCGTGGTCTTGCCCGCGCCGCTCCCGCCGGAGATGAGGATGTTGAGCCGCGCCTGGACGGCGCGCTCGAGGAACTCCACCGTCTCGGTCGAGAGCGTCCCGATCTTGATCAGGTCCTCGAGCTCGAGCCGCTTCTTGCTGAACTTGCGGATCGTCACGAGCGGCCCGCTGAGCGAGAGGGGCGGGATGATCGCGTTCACGCGGCTGCCGTCGGGAAGGCGGGCGTCGACCATCGGCGACGACTCGTCGATCCGGCGTCCCACCTGGGCGACCATCTTGTTGATGATCCGGCGCAGGTGCGACTCGTCGTTGAAGCGCACCGCAGTCGGGTAGAGGCGCCCCTGCCGCTCGATCCAGATCTCGAACGGGCCGTTGACCATGATCTCCGTCACGGAGTCGTCGGCGAGGAGTCGCTCGAGGGGTCCGTGGCCGAGAATGTCGTCGGCGATCTCCTCCTCGAGACGGAGGCGGTCGTCGCGGGCGATGCCGGACTCTTCTGCGAGATGCGTCCTGATGTCGCCCTGGACCCGGTCGCGAAGCTCCGCCGGATCCATGCTCACGTTGTAGAGCTGTGGTCCGAGATCGCCGATCACGGCGAGATGGACGCGTGTCTTGAGCTCGGCGAACGGATCGCGGCTGCTGGGGCCGGTGACCGGACGCGCCGCCGAGAGACGCTCGTGAAGCTCCATCAAGCCCGTCCACCGACGAGGAGCTTGCGAAACCCGTTAGTCGAAGCATCCGGGTTCTTTGCCTCGTGCTCTCGGATGAAGATGTCGGCGAGCTCGCGGAACGCCCGCGCCGCGGACGACCGCTCGTGGGCAAGGACGATCGGCGTCCCCTCGTTGACGGAGCGGGGGATCGCACGGTCGCTCGGGATCCGCACCTGCGGGACCCGCCCGACGATCGCCGAGACGTCGTCGTTCGTGATCCCGACGCGCGAGTCCGCCCGGTTCAGGATCAGCGTGACGTCTCCGGGGTCGTACCCCATCAGGTCGAGCGTCTCGAGGCCGAGCTTCGTGTTCTTGAGCGAGAGCGTGTCGAGCATGCCGACCATGCACACGTGCGTCGACATGTCGATCGAGGCGATCACCTCGGGCGTGAACCCGGGCGGTGTGTCGACGATCACGACGTCCGACATCGAGCGGAGGACCCCGTAGAGGTCACGCAGGAACTCCACGGTGATCACACTCGCCTGATCCGGCCGCGTAGGCGCCATCAGGACCCGGGCGCCCGACGGATGCTTGGCGAGGAACCCGTCCAGCTTCTCCTGGTCGAGCGAGCCGCCCGCCTTGACGAGGTCGTAGATCGTCTTCTCGGGAGAGAGGCCGAGCGCGAGCCCGAGGTCGCCGAACTGGAGGTCGAGGTCGACGAGAACGACCCGCTGCCGGCGGGCGGCCATGGCGACCGCGAGGTTCGTGGCGACGAGCGTCTTGCCGGTGCCGCCCTTGGGGCCGAGCACGCAGACGAGCGGGGCGGACGAGAGCCCTGCGCCCGCCGTGGATCCCCGCTTGCGCGCGAGGACCTTCTCGAGCGTGAAGCCGACGTCCTCCGGCCGCGCCGGGAGCGTGATGACGTCCTCGGCGCCGGCTTCGAAGACTCGCCTGAGGAACCCGTCGGGCGAGCTTTCGGTGAGCACGACGACCGGACGGTCGGGCCTGCGCTGCACGGCGCCGTCGATCACGTAGAGCGCCCGGTCCGAGTAACCGGAGCAGGCAAGGAGCAACAGCTCGGCGCGGCTCTCGTCGATCGCCTCCCAGGCGTCGTCGAGATCGTCCAGCACGCCGACCACCTCGATGCCGTCGTCGCGCGAGAGCGTCTGCTCGATGTCCTTCCAGTTGACGTCGCGATCGAGGGCGACGAGTGCTCTGATGCGTGTGCTGGTCATTTTCCACCTGCGAGCGTCTGCGGCGTGACGGAGACGAGAGGCTGCGACGGAGCACCGACCGTCGGCCTCAGGGTGAACCAGACCTTGCCGGTGTCGACCGCGAGCGCGAGGAGCGCGGCCTGCTTCGCGTCGACGCGGACGGTGACGGTGCTGCCGTTCGCGCCGATGAGCACGGGGATGTTCTCGAGGATCTGCCTCACCCCGGCCGACGTGCTGAAGTAGATGTCGATCCGGTCACCGGAGGCGAGCTGCCCACCGATCGTCCGCGTGGGATCGATCGGAAGCGTCAGCGCGCGCTGCGTCCCGGAGATCTCGGTGTCGAGCGTGCTCGCCGGCTGCGCGAAGTCTCCCGCCGTGAGCTGCTGTCCTGGAAAGATGTCGGAGGTCGCGACGCCGGTACGGAGCGCCGACGGGTCGACGTACGCGCCGGCGAGAAGAGCGGTCTTCGGTACCGACGCGATCTGGTAGAGATGCTCCGTGCCGACGACGGCGCCCGGCGTGCCCTTTTCGATCAGGCTACGAGCGACGAGCACCGACGTCGCCGCCGAGCTCGCGGACACGTTCTGCCGGTATCCCCTGACGTATACGAGCAGGACGATCCCGGCGAGCACGGCCGCGCCGACAGCGATGAGGATCGTTCCCCTTCTCGTTGAGAACACCCGTTCCGCGAGCTCCACGTCTTCCTCCTAAGCACTCAGTCGTGAGTTTGGTATTCCGCCGGTGTGGCCGAGGAGGGGCAGCGGCGGCAAAGCGCGAGCCGACCACCGAACATGCCCCTCGTGCTGCATCTCGACCCCGGGCCGTTCCGCCCGCCGTCTACAGATCGTTGGCGACCTGGTTCAGGATGGTGAGGATGTTCGTGCCTGTCAGGCGGAGGGCACCGATCGCGGCGATCGAAACCAGCGAGAGGATCAGGGCGTACTCGACGAGCGCCTGGCCCTCCTCCCGGCGCCGCGCGGTCGGCCGCAGGCCGGCGAACGCGAGCTGGAGCTGCATGTACATCGACTCGAGCATCGTTCTTCTCCCCCGGGGCCTCGGCCCCGTCTCGTTGATTTACAGGTGGCGCCGCACCAAGGCGTCTGTCCACCGGTGAACATGGTTTACGTTGCGCCCAGAGGGGGGTCACCGGCGGAAAGGACGGAACAACCCACCCCTTCGTGTGTTCGTCCCGAATCGCCCGGAGAACACGCCCCGGCCGCGGCTAGAGATCGTTCGCGACGCCCTGGATCAGGCCGTTGAGGCTCGTGCCCATCGTCCTCAGGACGACGTACGCGGCGATCGAGACGAGCGAGAGGATGAGGGCGTACTCGACGAGCGCCTGCCCGTCCTCGCGCCGGGTAGCGCTGCGCAGAGCGCCGAGGGCTGCGATGCCGCGGCAGCGAAGCGATGCCAGCATGCGTTTCCTCCTTCGCGCGGCCCGGCTGGGCCGATTCGCAAACGAACGTACTTCCCGGCCCGATGCGTTTGCCCGGGCGAACGGGTTGGAACGGGCCAGCCGATGGTCGATAGACGGCCGAGCCGGCGCCGACGGTCTACGGCTTGCCCAGCGCTCCGGCGATCACCGTGCTCCCGGCCGCGGCGAAGCGAATGCCGTACTGCCGAGGCCGGTCGATCATCGCGCGTCGGAGCTCGGGTGCGAAGGCCGTGCAGCCGAGCGCCTGGCCGTCCGGCCGCACGCTGGTCGGCGCGGCCGTGACGGGTCGGCCGGCGGACGTCTCCAGCGTGATCACCGCGGGTCCGGCCGCGATCCCGTTCGTCCAGACGCGCCAGCAGAGGTCGTCGGCCCCCTTCGCCTGGAGGAGCACCGCTCCGTTCGACGACGGGTCGCCGGCGACCGAGTACAGGCTTGCATCCCAGCGCGGGCTGATCTGCGCGAAGACGGCGGTGGCGGTCAGCAAGGTCGCGATCGCGACCATCCCGAAGATCCGGGCGACTCGCGCATGCACGTGCGTGCTCGCCCACACCCGGAGCGGCGAGACGAGATCGAGCTGAACGACCATGACCAGCAGCGCGAGGGCGATCCACGGGACGGGGTTGCTCATGGCCGACGTGTCGAGCTCGATCCACATCGCGAGAAACCACACGCCCGACAACCGAGGCCAGCGCAGCGCGAGCGGAACGATCAGAAGCACGTAGTAGTGGTCCCACACGATCGGACTGAGCACGAAGCTCGCCGCGAGCGTGAGTCGGAAGGCGAGGAAGTCGTTCGAACGGCCGACGGCGGCCGCCCAGGCGATCAACCCGACGCCGAGGATCGCCGCGACGAGCAGGGCGTGGCCGGCGGAAAGGCCCGAGGCGAGGCCGAGCGACGTCACCGAGAGGCTGAAGGTCTGCTCGTACGAAGACAGCGTGTGCACGAGCGACGCGTACGTGCCGATGCTCGAGACACCGAGCGGCAGCCACGCGAGGAGGCACATCCCGGCACTCACCGCGCACGCGAGCGCGGCTGTCCTGAAGCGCCGGGTGACGACGAGCCAGATGAGGAGCGGGAACAGGAACAGCTTCGACACGGCGAGAACCGCGGCGACGACGGCCGTGAGGATCCTGCGGTCGCGATAGCGCCAGAGCACCGCGAGCAGCAGCATCAGGATCGGCATCAATGTCCCCAGTCGAACGCTGTACTGCACCGGGATCAGCAGGAAGACCGCGCCGAGGCAGCGCCAGTCCCTCACCCCGAGCAGACGCAGTGTCACGGCGAACGCGCCGACCGACACCGTGAGCCAGATGCCGAGCGCGAGCCCGTAGGGCAGCAGCGCGAACGGGACCAGGAGCGCGGCCATCGGGGCCGGGTAGACGAACTGCTTCTTGTCCGCGAGCGCCGCCAGCGTGTGGGCGGGATAAGGCGACTCGCCCGCGAGGTAGTGGCGGGACGCGTCGTAGAAGACGCGGAAGTCCCAGCCGAGGCCCGGAAGATGGAAGTTGAAGGCCGTCCAGGCCGCCGGAAGGACGGCGAACACGAGGATGCTCGCCGCGCGCGAGACCCAGGACGAGAGCGCGTCCGGCCGCCGCAGCCGCAGGCGTGCGGGAAGGGAGATCGTCGTGGCCGGGCTCATCACGGGCGGGACGACCGGCGGACGAAGAGCTTTGCGTGCGTGTCGGACGCAACCGGAGCGAACGCCGGGTCCGCGGCGATGCGACGCTCGGCGCGGCTGCGCGGCGCGACGAGGACGACGTTCACGCGTGCGAGCGCCGGGTCGCCGAGGGGGCTGCCGTCGAGCCAGTCCAGATAAGTCGACTGGTCGCTGCTGCGGAACGCGTCGAGCGGGTTCCCGATCAGGATTCGGCCGCCTGCGAGTGCAACCTGCTCCGCGAGCACGTCCTCGGCGAGCACGGGCGTCCCGTGGGCGGCCGCAACCGTGCGGGCGACGAGCGCTGCGCTCGCACCCGTCGAGGCAGGTCCGCGGTCCACCGCGAAGAGCGTGGCCGCGACACCGATCGCGAGGGCGGCCAGACCCAGACGCCGGCCGGCGCTGCCGCCATGCGGCAGCCCCCGCGCGGCCCGCGGCGCGACGGCGAGCACGAGCCACACCCCCGTCCGAGACGCATGCACCGTTGCCAGCACCAGGCCGGCGAACGCGACGAGCTCCCAGCGGCTCGTCCCACCGCGCACCGCGAGCGCGAGCAACACGACCGCGCCGACGGCGAGGACGACGTCCCAGGGCGCGTGCAGCGAGAGCGAAAGCGGCGCCCACAGCCCGTGCGCACGCCGTGCGGCCTCGTTCTCGAGGACTCCGCGAAAGTACAGCGGCGTCCGCCAGAGCGCGGGCGTGAGGCAGCAGGCGACACACGAAGCGGCGCCCACCGAGAGCGCCTCGAGCGGTGAGCGCTGCAGCCGGAAGACCGCGAGGTACACGAGCAGGAGCGCGAGGCCGACAAGAACCGCGCCGTGGAGGTTCGCCCAGAGCGCGAGCAGGGGCAGCGCAAGCCAGATACGACGTGACGGCCCCCGCGTCTCGGCCCGGAGCAGCAGCAGCAGCAGCGGGAGCAGCGCCAGCGAGAAGAGCTGGAAGCGCACGATTGCGAGCGCGGGGAAGACGGCGACCGCGGCGACGAGGATCGTCACCGCCGCCTGGTCGTCGCGTGCCCCGAGCGCTCGGGCGTCGACCGCCACGAGAGAGAGCGCGACCGCGACGGCGGCGAGCTGCGCCACGAGCAGCCCGCGAGGCCCCATGGTGAGAAGGCCGTGGAACAGCAGCTCGGCGAGCACGGGGACGTTCGGCCAGTGCCCCGTCGGAGCGACCGCGAACGGCACCCCATGGGGGATCCGTCCGGCACGGACGATCGCCCCGCCGAGCGCCGCGAGCCACCGGGCATCGGCCCCCACGACCGAGAGAAGCCCCGCGAGGCCCGTCGCGGCCATGACCGCGCCGGCGGCAGCGGGAACGGCGAGCTCACGCGTGCCGCCTCTGGCGCGCACCGTAAACCGGCCGATTTCTGCCACGTCGTCCACTCCGCGTCGCCTCCTGTACCGTGCCGGCGCCGCCGGAGACGGTCGATCCGCGTTCGGACGGTCTTCCTAGTCCAAACGTCCAAGCCGGGGTCGGATCCCAACCCGCCGGAGGTCGTGGCCGGACCTGCCAGGGCGGCCGTGGGTGGGTTGGGACGCGGGGCGTACGGTCGGGAGGATGGTGGCCGACACCGCGATTCCCCTGCGCCCTGCGCTCGTGGGCTCCGCACCGTGGCGCGTCGCGGCCGTCGCGTTCGCGGGCTACGCGCTCTTTCTCGGCGGGCTCTGGTACGCCCACGGAATCGAGGGCTTCATCCACTTCGGGCGCGCCTTCGTCACGCACAGCGACCGGAGCCGGGTGATCACCCCGAACCTCCAGATCGACAACCGGGTCGGCTACGACGGGCAGTTCTACTACGCGATCGCCGCCGACCCCGCCAACGCTCGCTACTACATGAAGGGTCCCGGCTTCACCTACTCTCGGATCGTCTACCCGATGGCTGCCCGCGCGCTTGCGCTCGGCCGCCCGGCCGCGGTGCCGTACACCCTCGTCGCGATCAACCTGGCCGCGGTCGCGATGGCGGTCTTCGCGCTCGCGATCTGGCTGCGGCGGCGGCGCACCTCGACGTGGCTCGCGCTTCTCTATGCGCTCTACCCGGGGCTCGCGTTCTGCATGTACCGCGACCTGACCGAGCCTCTGGCGTTCACGTTCGCGATCTGTGGCGCGGTCGTGTTCGACGGTCGCGGTCGGCACGCACGGTGGGCAGCAGCGGCCCTGTTTGCGCTCGCGGCGCTCACACGGGAGACGACCGTGCTCTTCCCCGCCGTCTACGCCGCGGCATCCCTGCTCGAGGGGCGGGGATCGCTCGGCGCACGGCTGCGGGCGAACGCGCTGAGGGCGGGCGCGTTCGCCGCTGTCGCGCTGCTGCCGCTCCTGGTCGACCGCATCGCCTTCCGGCTCTGGCTCGGATCGTCGACCGTGGAGTCGGGGCCACGGAGCATCTGGCCGTTTGCGGGCCTCGCCGCCTGGTGGCCCTGGACGACGACGCACTGGCTCATCGTTCTGGCGGTGGTGCTCCCCGCACTGGCGTGGACGGGAGCCGCGACCGTGTCGCTGCTGCGGGACGCCGCGGCGCCCGAGCTGTGGCTTCTGCTCGCGAACGTCCTCGTCTTCGTCGTCTTCCTGCCCAAGCCGATCGACGTCGAGTACGGGTCGGCCGCGAGGGCGTGCTGCGGCGTCGTGGCGGCCGCGATACTCAGCGTGCCGGCGCTCGACCGGGCGCTCGCAGGCGGCCGGCGGATGCGGCCGCTGCTCCTGCTCGCCTGGTCTCCGCTCTGGTACGCGGCGGCGTCGATCGCTGCGATCGCTCTCGCGCGCTCCTGACGGGGGCAACCATCGCAAGATCACGCAGCGGCAGGTGCGACCACCAGTTCGGCGACGACGGACCGGCCGGATGGTGGGGGACTCGGGCGTCGGCCCGGGCGAGGATGCGGCGGTCGGCCCGACTATCAAGGAGAAGGTGCGATGGTGTACGCCGTGCTCGCAGTGCTGTTCGTCATCCTGGCCTTCGCCCTGGTTCGCATCCGCGGACGCAAGACCGGAAGAAGCTAGACGGTCTATCGCGCTCCGTCGCCGTATGCCGTCTCGGCGCTGCGGATCACGGTGAACGATGGCGCTTAGCCCTCCCGTCTCTGAGACGAGCGATGGCCTGCCGGGGCCGCCCCGGAGGCCGCTCTCACTCCTGATCGCCGACGAGCACGCGACGTTTCGCGCCGGCGTCAAGTCGGAGCTCGAGACCGACGGCTTCGAGGTCGTCGGCGAGGCCGCCAGCGCGGCAGCCGCCGTCGCAGCCGCGGTCCGCCTTCGACCCGACGTCTGTCTCGTCGACGCCGCGCTTCCCGGCAACGGTCTCACCGCGGTGTCCGCCATCGCGCGGCGGTCTCCGGCCACGACGATCGTCGTGCTCGCAGCCTCCCCGGACTCGGTCGGCCTGCTGGCCGCGCTCGAGCGCGGTGCCTCGGGCTACCTGTTGAAGTCGACCATGCCCGGCATGCTGGCGAAGACGCTCCGGGCCGCCCGCCTCGGCGAGCCGGCGCTCGCACGCGCGATGGTTCCGGCGCTGATCGATCACGTGCGCGGCCGTCCGCAGCGGCGGCTCCTGCTGTCGGGCAGCCCCGTCCCGCTCACCGCACGCGAGTGGGACGTCGCGGAGCTCCTCCGCGAGGGCCGCACGACCCTGGAGATGGCCGAGCGGCTCGGCCTCTCACCGGTGACCGTCCGGCGGCACGTGGCCTCCATGGTGCGGAAGCTCGGGGCCACCGACCGCAGGACCGCCGTTCGCGTGCTGAAGCTGGGCGCGCCGCAGAGCCGCTGACAGGCTCAGCCCGCGACGAGCTTCGCGGTCTCGATGCGGTCGAGGCGGGGGAAGTGCTTCTTCAGGAACGCGTCGCCCTGCTGCGCGATCTGCTGCTGGTCGCCGCTCGGCTGCTCGCCGTAGCCGCCGTAGAGGTTGTCGACGACGCTCATGCCGCTCGACACCTTGCCGAAGGGAGCGAACCCCTGTGTGTCGAGTGAGGCGTTGTCGCCGAGGTTGACGAAGACCTGCGTCGTGCGCGTGTTCGGGCCGGCGTCGGCGAAGGTGATCGTCCCCTTGACGTTCGAGGTCTTCACCGGGTCGTCGGGGATCGCAGCTCCCTGCCAGGCGGCCGCCACCGCCGGCGTCGGGCTGATCCCGAACTGGACGACGAAGCCCTTGACGACCCGGAAGAACCTCACTCCGTCGAAGAAGCGGGCGCGGACAAGGTTGTAGAAGCGGTCGGCTCCGAGCGGCGCCCAGGCGCGGTGCACGGTGACGACGAACGTCCCCTTCGTCGTCGCGAAGGAGACGGAGTAGACCGCAGGTGCCTTCGCCTTCAGCGTCGAAGGGTGCAGCAGCGAGGGCGGCGACGCGACCGCGGCCGCCGCGGCCGCGAGCGCGGCGCAGGCTGAGAGGAGCAGTGCCCGGCGCACGCGGGCAAGGGTACCCGCAGCGGCGGCCCAGCCGAAGGTATTAAGCCGTCAGGACCTTCGTATAGGATGCCGCTCGCGTGGTGGAGCCTGCTGCGAGAGCCGATGGTCTGGTCTTGCAAGGCCGCGAGCGGGGTCCGTCCCGGCTCGGTCGCGGTCTCGAGGGCGTCCCGGCCGGCGCCGATGAACGCGGCATGGAGATGCCGGCGAAGGCGGCGCGGGTGCGACTGTCGATCGGCTGGGGCGCCTGCGGGCCCGTCCTGCTGCTCGGGGCGCTGTTCGGCTGGGTCGGTGCAGCCGGCGGCTTTCCGGTCGTGAGCGCCGTGCTCCTCGGGGCCGTCGGCGGCACGGCGTCGCTGCTCGTCCACGAGCTCGGCCATGTGCGCGCAGCCCGCAAGCCGGCGGGAGTGCAGCCGGTCCGCGTCTCGCTCACCTGGCTCGGCGCCTCGACGCGGCTCGAGGGCGCGTACGCGAGTGGGGGCGAGCAGGCCAGGGTCGCGATCGCAGGTCCGGCCGCGTCGCTGGCCGTCGCGGTCGTGCTCACGCTGTCCCTCTATCTGCTGCCGGTCTCGCTCGGCCTGAAGACGCTCGTGCTCCTGCTCGCGTTCTTCAACGCCGCCATCGCCGTGCTGAACCTCATTCCGGCGAGCCCGCTCGACGGGTACAAGCTGATCGTCGGCCTGCTCTGGTCGAGGCTCGGATCGGAGGCGGCCGCCCGCCGGCTCGTCCGCCGGGTCGCGCTCGCCGTGACGGCGCTCGAGGTGCCCGGCGCCGCGGTTCTCACCGTCGAGAAGCCGCTGCTGGGCGCGGCCGTGATCGCGCTCGCCGCCGCCCACTACGGCCAGAAGCTCCTGGCCGCGACGATTCGGTGAGGCGGCCCCGGAGGGTGGGGCCGCCTCGACCGCAGGTGAGGAGATGTGCGGTCCTGTCGGGTTGCGCTTCCGCTGGAGGCGGTATTCCCGAACAGAGGGCCGCTGTGTGTGCCCCGCATTCTCGTCCCGGCCGGTGCGGCGTCCCCGGCCGGACGGAGGGTTCTCGCTCGCGGACCGGAGTGGCTCGTTCGAGGGATGCGCGGCGCCGGTCAGGTCACGGGCGCTGTCTCCCAGCGCCCGTCGACGAGGAGCTTGACGAAGCGGTGGCCCGGGCGCGGCTCGTACTCGCGAACGGTGTCCCGGCAGCGGATCAGGTGCTCGCCGTCGGGGTCGACGGGATCCTGCAGCCCCTCGCGGACCGCCCGCGCCTGCTGCCAGTGCTCGAGCTGGCGCTCCTCGATCCTCGCTCGCAGCCGGCGTGCGCCCTCGACGTCCATGATCCGGCTACGCCTCCGCCGTCGTGAACTGCCAGGAGTGCCGCAGGCCGCCTGCGAAGCGGACGAGGGCCCGGTAGGTGGTGTCCGGCCGGAGCGGCGCGACGGGAATGACGAAGCCGCTGCCGGGGGGCAGGTAGGGCCCGACGGTGGGGGTGGTGCGATCGACGGTCCGCACCGCCACAGGACCGTCGGGCCCGGTCAGGGTCGCCGAGACGATGTGGAGGTGCCACGGGTCGGCGGTGCCCTCGGCGAAGACCATGATGTTGAAGCCGGTCGTCGTCCCGCGCGGCAGTCCGACGAAGTCGCCGGGCACGAACCTGAGCTCGTTCGCCGTCTCCGCGTACGGGACGCCGACGGCGCCGTCGCCGGGATCGCTGTAGACGGTTGCCTTGTTCCAGCCGGATGCGTCGTAGCCGGGCCACGTCGTCATGCAGAGGTAGCCGGAGGCGTCGTCGTCGATGCCGACCTGGCGCAGCTCGGGGCTCATGAGCTGGATGAGATGGATCGGCGAGCTCGCGAACGGGTCGCCGTCGTGCCAGCTCGCGCCCTCCGCGAGCACGCTGTGCTCGCCGGCCCAGCTCCCGCTTGCGGCGTACTCCGGGCTCGTCGGGTTCTCGCTGTGGCTGAACCTGCCCGTCGCCGCCATGTACGCGACGTGCTCGGCGCATCTCGCCGACCAAGCGGGGTTCTCGCGCACGTGCGCGGGGATCCCGTTCGCAGCGCGCTCTGCGTTGAGCGCGGCGAGAATCGCCGGATGCCCGGCGGCGGCGGCGCTCGCTGAGTGGGCGAGTGCCGCGGCGGCGGCGAGGCTGAGGAGGAGCGTACGCATCGGTGTCCGGGGGAGCCGCTCGACGCGGCCTGCCCGGCTATTCATCGGCCGGCGACGTGCCGGGCTTTACTTCGGCGTCCGGACGAGGATTCCGCCGCGGTTCGGCGAACTGACGGCTCCGACGGATGAGTCAGCGAGCCGAGCTACGAGAGACCTGGCGCGCCGCGATGTCTGCCGCAGGCGGCACGCAGCGCACGAGCAGCCCCGAGCGGGAGCTGCTTCGCGTCGGCCTGTTCCGCCGGACGATCGGCCGTGCCCCGGAGCCGGGGCCGCAGGCGGCCCCGGCGATCGGCTACGTCCTCTTCCTCTCCGGCGAGGACGGCTACGAGGTGCGAGACGCCGTCGGCCCCTGCCCGGCGGTGGGGCAGGAGCTGGACCAGGACGGCCGCGGCTATCTCGTGCTCAAGGTCGGAAGCTCGCCGTTCCCGAACGACCTGCGACCCTGCGCCTACCTTGAGCGCTGCGGCGCGCCGGAGCAGCTGACGTTCGCGCTCGCCACCTAACCGCCGCACCGGCGGAAAGCAGACGCGCCCGAATGTCGCCTCATTTCGGGTGAGACGTCCTGACCTCGCAGGCCCGAGGAGGCCTCACTGTCACGGACGCGGGCGCGCCTGCTCTCCGTTCGTATTCACGTACCAAGCGCCCTCTGTCTTGACGGGCGAAAGGCTAGACCGCGCCGCACGGAGGTCCGGTTCAGCGCATGAACGCTGCCCGGCCGGCGCAGGCGCGCCGGCTCTCCCTTCGTAATGACGCATCGGGCCGGTCCCTCCTAACGGGCGAAAGGCTGGACCGTGCCGCCCGGAGGTCCGGGTCGCGGCCTGGACAGTGGGCTCGAGCTCGCCGTTGCGCAAGATCACTCGTTTGGGGAATCGACCATCCCCCGTTTGGCGCGCTGGATGTGTGAGGGCGGGGGCGGCGGCAGCTGCGTCCGCGGCGTTTTGGGACAAGCTCGACATCTGGAGGGACCTGCGGCCGATGAGTGACCTGGCGTTCAACGCGGAGCCGTCCGTCTCGGAGGCACCGAGCGACGGTTCGCTTTCGGAGACGGAAGCGCTGCGCCGCCGCCTGATCAGGCTCGCCTTCGACGTGCACGACGGCCCGATGCAGAGCCTGACGGCGGTCGGCTACGGCCTGCACGACCTTCACCGCCAGCTCGACGCTCAGCCGAGCTCGATCGAGAACCCGGAGGAGGTCGCAGCGCAGCTCACGACGATGATGACCGAGCTCGCCGCGGCCGAGACCGGCCTGCGCGGCCTCATCTCCCTGCTCGAGCACGGCAAGCCCGAGATCGAGACAGCGGACGTGATCGCCGCCGCCGAGCTCGCCCGCTTCGAGCGGCACTGCGGCGCGGCCGTCGAGCTGATCGTCGACCCGCCGAGCTTCCAGCCGGACACGCACTCGCAGGCGCTCGCGGTCGGATCCGTTCTCCGCGAGGCGCTCAACAACATCGCCAAGCACGCGCACGCAAGCAAGGTGCTCGTCCGGCTTCAGGCGAGCAGCACCGGGATGCTGCTCGAGATCACCGACGACGGCGACGGCTTCGACCCGTCGAGCATCCGGCCCGGAAGCATGGGCCTCGCCGGCATGCGGGAGCGCGTCAATCTGCTCGACGGCAGCTTCGACATCCTCAGCAAGCCCGGCGGCCCGACCGTCGTCACCGTCCTGCTCGGCCGCTGGCACGGGCCGAATCACGAGCAAACAGAGGAGGTTCCGTCTTGACAACGTTGGAGCAGCGGCGCGTCGAGCTGCACGAGCAGCTGGCGAGCCACATGGAGTCGGCATCGACCTCGGAGAAGCGAGGAGGGATGCGTGGACGGCGCCGTGTCCGGCTCGCAGCCCTCATCGTCGTGCTCGCGCTCGGCGCCGGCGGCGTCGCCTGGGTTCTCGTCGGGAAAGGCGGGTCGTCGAGTCCGACCACCGCCGGTCCGGTCGTCCAGCCGATCGCACCGGTCGCCCTGTCGGCGAGCGGGCTGCGCACGCTTGCACGCGCGGTTCCGCAGCCGATCTACTGGGCCGGGCCGAAGCACGGATACCTGTACGAGCTGACGAGGACGACCGCGGGTCGGATCTACGTCCGCTACCTCCCGGCGGGCGTCAAGGCCGGCGCGCCCGGAGCGAGCTACCTGATCGTCGCCACGTATCCGTATCCGGGCGCTCTCAACGCGCTCAAGGCCGTGGCGAAGGGCGCGCAGCGGATCACGATTCCGGGTGGCGGCCTCGCCCTGGTCGACTCGAAGGACCCGAAGAGCGTGCACCTCGCCTACCCGGGTGTGGCCTACCAGGTCGAGGTCTACGACCCGTCGCCGGCCGTGTCCCGCGTCGTCGCGGTGTCCGGAAACGTGCTCCCGGTGCGCTGAATGTCACGTCCGCTCGGCAAAGGTCCAGACGCGGTTCGCCGCGAACATGCAGACGGTCACCGGTGGGATCGCGGCCAGGTAGGCCCCGATCCTGCCGGTTCCGGCCGCGCGGACGAAGAGCAGGACCAGCAGGCTCGTCGATCCCGCGCCGACGGCCTGGACGGCAAGGTAGAGCACGCGCGCCCGTACGGAGTCGCGGGCGCCGAACGTCCAGCGGCGGTTGAACACGTAGCCGTTCACGGCGCCGGCCGCGAACGCGAGCGGTGCCGCGAGCGCATACGGCGTGCCGGGCACGAGCAGCAGCCGGTACACGACGAAGCTCAGCACGGTGTTCGTCGCGCCGACGAGCAGGAAGCGCCCGAACTGGCGTTGCGTGGTTCGCCTCTTCTGCGTCATCGGAGCCCTTCCACAGCTTGTGTCAAGTCCCGGCCGATGTCGATGGCTCGGTCTTGCACGCGGAGCGCAGGAGACCTCTTTCACGTGCGGAATACGAAATGGAGCCTGAGCCGATGAGCGAGACCGTGCCGCAGACCCGCCTGACGCCTACGGCCCGGCCGTGGCGCTTCCGGTTCGTCGCCCTGATCGTGACCGCGGCCGCCGCGGGGCTGATCGTGTGGCTGGCGGTCCGCGACAACGGCAGCTCGTCGAGCTCGAAGACCCAGGCGTCGAGTGTGACCGCCGTTTCGGTCGCGCAGCTCCAGAGCCTGGCGGCGTCGGTCGGGCACCCCGTCTTCTGGGTCGGGCCGAAGGCGGGCGACACCCTGGAGCTCTCGCGCAACTCGAACGGCTCGATCTTCGTCCGTTACCTGCCGGCGGGAGTCAAGATCGGCTCCACCACGCCGTACCTGACCGTCGCCACCTACCCGTTCGCCGGGGCGTACGCGGCGATCCGGACCGTCGCCTCGCAGAGCGGCTCCACCCCGATGAAGGTCGCCGACGGCGGCCTCGGCGTGATGTCCGCCTCGTACCCGCAGAGCGTCCACGTCGCCTACCCGGGAGTGGACTACCAGGTGGAGGTCTACGATCCCACGCCGGGAACGGCCGAGAACCTGGTGGCAGGAGGAAACCTCGAGGCGTTCGGAAGCCTCACGGCGGGGTCGACCTCTCCGCCTCGGGCGGTCTCGCTCGCGGGCCTGAAGTCGTTCGCCCGCTCGCTCGGCCATCCGCTCTACTGGGTCGGCCCGAAGAAGGGCTATACGTACGAGCTGAGGCGGACGTCGCAAGGGCAGCTCTACGTCCGCTACCTGCCGGCGGGGGTCAAGGTCGGCGCCGCGCCGCCGTACCTGACCGTCGGGACATATCCGTTCCCTGCGGCGTTCGGAGCGATGCAGGCGCTCGCGAAGCAGCCGGGCGAGACGTCGATCGCGATCGCGCACGGAGGCATCGCGGTGTTCGACACCTCGTACCCGAAGAGCATCCATCTCGCCTTCCCCGGCTCCAACTACGAGATCGAGGTCTTCGACCCGGTGCCTGCGGTCGTTCGGCAGATCGTCGCCTCCGGTCAGGTCAACTCGATCGGCTGAGCCGAGGCGCCGCTCCTCCGTGATGGACGGCGTGTCGCGCCAACGTCTTCTCTCGCTCGCCCCGCCGCGCCGGGAGTCGCTCGAGCGGCTCGTCTGGAGTCTCGAGACGCCGGCGGGCCTGGCGACGATGTTCTCGCTGGCGCTGCTCGTCCGGCTCGTGATCGCACCGTACGCGGGCTTCTACGGCGACCTCCGGCTCTTCCAGATGTGGGCGACCCGCCTAGGCCAGGTCGGCACGCACTCGTTCTACGCCGGGGGCCAGTTCGCCGACTACCCGCCCGGATACCTGTACGTGCTGTGGGTGCTCGGCAAGATCTCCGCCGCTCCGGGATACCTGCTCCTGAAGCTGCCCGCGATGCTCGCCGACCTCGGTCTCGCGTGGATCGCGGGGACGCTCGCGGCGCGCATCGCGCCGGCCTCGCTCGCGAGACGGCTGCCGGTGCGCGCGCTCGTCGCGGCGGGGGTGCTGTTCAACCCGGCCGTGATCGCGCTGAGCGCGGTGTGGGGGCAGGTGGACGCGGTGCCGGCGCTGTTCGTGCTCGGGTCGCTTCTCCTGCTCTTCACGGGGCCGCAGTCGCTGCGGCGCGAGCTGTCGGCGTTCCTGCTCTTCGCCGTCGCGATCGCGATGAAGCCGCAGGCGGGCTTCGTCTTCCCGATCATGCTGTACGCGCTCTACCGGCGCCATCTGCACGGGCGCTCCCGCGGTGAGCTGGTCGACGGTGCGCTCAGCATCGGCCTGATCGGCGCGCCGTCGCTCGCGCTCTGGACCGTCTCGGGTCTCCCGTTCGGTCTCGGACCGGTATCGCTCGTTCGCTTCTACCGCCAGTCTGCATCGGTCTATCCGGTGACGAGCGCGAACGCGTTCAACCTCTGGGGCGCGCTCGGGTTCTGGCGGAACGACTCGGTCGGCGGCCAGATCATGCACGTCGCCGGCATTCCGGCCCTCTACGCCGGGACGCTCGCGTTCCTCCTCGCGGTGGTCGTCGTGCTGTGGCGCGTCCACCGCGCGTTCGACCGGGGCGCCGACCAGGCGCGCGTGCTCGTGGTCGCGTCGGCGGTCGTCAGCCTTCTCGCCTACACCCTCCTGACGCGCATGCACGAGCGGTACATGTTCCTCTCGCTCGCGTGCCTTGCGCCGCTCGCGTTCGCGCGACCGCTCCGACTCGCGTTCTCGGCGCTCTGCGGCCTCTTCGTCCTCAACCTCTGGTACCCGTACGCGTACTTCAACGCGGAGTGGCACGTGCAGGCGCTCGAGCCCGAGCCGCTCTTCCGCTGGGTCTTCGGCGGCACGGCGACGGACACCTGGCAGAAGACGTTCTGGTCGGCCGCCGTCACGGCCGTCGCGCTCGCCGTCGCCTGGTTCGGTCTTCGCTGGGCCGAGTGGTCGACCCCCGGGAGCGCGCCCACGCACGCCGAGTCCGGGCCGCCGGCCCCCACGCGCGTCGGCCTGCCCGAGCGCATGGCGAGCGTGGAGGCGGCGCTCGCGGCCGCGACCGACACGGAGGCGGAGGCGGAAGCGACCCGCGCTGCGCGCTGGTGGCCGGCCGCGCTCGTCGGCCTGACCTGTGTCTTCGGCTTCGTCGTGCTGCGTGGCGAGACGACCGCCGTTCCCAACCTGAACGACAGCGCCTTCCAGCTGCAGATGGTGCGCTGGGCGGGCGCGCAGATCAAAGAGGGTCGCGTGCCGCTCGACGGCTGGTACCCGTATCTCTCGCTCGGCTCGTCGTTCTTCCATCACTACCAGAGCCTGTCGCAGACGCTGACCGCGTACGCGGCGCGCGTCACCGGTGCGAGCGACCAGACCGCGTACGTGTGGTTCCTGTACCTGCTGCTCGCGCTGTGGCCGGTCTCCGTCTACTTCGGAGCGCGCCTGCTCGGCTGGGGGAGATGGACTGCGGCGTCCGCGGCCGCCGTCTCGCCGCTGCTCGTCAGCGCGTCCGGCTACGGCTACGAGTACGGGAGCTACACGTGGCAGGGCTACGGCGTGTACTCGCAGGAGTGGGCGATGCTGCTGCTCCCGGTCGCCTGGGGGCTGACGTGGCGCGCGGTGGCGCACGGCAAGCGGTACGCGGC
>DASPTD010000069.1:0-23952 GCA_035623575.1 Gaiellaceae bacterium
GCCGCGACGCACGCGGCGAAGTCTGGGGTGGCGCAGTTCACCGCACCCGACGAGGAATCGTGCCTCGAGGACGCGCGCTACCTGCTCTCGTTCCTGCCGCAGAACAACGCCGAGAAGCCCGCGTTCGCTGCGCCGACCGACCCGCGCGGCCGCGAGGATCCCGAGCTCGACACGCTCATCCCCGACCACCCGAACAAGCCGTACGACATGCACGACGTGATCCGGCGCGTGATCGACGACGGGGAGTTTCTCGAGGTGCACGAGCGTTGGGCGGAGAACATCGTCTGCGGGTTCGCCCGCCTCGGCGGCCACTCGGTCGGCGTCGTCGGCAACCAGCCCCGCTCGCTCGCCGGCGTGCTAGACATCGACTCGTCGAACAAGGCCGCTCGCTTCGTGCGGACGTGTGACGCGTTCAACATCCCGCTGGTCACCTTCGTCGACGTGCCGGGCTTCCTGCCGGGGACGGCGCAGGAATGGGGCGGGATCATCCGCCACGGCGCCAAGCTGCTCTACGCGTACGCGGAGGCGACCGTGCCGAAGCTCGCCGTGATCACGCGCAAGGCGTACGGCGGCGCCTACGACGTGATGAGCTCCAAGCACGTCCGCGCCGACTTCAACTTCGCCTGGCCGACCGCCGAGGTGGCGGTGATGGGGCCGGAAGGCGCCGTCAACATCATCTTCCGCCACGAGCTCGAGGCCGCCGACGATCCCGAGGCCCGCCGCGCCGAGCTGATCGCCGACTACAAGGAGCAGTTTGCGAACCCGTACGCCGCCGCCGAGCGCGGCTACGTCGACGACGTGATCGAGCCCCGGCGCACGCGCCCCGTCCTCATCGACGCGCTCGAGACGACGCTCGCCAAGGCGGAGCCCAGGCCGCGCCGCAAGCACGGCAATATTCCGCTCTGAATTCCGCGCGAAGTGCTGCGCACTTCGCGCGGGTCGAGTGTTGTGCTCCGCAGAGCGCGCGGCGGCAGAGCCGCCACGCTCTTACCTGATGTCGGCGGCGGGTTCGGCGGCGCGCACGGTGGCGCCTTCGGCATCCCCGCGCGCGTGCATCCGGCCTCCGCGAACGCGGCTGCGCTCGCGTTCGCTCCGGCCCGTGGTGGATGCGAAGGCAGATGCCTACGCCACCGGGCGAGAGCACGCTGGCGCAGCCGAGCAACCTGCCATCATCGACCCCAGGTGCCTGATCCGATCCTCCGGGCAACGGATGCAATGGGCGAGATCTATGACGATCCGTCCGAGGACGCGCTTTACATGTTCATGGAGGATCTGAGGCCAGGCTCTTCCCTCCGCGTCGAGCGCCTTGAAGAGGGACGCGAAGACGAGTGGGCGCGAGTGGCGATGAACGACGCGGGGCTCTACGCGTTCGAGAGCAGCGACCACGTTCACTACGTCAGCTCGCTCCGCACCATTCACGAGTTCCTGACGCGCTGGGCATTCGACCTGCCCAACGGCTGACAACCTCCTTCTGGTGACATTCCCGGACGCTGGCCCAGGCCAGCGCATACCGTCATCGGATCTATCTAGGCACTTCGCCTGCGAGTGATGGGGACTTCGGCGAGCCGTGCGATGAAGCCGATGGCGAAGCCGAAAATGACACCCATACCGCCGAACAGAAGACCTCCGACGATCGAGCCAAGCAGCGCAAAGGCGAGCACTTCGGCCGTCGTCCTTCCACGTCCCCTCAATGCCGGTCGATGGCCCTGCCGTAGAGCGCGATACGACACGACGCTCATGCAGGCGATCACCGCGACCGGGAACCTCCAACTGAAGAAGTAGCCGATCAACACCAGGACCGCGACGAACGGGAGATAGCTCATCACGATCACCGCGAACGCGAGGGGCTTTGGCGGGCGAGTCATGCGAGTTGAGTATCGGCATCCGACGCGCGCCTCCGGAGCCTTCTGAGGTCATTCCGGCACACTGGCGCAGGCGGCAGTGGTTAGGGTTCGGCGGGATGCGGCACGAAACGACGATCGACGAGCCAAGCGAGAGGGCGAGAGCGATTGTTGATGGCTTGCGTACAAGCCTCGCCCCAGTCGGCTGGACGATCGAGGCGCACCCGAGCGTTGGTCCTAGGGTTCAGATCAGGTTCGCGCACCCGCTCACGGCAACGTTCACGCTCAGCTCCGATCTGAGCGCGGATTCGTCGGACGCGACTATTGAGCGGTTCTTACGCCGTCCGGAGTTCGCTCTGATAGCACAGGCCCCGAAGGATGTACCTCATGCGAGCCTCATTCGCGCAATACGAGAACATGCGCGCGGCGCTCGATGGCCGATCCCGGTTACTCAAGACCTCGCGCTGATCCTTCGCGCGCACGACGTGTTGACGCCGGAGGAATCGGAGTGGCTCAGTCGAGCCGGGCCGTGCTGGCCCGACGCCGCTGAGGTCGAAGCCGCCTCCGTCGAGGGGCATTCCTGAGCGCTCGCGCAGGTCAACGTCGCCTACCTCGGATTGCTCCTCGGTGCGCTTTAGGGATGTCGGCGCGATGACGATGCCTGCGGAGTCAGCACGACGGAGCGTCGATGGGTCAAGGGCCTGAACCAGGCGAGATCAATGAGGCGGAGCTTCTGGCGGCGATGCGGCGCATGCTCGACGAGGGCCGCCGCGGTGCGGCGAGCGAGCAGCGTCCAGGTCAGGCGCTCTACCGGGTGTATGCGAGGGCCGTCGCTGACCGAGATCGGCTCGGCGAACTCGGGTTCGGGATCATCTCCTGGATCACCGGCGGGCGCGGCGATCGCGAAGCCACGGACTTTGCCGACGAGATCCTGAACGGCACCGGCGAGGATCGCCGACGAGACAAGGTCTACGAGGTCGTGCACCGGCTCGCAACCGGCGGGATCACCTGGGAAGAGTTCATTACGGTAACCAAGAAGGGGTTGATTCCGTCCGGGTCGCGGGAAGCGCCTGTCCCGCCGCCGGACGCTCTCCCGCTGACAAGCGCGAAGGAGACGCTCGAAGCCATGCTCGCGGAGGCGGGAGTCTCGCCCGACCGGCCCTCACCTAAGGCTGTGTGGAGCGCGTTTGTTTCGTTCGCTCGGTGTCCGTTCGCCGCTAAGGCCCCGCATCACGTCGAGAACGACATGTGCCTCTTCCAGTGGGGCGTCCACGACTGGGGTAGCGGTCGGAACTTTGAGTGCGACCTCACTCGCCAGTTCGTCGTATATGACGAACACGGCGATTGCGACCACATGGAACAACTCAGCATGACGCTGCTCCTCGACGCAGATGATTCCGACCTACTCGAACTCGGCACCGGCGACCTCTGGTCGGGCGACGACATCGCAAACTGGGAAAGCGAGGTGGAGGCGCTTGATGCCTTCGCAGTCATCCGCACGAAGTCACCATCGGGACTCCGACTCAACCACACCGACGTGTAACGCCTCCGAGGCCTGCCGAACACTCGCGCATGCGACGTGGGCCACGCTTGTACCCTGAATCGGTGGCTTCCATTCGATACCTCTCGCGCAGTCTCGGCGTGCCGCTTGGCGACGTAGTGAAGGCCGCCATGAGTCTCGGCTATGTGAAGACGGCAACCGCGCCGCTGTCCGACGACGAGGTCGAGCTTGTGGCGATGGCGCTTCGACTATCTCCCACTCTGCCGAGTCAGGAAGACGGGCCGGCGAGCAGCGGCGTCCGCGAGCCTCGAAACCCGCGCCCGTCGCGTCCGTCGGCCGGAGCTGCATCTACGCCCGGAGACGACTAACGCGGTAGTTGGGCCGTGACGGGTCGGGGGGCATTTGCGCACTCAATGCTGGCGCACGTGAGCGGTTACTCTCGCGGCGTGGCAGGGGTGCGTCGGACTCTAAGGGCCTTCCACCGTGACCCGCGCGACGGCCTCGCGGGCGCGTGGGAGATCGAGGGCCTCTCGCTGGCCGACCTGCAACAGCTGTTCGGCGTCGGCAGTGACGATCCGATGCACGGGAGTTTCCCGGTAACCCAGGCACAGGTGGAGCGGCTCAGCAAGGCGGCGGGCGTCAGCATCGACTTACGGCAGTACGACTACTTCGTGGACGCTGAGGCCTCTTAGCTCAGGGGACTGTGAGACTCGGCGGACAGGCGCAGGTCGTCCCGCTCTGAGGGGCGACGGGGTTACGACGGCGACCAGGTCGCGACTACGTCGCGACCTGGTCGCCGACGTTCGCCGCGGCGAGCGCCGCCGTCGCCTCCGCCAACACCTCCGTATGGCGGTCGACGTCGGCTTCCGTCGTCGCCGGCGACATGAGCGCCATGTTGTGGAACGGCGTGAGCAGGATGCCCCGGTTCAGGGCCCAGAGGTGGATCAGCCGGTCGAGCAGCGGGTCGCCGCCGGCTGCCGCTTCGCTGCCGGTGCGCGGCCGGTCGGGCCGGAACAGGTACTCGACGCGGCAGCCGAGCCGCGTCACGTGCCAGGGCAGGCGGTGCTCGTCGATCGCCGACTGCACGCCCTGCTCGAAGCGCTCGCCGAGCGCGATCATGTGCGCGAACGCCTCGTCGGTGAGCACCTCGCCGAGCGTCGCGCGCATCGCCGCGAGCGAGAGGACGTTCGCCGCGAGCGTGCCGCCGACGCCGCCGATGTCCGACTCCTCGCGCGGCACCGACGCCTCCACCCGCGCCGCGGTCTCCTCGCTGAATCCGTATGCCGCGCAGGCGATGCCGCCGCCGATCGACTTGCCGACCGTGAGCATGTCCGGCTCGAGCCCGTACGCGCGCGTGTAGCCGCCCGGGCCGGCACAGAGCGTGTGCGTCTCGTCGATGATCAGGACCGTCCCGTGACGGCGCGTGATCTCGCGCAGCCGCTGGTGGAAGCCGGGCTCGGGCAGGACGATGCCGATGTTGGTGAGCGCCGGCTCGGCGAGCACGCAGGCGACGTCGCCGTGCGCGAGCTCGCGCTCGAGCGCGTCGGCGTCGTTCCACTCGACGACGCGCGTCGTCTCGTCGAGCGGCACCGGCGGGCCGAGGTTGCCCTCGCGCGGGACGACGCGCCCGGCAGCGTCGAGGGTCGCGAAGGTCTCGTCGACCGTGCCGTGGTAGCACCAGTTGAAGGTGAGGATCCTCGACCTGCCCGTGATCTGCCGCGCGAGGCGGATCACGAACCGGTTCGCGTCCGTGGCCGTGAGCGCGAACTGCCAGCGCGGCAGTCCGAAGCGTCGCGCGAGCTCCTCCGCGACGAGCAGCGCGTCCTCGCTCGGCAGCATCAGCGTGATCCCGCGCACAGCCTGCTCGGCGACCGCGCGGACTGTCGGCTCCGGCGAGTGCCCCGCCATCGCCCCCGTGTCGCCCAGACAGAAGTCGACGTACTCGAGGCCGTCGACGTCGCGGAAGCGCGCACCGTGCGCCTCGACCGCGAACAACGGGAATCCGCCCGCCCAGCGCACCATCCAGTGCATCGGCACGCCGGCGAGGAGCGACGCCTGCGCCCGTTCCGCGAGCTCTCGCGAGCGCGGATGCTCGCGCTCGAAGCGCGCAAGCTCCTGTCGAAGCAACCCTTCGGCGACGGCCATTGAGGCCGGAACCTAACCGGACAGGCCGGCCTCGCGGAGCGGCCGCCGCGCCCAGGCGAACTCCTGCCGGTAGTAGCCGGTGAGGGTCGCCAGGGCCACGCCCTCGCCGGAGGACTGGATGAACCAGCCGTTGCCGAGGTAGATGGCCGTGTGGTCGATCTCGGAGGGCTGAGAGCTCGGCCCGTGGGCGCCGAAGAAGAGCACGTCGGCCGGCTGCAGGTCGGCGAAGCCGACCCGCTCCGAGGCGGGAACCTCGCCGCTCATCTGGAAGGTGGTGCGCCCGCGGATGACCGAGGCGAGGTCGCCTTCGTTCGGATAGGGATGAAGCTTGTAGACGCGCCAGACGAAGCCGGAGCAGTCGTAGCCGCCTCGCGCCGGGACGCCGAAGTCGACCTCGGGGCCGTCGCTCGTGCCGCCCCAGACGTAGGGCATGCCGATGCGCGCCACCGCGGTGTCGAGGATCCGGATCTGCCAGGCGGAGAGCTGCGGCAGCGCGAAGCTGTCGGCGAGGCTCTGGACGCCTGCCGCCTCCCAGCCGCCGAGCTGGAGCACCGCTGCCGCCGAGTACGCGGCCTCGGCCCGCGTGGCCGGGTCGTTCGGAAGCAGCTCGATCGAGTCCTCGACGGCGGGATGATTGGTACGCAGGCCGAGCAGGCGGGCGACGACCTCGTTCCCGAAGCGCGCCGGCACCTTCAGCCCGGCCGCCCGCGCGCCCCGAGCGAACTCGGCGGCGGCGTCCGAGAGGCCGAGCGCCGAGACGAACCGGGCGTCGAGCGTCGTCATGGTCACGCGGGCGCCGGGGTTCGCGACCTTCGGCGGCGTGGCCGGAGCGGGCGGCGGCTGGACGGGCGCGGGCTCGGTCGTCGTGGTCGTGGTCGTCGGCGTCGTCGTGACCGGAGTCGTCGTCGTCTGGGTCGGGTCGGTCGTCCCCGCCGGCGGCGCCATGGGCGTGGTCGTCGTCGGGTCGGTCGTGCCGGGATCGGGCGCGACGGGCGGGACCGGCGGCGAGGGACCGACCGGGAGAAGCGGCGGCGGGGGAGCGAACACGATCTGCGAGAGGCCGAAGAGGAGGTTGGCGAGCGCCTGAGTCGTCAGCGGGTCGTCCGGGCGGAACGTGGCCGGCGTCCTCGTCCCCATCAGGCCGGCGGCCGTGACGGCCTGGATCTGGGGCGCCGCCCACGAGCGCTCCGGCTGCCCGGATGCGGCAGCGGCGCCGGCGTGGACCAGCGTGAGAACGGCAACGGCGGCGGCGAGACCTCGGCCCACTACACCTCAGATCGACGTCGGCCCGCGGAGACTTTAGCCTGCACCGATATGGCTCTCGAGATCACGCCTCACCCGACGGAGGAGGAGCGGGCGGCCATCGAGGCCGCCCTGGAGGCCGATGCCCGGGAGGAACGGCCCTCTCCGTGGGCTCAGGCGCTCCTGCCGCGCCGCGAGGACGACCTGGACCAACCCGACTAGCCCGTCGCGCGCGGCCGGAACAGCTTCGGGGCGCTGCGGGCGTAGTCGAGCCCCGAGATCCAGGTGAGCGCGACCGCGACGAGCAGCGACCACCACGCGACCCTCGTCCCCCACGCGCCCGCGGCGGCGAAGCCCCCGAGTCCGGCGGCGATCGCCTGGGCCCAGGTCTTGAGCTTGCCGAGGTCGCGCGCGGCGAGCACGATCCCGCGCTCGATCGCCGCCTGCCGCAGGCCGGTGATCAGCACCTCGCGGACGACGATCGCCGCCACCATCCATGCGGGCACGACGTGCTGTCCGACGAGCATCACGAGCATCCCCAGCACGAGCACCTTGTCCGCGATCGGGTCGAGCAACGAGCCGAGCGGCGACGTTCGCCCGTGGCGGCGCGCGAGCCGTCCGTCGAACCAGTCGGTCGTCATCCCGGCGCAGAAGACTCCCGTCGCCCAGTACGCGTGTCCCGAGAACGGCCACGCGAACAGCACCACGACCACCGGAACGGAAAGGGCGCGCGCGACGGTCAGCTGATCGGCGGGGCTCACCAAGCGAGACAATAGACCCGGTCATGTTCGAGAAGGTCCTGGTCGCCAATCGCGGCGAGATCGCGATCCGCATCTTCCGCACGCTGCGGGAGCTCGGCCTCGCCTCCGTGGCCGTCTACTCCGAGGCGGACCGTGATGCGTTGCACGTCCGCTACGCGGACGAGTCGTACCTGGTCGGGCCCGCGCCGGCCGCCGAGAGCTACCTGAAGGCCGGGACGCTCGTCGAGACCGCGCTCAGGTCGGGCGCGGGTGCCGTCCATCCCGGGTACGGCTTCCTCGCCGAGAACGCCCTGTTCGCCCACGCGGTCGAGGAGGCGGGCCTCGTCTGGATCGGGCCGCCACCCGAGGCGATCGAGCTGATGGGCGAGAAGACGCGGGCACGGCGGGCGATGCAGGACGCCGGCGTGCCGATCATCCCGGGCACGACCGAGCCGGTGCGATCCGTCGAGGAGTTGCTCGCGCTCGGCCAGTCGATCGGCTACCCGCTCCTGATCAAGGCGTCCGCCGGCGGCGGCGGCAAGGGGATGGAGGTCGTCGAGGAGCCTGCGCAGGCGGAGCGCGCCTTCGGGACGGCGCAGCGCCAGGGCCTGTCCTACTTCGCGAACCCTGACGTCTACGTCGAGAAGCTGATCCTCGACCCGCGCCACGTCGAGGTACAGGTGCTCGCCGACGGTCACGGCAACGTCGTCCACCTCGGCGAGCGCGACTGCACGATTCAGCGCCGCCACCAGAAGCTCGTCGAGGAGACGCCGTCGCCGGCGGTCGATGCGGAGCTGCGGGCGCGGATCGGCCAGATCGGCGTCGACGCGGCGCGCGCGGCCGGCTACCGCTCCGCGGGGACGATCGAGGGGCTGCTCACGAGGGACGGCGAGTACTTCTTCATGGAGATGAACACGCGCATCCAGGTCGAGCACACCGTCACGGAGATGGTCACGGGCGTCGATCTCGTCCGCGAGCAGATCCGCGTCGCGCAGGGTGAGCCCCTGTCGGTGAGGCAGGCCGAGATCGAGTTGCGCGGGCACGCGATCGAGTGCCGCATCAACGCGGAGGACGCGGCGCGCGGCTTCCTGCCGGCGCCGGGGCTCGTCACGGCGTATCGCGAGCCTGCGGGGCCCGGCGTCCGCGTCGACTCCGGCGTCGGCGTGGGCAACGAGGTCTCCGGCGTCTACGACCCGATGATCGCGAAGCTGATCGTCCACGGCGCCGACCGGGAGCACGCGCGGCGGCGGATGCTGCGCGCCCTCGACGAGTTCCTGATCGAGGGCCCCACGACGCTGATCGGCTTCCACCGGGCGCTGCTCTCGCACGAGTGCTTCATCCGCGGCGAGACGTGCCACGGCCTGGTCGAGTCCGACGAGCTGGCCGGGCGGGCGGCCGCGCTGGACGGCGGAGCCGCCTTCGGAGCCGCAAGTAACAACTTGTTACTTGCTGGGCGGGGCCGGACCGTCGAGCGGGTGCGGACGGTCGAGGTGGACGGACGGCGGTTCGAGGTGCGGGTCGTCGACCGGGAGCCGCCGTGGGCCGGTCTCGCGCGGCGCCGGCACGAGCGCGTGCACGCCGCCGGCGGCGGCGCTGCCGGCCGCGACGCGATCGTCTCGCCTATGCAGGGGACGGTGCTCGCCGTGCCGGTCGCCGACGGCGACGAGGTCGAGGCGGGCCAGGTGATCTGCATCGTCGAGGCGATGAAGATGGAGAACGAGGTGCACGCGCACCGCGCCGGCACGGTCACCGAGCTGTCGGTGCAGCCGGGCCAGGGCATCGCCCACGGCCAGGTGATCTGCGTGCTCGCGGGCTAGATGGATCGCTGGTACGCGCGGAACGTCCACGTCGCGAACGCGCACGTGACCGCCGTCGCTGCGACGAGGAAGAGCAGGAACTCTCCGGTCGGGCCCCAGTCGCCGCCGACGACGACGGCGTTGCGGGCGGCGTGCACGCCCCAGTTGACCGGGTTGAAGCGCGAGATGGCGCTGATCCAGCCGGGCATCAGCGCCGTCGAGAGGAGGATCGACGAGAGGAACATCAACGGCAGGCCGACGAAGTTCGCGGTCGCGATCATCGACGCCTCGCGGCGGAGCAGCAGCGCGACGCCGTTCGAGAAGCCGGAGAAGACCATCGCGAGCAGCGCCGACGCGGCGCAGACGACGAACCAGCCGAGCACGCCGCCGTGCACGCGCACGCCGAGGGCGAGCCCCACGAGCAGCAGGATCAGCGCCTGGAGGATCGCGGTGATGCCCGCACGTGCGACCTGCGAGAGGACGATCGCGAGCCGCGAAGCGGGCGCCGCGAGGAAGCGGTCGACGACGTGCCGGTCGAGGTCGTTGATCATCGCCATCCCCGACCACGTGCCGCCGAAGAACGCGTTCATGCACACGATCCCGGGCGTGAGGAACTCGACGTAGCTGCTCGCGCCGCCGCGCAGCGCCGTCACCTTCGAGAACAGCTGCCCGTAGAGGAGCAGCCAGATCATCGGCTGGATCACCATCATCGCGATCCAGATCGGCTCGCGCATAAGGTTGCGTGCCTGGCGCACGACCATCCAGCCGGTGTGGCGCAGCACCTGCGGCATCAGCGTCCCCACGCCCGCGCGACCGGCGTGTGCTCCTCGTCCTCGGCGGCGAAGTCGCGGCCGGTGTAGTGCAGGTAGACGTCGTCGAGCGACGGGCGCGCGGTCGTCACCGACGCGACCGGAAAGCCGCGGCCGTCGAGCGCCGAGAGGATCGTCGGGATCGCCTGCGCGCCGTTGGGAACGCGTGCGCGAACCACCCGTCCCTCGACGTGGACCTCGTCGGCGCCGTCGAGCGCCTGCACGACCTGCACCGCCTCGGCGAGGCGGCCGTCGGAGTCGCGCAGCTCGACGCTCACGGACTCGCCGTGCAGGCCGGCCTTCAGGGCCTCCGGCGTCCCCTCGACGACGATCCTGCCGCGGCTGACGATCGCGACGCGCTCGGCGAGCCGGTCGGCCTCTTCGAGGTAGTGCGTCGTGAGCAGGATCGTCAGGCTCTCCTGCCGGGCGAGGCGCTCGACCTCGACCCACATCGCGGCGCGCGCCTCCGGGTCGAGGCCGGTCGTCGGCTCGTCGAGGAAGAGCACCCGCGGCTTGTGGACGAGGCCGATGGCGATGTCGAGCCGCCGCTTCATGCCGCCCGAGTAGCCGCGCGCGATCCGGTCGGCCGCCTCGTCCAGCCCGACGAGCCCGAGCAGCTCGTCCACGCGCGCGTGCAAAGGCCGGCCGGCCATGCCGTGGATCCGCCCCTGGAGGAGCATGTTCTCGCGCCCGGTCGCCTCCCAGTCGACCCCGGAGTCCTGCGCGACGTAGCCGATCGCGCGCCGGACGCGACCCGGCTGGCGGACGACGTCCTCGCCGCCCACGAGGGCCCGCCCCGAGTCGGGGCGCGTGAGCGTCGTCAGGACGCGCACCGTCGTCGACTTGCCGGCGCCGTTGGGGCCGAGCAGCGCGAACACCTCGCCGTCCCGGACGGAGAACGAGACGCCGTCGAGCGCCTGGACCGTCTTGTACCGCTTCGTGAGCTGCTCGGCGACGATCGCGTCCACGCGCTCACTCTAGACACGGGTCGCTAGAGTCACCCGCCGTGGACCTCTACGAGTACCAGGGCAAGGAGCTCTTCCGGCGCGTCGGCATCCCGGTCTCGAACGGGCGCCGCGCCGACTCGCCCCAGGAGGCCCGCGCGGCCGCGCAGGAGCTCGGCGGCCCCGTCGTCGTCAAGGCTCAGGTGCTCACCGGCGGCCGCGGCAAGGCCGGCGGCGTGAAGCTCGCGACCGGTCCGGACGAGGTCGAGCAGACTGCGAAGCAGATCCTCGGTCTCGACATCCGCGGCCACGTCGTGCGCCGGCTCTGGATCGAGCAGGCGTCGGACATCGCGAAGGAGTACTACCTCTCGATCACGTTCGACCGCGGCGCGAAGAAGCCGCTGTTCATGTTCACGACGCAGGGCGGCGTCGAGATCGAGCAGGTCGCCGAGGAGAGCCCCGAGGCGCTCGTCCGGCTGCACGTCGACCCGACCGAGGGCTTCCAGCCGTGGGTCGCGCGCCGCCTCGTCTACGGTGCCAAGGTCGAGGACCAGTCCGAGCAGAAGCAGATCGCGGCGATCGTCGAGAAGCTCTACCGCGCGTTCGTCGAGTTCGACGCGATGCTCTGCGAGATCAACCCGCTGATCGTGACGCCGGCGGGCGAGGTGAAGGCGCTCGACTCGAAGTTCACCGTCGACGACAACGCGCTCTTCCGCCATCCCGACATCGCCGAGATGCGCGACACCGCGGCTGCCGACCCGCTCGAGACGTTCGCGCGCGAGAAGGGCGTCACGTACGTGAAGCTCGACGGCAGCGTCGGCATCTGCGGCAACGGGGCAGGCCTCTCCATGTCGACGGTCGACGTGGTCGCGCACGTCGGCGGCAAACCGGCGAACTTCTGCGATCTCGGCGGCGGCGGCTCGGCGGAGGGCGTCGTCGACGCGCTCGAGGTGATCACGCGCGACCCCCAGGTGAAGTCGATCTTCTTCAACATCTTCGGCGGCATCACGCGCTGCGACGAGGTCGCGCGCGGGATCCTCGAAGCGCTCGACCGGCTCGACATGTCGCGCTATCCGATCGTCGTCCGGCTGGACGGGACGAACGCCGTCGAGGCACGGCAGATCCTTGCGAATGCGGGCAAGCCGAACATCCATCCGGAGGCGACGATGCTGGACGGAGCCCGCAGGGCAGTGGAGCTGGCGCGATGAGCGACGTCTGGTCGGGGCGGGCGGAGGCATACCGCACGAGCGCGATCCACTCGGCCGGCGACGACCTCGACCTCACCGTCGCCTGGTGCGAGCCCGGCACGGGGGTGACCGCGCTCGACGTCGCGACCGGCGGCGGCCACGTCGCCCGCCGGCTCCGCGAGGCGGGCTGCACGGTCGTCACCGTCGATCCCGCTCCCGGGATGCAGCCCGACGTGATCGGCCCGGCCGAGCACCTTCCCTTCGCGGACGCGAGCTTCGACGCAGTCGCCTGTCGGCTCGCCGCGCACCACTTCGCCGACGTCGTCGCCGCCGTCAAGGAGATGGCGCGCGTCGCCCGGGGACGCGTCGTCGTCTGCGACAACACCTTCGTCAGCGAGTCGTCCGAAGAGGCCGACCGCGTCCGCGACCCGAGTCACGTGCGCAACTACGCCGTGTCCGAATGGGAGAGCTTCTTCGAGCTCGCCGGGCTCGAGGTCGCCGACAGCCGGCACATGGACCGTCCGCTCGAGATCGAGCCCTGGCTCGAGCGGGCCGGCTGCACCGGCGAGGACGCAAAGCGCGTGCGCGAGCTGCTCGGCGACCGCATCGTCGACGGCTGGATGCCGCTGCCGACGCTCGTGATCAAGGGAGTGAGGCGCGCCTGATGGCGATCGTCGTCGACAACGACACCCGCCTCGTCGTTCAGGGCCTGACCGGCAGCGAGGGCCGCTTCCACGGACTGCGCAACCGGGCCTACGGCACGAACGTCGTCGCCGGCGTCACGCCGGGCAAGGGCGGCCAGGACGTCGAGGGGATCCCCGTGTTCGACACGGTCGCCGACGCGGTCGAGAAGGCGGGCGCGAACACGACGCTCATCTTCGTTCCCGCGCGCTTCGCGGCGGACGCCATCTACGAGGCGGTCGACGCCGGAATCGGCATCGTGATCTGCATCACCGAGCACGTCCCCGTGCACGAGATGCTGCACGCGTACACGTACCTCCGGCCGAAGGGCGTGACCATGGTCGGCCCCAACTGCCCCGGCGTGCTCTCGCCCGGCAAGGCGAACGTCGGCATCATCCCGGCCGAGATCTTCAGCGAGGGCTCGGTCGGGCTCGTCTCGCGCTCCGGCACGCTCACGTACCAGATCGGGCACGAGCTGACGCAGCTCGGCCTCGGCAACTCGACGATCGTCGGCATCGGCGGCGACCCGGTGGTCGGCTCCTCGTTCGTCGACGTGCTCGCGAAGTTCGAGGACGACCCGCAGACGGAGCTGATCGTGATGGTCGGCGAGATCGGCGGCGACGAGGAGGAGAAGGCGGCGCAGTTCATCGCCGAGCACGTGACGAAGCCGGTCCTCTCCTACATCGCCGGCTTCTCGGCGCCGCCCGGCAAGACCATGGGCCACGCCGGCGCGATCATCTCCGGCTCGGCGGGCACGGCGCAGGCGAAGAAGGAGGCGCTCGAGGCGCGCGGCATCGAGGTCGGCACCACCCCGACCGAGGTGGCCGAGCTCGTCGCCGAGCGGATGCGGCGCTGAGCCGTCGTCCCGGTATCTAGACTGAGCCTCGTGGATGTCGTCTCCTTTGCGCGCGGTGTGCCCGCGCCCGAGTGCCTGCCGATCGCCGAGCTGGCCGACTGCGCGCGCGCCGTGATCGAGCGCGACGGCCGCACCGTGCTCTCGTACGGGCCGGGCGGCGGGTATGGGCCGCTGCGCGAGTGGATCGGCGCCCGCCACGGCGTCGAGCCCGCCCGCGTCGTCGTGACGACGAGCTCGCTCCAGGGCTTCGGCTTCCTCGCGGACGAGCTCGTCGGGGCCGGCAACCGCGTGTTCGTCGAGGCGCCGGCGTACGACCGGCCGCTGAAGATCCTCTCGCGGCTTCGCGCCGAGGTCGTCGCGGTCCCGCTCGACGACGAAGGGCTCGACTCGGAGGTGCTCGAGCGCGACCTCCGCGACGGCCCGCCGCCGGCGTTCCTGTACACGAACCCGACCTTTCAGAATCCGAGCGGCCGCACGCTCTCGCTCGAGCGACGCCGCCATCTGATCGAGGTCGCGCACGAGCACGACCTGTTCATCCTCGAGGACGATCCCTACGGACTCGTCCGCTTCGAGGGCGAGCCGCTGCCGACGCTGTTCGACCTGGACGGCCGCGGCGAGCGCGTCGCATACGCATGCTCCTTCTCGAAGACGATCGCTCCCGGGGTCCGCGTCGGCTATCTCGTCCTGCCGCAAGAGCTCGCGGCGAGGGTGGAGGCGCGCGCCGTCTCGACCTACATCTCGCCCCCGTTCCTGACGCAGGCGACCGTGTTCGAGTTCCTCGACCGCGGCATCTTCGAGTCGAACATCGTGCGCGTCAACGGACTGCTCAAGGAGCGGCGCGACGCGATGCTCGCCGCGCTCGAGCGCGACTTCCCGGCGACCGCGACCTGGAGCCACCCCCAGGGCGGCTACTTCCTCTGGGTCGACCTGCCACCGGACGTCCGCGCCGACGACCTCCAGGTCGCCGCCGAGGGCGTCGGCGTCACCTTCGTCAAGGGCAACGACTTCTTCGCGGGCCATCTCGGCGGCGAGCACGAGCTCCGGCTCGCGTACAGCTTCGTCTCGCCGGAGCAGATCGCCGACGGCGTCTCGCGGCTCGCGCCGCTACTTCGGAGCGCTGCGGCGCCGACGCCGGCGCTCTAGCTGCGCGAGCAGGATCCCGGCCGCTGCGCCGAGGGCGAGCGAGAGCAGTACGAGCCAGACGAGCGACACCCTCGCCGTGGTGAACACGAAGTGCAGGCTGACGTGCTTTCGGTTCTCGAGCACGAACGCGATCGCGTAGGCGACGAGCACGACGAGCGCGAGCAGCCGGGCGTACAGCCTCGGTTGCCAGTTCTCCTCGATCTGGCTGGTGTCGACGTGGGGGCGGCGCGGCAGGAAGCGCACCCGCGGATCTTACGCCGCGTTGGCCTGAGCGAGCGGGCGCGCGACGAGCCGCGGCTGCGGCGGTGGCGACAGGCGGCCGACCGAGTGGGCCCGGAACGTCGGGCAGATCGCGTCGCCGGGAAGGGCGCACAGACCCGCGCGGCGGAAATAGCAATCGTTGCAGGTTGCTTTAGCTCTGTTGGCCATCTAGTCGGTAAATCTGTCGAAGCCGCAGTGCTCCGACCCGCGATGATAGGACGCGAACCCCCCGAAGCAAAGCGTTGCCGGGGACGAAAACTGACGAATTTCCGGGAGTTTCCTCCTGTGGAAAACCCGTCGCGCTAGTGCCTCAGAGGCAGCGTTGCCAGCGCCCGCAACGCCTGTGGAAAACTTTTCACAGCGATGATCCGGAGCCCGTGCGCGTAGCGTCGGGCCTCGGCCGCGTTATCCCCAGCCGGAACGAGAAACACGTCCGCCTTCGCCTCCCGGACGCCGAAGGTCTTCTGCTTGACCCCGCCGATCGGCTCGACGGCCCCGTCGAGGTCGAGCTGGCCCGTGGCGGCGACCTTGTAGCCGCGGTCGACGTTGCGCCCGAGCTTCTCCATCACCTCGAGCGCGAACGCGAGGCCGGCGGACGGCCCGCCGACGTTGCCGGCGTTGATCTGCACGCGAAGAGGCAGCTTGATGAGTGCCGACTGGTCGGGCGCGAACCCGACGATCGCGCGGCGCGGGTCCTGCGGATCGGCGATCGTCTTCACGCTCACGGTCAGCTGCTCCGCGCCCCGGCGCACACCGAGCCTCGCCACCTGCCCGGGATGCGTATGCGCGAGCACGCTTCGCAGGCGCGCGACCGTCGGTGTCGCGACGCCGTTCACCGACACGATCACGTCCGTCGGCTCGAGCTTGCCGACGGCGTGCGTGCCGAGATCGACCGCGTCGACGATGACGCCGTTCGGCTTCGCGACGACGTGATAGCCGAGCCGGCGCAGCGCGACCGCCGCCGCGACCTGCTGCGAGACCGTCATCTCACGCAGGTCCGCCTGACGCTGCGCCGTGTCGCTCAGGCCCGGGGGTACGAGCAGGTCCGCCGGCACGAGGGTCGAGCCCGAGCGGATGAACGGGAAGAGCGACTCGAGCATGCTCGCGCGCCGCTCGAAGACGTCCACGAAGTAGATGCCGCCGTCGTCCTTCGGATTGTGGCCGCCCTGGACGCGGACGAGCGGGGCGACGGGATGCGCTCCGTCGGGCAGCAGCAGGTAGTCGTTCGACGGAACGAGGTAGAGGGCCACCCCGGCAGCGAGGACGAGGCCCACGAGCGCGCCGGCGATCCGGAGTGGTGTGAAGACGCGGACGCCGCTGGCCACGAGGTCAGCGTACAGAGGCGCTCAGAAGAGAGACCGCTGGAGGCCGCCGTCGACGACGATCGTCTGGCCGGTGACGTAGCGGGCCGGCTCGGAGGCGAGGAAGCAGACGACGTCGCCGAGCTCGCGCGGCGTCCCCCAGCGGCGGAGCGGGATGTCGGCGAAGTCTGCTTCGGACGGGCCTTGCGGATACAACTGCTCGAGCCGCGCCGTGGCGATGCGACCGGGCGCCACGCAGTTGACGGTGATCCCGCTCGGCCCGAGCTCGCGGGAGAGCGTCTTCAGCCAGCCGCTCACGGCCGGCCGGAACGCGTTCGAGAGCGCGAGGTGGTCGACCGGCTCCTTCGCCGCGATCGAGGTGATCGCGACGATGCGCCCGCCCGCGCTGCGCTCGAGATGGGGCAGGCAGAGGTGGACGAGCCGGACGGCCGGCGCGAGCAGCAGCTCGAGCGCCAGCTGAAGCGAGTCCGGCGTCACCTCGGTGCCGGTGCCGGGCGGCGGCCCGCCTCCGTTCCAGACGAGGACGTCGATGCCGCCGAAGGCCCCGCTCGTCGCCTCGACCGCCCGCTCGAGGTCGCGGGGGACGGTGACGTCGCCGGGGACGGCGAGCCCGCCGACGCGGGCGGCCTCGCGCTCGAGCAGCTCCCGCCGGCGGCCGAGCATCGCGACGTTCGCCCCTTCGGCCGCGAGCGCCTCCGCGCTCGCCAGCCCGAGGCCGGAGGAGGCGCCTGTGACGAGCGCGGTCCGGCCCGTCAGCCCGAGGTCCACGGCTCCGGCCCCTCCGCGAGCGTCTCGATCATCGGGCGAGCCTATCCGACGGGTTGCGAGATCCGCGCTCCTCAGCTAATTTGTAGGCATGCCTAAAGTAGTAGCTTCGCAACTCGAACTTTCCGCGGCGATCCAGGACTACGCGAAGGCGATCTACGCGCTCGAGAGTCGCGTCGGAGTCGCCTCGACGACCGCCCTGGCGGAGCGCCTGGGGGTGCGCCCGGCGTCGGTCTCCGGGATGCTGAAGAAGCTCGACGCGCTGGGGCTGATCGTGCACGAGAGCTACCGCGGCGCCCGTCTGACGGAGTCGGGCCGCAAGGTGGCGCTCGAGGTGCTGCGGCATCACCGGCTGCTCGAGCTGTACCTGGCCGAGCGGCTCGGGATGGCGTGGGACTCGGTGGATGCGGAGGCGGAGGTGCTCGAGCACGTCCTCTCCGAGGAGCTCGAGGAGGTGATCGCGGCCGATCTCGGCAACCCGACGCTCGATCCGCACGGCGATCCGATCCCGGACCGCGAGCTGGCGATCGTCGACGTCGAGAGTCGCAGCCTCGATGCGCTCGAGCCGGGCGCCGCGGGCACGTTCGTCCGCGTCTCAGACTCCGATCCGGAGATGCTCCGCTTCCTGACCGAGCAGGGGATCGCGCCGGGGGCCGAGTTCGAGCTGATCGAGAAGCAGCCGTTCGACGGGCCGCTCTTCGTCCGCTTCGGCGACGAGGTGCACGTGCTCGGGGCGACCCTGGCGCGCGCGATGCGCGTGACCGCGGCGAGGAAGCCGTGACGCCGCCGCCCGCCGAGCCGGTGCCGGCGGTGGCGGTCGAGGGCGGCTCGCTCCCGGTCCCGTTCGCGCAGGAGGCGAGCGCGCTGGAGCGGCTCCTCGCGAAGGGCCGTCTGCGGGCGACGCTCGCGATGCTGGGGCCGGCGTTCGTCGCCGCGATCGCCTACGTCGATCCGGGCAACTTCGCCACCAACGTGCAGGGCGGCGCCCGGTTCGGCTACCTGCTGCTGTGGGTCGTGCTCGCCGCCAACGTGATGGCGATGCTCATCCAGTACCTGTCGGCGAAGCTCGGCGTCGTCACCGACCGAAACCTGCCCGAGCTCTGTCGCGAGCGTTACCCGCGCCCGGTCAGCTGGGGGCTGTGGGTGCAGGCGGAGCTGATGGCGATGTCGACCGACGTCGCCGAGTTCCTCGGCGCCGCGCTCGGGCTCAACCTGCTCTTCCACGTGCCGCTGCTCGTCGCCGGCGTGATGACCGGCTTCATCGCGTTCGGGATCCTGGAGCTGCAACGGCACGGTTACCGCCGCTTCGAGCTCGCGATCACCGGGTTGCTCGGGATCATCTTCCTCGGCTTTCTCTACGAGACGCTGAAGATCGGGCCCTCGGCGTCCGCATCGGCGCGGGGCCTGCTCCCGGACCTGCACGGCACGCAGTCGCTCTACCTCGCGGTCGGGATCATCGGGGCGACCGTGATGCCGCATGCGATCTATCTCCACTCGGCGCTCACCCAGCGGCGGATGCCCACGCGAAGCGACGCCGAGCGGGGCCGTGTCCTCAGGTTCGAGCGGCTCGACGTGCTGATCGCGCTCGGCCTCGCGGGCATCGTGAACATGGCGATGCTCGCGGTAGCGGCGAAGCTGTTCCACGGAACCGGGCACACGCACGTCACGACGATCCAGCAGGCGCACGCCGGCTTCGGCAACCTCGTGGGCGGCACGGCCGCGCTTGCGTTTGCCGTCGCGCTGCTCGCCTCGGGCGCCTCCTCGTCGAGCGTGGGCACGTACGCCGGCCAGGTCGTGATGGCCGGCTTCGTCAACCTCCGCGTGTCGCTCGTGCTCCGCCGACTCGTCACCATGATCCCGGCGCTCGTCGTCCTCGCCCTCGGCGTCAGCCCGACGAGCGCACTCGTGCTCAGTCAGGTCGTGCTCTCGTTCGGAATCCCGTTCGCGCTGATCCCGCTCGTCCACCTCACGAGCCGCCGCGACCTGATGGGCGTTCACGTCAACAGGCGCACCACCACGTCGATCGCCGTCGCCATCGCGGCGCTGATCACCGTCCTCAACGTGTTCCTGCTCTACCAGCAGTTCAGCGGCCGCTAGCTCGCGAGGACGGCGACCACCTCGCGGACCGCTTCGGAGGAGGCCTGCAGCGCGCTGCGCTCGGCGTCGGTGAGGTCGAGCTCCACGATCTGCTCGATCCCGCTCGGGCCGAGCTTGACGGGCACGCCCATGTACAGGCCGTCGATGCCGTACTCGCCCTCGAGGTACGCCGTGCACGGGAGCACGCGCTTCTCGTCGAGCATGATCGAGTCGACCATCTGCGCCGCGGCGGCGCCGGGCGCGTACCACGCCGACGTGCCCATGAGGTTGACGAGCTCACCGCCTCCCTTCGCGGTACGCGCGACCATCGCCTCGATCTTGTCCTCGGCGACGAGCTTGCGCAGCGGCACGCCGCCGACGGTCGTCGCCGAGACGACGGGGACCATCTGGTCGCCGTGGCCGCCGAGCACCATCGCCTGCACGTCCTTCACCGACGACCCGGTCTCCCAGGCGATGAAGGTCGAGAACCGCGCCGTGTCGAGAATCCCCGCCATGCCGAAGACGCGCTCCTTCGGCCGGCCGGAGACGTTCTTCGCGACGTGGCACATCGCGTCGAGGGGATTCGAGACGACGATCAGGATCGCGTCCGGGCTCTGCGCCGTCACCTTCTCCGTCACGTCCGCGACGATCTTCTCGTTCGTCGAGACGAGGTCGTCGCGGCTCATCCCCGGCGATCGCGGCAGGCCGGCCGTGATCACGACCACCGACGAGCCGGCCGTCTCCTCGTAGCCGTTGGAGCCGGTGACGTTCGGCTCGTAGCCGAGCACCGCCCCCATCTGGTTGATGTCGAGCGCCTTGCCCTGCGGCAGCCCTTCCTTGATGTCGACGAGCACGACGTCGGCGTAGTCGCGCGTGGCAAGCACCTGCGCGCACGTCGCACCGACGTTCCCTGCGCCGACGACTGTGATCTTCCGTCTCGCGCTCATACCGGCACCCCAGCCTCCAGCTTCTCGATGATTGCGTCCGCGACCTCGCTCGTCCCGACCGCCGTCGGGTCGTTGCGGGTCGGCTTCATGTCGTACGTCACGCTCCCGCCCTCCGCGATCACGTCGGCGATCGCGCGCTCGACGCGCAGCGCCGCCGTCTGCTCGCCGAGGTGGCGGAGCATCAACATCCCGGAGAGGAGCTCGGCGATCGGGTTGACCTTGTTCTGTCCGGCATACTTCGGCGCCGAGCCGTGCGTCGGCTCGAAGACCGCTACCCGCTCGCCGTAGTTCGCGCCGGGCGCGACCCCGAGGCCGCCGATCATGCCGGCGCAGAGGTCCGAGAGGACGTCGCCGTAGAGGTTCGGCAGCACGAGGACGTCGTACTCCTCGGGACGCTGGACGAGCTGCATGCACATGTTGTCGACGATCCGGTCGTCGAACTGGATGTCGTCGTTCTCGGCCGCGACTTCGCGCGCTACGCGCAGCCAGAGGCCGTCGCTGAACTTCATGATGTTCGCCTTGTGGACGCAGGTGATCTTCTTGCGGCCGTACGTGCGCGCGTAGTCGAAGGCGAACTCGAAGATCCGGCGGGTGCCGGTGACGGAGATCGGCTTGATCGAGATGCCGGCGTCGCGGTTGCGCAGGCGGCCGCCCTTGGACTCGATCCAGGAGATGAGCTCCTCGGCGTCCGGTGTGCCCTGCTCGTACTCGATGCCCGCGTAGAGATCCTCGGTGTTCTCGCGCACGATGATCAGGTCGACGTCCTGAAAGCGGCTGCGCACTCCGGGATAGCTCTTGCAGGGGCGCACCTGTGCGTACATGTCGAGCTCCTTGCGCAGCGCGACGTTGACGGAGCGGAAGCCGCCTCCGATCGGAGTCGTGATCGGCCCCTTGAGCGCGACGCCCGCCTCCCGGATCGCGTCGAGGACGTCGGGCGGGAGCGGATTGCCGCCGTAGCGGTCCATCACGTCCGCGCCGGCCTCCTGGACGTCCCAGTCGAACTCGACGCCGGTCGCCTCGAGCACGCGCCGCGTCGCCTCCGTCAGCTCGGGGCCGGTGCCGTCGCCGGGAATGAGAACCACCTTGTGCGCCATGCGGGCGAATCTAGCGAAGTCGTTTGCGCCGCTGCGTCGGTAGATTCCCCTCTGTGACGCTCGCCGAAGCTGCGATCCGTGCCGACGAGCTCGCCCAGGCAGGGTCGGAACGTGAGCTCGCGGATCTGCGGGCGGAGTGGGGCGACGAGCTCGAGGCCGCTGCGCGCAGCGCCGATTTCCGCCAGCGCGCAGTCGCCTATCGCGCGCTCGGGCAGTTCCGCTGGCGCGCGAAGGAGGAGCTGCTCCGACGCGGGCTCGACGACGAGAGCCCGGCCTGTCGAGGCTCGGCGCTGCTCTCGCTCGAGCTGCTGTCGCGCGACCATCCGAGCACCGTCAACAGCGTCCGACCGCTCCTGCACACGCTCGTGAACGCGGACGGCAACGCCGCGGTGCGCCGCCTCGCCGTGCTCTGCCTCAAGAACGGCTCACCGCAGCGCGAGACGATCGTGCTGCTCGAGGGGATCGGTCAGGACGACGAGGCCGATCCGCAGCTGCGCCAGGCCGCCGCGAAGACCGCACAGTTGCTGAAGCGCAAGCAGCCGCGGAAGTAGTCAGGCCTTCTTGCGCGCGTGCGGGTGCGCCTGGAAGTACAGCTCGCGCCGGCGGCGGTCGGATACGTGTGTGTACCGCTCCGTCGTCGAGAGGTCGGAATGGCCGAGCATCTCCTGGACGGAGCGGAGATCCGCGCCGCCCTCGAGCAGGTGCGTCGCGAACGAATGGCGCAGGAGGTGGGGGTGGACGCGCTCGGGCTCGAGACCCGCCTTCCCGGCGAGGCGGCGGAGGATGAGGAAGACACCGGCCCGCGTGAGCGCCCCGCCTTGGGCGTTGAGGAAGAGCTCGGATCTGTGGCGCCTGTCGAGATGCGGACGGCCGCGCGCGAGGTAGCGGCGCAGCGACTCGACGGCCTCGCGCCCGATCGGGACGATGCGCTCCTTCGAGCCCTTGCCGAGGCAGCGGACGAGCCGCTGCTCGAGATCGACGCCGGAGCGCTCGAGCCCGACCGCCTCGCTCACGCGCAGCCCCGCGCCGTAGAGGAGCTCGACGAGCGCCCGGTCGCGGAGGGCGCGCGGGCCGACGCCGGCGGCCGCCTCGATCAGGCGCTCGGCCTCGCCGGGCGAGAGCGTCCGTGGCAGCGTGCGGCGGCGGCGGGGCAGCTCGAGCTCGGCGGCCGGGTTGTCGGTACGCACGCCGAGCAGCACCTGGTGGCGGTAGAAGGAGCGGATCGCCGCGACACGACGCGCGATCGTCGTCCCGGCGCGGCCGGCGGCGCGCAACGAGGCGACGTAGCCGGCGACGTCCTCCGCCGACGCGCCGGCGGGCGAGCGCCCGAGCCAGGTGGAGAAGTCGGCGAGGTCGCGCCGGTATGCGTCAACGGTGCGCGGCGCGAGCCGCGCCGTCGCGAGCGCGAGGAAGGACTCGACTGCGGGATCCATCGACCACCTGCATTCGTCCCGGGGCCCGCGACGCCTCCCGGCAATGCAAGTTACAACTTGTTACTTGGCGGTTCGGGGTTCAGCGCCGTTCCTCCCTTGGGGCGGCGATCGCGTCCATCGTGCTGCCCGTAGGCCAGATCCCGGCGGCGGCCTCGGCGAGAACCTGGAGGGCGGAAGGGCCGCGTCTCCGGCGGAGAGCCCGGGACTCGTGGACGAGCTGGCGAATGCGCTCGTAGCTCGGTCGCGTGCGGCCGCGCCGGTCCGCCTCAGCTCCGACCCGGCGGGCCAGCTCGGCGATCGGCAGGCGCCGATCGTCGAGGCGGACGACCGCGCGGAGAAGCTCGGCCGGAATCCGCGGAGAGGCCGTCGTCTGCACGCGTCGAGTCTCGCCGAGGAACCGTCAACCCTTCGTCGCGCGTCTCCGGCGGGCAAGTAACAAGTTGTCACTTGCCGGGATCGTCGGGCTATGACCGTGGGTGCGCGCTGTCGTACACCCGGCGCAGGCGGCGTGCGTCGACGTGGCTGTACACCTGTGTCGTCGAGAGGGAGCTGTGGCCGAGCAGCTCCTGGATCGTGCGCAGGTCGGCGCCGCCCTCCAGCAGATGCGTCGCGAACGCATGCCGTAGGCGGTGCGGGTGCGGAGCGATCCGGCGCAGCGCACTCGTGTCGAGGCGGCGGCCGCGGACGGAGAGGAACAACGCGTCGTTCGCGCCGTGCGCCAGTGCCGGCCGTGCCTCGCGGAGGTAACGCGCCGTCCACCAGGACGCCTGCTCGCCGAGGGGTACCACCCGCTCCTTGCCGCCCTTGCCGCGCGTGACGTGGACGAACTCCTGCTCGAAGTCGACGTCGCCGAGGTCGAGGCCGACCGCTTCCGCGCTGCGCAGGCCCGCGGAGTACACGAGCTCCACGAGCGCGCGGTTGCGGAGCGCCACCGGCCCTTCGCCCTCGAGCGCGGCGAGCTCGCGCTCGAGCTCCGCCTGCCGCGGCGCGTCCGGGAGCCGCCGCCCGCGGCGCGGCGCGAGCCGCGCGTCCGGGACCCGCGCCGGTCCGAGGGCGTGACGAAGGAACCCGCGCACCGCGGCGAGCTTGCGCGCGACCGTCGCGGGAGCGAGCCGCCTCGGACGGCGCCCGGACCGGGCCGCGCCCAGGTGTGACGTGTACTCGACGAG
>DASPTD010000006.1:0-59185 GCA_035623575.1 Gaiellaceae bacterium
ATCACGATCACGTCGGCGGCGACGACGGCGTTCTGGCGCGAGCATCGGATCAACATCATCGATACGCCCGGGCACGTGGACTTTACCGTGGAGGTGGAGCGGAGCCTGCGTGTCCTCGACGGCGCGATCGCCGTCTTCGACTCCGTCGCCGGCGTCCAGCCGCAGTCCGAGACGGTCTGGCGGCAGGCCGACAAGTACAAGGTCCCCCGCATCGCGTTCATCAACAAGATGGACCGCACCGGCGCGAACTTCTTCGCGGCCGTCCAGTCGATGCGCGACCGGCTCGGCGCCAACCCGGTGCCGGTGCAGATCCCGATCGGCGCGGAGGACCACTTCCAGGGCGTCGTCGACCTCGTCGACATGCAGGCGGTCGTCTACAAGGACGACCTCGGCCAGCAGTACGACACGATCGACATCCCGGCCGAGCTCGTGGAGCAGGCCCAGGAGTACCACCACCAGCTGATCGATGCGATCTCGCACTTCGACGACGAGGTGCTCGAGGCGTACATCGAGGACGAGACCGGCGTGACGCCGGAGATGATCCGGCGCGCCGTCCGCGCGGGCACGCTCGCCGACGAGATCACGCCCGTGCTGCTCGGCTCCGCCTTCAAGAACAAGGGCGTCCAGCCCCTGCTCGACGCCGTGATCGACTACCTGCCGAGCCCGCTCGACGTGCCGCCCATGGTGGGGGTCGACCCGAAGACGGGCGCGGAGGTCGAGCGCCATGCGTCGATCGGCGAGCCGTTCTCCGCCCTCGCCTTCAAAGTCATGTCCGATCCATATGTCGGCAAGCTGACGTACTTCCGCGTCTACTCGGGCCGGCTCAAGGCCGGCGACCGGGTCCTCAACACGACCACGGGCAAGACCGAGCGGGTCAGTCGCATCCTCCAGATGCACGCGAACCACCGCGAGGAGCGCGACGAGATCGCCGCCGGCGAGATCGCGGCCGGCGTCGGCCTCAAGTTCACGACGACCGGCGACACGCTCGCCGTCGAGAACGCGCCGATCGTGCTCGAGTCGATGACGTTCCCGGATCCCGTGATCGCCGTCGCGGTCGAGCCGAAGTCCAAGGTCGACCAGGACAAGCTCGGCGCGGGCCTCGCGCGGCTCGCCGAGGAGGACCCGACCTTCCGCGTCAACACCGACGAGGAGACGGGCCAGACGATCATCTCGGGCATGGGCGAGCTGCACCTCGAGATCATCGTCGACCGCCTCAAGCGCGAGTTCAACGTCGATGCGAACGTCGGCCGCCCCCAGGTCGCGTACCGCGAGACGATCTCGAAGCCGGCCGAGAAGGTCCAGGGCCGGTTCGTCCGGCAGACCGGCGGCTCGGGCCAGTACGGCGACGTCGTCGTCAATCTCCTCCCACAGGAGCCGGGCGCGGGCTACGAGTTCACCGACAAGATCGTCGGGGGCAAGATTCCGAAGGAGTACATCCCGGCGGTCGACGCGGGCATCCGCGAGTCGATGGACGCCGGCGTGCTCGCCGGATATCCCGTCGTCGACGTGAAGGTCGAGCTGATCGACGGCTCCTACCACGAGGTCGACTCGAGCGAGCGGGCGTTCAAGATCGCAGGCTCGATGGCCTTCAAGGAGGGGATGAAGCGGGCGAAGCCGAAGCTGCTCGAGCCCGTGATGGCGGTCGAGGTGACGACGCCGGAGGAGTACCTCGGCGACGTGATGGGCAACCTCAACAGCCGTCGCGGCCGCATCGAGTCGATGGCACCGCTGGGCAACGCCCAGGTGATCAAGGCCGTCGTGCCGCTTTCTGAGATGTTCGGCTATGCGACCGACCTGCGCTCGATGACGCAGGGGCGGGCCGACTTCACGATGCAGTTCGATCGCTACGAGGAAGTGCCGCAGTCGATCGCAAGCGAGATCGTCGACACCGGGTCGACATAGGAATCCAGGAAGGAGACCAGGGAGCCACCCATGGCCAAGCAGAAGTTCGAGCGCACGAAGCCGCATGTCAACGTCGGCACGATCGGTCACATCGACCATGGCAAGACGACGCTGACCGCTGCGATCACGAAGGTCCTCTCGGAGCAGGGGACGGGTACCGCCGTCACCAGCTTCGACGAGATCGACAAGGCGCCGGAGGAGCGGCAGCGCGGCATCACGATCAACACCGCGCACGTCGAGTACGAGACGGCGAATCGCCACTACGCGCACGTCGACTGCCCGGGCCACGCGGACTACATCAAGAACATGATCACGGGCGCCGCCCAGATGGACGGCGCGATCCTCGTGGTCTCCGCGGCCGACGGCCCGATGCCGCAGACGCGCGAGCACATCCTGCTCGCCCGCCAGGTACAGGTCCCGGCCATCGTCGTCGCTCTGAACAAGGCCGACATGGTCGACGACCCCGAGCTGCTCGAGCTCGTCGAGCTCGAGGTGCGCGAGCTCCTCTCGAGGTACGAGTTCCCCGGCGAGGACATCCCGATCGTGCACGTCTCCGCCCTGAAGGCGCTCGAGGGCGACGCGGCGTGGACGCCGAAGATCCTCGAGCTGATGGAGGCGGTCGACTCCTACATCCCGGAGCCCGTCCGCGACGTCGACAAGCCGTTCCTGATGCCGATCGAGGACGTGTTCACGATCACCGGCCGCGGCACCGTCGTGACCGGCCGCATCGAGCAGGGCAAGTGCAAGACCGGCGACGAGGTCGAGATCATCGGCATCCACCCGCAGGTGACGAAGACCGTCGTCACGGGCCTCGAGATGTTCCAGAAGACGCTCGACTACGCGCAGGCCGGCGACAACGCGGGCGCATTGCTGCGCGGCATCAAGCGCGAGGAGGTCGAGCGCGGGCAGGTCGTCGCCAAGCCGGGCTCGATCACGCCGCACACGCACTTCAAGGCCGAGGTCTACGTGCTCTCGAAGGAAGAGGGCGGCCGCCACACGCCGTTCTTCAACGGCTACCGGCCGCAGTTCTACTTCCGGACGACGGACGTCACCGGCTCGATCAAGCTCCCGGAGGGCCAGGAGATGGTCATGCCGGGCGACAACACGAACATGGAGATCGAGATGATCCAGCCGATCGCCATGGACCAGGGCCTCCGCTTCGCGATCCGCGAGGGCGGCCGCACCGTCGGTGCGGGTGCCGTCACCGAGATCATCAAGTAGTAGAGACCTGACGCGAACGACTGAGTGAAAGGAGGCGCCGGTGCCGCAGCAGAAGATCCGAATCAGGCTGAAGGGCTATGACCACCAGCAGGTGGACAAGTCCGCGAAGGACATCGTGGACACCGCCCAGCGCACCGGCGCCACCATCACCGGTCCCGTTCCGCTGCCGACGGAGAAGAACGTCTACTGCGTGATCCACTCGCCGTTCAAGGACAAGGACTCACGCGAGCACTTCGAGATCCGCACGCACAAGCGGCTGATCGACATCCACTCGCCGACCCCGAAGACGGTCGACTCGCTCATGCGGCTCGACCTGCCGGCCGGCGTCGACATCGAGATCAAGCTATGACGAGCGCCGCGCGACTCCCGGAAGGAAAGGCGTGAAGGGCATTCTCGGGCGTAAGGTCGGAATGACGCAGCTCTTCGACGAGGAGAGCGGCGGCGTGACCCCGGTCACCGTCGTCGAGGCAGGCCCCTGTCCGGTCGTCGCCGTCCGCACCCCGGGCGCCGACGGCTACGAGGCCGTGCAGCTCGCGTTCGAGCCGGTGGCCGAGCGCAAGCTCTCGAAGGCGGAGCGCGGCCACCTCGCCAAGAACGGTGTCGGCGGCGCTTACCGCCACCTCGTCGAGTTCCGCGGCCACTTCGCCGACGCGGTGCAAGGCGAGAACGTGACCGTCGAGATCTTCCGGCCCGGCGACAAGGTCAAGGTGTCGGGCGTCTCGATCGGCAAGGGCTACCAGGGCACGATCAAGCGGCACCGCTTCCACCGCGGCCCCGTCACGCACGGCTCGCACAACATCCGCCAGCCGGGGTCGATCGGCGCCTCGGCGACCCCGTCGCGCGTCTTCAAGGGCATGAAGATGGCCGGCCACATGGGCGCGCACCGCGTCACGCAGGTCGGCCTCACGATTCACGCCGTCGACGCCGAGAAGAACCTGCTGATGATCAGGGGCGCTGTGCCCGGCCCGAAGAACGGTCTGCTCGAGATCCGGGAGATGTCGTGACGGCCGCTCCGAAGGCACCGCTCCTCGACGTGGCCGGCAAGAGCACGAAGGACGTCTCGCTCGAGGCGGCCGTGTTCGGCGCGGAGCTGAAGCCGCACCTCGTGCACGAGGCCGTACGCGCGGAGATGAACGAGCGGCGGCAGGGCACGCGCGGCGCAAAGAGCCGCGGGTTCGTGTCCGGCGGTCGCTCGAAGCCGTGGCGCCAGAAGGGCACGGGCCGGGCGCGCCAGGGCACGATCCGCGCGCCGCAGTTCACGGGTGGCGGCGTCGTGTTCCCTCCGGGCCCGCGCGATTTCGCATTGAAGGTCAACCGCAAGGCCGCACGTGCCGCGCTGCGCGCGGCACTGAGCGATCACGTGCAGGCGGGGACCCTTGCCCTGGTCGCCGGCGATTCCTTCGCCGAGCCGGCGACGCAGAGAGCCGCTGCGTTTCTCGAGACGTGGGGTGCCGCCACGCCGATCGTCGTCGTCGTGAACGACGACGAGGACAACCTGATCAAGAGCTTCCGCAACCTCGATCGCGTCATCGTCGTCCTCCCGAGCGAGCTCGACGTCGCCGAGGTCGTGTGGGCGCGCTCCCTGCTCGTGAGCGAGGCCGCGCTGCCCGTCCTCCAGGGGAGGGCACAGTCATGAGCCTCCATCCGAGCGAGGTGCTGCTCCGCCCCGTGGTCTCCGAGAAGAGCTACGAGCAGATCACCCAGAACCGGTACACCTTCAGGGTCCACGCGGACGCGCACAAGACGCAGATCCGCCAGGCCGTCGAGCAGCTGTTCGACGTCAGCGTCGTGAACGTGAACATCGTCAAGGTGCAGCCGAAGCCGAAGCGCCGCGGCACGACGAAGGGCATGCGCGCCGGCTGGAAGAAGGCGATCGTCCAGCTCAAGCAGGGCGACTCGATCGAGATCTTCGAGGGAGCGCAGCTGTAATGCCGATCCGCCGGTACAAGCCGACCTCGCCGGGGCGCCGCTTCATGTCGGTCTCCACGTTCGAGGAGATCACGAAGACGACGCCGGAGAGGAGCCTGCTCGAATCGGTGGCGAAGAAGGGCGGCCGCAACAACAACGGCCGCATCACCACGCGCCACCAGGGCGGCGGCCACAAGCGCCGCTACCGTGTCATCGACTTCAAGCGCGTGAAGGACGGCGTGCCGGCGAAGGTCGCCGCGATCGAGTACGACCCGAACCGGTCGGCCCGGATCGCGCTGCTCCATTACGCGGACGGCGCGAAGAGCTACATCCTCGCGCCCGCGCAGCTGCGCGTCGGGGCGACGGTCGAGTCCGGTCCGGCCGCGGACATCAAGGTCGGCAACGCCCTGCCGCTCGAGAACATCCCGACGGGAACGCTCGTGCACAACGTCGAGCTGAAGCCGGGCCAGGGGGCGAAGATGGCCCGCTCCGCCGGCTCGGGCATCCAGCTCGTCGCCAAGGACCAGGGATACGCCGTCCTCCGGCTCCCGTCCGGCGAGATGCGGCGCGTGCCGCTCGCGTGCCGGGCGACCGTGGGCCAAGTCGGCAACGTCGACCACCAGAACATCACGGGCGGGAAGGCCGGTCGCAGCCGCTGGCGCGGCAAGCGCCCGGCGGTGCGCGGCTCGGCGATGAACCCCGTCGACCACCCGCACGGCGGCGGCGAGGGCAAGTCGAAGGGCGGCCGGCACCCGGTCACCCCGTGGGGCGTGCCGACGCTCGGCAAGCGCACGCGCCGCAAGCACAAGGAATCGAACAAGCTCATCGTTCGCGCCCGCAGGCGCGGCAAGGAGGGTCGCCGCTGATGTCCAGGTCGAGCAAGAAGGGCCCCTTCATCGAGCAGCGGCTGCTCGGCCGCATCACGGCGATGAACGAGGCGGGCCAGAAGAACATGATCCGCACGTGGTCGCGCGCGTCGACCGTCTTCCCGGAGATGGTCGGCCACACGATCGCGGTCCACGACGGGCGCAAGCACGTGCCGGTGTTCGTGTCCGAGCAGATGGTCGGACACAAGCTCGGCGAGTTCGCGCCGACACGGACGTTCCGCGGTCACGCCGGCGACAAGGCGGCGAAGGTCAAGCGCTAGATGGCAGCCACCGAGACAAAGACGACTGCGGCGGTTCGCGCCCAGGCGAAGTGGGTTCACGTGAGTGCGCGCAAGGCACGGCTCGTCACCGACCTGATTCGCGGTCGCTCCGTGCCGGAGGCGCGCACGATCCTCGCGTTCTCGCAGCGCGCCGTCGCACGCGACGTCGAGAAGGTGCTGCGCTCGGCCGTCGCGAACGCCGAGTCCCGCCCGGACCTGCACTGGAACGGCGACGACCTGATCGTCATCACGGCATTCGCGGACGAGGGGCCGACGTTGAAGCGCTGGCGGGCCCGCGCCCGCGGCCGCGTCGCCCGGATCCGCAAGCGGACGTGCCACATCACCGTCGAGCTCGCGCCGAGCCCGGCCGCGGTCGCGACGACCGCCGAGGTCGCCGAGGCGAAGCCGCGCCGGCAGCGCGCCCCGAAGCCGGAGACAGTTGCAGAGGAGCCGGCGACCGAGGTCTCCGCCCCCGCCGAGGAGCAGCCCAAGCCGCGCCGCACGCGCAAGAGGACCGAGGAGAGTGACACGTAATGGGTCAGAAGATCCACCCCGGCGGGCTTCGCGTCGGCGTCATCCACGATTGGAAGTCGAACTGGTACACGGGGGCGAAGGAGTTCCCGCAGTACCTGCTCGAGGACGTTCGCATTCGCGAGCACATCTACAAGAAGCTCGCACACGCGGGGCTCTCCGACATCTTGATCCGCAAGGACAAGCAGCGGATCACCGTCGACATCTACACGGCCCGTCCGGGCATCGTGATCGGCAAGTCCGGTGTCGAGGTGGACGCGCTGCGCCGCGAGTTGCATGCGATGACGCAGAAGAACGTCCACATCAACATCAACGAGATCAAGCGCCCCGAGCTCGACGCGAAGCTCGTCGCGCAGTCGATCGCCGAGCAGCTGTCGAACCGCGTCGCGTTCCGCCGCGCCATGAAGCGCGCGCTCGCGTCCGCGATCCGCTCCGGCGCCGCCGGTGTGAAGATCCAGTGCTCGGGCCGTCTCGGCGGCGGCGAGATGAGCCGGCGCGAGACCTACAACGAGGGCCGCGTGCCGCTGCACACGATTCGTGCGGACATCGACTACGGCTTCGTCGAGGCACGCACGACGTACGGGCGCATCGGCGTGAAGGTCTGGATCAACAAGGGCGAGATCATGCCGGAGGGCTACGAGGGCATGAGCGCCGGCGACTCCCGTCTCGGCGACCAGGACGCGCGACGCCGCCGTGGCGGCGCGAGCGAGGGCCTCGGCGCCTCGCGCGAGAGCGCGCGCGGCCGCGGGCCCGATCGCGAGGGCCTCGGCCCGGTGCGCCAGCGCCGGCGCGGCCCTGGCGGCGGCGGCGGCGGCGCGGGCGGCGGAGGGCGTCCCCCCGGCGGACGTCCGTCCGGCGGCGGCGGCCGCGGCCGCGGGCCCGGCTCGAAGCCTGCCGGCCCCGCCGCGGGCGCCCGCCCGGCGCGCCCGGCGGGCCGCGACCGCAAGATCGAGAAGCCGCGTCCCGGCGCGCAGGCCGCTCCGGCGGAGCCGGACGTGACGCCCGACGTGAATGAAGCGCGTAGCGCGGAGGCCCAGATCGAGACGCCGCCGGCTCCCGACGAGTCGGGTGGTGAGAGCTAGTGCTCCTGCCCAAGAAGACGAAGTTCCGCAAGGTCCACCGCGGCCGGCGCCGCGGCGTGTCCAAGGGCCAGACGACGGTGCAGTTCGGCGACTACGGGCTGAAGGCGCTCGACGCCGGCTGGATCACGAACCGCCAGATCGAGGCGGCTCGTATCGCGATGACCCGGCACGTCAAGCGCGGCGGAAAGGTCTGGATCAACGTCTTTCCGGACAAGGCGTACACGAAGAAGCCGGCCGAGACCCGCATGGGCTCGGGCAAGGGCTCGCCGGAGGGCTGGGTCGCGGTGATCAAGCCCGGCCGCGTGATGTTCGAGCTCGCCGGCGTACCGGAGAGCCTCGCGAAAGAGGCGCTCACGCTCGCGGGCCAGAAGCTGTCGGTGAAGACGAAGATCGTGAAGCGGGAGGCCGAGCTCTTTTGATCAAGGCAAGCGAACTACGGGACCTGACGGACGACGAGCTCGAGCACCGGCTCTCCGAGAGCAGGCAGGAGCTGTTCAACCTGCGCTTCCAGTCCGTCACCGGTGCGCTCGAGAACTCGGCGCGTCTGAAGCTGGCAAAGCGTGAAATCGCGCGGATCCTCACGGTCGTGACCGAGCGTGAGGCCGCGAAGGCGAACGGAAGCTAGAGAGATGGCTGACGAAGAGAAGGTCGAAGAGACAACCGAGGAAGCCGCAGAGGCGGAGGCTCCGGTGGAAGAGCCGGTCGCCGAAGTCGAGCCTGCCGCCGAGGAGACCTCGGTGGAAGAGACGCCTGCCGCTGCGGCGCCCGTCGCGGCGGAGGTAGCGCCCGCGCAGTCGGAGCCGAAGAAGAAGAGGAAGAGGCTTCCTCGAGCGCTTCGCCCCGAGAAGACGCGTCCGCGCCGTCCGGCGAAGGCGGGCGAGCGCAAGCCGATTGCGCCTCGCACGCCGCCGAGCGACAGCGAGCGCGGCCGCCGCCAGGAGCGGCGCGGCGTCGTCGTCTCCAACGCGATGGACAAGACGATCGTCGTCAAGGTCGACGTCATCAAGTCGCACCCGCGCTACAAGAAGGTCGTCCGCCGCTCGGTGAAGTTCCATGCGCACGACGAGCAGAACGCGGCGAATGTCGGCGACGTCGTCCGCATCGTCGAGACGCGGCCGCTGTCGGCGACGAAGCACTGGCGGCTGGCAGAGATCGTCGAGGTCGCCAAGTGATCCAGCAAGAGTCCCGTCTGCGCGTCGCCGACAACACGGGCGCCCGCGAGCTGCTCTGCATCCGGGTGATGGGCGGCCACCACCGCCGCTACGCGCGGGTCGGCGACATCATCGTCGGCACCGTCAAGACGGCGACACCGCAGGGCGCGGTGAAGAAGGGCGAGGTCGTGCGCGCGGTGGTCGTGCGGACGAAGAAGCCGTTCGGCCGCAACGACGGCACGACGATCGCGTTCGACGAGAACGCGGCCGTGATCATCGACGCCCAGCGCAACCCGCGCGGCACGCGCATCTTCGGGCCGGTCGCGCGCGAGCTGCGCGAGAAGAACTTCATGAAGATCGTCTCGCTCGCCCCGGAGGTGTTGTAGTTGTCCCAGACGCTGAAGATCAAGAAGGGCGACGTCGTGCACGTCCTTCGCGGCAAGGATCGCGGCAAGGAAGGCCGGGTGATCGAGGCGTTGCCCAAGGAAGGCCGCGTGCTCGTCGAGAACATCAACGTGATCAAGCGGCACCAGCGTCCGCGGCCGATCCAGAACGCGAGCCGCATGGGCGGCGCGGCGATCATCCCCGGCGGGATCATCGACAAGCCCGCGCCCCTGCCTGTGTCCAACGTGATGGTCGTCTGCCCGACGTGCCGGAAGCCGACCCGGGTCGGCACCGTGATGAAGACCGTCAAGGACAAGCACGTCCGCGTGCGCGTCTGCAAGAACCCCGGCTGCGGCCAGGAGATCGACAAGTGATGCCGACGACCGACAGCTACGTGCCGCGCCTCAAGGAGGAGTACGAGCGCGAGATCCGTCCGCGCCTGAAGGACGAGCTCGGCCTGGGCTCCGTCATGCAGGTGCCGGCGATCCGGAAGATCACCCTCAACATGGGCGTCGGCGAGGCGAAGACGGACTCGAAGCAGCTCGACGCGGCGATCGAGGAGATGACGACGATCGCGGGTCAGCGCGCCCAGGTGCGGCGCGCCCGCAAGTCGGTCGCGCAGTTCAAGATCCGCGAGGGGATGCCGGTCGGCGCGCGAGTCACGCTGCGCGGCGCCCGCATGTACGAGTTCCTCGACCGCTTGATCTCGATCGCGTTGCCGCGCATCCGAGACTTTCGCGGGCTCAACCCGGGCTCGTTCGACGGGCGCGGCAACTACTCGCTCGGCGTGCGCGAGCAGATCATCTTCCCGGAGATCAACTACGACGACATCCAGCAGGTTCGAGGCCTCGACGTGACGATCACGACCAGCGCCGAGACCGACGACCAGGCGCGCGCGCTCCTGCAGGCACTCGGCCTGCCGTTCAGCGCCGACGCCAGAAGGGAGCAGTAGTGGCGAAGACGTCTCTCGTCGTCAAGCAGAAGCGTCCGCAGAAGTACAGGGTGCGCAACTACACGCGCTGCAGCCGGTGCGGCCGGCCGCGCGCGGTGTTCCGCAAGTTCGGTCTCTGCCGGATCTGCCTGCGCGAGCTCGCCCACCAGGGCGTCATCCCCGGCATGACGAAGAGCTCGTGGTGATCAGATGCTGACCGACCCGATCGCCGACATGCTCACTCGCATCCGGAACGCGAACAAGGCGCTCCATGACAAGGCGGAGATGCCGAGCTCGAGGATGAAGGTGGAGATCGCCCGCCTCCTGAAGGAGGAGGGGTACATCCGGGACTTCCACGTCGTTGCGCCGGCAGCCTGGAATGCCGCACATCCGAGCGACGAGCACAGCTTCGATACCCTGGTCGTCGACCTCAAGTTCGGCCGCAACCGCGAGCGGGTCATCTCGGGCCTGAAGCGGGTGTCGAAGCCGGGCCGCAGGGTCTACGCGCGCAAGGACCGCCTGCCGCGCGTGCTCGGCGGGATGGGGGTCGCGATCCTGTCCACGTCGTCGGGCCTCGTGACGAGCCGGACCGCGCAGGAGCGTGGAGTCGGCGGCGAGGTCGTGTGCTTCATCTGGTGATCGCATGAGCCGAATCGGAAGAAAGCCCATCGAGGTCCCCGCCGGCGTCACGGTGTCGGTCGAGCCCGGCCGCGTCGCGGTGGCGGGCCCGCTCGGCGCGCTCCAGCAGCAGGTTCCCCAGAGAATGCGGATCGACCAGGCCGACGGAGTCGTGACCGTCTCGCGGCCGACCGAGCGCGGCGAGGACCGCGCGCTGCACGGTCTCACGCGGACGCTCATCGCCAACATGGTCGAGGGCGTGACGAAGGGCTTCGAGAAGCGCCTCGAGATCCAGGGCGTCGGCTACAGGGCCGCGCTCAAGGGCTCCGACCTCGAGCTGAGCCTCGGCTACTCGCACACGGTCACGATCAAGCCGCGCACGGGCATCTCCTTCGAGGTGCCGGTGCCGACGCAGGTCGTCGTCAAGGGCACCGACAAGCAGCAGGTCGGTCAGACGGCCGCGGAGATCCGGAAGATGCGGCCGCCCGAGCCGTACAAGGGCAAGGGCATCCGCTACGAGGGCGAGCACGTCCGCAGGAAGGTCGGCAAGCGTGCCTAGCCTCACCGTGAGAGCGGCGCGTGAGCGCCGGCACCGCCGGGTGAGAGGGAAGGTGCGCGGCACGGCGGAGCGGCCGCGGCTCGTCGTCTTCCGTTCGAACCGCGGCATCGAGGCGCAGCTCGTCGACGACCTGAGCGGCCGCACGCTCGCGTCGTCGTCCTGGCTCGCCCTGAAGAAGTCGTTCAAAGGCGACAAATCCGAGCAGGCGACGGAGGTCGGCAAGCTGCTCGCCGAACGTGCGAAGCGGGCCGGCATCGCGGCATGCGTCTTCGATCGCGCCGGCTATCTCTACCACGGACGCGTGAAGGCGCTTGCCGAAGGCGCCCGCGAAGGAGGGCTGCAGTTCTGATGGCACTCGATTACACCGAGACCCGCGAGCTCAAGGAGCGAGTCGTCGAGATCAACCGCGTCGCGAAGGTCGTCAAGGGCGGCCGGCGGTTCTCGTTCACCGCGCTCGTCGTGGTCGGCGACGAGGTCGACCGCGTCGGCGTGGGCTACGGCAAGGCGCGCGAGGTCCCGCTCGCCATCACGAAGGCGGTCGAGGATGCGAAGAAGAACCTCTTCACGGTGCCCAAGCACGGCTCGACCATCACCCACGCGGTGCTGGGCCGGTTCGACGCCGCGAGGGTGATGCTGCGGCCGGCCTCCGAGGGAACGGGCGTGATCGCCGGCGGGGGCGTCCGTGCCGTGCTCGAGCTCGCCGGCGTCCGCAACGTGCTCGCGAAGAGCCTGGGAACGACGAATCCGATCAACATGGCCAAAGCCACCGTGGTGGCTCTGAAGGAGCTGCGACGGCCCGAGGACGTGGCCAAGATCAGGGGAAAGCAGATTTCGGAGGTGCTGCCTGTCGCGGTCGCCGACGCGACCGCGACTATCGAGACTGCGCCCATGGAGGAGCTTCTGGTCGAGGAAGTGGCGGCTCCCGAGCCCGAGGTCGCCGTTGAAGAGCCCGCTCCCGAGGCTGAAGTCGCGCCGGAAGAGCCGGCTCTCCCCGTGGAGACTCCTGCTCCCGCCGACGTCGCCGTCCGGGAGCCTCCCGCCGAGGCTGATGCGGGGCCGGTCGCGAAGCCGAAGGCTTCGCGACTCCGCCGCCGCAGCAAGAAGGACGACTCCTAGATGGCCGCGAAAGTCCGCGTAACGCAAGTCCGTAGCCAGATCGGGCAGAGCGAGCGTCATCGCGGGACCCTGCGCGCGCTCGGGCTCGGGAAGATCGGCCGCAGCGTCGAGCACGACGAGGGCCCGGTGCTCGCAGGCATGCTGCGGAAGGTGCGCCATCTGGTGAAGGTCGAGGAGTCGTAGCCGTGCCGAAGACGCTGAACATGTCGAATCTCCAACCTGCCCAGGAGCGGGAGGACCGCAAGCGCGTCGGTCGCGGTCCGGGCTCGGGCAAGGGCCGCTACGCCGGGCGGGGCATCAAGGGCCAGAAGTCCCGCGCGGGCTCCCACAAGATGCGCGCCGGCTTCGAGGGGGGCCAGATGCCGATCCAGATGCGCATGGGCAAGCTGAAGGGATCGACGTCGAAGGACGCGATGCCGGTCGGCCCCTTCCGCACCTCGACCGTGCCGGTCAACATCCGCGACCTCGAGCGCTTCGAGGCCGGCGACGAGGTCACGCCCGAGACGCTCGTGGCGAAGCGGGTGATCAAGAACACCAGGACCGACGTGAAACTGCTCGGAGTCGGCGACCTCTCGAAGAAGCTCACCGTCCGCGTGCACGCCATCTCCGGCACCGCCCGGGAGAAGATCGAGGCGGCGGGCGGCACCGTCGAGCTCCTGCGCGAGCCCGTCGTTCGGCACAAGCGGCGAACGACCAGGAAAGCAGCCGCCGTGGATGAGCTTCAGCTCGACGAGCAGGCTTCGCCGGACGCGGGCGAAGCGGGCGAAGAGGAGAGCTAGCGGATGCTTTCGTGGTTGACGAACGCCTGGCGCGTACCCGAATTGCGCCGCCGCGTGATCTTCACCGCAGCCGTCCTCGCCGCGTATCGCCTCGGCTCGTGGATTCCGGCGCCGGGCATCGACCAGCAGGCGATCCAGAGCTACTTCAACGGCGCCGGCGGCTCGATCCTCACGCTGCTCAACCTCTTCTCCGGCTCGGCGCTCTCGCGCTTCTCGCTTTTCGCACTCGGGATCATGCCGTACGTCACGGCGTCGATCATCCTGCAGCTGCTCACGGTCGTGATCCCGACGCTCGAGCGGCTGCAGAAGGAGGGCGAGGCCGGCTACGCCAAGATCAACCAGTACACCCGCTACCTGACCGTCGGCCTCGCGGCCGCACAGTCCACGGGATACGCGTTCCTGTTCAAGCGCCAGGGCGCGCTGCCGAACGTGAACGCCGGCAAGCTCGTGATCATCGTCCTCACGCTCACCGCCGGCACGACGCTGCTGATGTGGATGGGTGAGCTGATCACGAAGCGCGGCGTCGGCAACGGCATCTCGCTGCTGATCTTCGCCTCCATCCTCGCGTACGCGCCGTCCGGGATCAGCGCGTGGATCAACGGCGGCACGACCGAGCGTCTGTTCTTCCCGATCATCTCGATCCTCGTCGTCGTGACCGTCGTCTTCGTCCAGGAAGGACAGCGCCGTATCCCCGTGCAGTACGCGCGACGACAGCTGGGCAACCGACAGACGGCCGGCGGCTCGACCTACATGCCGCTGCGTGTGAACATGGCCGGTGTCATCCCGGTCATCTTCGCCGCCGCGATCATGTCGCTGCCGCCGACCGTCGGCCAGTTCGTGCCGTCGTGGACGCCCTTCGTCAACCGCCACTTCCAGCCGACGACGTGGTCGTACCTGATGATCGAGGGCCTCCTGATCATCGTCTTCACGTACTTCTACACCTCGGTCCAGTTCAACCCTGTCGACCAGGCGGACAACCTCCGCAAGTACGGCGGCTACATTCCGGGCATCCGGCCTGGCCCGCCGACTGCCGCCTATCTCGACCGCGTGCTCCAGCGACTGACGCTTCCGGGCGCGCTGTTCCTCGCGACGATCGCGGTCGCGCCGAGCATCTTCATCCGCTACTTCGGCTTCTCGCAGGCGACGTCGCGCGCGCTTGGCGGCACCTCTGTGCTGATCGTCGTGGGCGTGGCGCTCGACACGATGCGCCAGATGGAGTCGCAGATGATGATGCGGCACTACGAAGGCTTCCTCCGGTAGGCGAGCGCCCGATGAACATCCTCGTCCTCGGCCCACAGGGGTCCGGCAAGGGCACCCAGGCGAAGCTGATCCGCGCCACCTACGGGCTTGCGCACATCGCCACCGGCGACATGATCCGCGAGATCAAGGAGCTGCCGACCGATCTCGGCCGGGAGCTGAAGGCGGTCTACGACCGCGGCGACCTCGTCTCCGACGAGCTGATGATCCGGCTGATCGAGGACCGGCTCAGCCGGGGCGACACCCTGCCCGGCTTCGTCCTCGACGGCTTCCCGCGCACGATGCCGCAGGCGGAGGCGCTCGACGACCTGCTCCACCAGCTCGAGCGCACGCTCGACGTCGTGTTCGCATTCCGGGTGCCCGACCGGCAGGCGCTGCTCGACAGGATGGTGAAGCGCGCCGCCGAGGAGAACCGCTCCGACGACACGCCCGAGGCGATCGAGCGGCGACTCGAGCTGTACGAGCGCGAGACCGCTCCGCTCGTCGAGTACTACCGCACCACGCGGGGCAACGTCGTCGGCATCCACGCCGACCGGACGGTCGACGAGGTGTTCCAGGAGATCCGCGAGGCGCTCGCCTCCGTCGAGGCCCGCGCCTGATGATCATCCGCAAGAGTCGGCAGGAGATCGAGGGGATGGCGAAGGCCGGTGCGCTCGTCGCGGAGACGCTCGCGCTGTGCGCCGAGCACCTCGAGCCGGGGGTCTCGATGCTCGAGCTCGACCGGCTGGCCGAGGAGCACATCCGCGCCCACGGAGGCATCCCGACGTCGAAGGGCTACAAGGGCTTTCCGGCAGCGCTCTGCGTCTCGCCCAACTCGATGGTCGTGCACGGCATCCCGAACGAGTACCGCGCCCGGGAGGGCGATCTCATCTCCGTCGATCTCGGCGTGACGCTGAACGGCCTCGTCGCCGACAGCGCGGTCACCCTGCCGGTGGGGGAGATCGACTCCGAGGCGCAGCGGCTCCTCGACGTCTGCCAGGATGCGCTCGCCGCCGGGATCGAGGAAGCCCGCGTCGGGAACCGGCTTTCGGACATCTCGCACGCGATCCAGACGGTGGTCGAGGAGGGCGGCTTCTCGGTCGTCCGCAGCCTCGTCGGTCACGGGGTCGGCCGCTCCTACCACGAGGACCCGCAGATACCGAACTACGGCCCTCCGGGCCGCGGCCCGTTGCTCCAGGAGGGCATGACGCTCGCGATCGAGCCGATGATCACGGCCGGCGCTCCGGAGGTCTACGTCCACGACGACGACTGGTCGATCTCCTCGGTCGACGAGTCGCTCGCGGCGCACTTCGAGCACACCGTCGCTGTCACGGCCGGCGGCCCTCTGATCCTCACGAAGGCCGGAGCGGCTCTGCTACGATGACCGTTCGCCGCGACCGGCTTTGCCGTGCGCGCGAATGACCCTGGAACCCGAAAGGACATGCCGACGAAGGAAGAGAAGATCGAGGTCGAAGGCGAGGTCGTCGAGGCCCTCCCGAGCACGATGTTTCGGGTGCAGCTCGACAGCGGCCACGCGGTGCTGGCGACCATCTCCGGGAAGATGCGGAAGCACTACATCCGCATCCTGCCCGGCGACAAGGTCAAGGTGGAGCTCAGCCCGTACGACCTGAACCGCGGTCGGATCACCTACAGGCATCGGTGAAGACATGAAGGTACGCCCCTCCGTCAAGGCCATGTGCGAGCGCTGCCGCGTGATCAAGCGGCACGGCACGGTCATGGTCATCTGCAGCAATCCCCGTCACAAGCAAAGGCAGGGCTAGGCACCCGTGGCACGAATCGCCGGAGTCAACCTCCCGAACCAGAAGCGGCTCGAGATCGGGCTGACGTACATCTACGGGATCGGCCAGCCGACGGCGCGCAAGATCGCAGCCGCGATCGGCCTCTCGCCCGACACGAAGGTTCGTGACCTCACCGACGACGAGGTCACGAAGCTGCGCAACTACATCGACACCGAGCTGGAGGTCGAGGGCGACCTGCGCCGCGAGCGCCAGCAGTCGATCAAGCGACTCTCAGAGATCGGTGCGTACCGTGGCCTGCGCCACAGGCGCGGCCTGCCCGTGAACGGCCAGCGCACGAAGACGAACGCACGCACGCGCAAGGGGCCGAAGAAGACCGTCGGGCGCGGCAAGAAGGCGGCGACCAAGTAGATGGCCCCTCCCCGTCGTCCTGCGACCCGTGGTCGCACGCGTAGGCGCGTCCGCAAGAACATCGCGATCGGCCAGGCGCACATCAAGACGAGCTTCAACAACACGATCGTCGCCCTCACCGACAAGGAGGGCAACGTGATCGCGTGGGAGTCCGCCGGCTCGGCCGGGTTCAAGGGCTCGCGCAAGTCGACGCCGTTCGCCGCCCAGGTCACCGCCGACGCGTGCGCGCGCAAGGGCATGGAGCACGGCCTGCAGAAGGTGGAGGTCTTCGTGAAGGGGCCCGGCTCGGGCCGCGAGACGGCGATCCGCTCGCTCCAGGCCGCCGGTCTCGAGATCCTCGGCGTCAAGGACGTGACGCCGCAGGCCCACAACGGCGTGCGACAACGGAAACGGAGAAGGGTTTGATCGGGCTGATGCAACTGGCCCCCGCGGAAAGTGCGCAGCACTTTCCGCGGTTGAACGGGGTGCGACAACGGAACCGGAGAAGGGTCTGATGGCCCGCGACCTCGGTCCGAAGTGCCGCATCTGCCGCCGCGAGGGGATGAAGCTCTTCCTCAAGGGCGAGCGCTGCCTGACGGAGAAGTGCGCGATCGAGCGCCGCTCCTATCCGCCGGGCGAGCACGGCCGCGGCCGGATCAAGCAGAGTGAGTACCTGACGCAGCTCCGCGAGAAGCAGAAGGCGCGCCGCTACTACGGCCTGCTCGAGAAGCAGTTCCGCACCTACTACGAAAAGGCCTCGCGCCGCTCCGGCGTCACCGGCGAGGAGCTGCTGCGCATGCTCGAGACCCGGATCGACAACGTCGTCTACCGGCTCGGCTTCGCCGTCTCGCGGGCGCAGGCACGCCAGCTCGTCCGGCACGGCCACTTCCACGTGAACGGCCGCCGCGTCAACATCCCGAGCTACCAGGTTCGTCCGAACGACATCGTCACGGTCGCCCCGAACTCGTCGGCGCAGCAGGTGATCCGCGACGCCACCGATCTCGTGTCCACCGTCGCACCGTGGCTGCAGGCCGACCACGACGGTCTCACCGGCAAGGTGCTGAAGCAGCCCGAGCGCACCGAGATCGACACGCCCGTGCAGGAGTCGCTGATCGTCGAGCTCTACTCGAAGTAAGGAAAGGAACCGATGGCAGTTCGTCAAGCAAATTTCCAGATTCCGAAGATCGTTCACGAGGAGGTGGACGAGCACCGCGGAGTCTTCGTGATCGAGCCGCTCGACCGCGGCTTCGGCCACACCTTCGGCAACTCGCTGCGCCGCGTGCTGCTCTCGTCGCTCGAGGGCGCGGCGGTCACCTCGGTCAAGGTCGAGGGCACCGCGCACGAGTTCACGACGCTGCCGGGCGTTCGCGAGGACGTCACCGACATCGTTCTCAATCTCAAGAACCTCATCTCCCGCTTGCACGGCGATTCGCCCGAGGTCGAGGTGCACGTCGCCCGCAAGGGCCCTGGAGTCGTCACCGCCGCCGACATCGAGGCGCCCGCCGAGCTCGAGATCCTCAACCCAGAGCTCGAGATCGCGAATCTCGCCGATCGCGGTCGTCTGGAGATGACGCTGACGGTCGGGCGGGGCCGTGGCTACATGCCTGCCGAGCTCAACCGCGGGCCGCAGCACACGATCGGCGTCATTCCGATCGACTCGATCTTCTCGCCGGTCCGCCGCGTCGCGTACGCGGTCGAGGCGGCGCGCGTCGGCCAGCGCACCGACTACGACAGGCTCACGCTCGACATCACCACCGACGGCTCCGTCGAGCCGAAGGACGCGCTCGGTGAGGCGGCTGAGATCCTCATCCGCCAGCTCGCGATCTTCACCGACATCGAGCGGATGGAGGGCTTCGGCGAGGCAGTGGCCGTCGGCGGCGACGGCGTCGGCCCCGAGGCTGCGCTCGCACACGGGATGGAGAACTTCCCGATCGAGGAGCTCGAGCTCGGCGTCCGCTCGTACAACTGCCTCAAGCGCGTCGGCATCGAGACGATCGGCGACCTCGTCATGAAGACCGAGAACGAGCTCGCCGCGATCCCGAACTTCGGCAAGAAGTCGATCGAGGAGGTCAAGGAGACGCTCGCGCAGCACGGTCTCACCCTCCGCGGCGACAACGGCGGCGGCCTCGACTAGGCACCGCTGATGCGCCACGCTCGGACCGGGAAGAAGCTCGGACGCGACTCTGCCCATCGCAGGGCGCTGTACGCGAACCTCACGTGCTCGCTGATCGAGCACGGGCGGATCAGGACGACGGAGGCGAAGGCGAAGGCGGTCAAGCCGATCGCAGAGCAGATGATCACGCTCGGTCGGCGCGGCGACCTGCACGCGCGCCGGCAGGCGCTGTCCGAGCTCCGCTCGCAGGAGATCGTGCACAAGCTCTTCTCCGACGTCGGCCCGCGCATGGCCGACCGTCCCGGCGGCTACTCGCGGATCGTCAAGATCGGCCACCGGCCGGGGGATGCGGCGGAGATGGTCTATCTCGAGCTCGTCGACTACGTGCCGTAGCGACGCCCGAGTCGCAGCCGTTCAGCCCGCCGCGTTCCCCAGCGCCCCGCTGACGACGATGATGATCGCGGCGGCGAGGACGATCCATGCGAGCGAGCGGAGGTAGTCCGCGCCGAAGAAGCGCCGGCGGATCCAGGCGAGGCCGACCATCTCGAAGCCGACGACGACCACGGCCGCGCCGAGAGCGACGTGGTAGTGCGGGATCAGGAACGGGAGCGTGTGCAGGATGCCGCCGAGGAACGTGCCGGCCCCGGTGATCGTCCCTCTCACTGCAGGGTGGCCGCGGCCCGTCAGCGCGCCGGTGTCCGACAGCCCCTCCGAGTACGCCATGCTGACGCCCGCCGCGAGCGCGCTCGCCAGACCGGCGACGAACGCGTAGTACGGCTTGTGCGTCGCGAGCGCGACCGCGAAGATCGGGGCCAGGGTCGCAAGCGACCCGTCCACGAGGCCGACCATGGCGGGCTGGACACGCTGGAGGAGGAATGCCTGCTCGGTCGGCATCAGGTTAGAGTGTATCAATCACTCTGCAAAGAAATAGAGCATAAGGCACTCCTGACAAATACCGTCAGGAGCGCCTGACGTGCGCCTGAGGTTGACGGTCGAGTACGACGGCACCCCCTTTCACGGTTGGGCTGCGCAGCCGGGCCTGCCGACGGTCGAGGCCGCGCTGCGCGACGCCCTCGAGCAGACGTTCGCCTCGTTCTCGAACCTCGCCGTCGCCGGTCGCACCGACGCCGGCGTGCACGCGCTCGGGCAGGTCGCGTCGGTCGACGTCGAGGGCGGCCCGCCGCCGGCGCGCGCCGCAGAGGCGCTGAACACGCGCCTGCCGGACGCGGTCTCCGTCCTCGCGGCGGCGCCGGTCCCTCCCGGCTTCCACGCCCGCCACTCCGCCCGGTCGCGCAGCTACCGCTACCGGATCTTCAACCGCGGCACACCGTCGCCGTTCGAGGTGCGGCGCAGCTGGTGGGTGGCGCGACGGCTCGACGAGGAGCGGCTTGTCGCTGCGGCGGCGTTGCTGCCCGGCGAGCACGACTTCCGCGCGTTCACGCCGACCGAGACGCAGCACGACGTGTTCCTGCGGGTGGTCGAGCGCGCCGAATGGATCCGACGCGGCGTCCACCTCGACTTCGAGATCACCGCCGACAGCTATCTGCGGCACATGGTGCGCAGCCTCGTAGGCACGATGCTCGAGCTGGGCCCCGAGGAGCTCGCCCCGCTGCTGGACGGCCGCGACCGCAGCGAGGCCGGGATGACCGCGCCGCCCTGGGGGCTCTACCTCGTGTCGGTTGCCTACGATGCATCGCCGTGATCCGCTTTCCCGTCGTCCTCTTCGACCTCGACGGCACCGTCGTCGACTCCGGCGCGATCATCCTCGCGTCGATGAGGCACGCGACCCGCGAGGTGCTCGGCCGCGAGTACGGCGACGACGAGCTGCTCCGGTCGGTCGGCGGCCCGGGGCTCGAGGCACAGATGGCGGCGTTCGCGCCCGACCGAGTCGGGGAGCTCGTGCGCGTCTACCGCGCGCACAACGAGCCGCTCCACGACGAACTCGAGGCGTGCCGGGGGATGCTCGCCGTCCTCGACAGGCTCCACGCCGAGGGGCGCCGGCTGGGGATCGTCAGCGCGAAGCGCCGCTCGACCGTCGAGCTCGCGTTCGCGCGCGTGCCGGTCGGCCACCTGTTCGAGACCGTCGTCGGCGGCGACGAGACGGAGCGCCAGAAGCCGGATCCCGCGCCGCTGCTCCTCGCCGCCGAGCGGATGGGTGCCGAGCCGGCCGAGACGGCCTATGTCGGTGACTCGCCCTTCGACATCCGTGCCGCGAAGGCGGCCGGCATGCATGCGATCGGCGTGACCTGGGGGCGCATCCACGACCGCGCGCGGCTCGAGGCCGAAGCACCCGATGCCGTCGTCGAGTCGGCGGAGGAGCTGCTTGAGCGCCTCTGACCCGGCGAAGCGCGCGGCCGAGCTGCGCGAGCTGCTGACCCGCGCCCTGATCGCGTATCACGCCGAGGACGCGCCGATCATGGCGGACGCGGCGTACGATGCCCTCTACGACGAGCTCGCCGAGCTCGAGGCGGAGCGCCCGGAGCTCGTGACGCCCGACTCGCCGACCCGGCGCGTGGGCGCACCGCCGTCGGCGAAGTTCCAGAAGGTCCGTCACCTCTCGCCGATGGGCTCGCTCGACAAGGTGACGACCGACGAGGCGATCCTCAAGTGGGTCGACGACGTACGGAAGCGCCTCGGCACGCGCGAGCCCGTCGCCTTCGTTCTCGAGCCGAAGATCGACGGCTCTGCGATCAACCTCGTCTACGAGAACGGCGTCTTCGTGCGCGGTGCGACGCGCGGCGACGGCGTGCAGGGCGAGGACGTGACGCCGAACCTGCGCACGATTCGTGCGATCCCGCTGCGGATGCAACTGCCGGCGGTCGGGCAGGTGCCGCCGGTGCTCGAGGTCCGGGGTGAGGTGTACCTGCCGCTCTCCGGCTTCCGCGCGTTCAACGAGAGGCTCGCCGCGGAAGGGAAGCCGCCCGCTCCGAACCCTCGCAACGCGGCGGCCGGATCCCTCCGGCAGAAGGACTCGGCGATCACGGCGCAGCGGCCGCTCTCGATCTGGGTCTACGGCACGGGCGTCCGCGCCGGGCTCGACGGACCGACGACGCACTGGGAGACGCTGCGCTGGCTGCGCGAACGCGGCTTCCCCGTGAACCCGTTCGCAGAGCGGGTCGAGTCGGTGGAGGAGGTCGCCGAAGCCTGCCGGGTGTGGGAGCGGCGGCGCGGCGATCTCGACTACGAGATCGACGGGATCGTGATCAAGGTCGATGCGCTCGACCAGCAGGCGCGTCTGGGCTCCCTGCACGAGCGGCCGCGCTGGGCGCGCGCCTTCAAATGGGCGCCGATGACCGCGAAGACGCGGCTCGATCGGATCGCGATACGCGTCGGCCGCACGGGAGCGCTCAACCCGTGGGCGATGCTCGAGCCGGTCGAGGTCGGGGGCGTCACCATCTCGCGCGCGACGCTGCACAACGAGGAGGACATCAACCGCAAGGACATTCGCGAGGGCGACGACGTGATCGTTCAGCGTGCGGGCGACGTGATCCCGCAGATCGTCGGGCCCGCGGGCCCCCACCGTCGTGGAACGAAGCCTTTTGCGATGCCGACGCATTGTCCGCTCTGCGGCGCCGAGGTCGTGAAGCCCGAGGGTGAGGCGATGCACCGCTGTCCGAACCGCGCCTGCCCGTCGCGCGGACTCGAGTCGCTGAACAACTGGGTGATGGCCGCGGCGGACATCGAAGGCGTCGGCGAGCAGACGGTCCGCCGTCTCTGGGACCTCGGGCTCGTGCGCTCGATCCCCGAGCTGTACCGGCTGGCCCCCGAGCAGCTGCTGGAGCTCGACGGGTTCGGCGAGACCTCGGCGCAGAACGCGGTCGAGGCGATCGGGGCGTCGAAGGCCGTGCCGTTCTCGCGCGTGCTCTTCGGGCTGAACATCCCCGACGTCGGCTGGGTCACCGCGCAGACGCTCGCGCGGCACTTCGGCGACGTCGACCGTCTCACGAACGCGTCCCAGGAGGAGCTGCAGGAGGTCGACGGCATCGGCCCGGAACGCGCCGAGGCGGTCGCCGAATGGTTCCGCGACGAGGACAACCGCCGGCTCGTCACGGAGCTGCGCGAGCTCGGGCTCAGGTTCGTCGCCGGCGAGGAGGAGCGGCCCAGGGAGGGGCCGCTCTCCGGCCGGACATATGTGATCACCGGCACGCTCGAAGGGTTCTCGCGCGACGACGCGAGGGCCGCGCTCGTAGCGCGCGGCGCCAAGGTCTCCGACTCCGTGTCGTCGAAGACGACAGGCGTTGTCGTCGGCGAGGAGCCCGGCAGCTCGAAGCTGTCGAAGGCGCAGAGAGCGGGGGTGCCGCTGCTCACCGAGGCCGACCTGCTCGACCTGCTCGCCTAGGCCTCTTCCTCCCGGACGGAGACCACCTGCCTGGGGTTGACGTACACGACCCCGGCCTCGGTGTGCACCTCGAAGAACAGCTGATGCGCGGCGATGTCGTTCGCAACTGCGTGGGCGGACTTGCCCGACTCGAACGCGAACGTCTCGCCGTCCGTCAGCTTGATCGTCACGACCATGCTTCGCCTCCCTGTGTTCGCACCGACTGTAACCGGGCGGGCGACTAGGACGCGGCGAGGATCGTCGCGAACCGATCCTGCGCGACCCGTGCCCACCCCCAGTCGAGGGGCCAGCCGTTCTCGAGGATCGAGAAGACGTAGCGGTCGCCGACGAAGCCCGACAGCGCGGAGGCGTTGTCCGTCGTCCCCGTCTTGGCGACGACGATGCCCGTGGCCGCGCTCCGGCGCATCCGGTCGTGGAGGGTGCCGGTGCGGCCGGCGACCGGCAGCGACGCGACGAGCTCCGGGTGCACCTCGGGGTCGTCCCACATCGTCGAGAGCAGCGAGACGAGCGCGTTCGCGGTCATCCGGTCGAGCAGCGAGAGCCCGGAGCCGTCGACGAGACGGACGCCGTCCATCGGGACGCCGGCCTGAACGAGCAGTTGCCTGACGACGGCGACGCCGGCAGCGGTGGTGCCCCTGCCGGCTTGCACCGCGCCGAGCTCCTTGAGCAGCATCTCGGCGGTGAAGTTGTCGCTCACGCGGTCCATCCAGCGGACGATCGAGGCGAGCGTGGGGGAGTCGATGGAGCCGAGCGCGACCGCCTGCTCGTCCGCCGCACCCAGCTCTGCGGCGCCGGCGACGCGCACGCCGGCGTGGACGAGCGCCTTACGGAAGAGCTGCGCCGCCGACAGCGCCGGGTTGCGCGACGTGAAACGTCCGACGAGGCCGCGGTCGACGATCAGCGCCGAGAGCGGTGGCGATTCCTCGATGTAGAAGGACGCCTTCCAGCCTGGCGCCGTCCGGCGCGAATCGAACCAGGTCTCGTCGCCGAGCACACGGCCGGTCACGCGCGTGATGCCGTCGGCGTGAACCTGCTGCGCGAGCGCAGCGAGACCCCGCGACGAGAGCGTCGGGTCACCGTACCCCTTGAGCACGAGGTCGCCTTGCCAGGTCCCGCCTGTCTGCTCTCCCTCGCCGAGCACGTCCGTCTCGATCCGGAACGCCGGGCCGAGGGCGGTCAGCGCGCCGTATGTCAGCGCGAGCTTCTCGTTCGACGCCGGCAGCAGCGGCAGCGATGCGTTGCGCGAGAACACCGCCTGCCCCGTGGACAGGTCGACGACGTACGCGGCCGACTCGGAAAGGCTCACCGTGGGGACGAGGAGCGCGTCCTGGAGGCGCGTGGGAAGCGGCGGGCCCTGGGCGCCGGCCGTGGCCGGGACCGCGATGCCGGCGAGGACCACCGCGACGACGGCGCGAACGCGGGAGGGCACCACGCCGTCCATTGTTCGGACGGGTGCCGGAATCGTCAACCCTGTTGGGCCTTTCGGGTCGCAAGATGGGCCGTGCGGCCTATACCGGGCAGAAAGAGCCCGTTTGATAATCGAGGCTCCGTGGTGGAGCAGATCGAGGACCTGCTGAACGCTCCGGCGAGCGGCGCGGGGGCGCCGACGCTGGCGCGCCTCGAGGAGGCGCTCACGGAGGGCTACGCGCAGGCGCTGGTGCTCGAGGCCGAGCGCTTGCGGCTCGAGCGCCGCATCTCCGAGCTCGCTCGCGAGCTCGGGAAGCTGCGCGGGCTCCTGGCCGGGCTACAGGAGCGCGCACGCGAAACGCGCCGCATGGCCCATGCGACTCAGCCGTAGACATACTCCTGCGGTGAACGCAAAGGGCCGGAGGTTACGGCGGGCGCAGCCGCCGTAACCGGAGGCCGGATCCACGCGGGCGGGGATGCGGAGCACCACCGGCCGCGTCATGCCTCCAATGGCCTCGCGCCCGAAGAGGACGCCGGCTTTGCCGGCGTCCTCTCTGCGGAGCACAAACCAGGGTGTAGGCGAACCGACGGTTCGCCTACACGATTCCGGAGCGGACGGCGTAGACCGCGGCCTGGATGCGGTTGTCGATCTGAAGCTTCATCAGGATGTTCGAGATGTGGTTCTTGACCGTTTTCGGGCTGATGTGCAACTCGGCCGCGATGACTGCGTTGTCTCTCCCGTTCGCGATCAGCTTCAACACCTCGATCTCACGTTCCGACAGCTCGGCCTTGATGGTTCCTGCGATCTCCGGCCGGGTGCTCGTCGCGCGCACGCGCTGCAGGACCTTCGCGGCGATCGCCGGCGAGATCAGCGACTCGCCGCGCGAGGCGGCCTGTATACCGGCGATGAGATCCTGGATCGACGAGTCCTTGAGCAGGTAGCCGCACGCGCCGGCGAAGATCGCATCCATCACGTCGGCGTCGCTGTCGGAGATCGTCAGCACGACGACGCGGGTGAGCGGTGCGATCGACGAGATGTGTCGTGTGGCATCGACACCACCCATGCCGGGCATGCTCAGATCCATGACGACGACGTCCGGCGCGAGCTCGCGGACGGAACGGACGGCCTCTGCGCCTGACGCGGCCTCGCCCACGATCTGCACACCCTGCTCTTCGAGGAGATTTCGCAGGCCTGTGCGAAAGAGATCGTGGTCGTCGACGATCAACACGCGAAGCGACTCGGAATGCCGCTCCTCGGCCGTCTGCAGCTCGTTCAGCTGGAACCCCCTCCTGGGCTGCGGATTCTAGTGAAGCGTGATCGTCACCGTGCGCCGCCCCCAGGCGCGCGCCTGAGCAAGCGTCGGGAACCAGAGGTCGATGTCCGGGCCTCTGACGGCACTGCCCGTGTCCGCTGCGACTCCGTCCCCGTAGCCCGGGATCGTCAGCCGCGTGCCGAGCGGGATCACCGTCGGGTCGACGGCGACGACGCCCCAGCCGACCGGGATTCCGGTGGACGTGTGGCCGGTGAGCGAATAGCCGGTGGAGCTGACCGTGAGCGTGCTCCCGCCCGGCGCGGGAATGGGCGCCGGATCCGGAGTCCCGAGCGGCGCCGGCGTGGCCGCTTGCCCCGCGAGCGCCACGGCCTGGAGCTTCTGGGCCTTCACCTCGGCGGCCTTGGCCTTGGCCTCGAGCACTCCGATCTCCGCGACCTTCAGCCGCTGTTGGCTGTGCAGCTGTGTGATGAAGGAACGGCGCTCCACGCGCGCGGATGCGAGCCGGCGGGCCGTTCGTTGCGCGGCCGCGAGGTCGGCCCCGACCTGCAGGCGGCGCCCCGAGAGCGCTCTCTCCAACCCGGCGAGCCGCACGCGTGCAGCCGCCGTCTCGGCGGCGACCTGTTCGCTCTGGTCCGCGACGCGGTTCAGGTCGTCCAGCTGCGTGATCGCGTCCGACAGAGACGTCGCCCCGAGCATCACCGCGATCGGATCGGTGTCGCCCTGCTTGTACAGCAGCCGCAGGTTGGCGCCGAGCTGTTGCTGCGACACTGCGAGCGCCTGCTTCGTTGCCGCGATCTGCTGTGCCAGCACCACCTGCTGCTCGCGCAGCTGCTCGGCTTCTGCCTGCAGCGACGCGAGTCGTGTCTGCGCAGCGCCGAAGCGCGTGTCGAGCGCATAGAGATCGAGCAGCGCGCTGTGAGCACGCGACGCGAGCAAGCTCGCCTGTTGTTGGAGCTTGGCCGCTTTCCCGCGGTACTGCGTGTCGGGGGCCGCGGCCGCGGCCGCCGAGGCGACGGCGAAGACGAGCAACGCAGAGATGCCTGCGAGCCGCGCCGCGGATTCTCTCCTCCGGCCGCTCACGGTGCCGGACCGTACCACACTCCGAAGTGCCGTTCCACGACTTTGTGCGGTCCATCTTCCCGGGGACTGCGATAGGGTAAATGTCGAATTGCGGCAATTTCCTGCCCTTGGAACGGTTGCGAGCAGCCGGTGACCCTGTTAGCCTGCGGAACTTGTGACGTTCCGGCCCCTCCGGTGCGCCCGTCGCCGACCCGATTCAGGAGCCTGCTATTAGCGTTCTGAGGCGACAGGCGTCGTTGCTCGCCATCGCACTCGCCGCGGTTTGCATCGCGGCCGAAGCGGCGTCGGCCGACCCCTCGATCTCCGCGAAGCGGGCCGAGGCGGAGCGTGTGAATGGGGAGCTGACACGGCTCGAAGCGAGCCTCGGGCGGGCGCAGAACGCCTATGAGCAGGCCACGGTCAAGCTGCGCGCGATCGACCACAACCTGACGATCAACCGAATCGCTCTGCACGCCGCGCGGATCAACCTTCACAAGTCGCAGGTCGCTCTCGAGCAGCGGCTCGTCGTGATCTACACCTCCCGCGATGACCAGACGACACTGTCCGTCCTTCTCGGCGCGACGAGCATCGATGATCTCGTCAACCGGATCGAGACGGTGCAGTCGGTATCGTCGCAGGACGTCGCCGTGATGAATCAGGTGATCGGCTTCAAGCACGAGGTGACGATCCACGAGCGCGCACTTGTGCGCGAGCACAGAGACCAGGCCAGGCTCGTGCGCCAGAGGGCGGCCGCAAAGGCGCGCATCAGCTCGCAACTCGCCCGGCAGCGGCGCCTGCTCGCCTCGGTCAAGGGCGAGATCGCCCACCTGGTCGCGGCTCAACGCGCTCGGCAGCTGGCCCTCGCGCGGCAGGCGCAGGCCAGGCTCGCCGCGCTCCAGGAACAGCAGCTCCTGTCGCCGAGCTCGAACGGGATCGGCGTGACGGCAGTGACGCCGGACGGCGTCTCCGTCGCGCCGCCCTCGCAGTACACCGGCGTGGTCGGGATCGCCATGCAGTACCTCGGCGTGCCGTACGTCTGGGGAGGCGAGAGCCCCAGCGGATTCGACTGCTCGGGGTTCGTCGCGTACGTGTACGCGCAGGTGGGCGTCTCGCTCCCGCACTACACGGGGGCGCAGTGGAACGCGGGCGTGCCGGTCTCGGCCGGCGACCTCGAGCCGGGCGACCTCGTCTTCTTCGACGGCCTCGGCCATGTCGGCATCTATATCGGCGACAACGAGTTCATCCACGCACCGCACACGGGCGACGTCGTGAAGATCTCGAGCCTCAGCGAAGCCTGGTACGCGGCCACCTACGACGGCGCCCGCCGCATCACGGGGTAACCGCTTCGCGATTCCCCCGTGGCCTAGCCGCTGTTTCGAGCTTCTCGGTACAGCGAGTGCGCGAGGACCACGGCGACCGCCGTCGGCAGGAACCACCATGCCGCGACCTTCTCCGCGGCAAGCGCGGCGGTGATCCCGATCGCGACGACGATTCCCAGGGCCGCCCGCCAGTCGTCGCCGACGACGAAGCTCCACCAGAAGCGGCCGAACGCGCGCACGCGGCTCATGCGGCGACCATTGTCGGGCGCCGGCGGCGGAGCGTTGCGACGGAGGCGGTCGAGAGGGCGATCACGAACGCCAGGACCACGGGCAGCGAGGCATCGTCTCCGGGCCAGTGCGCACCCGCGCCCTCGGTTGCCCAGAAGATCCCGAACGTCGTCAACATCACCCCTACCGTGAACTTGAGCGTGTTCTCCGGCACGCGCGCCAGCGGTGCGCGTACGAGCACGCCGACGATCACGACGAGCACGAGCGCGCCGCCGGCTCCCAGCGCGGCGAGGTCGATCCGGCCCTGCGCGCTGCCGAACGTGACGACGATGAACGCCACCTCCAGTCCCTCGAGCAGCACGCCCTTGAACGCGAGCGTGAAGCCGTACCAGTCGAGGCCCACCCGCTGCTCGGCCTGTGCGGTGCGCGCCCCTGCGATCTCTCGCGCGAAGATCGCCGCCTCGTCGTGGATGGGTTTGTAGCCGCTCGCGCGCAGGATCGCCTTGCGCAGCCACTGGAGCCCGAACGCGAGCAGGAGCGCACCGACGACGAGCCGCAGGGCTGAGATCGGAACGAGGGTGAGCGCCGGTCCGAGCGCCGCGACCATCACCGCGAGAGCGGCGGTCGCCGCTCCGACCCCGACGAGCGCGGAGCGCCAGCCGCGCGTCACCCCGGCCGCGAGCACGATCGTCAAGGCTTCGACGAACTCGACCGCGCTGGCGAGGAACGCCGACGCGATGAGGAAACCTGCGGTCATCTCGCTTCGCTGTAGAGGCGCTCGATCTCCTCCGCGAAATGGTCGTGCACGACCCGGCGGCGCAGCTTCAGCGTCGGGGTGAGCTCGCCGTCTTCCTGCGTGAAATCGCGCGGGAGGATCGCGAAGCGCTTGATCTGCTCGACTCGAACGCGATCCCTGTTCACCGCCTCGACCAGCTCCTCCACGAGCTGCTGCGGGTCCCGACCCGAGGCGTTCACCTCGTCCCAGTCCAGGGTGATCAGCGCGGTCACGTACGGTCGCCGATCGCCGACGATGAGTGCCTGCGAGATGAAGCGAGAGGCCTTGAGGGCGTTCTCGAGGTTCTGCGGCGCGATGTTCTTTCCACCGGCGGTGATGATTAGGTCCTTCTTGCGGTCGGTGATCTTGACGAAGCCGTCGGCGTCGATCTCGCCGACGTCGCCGCTGCGGAACCAGCCGTCCTCGGTGAACGCCAGGGCGGTCGCTTCGGGCTCCTTGTAGTACCCGGTGAAGATCGTCTCGCTGCGGATCAGGATCTCGCCGTCGGCGTCGAGCTTGATCTCGCAGCCTTCGACCGCACGGCCGACCGTCCCGAAGCGGAAGTCGTCGGGATCGTTCACGGTCGCCGAGCTCGACGTCTCCGTGAGGCCGTATCCCTCGATCACGAGCATGCCGAGCGAGTTGAAGAACTCGAGCACGTCGAGCCCGAGCGGTGCGGCACCCGAGATGCCGATCCGCAGCCTGCCGCCGAGCCGCTGCTTGACCTTGGAGAAGACCAGCCGCTCGGCGACCCGCTCCTCGAGCCGAAGGAGCAGCGGCACCCGCTTCCCCCCGCGCCGGAGCCCGCTCGCCCGTCCGCCCACGCCGATCGCCCAGCCGCCGATCGCGCGCCTCGCCCCGCTCCCGCGGTCGATCTCGCCGAGCACGTTCGCGTGGATCTTCTCGTACACGCGCGGCACCGCCGGCAGGATCGTCGGCCGCACGGTCGCCAGCGCCTCCGGCACGCGGGCGGCCTCGGCGCAGAAGGCGAGCGTCGACCCGTGGAAGGCGGCCGCCTGGTGCGCGAGGCGCCCGAAGCTGTGCGCGAGCGGCAGGAAGAGCAGGACGACGTCGTCCTCGTCCTGGAGCTTGTGCTGGACCCGGACGGCGGCCGTGACGAGGTTCCGGTGCGTGAGCATGCAGCCCTTGGGCGGGCCGGTCGTCCCGGAGGTGTAGATGAGCGTGCCGAGGTCGTCTTCGTGAACGGCGTTCGCCGCTGCCTCGGCTGCGCCGGGGTGCTCCTCCCTGTGCGTTCGCCCTTCGGCTTCGAGCGCCGGCAGCTCGTCGAAGCGGACGATCTCGCGCAGCGCCGGCAGCTCGTCCTGCACCGTCGCGAGCTTCGTGCGCTGCGCCTCGTCCTCCGCGAACGCGAGCACCGCCTCGGAGTGGCCGAGGATGTACGCGCACTCCTTCGCCGAGTTCGTCGGATAGAGCCCGACCACGGCGGCACCGACGGACATCACCGCCCAGTCGAGCAGCACCCACTCGAGCCGCGTCCGCGCGAGCACGGCCACCGTATCGCCGCGGCGCACCCCGTGGGCGAGCAGCGCCTGACCGAGGACGTCCACCCGCTCTGCCGCCTCGTGCCAGGACACGGGGCGCCACCCGTCGACGGTCTCCTCGAGGTACGCGGGCGCTTCGAAACCGCGTGCGAGCACGTACTGCCAGAGCGCCGGCGCGGTTCGCCGGCCGAGGGTGGTCTCGGAGGCCGTAGCCGAGAGGATCGCCACGGCCTCATCGTACGCATGGAGGTAAGCGGGGCGAGAGGGCGAACCCGTTCGGTCCCGGTAAGATCACGGGCCCCTCATGCGCACGATCTGGAACGGCTCAATCAGCTTCGGCCTCGTCAACATCCCGATCGGGCTGGCCCTTGCCACCCAGCGGTCCGACGTGGCCTTCCGCACCCTCCACCGCGAGTGCGGGACTCCGATCAAGCAGAAGCGCTGGTGCCCGTTCCACGAGCGCGAGGTCGAGGCGGACGAGCTCGTGAAGGGCTGGGAGGTCGCCAAGGGCGAGTTCGTGCTCGTCGAGGAGTCCGATCTCGAGGCCGTCGCCCTCAAGCGCTCGCAGTCGATCGAGATCCTCCGCTTCGTCAAGCTCGAGGACGTCGACCCGGTGTTCTTCGATCGCACCTACTACCTCGCGCCGGCGACTGCGGAGGCGGCTCGGCGCCCGTACGTGCTCCTGCTGCGCGCGATGAAGGAGTCCGGCACGGCCGCCGTCGGGAAGTTCGTGCTCTGGGGAAAGGAGAACCTCTGCCTCATCCGACCCCAGGGCGACACGCTCGCGATGGAGACGCTCTTCTTCGCGGACGACGTCCGCTCGAAGGCGGAGATCGAGGAGGCTGTTGCCGCGACCGAGGTGAAGAAGGCCGAGCTTGCGCTCGCCGGGCAGGTGATCGACAGCCTCGTCGGCGAGTGGCACGCCGCGGACTTCGAGAACGAGTACCGCCGCGACGTGCGCGCGATGCTCGACGCCAAGCTCGCGGGCGAGGCCATCGCGCGGCCGGAGCCCGTCCCCGAGACGCCGGTCGTCGACCTGATGGAGGCGCTGCGTCGAAGCGTCGCCGAGGTGCAGGACCGGCGTGGCGGCGGTGCCGCCGCGAAGGCGCCCGGGAAGCCGAAAGCCGCCCCGGGGGACGGCTCTCGCACGCGACGGGCGCCGGCGCGCAAGAGCGCCTGACGGCGCCTCGCGAGGTGCTGCGCACCTCGCGAGGGGAGATGTTGTGCTCCGCAGAGCGCTCGCCGGCCGAGCCGGCGAGCTCTTGTCTGCCGTAGGCCGAGGGTTACGCTGCGCGGCCGGTGGCGCTGAAGCGTCCCCGTCCGCGTGGATCTGCCTGCGGCCAACGCGCCTGCGGCCGCGTTGGCCTCCGGCCTGGACCGCAGGCCGAGCGACGGTTTGAACCTTCATCCAGGCCGACGGTCCAAGGGCCGGAGCGAACGCGAAGCGTTCGTGGAGGCCGGATGCTCGCGCGCGGGGATGGCGCAGCCACCACCGCGCGCGCGACGCAAACCTGTCGCTCAGATCACCAAGAGCTCGCCGGCTTGGCCGGCGAGCGCTCTGCGGAGCACAACATCGCCCCGCGGGAAGTGCGCAGCACTTCCCGCGGCCGTCAGCTCTTCGCGAGGCCTGCGCCGAGCGCTTCGAGCTGCACCTGGAAGAGATACTTGTCGATCTTGCCGTTGTAGATCGGCACGCCTTCCTGCATGCAGACCCGGATCACCTCCTGCCGATCGATGCCCAGCTCCTTCGACAGCTCCTCGGGCGTGAGGTGATTCGCCATGCCTCTCGTGCTCCTTCCTCCGGGTACGAAAAAGCCCGCCGGCGCTGCGCGCTCAGACGGGCTCGTCGTGACCCTCGTTTGTCGATCCGACAGGCATCAATCTGCCCGTCCCGCCGAAGCATCCATCGAGCGAAGAATATGCCCTGATGGGGACGGACGCCAGGCAGGGGATTCCCGGATTCTCCGACCGGGCCGTGCCGTATCGGACGGCCCGCATCCGCTACCTCGCGGCCGGGACGGGGCCGCCGCTCGTGCTCGTCCACGGCTTCGGAGGGGCGGCCGGGAACTGGCGCCTGATCGCGCCGGCCCTGGCGGAAGACCACCGGGTGCTCGTGCCCGAGCTGCCCGGGCACGGCGGCTCGAGCCCGCTGCCCGCGGCGCCGACGTTCGACCCGTACGCCGAGGCGGTGCTCGCCGTGCTCGAGGCCGAGGGGGCGCTGCCGGCGGCCTGGATCGGCCACTCGCTCGGCGGGCTCGTCGCGCTGCGCGCGGCGATCCGGCGGCCGGAGGCGGTGACCGGAGTCGTCCTCGCCGCGGCGGCGGGCATCTCGTCCGCATCGCCTGCGAGCCGCACGGTGGTCGAGCTGCTCGGCGTGCTCCAGCCGGGGAAGCGTGTCGCCCCGTACCGGCGACGGCTCGCCCGCTCCCGCTGGGGGCGCACGCTCACCTTCGGCTGGTGGGGGGTCGCCGATCCCGCGCGGTTCGAGCCGGAGATGGCGGAGGCGTTTCTCGCCGGCCCCGCGGAGCACACCGACACCGTGTCGGCGGGCAAGGCGCTCGCGTGCGCCGACCCGCGACTCGAGCTCGGGCTCGTCCGGTCGCCGTGCCTCTGCCTCTGGGGCGCGAACGACAACTGGGTGCCGCTTCGCGACGGCATGGAGTACGCACGCCGCCTGCGTGCGCCGCTGCGGTCGATCGCGGACTGCGGCCATCTGCTGATCGGCGAGCGTCCCGACGCGGTGCTGCACGCCGTGCGCCAGTTCCTCGCCGGACTCGACCAGAAGGCGCACCACCGTGGGATCCCGCGATGATGGACGACCCTCCGGCGCAGTAGTGTCCTCGAGGTGGTGGTCACTGCTGAGGCGGCGCGCAGGTTTCTCGTCGCAAGGCAGCTCCTCGTCCCGGCGCGGTCGCTCGAGGGTGGCCCCGAAGCCGTCCTGGAGGTCCTCCGCAAGCTCGGATCGATCCAGTTCGACCCGATCGCAGTCGCCGGCCGGAACCACGACCTCGTGCTGCACGCCCGTGTCGCCGGCTACGAGCCCGCCTGGTGCGACCTGCTCTACGAGCGCCGCGAGATCTTCGAGGCGACCAACAAGGCGCTGTCGTTCGTCCCGACGAGCGAGTTCCCCTGGTTCCGTCACGTCATGGGCCGCAAGGGGCCCCGGTTCCACGCCCAGGCACTCGCCGACAACGCCGCGGTGGCGGAGAACGTCTTGTACCGGATCCGCGCCGAAGGGCCGCTGTCGTCGGCCGACTTCGAGCGGGAGAGCAGCCCCACGAAGAACTGGTTCGGGATGCCGGAGAACGCCGTGCGCGCCGTGCTCGAGGCGTACACGGTGACGGGCGCGACCGGGCTCGCGCGGCGCGACGGGAGCCTCCGGTACTACGACCTTCTCGAGCGGCTGCTCCCGGCTGAGGTGCTCGCGCGCGAGGTGCCGGAGCGAGAGCAGCAGCGGCACAAGCTCCTGTCCCGGTACCGCGCGCACGGGCTGCTCGGTGCCGGCGGCGCCGGCGGCACCTTCGCCCGCATCGCCAACCCGGATGTGCGCAAGGCGCTGCACAAGGAGCTGGTCGAGCTCGGCGAGCTCGTGCCCGTCGAGGTCGAGGGCGTGCGCGGCAAGCGCTTCGTCCTTGCCGAGGAGGTCGCGCTCCTGCAGGCGCCGCCGAAGCCGACGTCCTCCGTCGCGTTCATCGCCCCGTTCGACTCGATCCTGTGGGACACGGCCCTGCTCGCGAGCTTGTTCGACTTCGAGTACGTCTGGGAGGGCTTCTTCCCGCCGGCAAAGCGCCGCTGGGGCTATTACGTGCTCCCGATCGTCTTCCGCGACCGCCTCGTCGGCCGGATCGAGCCACGGATCGAGGCGGCCGAACGCGTAGTGCAGGTGCTCGACCTCTGGTGGGAAGACGGCTTCGTCCCGAGCCGCGCGGACGGCTTCGTCGACGCGATGCGGGATGCACTCCGCGCGTACCTCCGCTTCGCGGACGCCGATCGCCTCGAGTGGGCACCCCACCTCACAACCGAGAAGCGGCTCTTCCTCGCCCGCCGGTGACCGAGACGTCCTCGCCTGGCGCGCGCATCCTCATCACCCCGCGATCCCACGCTTTCGCTACTAGCCGGCGGCAGCCGCAGCGTCGAACGGGATCACCTCCGCTCCCTCCTCGCGGTGCTCCGGCCCGCCGAGGAACTCGACCCTGTTGGCGACGACCTCGACCGCGTCCCGCCGCCGGCCCTCCTGCTCCCACGTGCGGCTCTTGAGGCGGCCGGCGACCCCGACCCGCCGGCCCTTCGCGAGGTGCGCGGCGCAGAGGTCCGCCTGGCGATCCCACGCCGAGACCCAGACGAAATCCGCGCCGTCGCGGCCACCCCGTCCGATCGCGAGCAGGAAGCTCGCGACCTTTCTGTCGGTGCCGACCTCGCGCAATTCGACCTCGGTGGCGAGGTTGCCGATCAGGCTCACGTTGTTCATCCGCTCCTCCGTCGTCGCTTGTCGCGAAGGTAGAGCGGAGACCGTCACGAAGGAGTCCGGGCTTTCCGGCGACTTCCCGGGTTTTCGCAGCTAGACTCGAACGCAGGCATGGGCCTCTTCACGTCGATGACGGGCTTCGGCGGCCGCGACATGGCCGTCGACCTCGGCACCGCCAACACGCTCGTGTACGTGCGCGGACGCGGCATCGTGCTCTCGGAGCCGTCGGTCGTGGCGATCGACCAGCGCACCGGCGAGGTGCACGCGGTCGGCGTCGAGGCGAAGCGGATGCTGGGTCGCACCCCGGGCACGATCCAGGCGATCCGTCCGCTGAAGGACGGCGTGATCGCCGACTTCGACGTGACCGAGCAGATGCTGCGCCACTTCATCCAGAAGGTGCACCAGCATCGCTTCGCACATCCGCGCGTCGTCGTCTGCGTCCCGTCCGGCGTCACCGGCGTCGAGAAGCGCGCGGTCGAGGAGGCGACGCTTTCCGCCGGCGCGCGCCAGGCCTATCTGATCGAGGAGCCGATGGCCGCCGCGATCGGTGCGGGTCTGCCGGTCGCCGAGCCGACCGGGAACATGATCGTCGACATCGGCGGTGGCACGACCGAGGTCGCAGTGATCAGCCTCGGCGGCATCGTTGTCTCGCAGTCGCTGCGCGTCGGTGGCGACGAGATGGACGAGGGGATCATCAACCACATCAAGCGGGACTACAAGCTGCTGATCGGGCAGCAGACCGCCGAGGAGATCAAGCTCGAGATCGGCTCCGCGTGGGACATGAAGGAGGAGCTCCAGGCGGAGGTGCGGGGGCGCGACATGCTCACGGGGCTGCCCAAGACGGTGATCCTCACCTCCGAGGAGATCCGCCGGGCGCTCGACGAGCCGGTCACGCAGATCATCGAGGCGATCAAGTCGACGCTCGACAAGACGCCCCCCGAGTTGGCCGCCGACATCATGGACCGCGGCATCGTTCTTGCGGGCGGCGGCTCCCTCCTCAACGGCCTCGACGAGCGGCTGCGCCACGAGACCCAGATGCCGGTGCACCTTGCGGAGAGCCCGCTGACCTGCGTCGCCGTCGGCTCGGGCCGGAGCCTCGAGGAGTTCGAGGCGATCCACCGCAGCAACAAGGCGAGGGCCCGCTCCAGAAACGGACGCCGCTATTAGCCGCGCAAAATGCTCCGCATTTTGCGCGGGGAGAGGTTGTGCTCCGCAGAGCGCGCGGCGGCGAAGCCGCCACGCTCTTATCTGATGTAAGCGGCCTGTTCCTGGTAGCCAAGAAGGGGACCGCGCCGTCAGGCGCGGTACCCTTGCAAAGTGGCTCCTCCTCACCGCACCGCGCGTGTGGCGGTGCTGGCCTCGTCGGCCCAGCGCAAGTCCGAACGGCGGCCCCCCAGGGGGCGCAGCGCTGCGCTGCGGCGCGCCGTGCTCGCCGTGCTCGTGCTCGGCGCGCTCGCCCTGCTCACGATCTCGTTCCGGTCGCCGACCTCAGGCGCCCTGCACGACGCCCAGGGCTACGGCGCGTCGGCGCTACGCCCCTTCCAGGTCGCCGCCACCCGGGTCGCGCGCCCGTTCCGCGACGCGTACGGCTACGTGAGCAGCCTCACGAGCGCGAAGTCGAAGAACGCGAAGCTGCATCGCGAGGTCAGCTACTACCAGGCGCTGGCGCTCAAGAACCTCGCCGCCGCGAAGGAGAACGCGAGCCTGAAGCGCCTGCTCGACTACGAGCAGGGCCCGGCCTACCCGAAGGACTACCATGCCGTGAACGCCTCGGTGATCTCGTTCCCGAGCGGGCCCTTCGACCAGCAGATCACGATCTCCGCCGGATCGAACAGGGGTCTCCGGGTGAACACGCCCATCGTCAGCGCCGACGGGCTCGTCGGCCGCGTCACGAACGTCGGTCGCGTGACCGCCACCGTCGCGCTCCTCACCGATCCGGACAGCGTCGTCGCCGCGCGTGACCTGACGACGAAGGTCTTCGGCCTCATCCGCCACGGCCAGGGGAATACGCTCATCCTCGACCAGGTCGCGAAGGACGAGGTCGTGAACCGGGGCGACGTCATCGTCACCCAGGGCACACGCGACCGCCGTTACCCCGACCTCTATCCGTACGGCATCCCCGTGGGCCAGGTCATCTCGGTCGGGACGAGCGACATCGCGACGTACCGCACGGTGCAGGTGGCGCCGTTCGCGAAGCTCACCGGGCTGGACGCGGTCGCCGCCCTCATCCCGACGAAGGCGTCGAAGCTGCCGTGACGATCGTCGACGGCCTCAAGGCCGCGGTGCTGCTGTTCGTCGCGGCGATCGTGCAGGTCTCGATCCTCACGCAGATCCACGTGCTCCACGGCGTCCCCGACGTGCTGCTCGTCACCCTCGTCGCAGTCGCCCTCCTGCGCGGAGCGATCGTCGGCGCAGTAGGAGGCTTCTTCGCCGGACTGCTGGTCGACACGGCGACGCTCGGCCAGCTCGGCCTGACCTCGCTCGTGCTGACCGTCGCGGGCTACTGGATCGGTCGCTACGGCGAGACCACCGGGCAGGACCGCGCGCACGCGCCGTTCCTCTCCGTCGGCGTCGTGACGATCCTCTACGGGTTCGGGCTGCTGCTCGTCCACTTCGTGCTCGGCGAGCCGGCTCCGGCCGGCGCGATGCTCGAGGGCCTCGTTCCGGCGATCGTGCTCAACCTCGTCCTGACGGCGCCGGTGTACGCGGTCGTGCGGCGGCTCCTGCGCGCGTTCGAGCGGTCGGACGTCGCGACCGAGGTGCAGCTGCTTGGCTAGCGCCGCCGGGAGCCGCGCGCGGCCGCGCAAGTTCCTGCCGCCGAGCAAGAGCGTCGCCGAGCCGTACCGGCTGACACCACGGCTGGCGCTGCGCATCGCGATCCTCAGCGGCATCCTGCTCGTCGTCTTCGGCGCGCTCTTCCTCCGCCTGTGGGCGCTGCAGGTGCTCGCCGGAACGAAGTACGTCGGCCAGGCGCAGGCGAACTCCTACCGCATCGTGCGCGTGCAGGCGCCGCGCGGCCAGATCCTCGACCGCAACGGGAAGGTCCTGGTGATGAACGTCCAGGCCACGGCCGTCGAGCTCTGGCCGTCGGACCTGCCCAAGGTGTACACGGTGCGGTACCAGGAGCTGCGCGCACTCGCCCACGTGACGCGCGTGCCGCTCTACGAGATCGCCGCGGGCATCAAGGCGCGCCGCATCGCGAACGACCTGATCACGCCGGTCACCATCCGCGAGGATGCGAGCAAGCCGATGGTGACCTATCTCGACGAGCGCGCCTCCCAGTTCCCGGGCGTCACGACCGAGAAGACGTACATCCGCCATTACCCGTACAACTCGCTCGCGGCGCAGGTGCTCGGCTACGTCGGCGAGATCTCCCCCTCGCAGCTGAAGAAGCTCGCGAAGAGCGGCTACCAGGCCGGCGACGAGATCGGGCAGGCCGGGATCGAGGCGTCCTACGACACGTACCTCCGCGGCGTCGACGGCGAGGCGCGCCGCCACATCGACGCCCTCGGCAGGCCGCGCAGCGCCGTCGTGCCGACGGTTCCGTTCACGCCGGGGCACACGGTGCGCCTGACGCTCGACCTGCAGCTCCAGAAGGCGGCCGAGAAGGCGCTTCAGTACGGCATCCGCCTCGCGCAGGCGGGCGGCAAGTGGGCCGCTCGGGGCGGGGCGATCGTCGCGATGGACCCCAGGAACGGCTCGATCCTGGCGCTCGCCTCGGCGCCCGCGTATCAGCCGTCCGTCTTCACGGGCCACGTCACCGTGAAGGAGCTCGCCGCCGAGGGCCTGACGGCGAGCAGCGCCCCCGCGAAGAACTACCCTTCGCTCGACCGCGCCCTGCAGGGCCTCTATCCGCCCGGGTCGACCTTCAAGCCGGTCACCGCGCTCGCGGCGATGCAGGAGCACATGGTCTCGCCGTACGCGTACCTGCCGTGCAAGGGGACGTTCACCGCGCCGGAGGACAAGTCGCACCGGACGTTCCACAACTGGGACCCGAACGTGAACCAGCCGATGGACCTGCCCACGGCGCTCGCCTACTCGTGCGACACGTACTTCTACCGTCTCGGGAACGAGTTCTGGGAGCTCCCGGGCGACCGCGGCCAGCCGCTGCAGCGGTGGGCCGAGGCCTTCGGCTTCGGCGAGCCGACGGGGACCGACGCCGGCCCCGAGGTGAGCGGGCTCGTGCCGACGATCAGGTGGAAGCACGACACGTACACCGCGAAGACGGATCCCGGTCACTGGCAGGTCGACCGCCTCTGGACGCCCGGCGACTCGATCGAGCTCGCGATCGGCCAGGGGAACCTGCTCGTGACGCCGTTGCAGATGACGCGCTTCTACGCGCTGATCGCCAACGGCGGCAACCTCGTCACGCCGCACCTGCTCATGGACGTCGAGAACCAGAACGGGACGGCGGTGCCCGTGCCGGCGCTGCCGGCGCCGAAGCACGTCCCCATCGACCCCGCCGCGCTCAAGGTCGTCCAGCAGGGCCTCTACGAGGGGACGCACCTCTCCTTCGGGACCTCCTACGGCGTCTTCGGCAAGTTCCCGGTCTCGATCGCCGGCAAGACCGGCACCGCCGAGAAGGTCGTGACGCTGCCCGGGTACACGGGCCTCCAGGACCAGTCCTGGTGGTGCGGCTACGGGCCGACCGACGCTCCGACGCTCGTCGTCTGCGCGTTGATCGAGAACGGTGGCCACGGCGGCACGGCGGCGGCGCCGGCCGCGGAGCAGGTCTTCTCCGCGTTCTTCCACGTCAAGGCGCAGCAGGCGGGCGCGATCCACTCCGACTGATGCTCGAGTACGCCGGATCGCAACGGTCAGGGCTCGCCGCCCAGCGTGGGGAGGGGCTCGCCCTCGTCGGCATCGTGCGCTCGCTCGACTGGCTGCTGCTCGCCGGCGTGGCGGGGCTCGTCGCCGTCGGCCTCTGGGGCATCGCCGGCGTGACGCGGTTCGACGTTCCCGGCAACCCGAGCTACTACCTCGACCGGCAGATCGTGTACGCGGCCGTGGGGGGCGTCGCGCTCGTCATCGGCGTCCTCGTCGACCCCGATCTCTACCGCCGCTACTGGCGCTACATCTTCGGCGGCACGGTCGGGCTGATCGCGATCGTCCTCCTGGTCGGGCGCGCCGCCCGCGGCTCGACCCGGTGGATCAACGTCGGCTTCTTCACGTTCCAGCCGTCGGAGTTCGGGAAGCTGCTGTTCGTGCTCGCGCTCGCCGGCTTCCTCGCCGACCGGGCCCGGATCGGCGACCTCGGCACGACGCTGCGCACCCTGGGGCTGGGGTCGATCCCGGTCGTGCTCGTGTTCGCGCAGCCCGACCTCGGCACGGCGCTCGTCTACCTCGCCGCCCTCGCCGCCATGCTCTTCGTCTGCGGCACGCCGTGGCGGCAGCTCACGGTGCTCGGCTCGCTCGCGGTGCTCCTCGTGGTCGGCGTCCTCTGGGCGGGCCCTGCCGTTGGCGTGGACTTCCTCAAGGGCTACCAGAAGTCCCGCCTGACCTGTTTCGTGCACCCGTCGAAGTGCACTGTCGACGCGCGCTACAACCTCGAGCAGTCGATCGCCGCCGTCGGCTCCGGGCAGGTGAACGGCCGCGGCGTGAAGAACGCGACGCAGACGCGGCTCAACTTCCTGCCCGAGCACGGCACGGACTTCGTCTTCGCGTCGTACAGCGAGCAGCGCGGCTTCGTCGGCGCCTCGCTTCTGCTCGCCCTCTACCTGCTCGTGCTCTGGCGGAGCCTCCGCGTGGTCGCCGTCGCGCGCGACCTCTACTCGGCGATCGTCGCCGGCGGGATCGTCGTCGCGCTGCTCTTCCAGATCTTCGTCAACGTCGGCATGACGATGGGGATCGCGCCGATCACCGGCATCCCGCTCCCGTTCGTCAGCGTCGGCGGGTCGTCGATGATCGCGAACCTCGCCGCCATGGGGATCCTGCTCGCGATCCACGCGCGCGGCCGCGCGGCGCGGTCGAGGAGGCGCGCGTGAAGCCGCCCGTCTCGATCGGCGTGCTGCGGAAGATGCTCAAGGAGCTCCAGGCCTCCGCGCGGGACGAGAAGCCGCTCGCCGTCGGCGGCGCGCGCGAGCTGGCGCACGCCCTCCAGCGCCAGCTGGTCCGCGGCGGTGATTCGACCGCAGTTCGACTCGGGGATCCTGAGGGTGCCGCCGCCTACATCCACCTGTTCACCGGCGCGGAGCAGGACGAGCGGGCACTGAAGCGCGCGTACCGTGCGCGTGTTCCGATCGTCGCCGTTGCCGTCGGCACGGGGAGCGAGAACGTCTCGATTCCGTACGTGCTCGCGACCGACGTCGTTCGCATCCGTGCGGGCGAAGGCTTCCCGCACGAGGCGATCGCGCGCGCGATCGCCGGACGGCTCGGCGAAGAGGGTGCGCCGCTCGCGGCGCGGCTGCCGCTTCTACGCCGCGCGGTCTGCGACCGGCTCGTCGCGGCGTTCGCCCGGAAGAACGGGATCGTCGCCGCGGCGGTGTTCGTCCCCGGCGCGGATCTCCCCGTGCTCGCGCGCAACCAGGTGCGGATGCTCCTCCGCCTCGACCAGGCCTACGGCCTCGAGCTCGACCCGCGCAGCCGCGCGCCGGAGGTGCTCGCGGTGCTCGCCGCCGGGCTCGGCCTGCGCAGCGCCGCCCGCGAGCTGCTCGACCTCGTTCCCGTGGCGGGGTGGGCCGTAAAGGGCGCCGTTGCGTATGCGGGCACGCGCGCGCTCGGTGAAGCCGCGATCCGGCGGCTCGAAGAAGCCGGGGTGCCGCGCCGCCACAGCTCGACCTAGGCCGCTGCGGGCCTGAGCCGCGTGCGGCGCGCCTTGATCGCGCGTAGCCGCTGCATCAGCCGTGCCCACGCCCAGGGCTCGACCTCGCGGTACCGCGGCGCCGTCTGGGCCCGCGTCGCCTCGAGATACTCGAACCAGGCGTCGGCCTCCTCGATGAGCAGGAGCTCCTCGGCTTCAGCGCTACGCGTCCCCGTCACGGCTGAACCTCCCGATCGTGAATGGGCCGCATCGTAGGACCGAGGTCGGACGGCACCCCTCGAGGCCCGTGCGCCGCCTCCGCCGGCAGGCGCTGCTACCCTGGGCGAGAAGGCACATGCCGACGTTTTTCATCTTTGACCAGCAGCGCGCGCGCCGCCCCTTCTCGGGCGTTGCCGTCGCGCGCTCCAACGAAGGAGTTTCAGCTTGCCCTGGTTTCGTCGACGGAAGAACGAATCCGACGCTTCAGCCGCCTCGGCGGCTGCACCCGAGCAACAGGCTCGGTCCGAGCCCGTCGTAGCCACCACCCCGGCCGCTGCGAGCGCGGCCGAGACAACCGATTCCACCAAGCCCAAGCGCCGCCGCGGCAGCCGTGGCGGGCGCGGACGCAAGAAGACTGCTGCGGCCGCTGACGCGCCCGCGCCGGAGGCGGTGACGGAGGGCGCGAAGCGTGCTCCGAAGAAGCAGCCCGAACGCAAGCCGGCCGAGCGCAAGCCGCCCGAGCGGAAGACGCTCTCGCAGCGGCAGGAGCGGCGCCGCCAGGAGGGGAGTCGCCGCCGCCAGGCTCCGCGCCGCGCACCGCTGCCGGCCGCGAAGCGCGAGCTGCTCGTCTCCGTCGACGTCGGAGAGCAGCGCGTCGCCGTGCTCGAGGACGACAAGGTCGCCGAGGTCTACCTCGAGCGCCCGGACCGCCGCTCGATCGCCGGCAACATCTATCTCGGCACCGTCGACAACGTCCTGCCGGGCATGGAGGCGGCGTTCGTCGAGATCGGCCTCGACAAGAACGGCTTTCTCTACGTCGACGAGATCGTCGGCCCCGAGCTGGAGCGCGGCCACGGCCGCAAGATCCAGGACCTGATCAGCAAGGGGCAGACGATCCTCGTCCAGGCGGTGAAGGACCCGATGAAGACGAAGGGCGCCCGCCTGACGACGCAGATCTCGCTTCCCGGCCGTTTCGTCGTCTTCGTGCCCCAGGGCGAGGGCCTCGGCGTCTCGCGCCGGCTCGACGACGAGGAGCGCGCGCGCCTGAAGGAGATCCTCCGCAAGCTCGAGGTGAAGGGCGGCGGGATCATCGTCCGCACCGCCGCCGAGGGCGCCTCCGAGGAGGACATCGAGCGCGACCTCGTCTTCCTGCAGCGGCTCTGGAAGTCGATCGAGGCGAAGGCGAAGGCTGCGAAGTCACCCGAGCTGATCTACCAGGAGGCCGAGCTGCCGCTGCGTGTGACCCGCGATCTCTTCACCGGCGACTTCGAGAAGGCGTACGTCGACAACGACCAGGCGTACAAGCGCATCACCGGCTACCTCAAGAAGACCTCGCCGCACATGGTCGAGCGCGTGATCCGCTACAAGGACTCACCGTCGCTGATGGAGGCGTTCGGTGTCGACCAGGAGATCAAGTCGACGTTGTACCGGCGCGTCGACCTTCCGTCCGGCGGTTACCTGATCTTCGACTACGCGGAGGCGTTCACGGTCATCGACGTGAACACCGGCCGCTTCGTCGGCTCGCGCGGCCGGAACTCCGGTGCGCGGCTCGAGGACACGATCACGAAGAACAACCTCGAGGCGGTGAAGGAGGTCGTCCGCCAGCTTCGCCTGCGCGACATCGGCGGGATCATCGTCATCGACTTCATCGACATGGCGAACCCGAAGAACCGCGCCGCGGTCGAGGAGGCGCTGCGCACGGAGCTCGAGCGGGACCGGACGAAGACCTACGTCGTGGAGATCTCACCGCTCGGCCTCGTCGAGATGACGCGGCAGAACGTCACCGACGGCCCGCGCGAGGTGATGACGCGCAAGTGCCCGACCTGCGGTGGCGACGGGATCGTCTACTCCGAGGCGTCGGCGGCGATCGACGTCGAGCGGCGTCTCCGCGCGCTCGTCGCGGGCTCGCGCTCGCAGGCGTTCGCGGTCGAGCTCGCGGCGCCGATCGCGAGCGCGCTCGTCGGTCCCGCCGCGCGGCGCCTGATCGAGCTCGAGGCGTTGACGAAGCGCCGCTTCTTCCTCACCGGCAAGCCGAACCTGCACCTCGACCACTTCGTCGTCCTGCGCGAGGGCAAGCTCGCCGACCTGGCGCCCGCGGCGCCGGTCACGGAGGGCGCCGAGATCCAGCTCGAGCTCGTCGAGGTCGACCGCCACGACGCATCGGCCGCCGTCGGAAAGACCGACGGCTTCGACGTCTGCGTCGGCGAGGCGGCGGAGCTCGTCGGCAAGAAGGTGAAGGTGCGCGTCGAGCGCGTGCTCGACGGGATCGCGTACGCGACGCTCGTCCGGCGCGCCGGACGCACGGCCCCCGAGCCGCTGACCGCGGAGGCCGAGGCGGAGAAGCCGACGCGGCGCCCACCCGCACGGAAGGGCGCCGGGGTACCCGGCGCCGAGGTGGACGGCGTGGAAGCGCCGGTCGCCGAGGAGCCGGAACCCGAGCCCGTGGAGGTCGCGGACGTCGAGACGGAGGAGCCCGAGTCGGCGGAGCCGGAGGTCGCAGCGGCGGAGGCAGCCGGCGCGGAGCCCGCCGACGAGCAGCCCGGCGCCGCACCCGCGAAGAAGAAGACGCGCCGGGGCTCCCGGGGCGGCCGCAAGCGGAAGAAGCCACCGGTCGACAGCGGCGAGGACAGGTCTGCCGGCGGCGAGGAGCCCGCCGCCGCCGAGGCGACCGCGGAGGCGGCCGAGACCCCCCGGACGGTGACGATCCACGTGCCCGGCGACGAGCTCGGCCGCGAGCCGTCCGATGACGCCGCCGCGCCCGGCGAGGACGGCGCTGCGCCGCCGAAGAAGCGGACGCGGCGCGGCTCCCGCGGCGGGCGGAAGCGGCGCAGGCCGGCCGCCGCGTCCGTGAACGGCGCCGAGGCGGAGCCGCAGGCAACGGTCGAGGCGGAGGTCGACGGCGACGACGAGGTCGCGGTCGTCGAGGAAGAGCCGGTGGAGTGGGGGTACGTGCCGATGTCCGAGTGGGGAGACGACCTCGGCTCGCCCCGGTAGCGGGGCCGATTTCGCTACACTGCGCCCGTTCGCGGGCCCAGCACGGCCCGCGTTCGTGTGCCTATGAGCTACGCGATCATCACCGTCGGCGGCAAGCAGTACCGCGTCCGGGAGGGCGAGCGGCTGCTCGTCGACCGTCTCGCGGAGGGCGAGGGGAAGACCTTCAGCCCGCGCGTCCTGCTCGTGGGCGGCGACGGCGAGACCGACCTGGCTCCCACGACGACGGTGACGGCCCGTGTCGTCGGCCACGTGCTCGGCGAGAAGATCAGGATCGGCAAGGTCAAGAAGCGCACCGGCTACCGGCGCCACAACGGCTACCGCAGCCGCCTGACGCAGATCGAGATCGAGGCGATCGGCGCCGGCGGGCGCAAGGCGGCCGCGAAGAAGGAGGCCCCGGTCGCGCCGAAGGCCGAGCCAGCGCCGAAGGCGGACGCGGCACCGAAGGCCGAGCCCGCGCGCCACGCGCATCCGCCGAAGGGCTACGAGGACATGACCGTCGCCCAGATCGCCGAGGCGGCGCCCGGCTGGCGGCGCCCGAATCTCGAGGCGGCGCTCGAGTACGAGCGCGCCCATGCGAGCCGGAAGGGCGCGATCGCCGCGCTCGAGTCGGCGCTCGCCGCGAAGGGGGAGGAGCACTAGTGGCACACAAGAAGGGGCTCGGCTCGTCGCGCAACGGGCGCGACTCCAACCCGCAGATGCTCGGCGTCAAGCTGTTCGCCGGCCAGGACGTGACCGCGGGCATGATCCTCGTCCGCCAACGCGGCACGCGGTTCCGCCCGGGCAGCGGCGCCGGCATCGGCAAGGACGACACGATCTTCGCGACGCGCGACGGCAAGGTCGACTTTCGATCCAGCGGCAGCCGCCGCTGGATCTCAGTCGTCTAGGTCGTGCTCTGCAGAGCGCTCGCCGGCTGAGCCGGCGAGCTCGTACGTCCGGCCCACGCGAATGCGTGCCTGTTCGCTCCGGCCTTTGACGCCGTCGGTCGTCCCGCGCCCAAGGCTCTAGGCTTCTTGCATGTTTCATGACAAGGCGCGCATCTTCGTGCAGGGCGGGCGCGGCGGCGACGGCTCGATCCACTTCCGGCGCGAGAAGTTCGTGCCCAAAGGCGGCCCGGACGGCGGCGACGGCGGCGACGGCGGCGACGTCGTCCTCGTCGCGGAGCCGCGGCGGCGCGACCTCTCCGGCGTCCGGCCGAACCAGAGGCTGCGAGCCGGCCGCGGCGGCCCGGGCGGCGGGCGACTCTCGAACGGCGCGCGCGGCGAGGACGCGCTCATGGACGTCCCGGTGGGAACGCAGGTGCTCGACGAGGAGGATCGGCTCGTCGCCGACCTCGCGCATCCGGGCGCACGGGTCGTCGTCGCGCGGGGCGGCGCCGGCGGACGCGGCAACAAGCGGTTCGCAAGCCCGACGCGCCGGACGCCGCGCTTCGCCGAGATCGGCCTTCCCGGCGAGGAGGGAACGATCGAGCTGCGGCTGAAGCTGCTCGCCGACGCGGCCCTCGTCGGGCTCCCGAACGCCGGCAAGTCTTCGTTGTTGGCGCGGATCTCGAACGCGCGCCCGAAGGTCGCCGACTACCCGTTCACGACGCTCGCCCCCGTGCTCGGCACGGTTGACGCGCCCGACGGCCGTCAGCTCGTCGTCGCCGACGTGCCCGGGCTGATCGAGGGCGCGAGCGAGGGTGCGGGACTCGGCCACGAGTTCCTCGCGCACCTCGAGCGAGCCCGCCTGCTGCTTCACGTGATCGACGCGGCCGGCGACGACGCGGACGAGCGGTGGCGCACGATCGACGCCGAGCTCGCCGCCTACGGCGCCGGCCTCGACGAGCGGCCGCAGGTCGTCGTGCTGAACAAGATCGACCTCCGTCCCGATTCGACGCCGCCGTTCGGGATGGAGGACGAGCGGATCGTGCGCGTCTTCCCCGTCTCCGCCGCGACCGGGGCCGGCATCGACGCGCTGAGGCGCGCCCTGTTCGAGCTCGTTCCGCAGGAGGCGCTCCCGCTGCCGCTGCCCGACGAGCAGGAGCTCGTCGACTACCTCGTCTACCGGCCCCGGCCGGCGCGGCGCGCGTACCGCATCTTCCGGACCGAGAGCGGATTCCGCGTCACCGGCCGAGCACCGGAGCCGGCGGTGCTGGAGACGATCCTCAAAGCGGCCGGCGCGCGTGAGGGCGACGAGGTGGAGCTCGGCGGCGAGGTGCTCGAGTGGCAGTAGGACTCTTCGGCGGCGCGTTCGACCCGCCGCATCTCGGCCACGTCGCGGTCGCAGCGGCGGCCAAGCGGACGTTCGGGCTTCCGCGCCTGATCGTCCTTGTCGCCGCCGCTCCCGGTCACAAGGGCGTCGAGGCGCCGGCCGAGGCGCGGCTCGAGCTCGCCCGGGCGGCCTTCCCGGACGAGGAGGTGCGGCTCGACCCGTATCCGCGAACGATCGACCTGCTCCGCGCCGAGCGCTTCGACGACCCGCTCTTCGTGATCGGGGCGGATCAGTTCTGTGACTTCCCGGCCTGGACGGAGCCGGGAGCCGTGCTCGAGCGCACGCGGCTCGCGGTGGCGACCAGACCCGGCTTCCCGCGCGCGCGGCTCGACGCCGTGCTGGCGACGCTGCGGCAGCCGGAGCGCGTCCTCTTCTTCGACGTCGAGCCCAACCCGGCCGCCTCGCGCGCCATCCGCAGCCTCGCCGCCGCCGGCGAGCCGCTCGAGGGGCTTGTTCCTGCCGGGGTCGCCGCGCTGATCGAGGAGGGCGGCCTCTATCGCGGGGTTGACGTCCACGGTTCGCGGCTACACTGAGATCGATCCTGCGCCTGGAAACCGATCCAGCTCTGACACCACTCGAACAAGCACGCCGCATCGCGGCTCTCGCCCAGGAGAAGCTGGCCGAGGACGTCGTCATTCTCGACATGCGGCCGGTGTGCACCTTCACCGACTACTTCGTGATCGCGACCGGGCGCAATCCGCGCCAGACCGTTGCGATCTGGGACGAGGTGCACGGCAAGCTCAAGCAGGAGCAGCGCCTGATCCCGCGCTCCGTCGACGGCGCGCAGGAGGGGACGTGGATCCTCGGCGACTACCTCGACGTCGTCCTCCACGTCTTCACACCCGACGCGCGCGGCTACTACAAGCTCGAGGAGCTGTGGAGCGACGTGCCCGCGGTCGAGATCGAGGCCGCGGCCGCTTCGTGACTAGGTGGCCGGTCTCGCGCCGGCCCGTGAGAGCAGCATGTTCGCGGGCGTCGCCGGCAGGCCGACGACGGTCCGCCCGGCGACGACCATGTTCAGCACGTTCGGCCGGCCCATCCGCACCCACACCGCCTGCGCCAGCGAGAAGCGTTTCGTCGCCCCCTGGCTCAGGATCCCCTCGAAGAGCAGAGCGCCGCTCGGGCCGCCGGCGTGCACCGACAGCCAGCAGTCCCCGCGCGCAGCGCTGATCACGGCAACTGCCGGCGCGGGTGCGGCGGCGGCGCGCTTTGCGGGCGTCTTCGCCTTCACGGTCGGCGGCGGCGCCGCGGCGGCCGCCGGTCCTCCCGACGATGCAGGCGGCTGCGTGACGTGCGGCCCCGACGAGCCCGAGAGCTGCCAGGCGGCGAGCCCCGCAACCGCCGCGGCGAGCACGACCGCGCCGGCGACCGTCCGCAGCGCGGCGCCCGACGGGCGGCGGCGGGCGGCGAGGGACTCGGGAACGAGCGGCTCCTCGTCGCCGCCGCGGAGGCGTGCGTTGTACTCGTCGATGTAGAGCTCTCCGTCGAGGCCGAGGAACTCTGCGTACGTGCGCAGGAAGCCCTTCGCGTACGCCTCGCCGGGCAGCATCTCCCACTGCTCCTCCTCGAGCGCCGTCAGGTAGCGCTCCCGGATGCGGATGCCCTTCTGGACATCAGCGGCCGACAACCCGCGGCGAGTCCGCGCTTCGCGGAGGCTGTCACCGATCGGGAACATCGCGGCCTTCTACCTTCTCTGCTGGATTGATTGTGACTGAAGCGGTGGAAAAGCGCGAGCGGCTCGTGGAAACACTGTGGAGAACGAACGAAGGCGCCCGCGTCGTGGTCCGGGGGAGAGATCGCCCGAATCCGTATCACTCACTCGGGGGATGACCCTCCTCATTTGCCTTCAAGTCGGGGTACCGAAAACGGCCTCTTTTGCCGACAAGTTACTAAGCGCGCAAGCGTGGCTGTCTTCGTGCGCACGTGGCCCGACGCATCTCCCCCTTCGTGACTCATCGCGGCTTCACACACGAACACCCCCGCACCGTTCCGGGAGCGGCATTCCTGCGGCTCGGCGCTCTCGTCCTGGGTGCCGCGATCGTCGGTCTCTCCGCCGTTCTCATGCCGTCGCGGCCGACCCCGACACCGCTCACCTTCGTCGACCGTGCGCTCGGCTCCTCCAGTCCCGACGCCTCGCTCGAGCGACGGCTCGCGACGGGAGCAACGCTCGGGATCGACGCCCGCGGCCTCGACGTACACATCGGCTCGGCGACGATCGCGCTCGCGTCGCTCGGCGCGGGAGGGGGCATGTGGCAGCGACACGAAGCCGGCGGCACGCGGGTCACGAGCTTCGGCCGCGAGTCGATCCTCTTCGGGATCAACCGGGCCGAGCAGCTTCTGACGGTCGCGCGGCGGCAGGGTGCGCGCACCTGGAGCTGGCAGCTCGACGCGACGCACGGCAGCCCACGTCTCGACCCTGACGGCGGTGTCAGCTTCCTGCGCGCCGGTCGTCCCGTCGGCCTCCGCATCCTCCCGGTCGCGATCCTCGACCGAAGCGGGCGAGACATCACGCCGGCCGGCCTTCGCTGGTCGCTCGAACGGCAGGGCCCTGGCTGGAGGCTCGGCCTGCGGCTCGACGATCGGAAGCTGCCGCTGCCGTACCTGATCGACCCGATCGCGGTGATCGCCGCGTGCGCCCTGCCGGCCGGCCCGGGTGGCACGACGAGCTGCACCGCTGCCACGTCGACCGGATCGTCCAGCCTCGGCATCACGAAGCCCTCGGCGGCGGTCAAGGGCGACGTGATGGTTGCGCAGCTGACCGTTCGCTCGAGCGGCGCGATCACGGCTCCCGCGGGCTGGAGCCAGGTCGGCTCGACGGCCCAGGACGCGACCGGCCCGGTCGAGCAGGCGGTCTTCTGGCATCTCGTGGACGGGACCGAGCCGGCGACGATCACGTTCTCGTGGGCGGGCGGCAACGCCGACGCCTCCGGCGGGATCGTCACCTACTCGGGAGTCGACCCGTACCTCGGCATCGACCAGGGCGGAAGCGCCGCGACCTCGATGAACAGCGGCGGCACCGCGGCAACCGGCAACCCGACCGGCCTCGCGATCACGACCTCGGCCGCGAACGAGATGGTCGAGGCCGCCTACGGCGTCGCGAACGGCGTGACGATCACGCAGACGGGCGGCCAGACGCTCTCCCGCGAATGGACCGTCTCCTCCACCGGCGGGACGAAGGTCGCCGCCGGCTTCTCCGACGGCGTGAAGGCAGCGGCCGGCGGCTCCGGGAACAAGACCGCGACGTGGGTCACCAGCTCGCTCTGGGTCGCGCAGCTGTTCGCGCTCAAGAACGAGGCGGCCGACGGGTCGGGAACCGTCGCGGCCTCCTTCACCACGGCGTCGGCCTCGCAGAGCGGACTGACGCAGACGCTCACGTACACGCCTGCGGCCGGGAGCATGGCCAACGGCGACCTCTCGTTCGTCGTCCCCGCCGGCTGGACCGCACCGCAGGCGACGACGGCGACCGCGGCCGGCTACGTCACCGCGAGCGGCGGCGGCGGCACGAACACGATCGCCGTCACGGGCACCGGCCCCTGGACCGTCACGGTCTCGGGCGTCACGCTCAATCAGGGAGCGGCTCAGACGCTCGTCATGAAGTACGGCGACACGAGCGGCGGTGGACCGGGCGCGACCGCGACGGCGACGACGGGTGCGTCCACGTGGACGACGCAGGAGCGCTCGTCGAGCCGCGGCACGCTGACGAACCTCGCGGCGCAGCCGTCGATCACCGTGTACGCGCCCGACGGCGGCGGCACCGTCCTGTCGAGCCTGACGGCGGTCTCCGGCTCGCAGTCCGGGCTGTCGGAGAGGCTCACGTTCACGACCCCGCTGGGCGGGATCTCGAACGGGACGCTGACCGTCGACGTGCCCGCCGGCTGGACGCCGCCCGCGACGGTCGCAGGTCCCGGCTACACGACGTCGAACCTCGGCGCCGTCTCCGTCTCGGGGCAGAGGATCACCGTTACGGGCCTCACGCGCATCGCCGGCCAGACCGTCGTGATCACCTATGGCTCCCCGTCGACCGCGACCGCTGCTGCAGGCCCCGGCTCGCAGACGTGGCAGCTCGACGAGGCGTCCACCGTCGGCGGTGTGCTCACGCCGATCGCCGTGCAGCCGTCGGTCACGATCTACGCGCCGGACGGCGCCGGGACGGCCTCGACGCCGACGACGAACGTTTCCGCGTCGCAGACCGGGAACACCGTCGCCTTCACCTACACCGTCGCGACGGGCGGCATGTCGAGCGGCGGGATCAAGCTCACGATCCCGGCGGGTTGGAGCGCGCCGTCGACGGCCTCGAACAACGCCGGCTACACGACGTCGAGCGCCGGCACGCTGACAGTCGCGGCGCGCGTGGTGACCGTCGCGAATCTGACGCTGGCCGCCGGGGCGACGGTGACGGTCACGTACGGCGACAAGAGCGGCGGCGGATCGGGGGCGACGGCGACCGCGACGACCGGCGCACAGACCTGGCAGTTCCAGGACCACGCGACCGCCGGAGGTGTCTTCACGAACCTCGGCTCCTCGCCGTCGATCACGGTCGACGCGGCCGACGGCTCGGGAACGCTCGCCGCCTCGATCGGCACCGTCTCGGCGTCGCAGACGGGGCGCACGATCACGCTCACGTACACCGCTGCTGCCGGAGGCACGGCCGCCGGCGCCGTCACGGTGGCGGCGCCGTCCGGCTGGACAGCGCCGTCGACGACCCCGACGGGTCCCGGCTACACGACGGCGTCGACCGGCATCGTCTCGACCGCGGGCCAGACGATCACCGTCAGCGGGGTCACCCTCGCCGGCGGCGCGACCATGACGATCGTCTACGGCGACACCGGCGGCGGCGGCCCCGGTGCGACCGCGAGCGCCGCGACCGGCGCGCAGACCTGGCAGGCGCAGGAGCAGTCGACGCTCGGCGGCGTGCTCACGAACCTCGCCGCGTCGCCCTCGATCACGGTGTACGCGGCCGACGGCTCCGGGACGGTCGCATCGAGCCTCTCGGCCGTTTCCGGCTCGCAGGCCGGCCTGACCGAGACGCTCACCTATACCGTGCCGGCGGGCGGGATCTCGAGCGGGACGCTCGCGGTGACGGTGCCGGCGGGCTGGACTGCGCCTGCGACCTCGGCGGGCCCGGGCTACACGACGTCCAACTTCGGCGTCGTCTCCGTCGCGGGGCAGACGATCACGGTCACCGGCGTGACGCGCAACGCGGGCCAGACGGTCGTCATCACCTACGGCTCCGGCGCGACCGCGACCGCCGCCGCGGCGCCGGGCGCCCAGATCTGGCAGTTCACGGAGGCGTCGACCGCGGGCGGCGTCCTCAGCGCGATCGCCGTGTCGCCCGCGGTCACGGTCTACGCGCCCGACGGCTCCGGGAGCGGGACGACGCCGACGGCGAACGTCTCCGCCTCGCAGACCGGGAACACCATCGTCTTCACCTATACGGTCGCCACGGGCGACATGTCCAACGGCGGCATCAAGCTCACGGTGCCGCCGGCAGCCTGGAGCGCGCCTTCGACGAACGCCGCGAACGCCGGCTACACGACCTCGAGCGCGGGCACGCTGACCGTCGCGGCCCGGGTGGTGACGATCGCGAACCTGACGCTGACGGCCGGCTCGACGGTGACGATCACGTACGGCGACAGGAGCGGCGGCGGGCCGGGTGCGACCGCGACCGCCACCACCGGGTCCCAGACCTGGCAGCTCCAGCAGCGCTCGACCGCCGGCGGCGTCTACACGAACCTCGCCGCTTCGCCCTCGATCACGGTCAACGCCGCGAACGGCTCGGGCACGCTGACGGTGCTGCCCGCGAATGCCGGGAACGGATCGGCCGGCAACACGCTCACGTTCACGTACACCGCCGCCTCGGGCGGGATGGCGAGCGGCGCGGTCACGGTGGCGGCGCCGGCCGGCTGGAGCCCACCGTCGACGACCCCGACCGATCCCGGCTATGCGACAGCGTCGATCGGCACCGTGTCCGCCGCCGGCCAGACGATCACCGTCAGCGGCGTCACCCTCGCCGGCGGCGCCGCCGTGACGATCGTCTACGGCGACACGACCGGCGGCGGCCCCGGTGCGGGCGCAGCCACGACCGCCGGCGCGAACACGTTCCAGACGCAGCAGCGCTCCACCGCGGGCGGCGTGTCGACGAGCCTCGCCGCCTCGCCCTCGGTGAACGTCTACGCGGCCGACGGCTCCGGGACGATGTCGACGCCGACGGCGAACGTCGTCAACGGCTCGACGAACACGATCGTCTTCACGTACAAGGCGGCCGCCGCCGGAGGCATCTCGAACGGGACGGTGACGCTCACCGTGCCCGCCGGCTGGCCGGCGCCGAGCGCGGGGAACACGACGCCGTCCCTCGGCGCGGGCAGCTATGCGGGGCAGACGGTCACGGTCTCGGGCCTGACGCTCGCGCCGAACGCGACGTTCACGATCACTTACGGGCCGGCTGCGGGCCCGACGACGGGCGGTCCGCAGACCTGGTCGACGTCGGAGCAATCGACGGCCGGCGGCACGCTCGCCGCGCTCGCAACCTCCCCGTCGATCAACGTCTACGCGGCCGACGGCTCCGGGACGCTCACCGGCGGCCCGTCGCCGGTCGGCTTCGCGTCCCCCGGCAATACCGAGACGTTCGCGTACACGGCGGACACCGGCGGGACGAGCAACGGCAGCGTGACGCTCACCGTTCCGGCGGGCTGGAGCGCACCGAGCACCGTGTCCGGCGACGCCGGCTACACCGTCTCCAGCATCGGCGCCGTCTCGGTCGCAGGGCAGACGATCACGGTGTCCGGCGTCACCCTCGCCGGCGGCGGGACGATGACGATCACCTACGGGAATGGAGCACCGGGGGCGGCAGCCCCGGCCGCGGTCGGCACCGCCGTCTGGCAGGCGCAGTCACAGGCGAGCGGCGGCGGCGTGCTGACGAATCTCGGCGCCTCGCCGAGCATCACGGTCGCGCCACCGCCGTCGTCGGCGGTCGCCTTCCCGGCCGCGGCCGGCCTCTACGGCACGGCCTCCTGGACGGGGGGCTGCGCGAGCGCAGGCTTCTGCGGCACCGCAACCGACAACTCGGGAGCCGGGATCCAGAAGGTCGAGCTCGCGATCCAGGAGGGCTCCGGCAACTACTGGAACGGCAGCGCGTTCTCGAGCGCGTCGCCGGTGTTCGTCCTCGCAGCCGGCACCACGAGCTGGTCGTACGCGTTCCCCGCGTCGAGCTTCCCTGCCGACGGCTCTTACACCGTGGAGACGCGGGCGACGGACAACCTGAACGGCGTCGAGACCCCGACGTCGACCACCTTCGCCGTCGACCTGACGCCGCCGAGCGCCTTCTCCCTCTCCGCGCCCGCGGCCGGCTTCGTCGGACCGAGCGCGACCGTGTCGGCGACCGCCGCCGACAGCGGCTCCGGGGTGGCGCAGCTCGAGTTCCGCTACTGCGCCGGCGGGAGCTGCTCGTTCGACTCCGGGACGCCGATCGGCTCGCCGGTCGCCACCTCCGGCTTCGCCTCGCAGTCGTGGGATCTCTCGGGTCTGACGGACGGCGCGCAGTACACGGTGGTCGCGCGTGCGACGGACGCCGCCGGCAACACGACGGACTCCGCACCGACGACGGTGACGCTCGACGAGAGCCCGCCGACGACGACCGACAATGCGCCCGTGGGCTCGGAGTCCACCGCCGTCACCGTCACGCTCTCGCCCAGCGACGGATCCGGCTCGGGAGTCGCCTCGACGAGCTACCGCGTCGACGGCGGCGGCTGGCAGAGCGGCACCAGCGTCGTCATCCCCGCTCCCGCCGACCACTCGAACGACGGCGCGCACACGATCGACTACTACTCCGTCGACAACGTCGGCAACACCGAGTCCCTCCGGCACGCCGTCGTCACGATCGACACCCTCCCCCCGAGCGGCGCGCCTGTCGATCCGGGCTCGGTCCTGGCCGGGACCGTGGTCCTCTCCGACCCGTCGCCGAGCGATCCGGGCGCCGGGGTCGCCTCGGTCGCGTTCGAGTACTCGCCGCACGGGGCCGGCTCCTGGACGACCATCGGCACCGCGACCTCCGCGCCATGGTCGATCCCGTTCGACACGACCGCGGCCGCCGACGGCCAGGTCGACCTCCGCGAGGTGATCTCGGATCAGGCGGTTCCGGCGAACGTCACCACCATCGACCTGCCGGGCCCGAAGGTGATCGACAACACGCCCCCGAGCGCCGCGACGGTGACGGCGCCTGCCGCCGGCGCGTACGTCGGCGGGACCGTGACCCTCAGCGGCGCGGCGTCCGACGCCACCTCGGGCGTCGGCCAGATGGTCTTCAAGGTGAACGGGACCGTCGTCGGCACGGCCACCGGCACGCCCGCGTCGGTCTCGTGGGACTCGACCTCGACGCCCGACGGGCCGGTGTCGGTGACCGTCGAGGCGAAGGACGTCGCCGGGAACGGCCCCACCTCCTCGACCGCCCGCACGATCGTCGTCGACAACCATCCGCCGACCGTGACGCTGAACAGTCCGGGCGCGGCGATCGGGGGCACAGCGACGCTCACGACCGCCACCTCGGCGGACACGATCCAGGTCACGTTCGAGCGGAGCCCGGCGGGCGCCGGAACCTGGACGACGATCGGAGTCGACACGACTCCGCCGTTCACGGCGAGCCTCGACACGACGCTCGTCCCCGACGGGCTCTACGACCTGCGCGCGATCGCCACCGACGGCGCGCACGCTGTCACGTCGAATGTCGTCACGACGCGCGTCGACAACACGGCCCCGACCGGCTCGGTGACTGCGCCGGCCGCCGGCGCGACGATCGGCGGCCCGAGCGCCACGCTCAAGGCCAACCCCTCAGACGGCGGCTCCGGCGTGGCGACGGTGCAGTTCCGCGTGGACGGCACGCCGGTCGGGACGGTCACGTCGTCGCCCTGGACGCTTGCCTGGGATGCGACCTCGACACCGAGCGGAGCACACACGATCGACGCCGTCGTGACCGATGCCGCGGGCAACTCGTTCACGACCCCTGGCGTGCCCGTCACCGTCGACTCGACTCCGCCGAGCGTGACGCTCACCGACCCCGGCGCGTTGCTCTCCGGCACCGTCGTGCTTCAGGCGGCTTCGCCCGACGCAGACACCGCGCGCGTCGACTTCCAGATCAGCCCGGCCGGCGCCGGTGTCTGGACGACCGTTGCGACCGACACGACGCCGGGGACGCCGTACTCCGCCGGCTTCGACACGACCGCCGTCGGCGACGGTCTCTACGACTTCCGGGCGATTGCGCGCGACGTCGTGGGCAACGTCTCCGCGCCGAGCGTCGTTTCGTCCCGCCGCATCGACAACACGCCGCCGTCGTTCGTCTCGGCCGCGCCCGCCGACGGGTCGACTGTCCCGGGTGCGGGCTCGATCGCGGTGACCGCCAGCGAGGACCTCTCCGCCGTCACGGGCGAGACGCTCGACGGCGCTGCGACCGGGGCGCCGGTGATCTCGGGCGCGACCGCGACGTTCGCCACCGGCCCGCTCGCAGACGGCCCGCACACGCTCGCCGGCACGCTCGTCGATCTCGTCGGCAAGACGGCCCCCTTCACGACCCACTTCACGATCGTGAGCGGCCCGCCCCCGGTGGACTGGCCCTACGTCGAGATGAATGCGTTTCCGGGCGCGACCACGACCCTGCGATCGACCGACGGAGGCGCGACGGTCTCGATCGACGCCCCTTCGTCCGGCTCGAGCGACCACCTCGTCCTCCGGATCGATCCCGGTCCACCCGCCTCGCCGGGCGGCGGCCTCGGCACGACCGCGCTCGTGTACGACGTCACCTGCTACTGGTCGCTGACCGGGGTTCAGCTGCATTCCTTCTCGTCGCCGCTCGAGCTCGTCCTCGCGAACGCGACCGGTGATCCGACCGCCGTCCCGGCGACGTTCGAGAACGGGGCCTGGCGCCCGATCCCCGTCGTCCCGACGCCGGGGATCCTTCCGCCCGGCTGGAGCGACGGCGCCTTCGCCGGCCCGGGCGGGATCCACATCCTGACGACGCACCTCTCCCAGTTCACCCTGCTTCACGACCGCTTCCCGCCGCCGCCGCCGCGCGACGTCAACGCCGTCGTCGCCGCGGACGGCCTGACGCTGCGCTGGGCACCGGGCAACGACCCGGTCGGCCCGATCGCCCAGGTGCAGCTGTACGTCGACGGCGCCTGGGTGGCGGACTTCGACACGACGCAGTTCGAGACCAAGATGGGCTCGATCGCCGCGGGCGACCCGCGCACCTTCCAGTTCACCGAGACCGATCTCGCCGGGAACATCAGCGCGGCGACGGTCGGCCTGCGCGCGCTGCCGCCGCTCGAGGGGCGAAGCCTCGCGGACGCGACCCAGGCGCTGGTCGCGTCCGGCTTTGACGTCGGAACCGTCACCGACAGCCAGTCCACCGCCCCTGCGGGCACGGTCACCGGGCCTGCCGACGTCGAGGTGATGCCGCTCGGGTCCGCGATCGACCTCACCGTCTCTGCGGGGCCTGGAGTCGCCACCGCGGCGGCGTTCACGATTCGTGTCCTCAGCCCGACGCTCTTCCGCCCGGCGCGGCACCGTACGATCGTCACGTCGGTCTACGCGACCGGCGCGGGCGGGGCCACCGTTGCCCTTCTCGACTCCCGACGACACCGGCTCGCCTCGTGGCGCACCCCGCTGCACGCCGGCCTGAACCGTGCCCGGCTCCGTCTCCCGACCGGCGTCCGCAACGAGCTCATCCGCCGACCCGGCTCGTACACGCTCTCCTGGACGGCGACGTCCAGCGCGAGGGGCGGCCGGGCGAGCGACCGGAGACGGCTGCTCGTCGCCGGGCCGCAGAGAAGCAGCGCCGGCGACCGTCGCTGAGGCAGGCCTCGGCCGAGCATCTCACCCTATGGGGTGTTTGTCTCGAGAAGTCATATCCCGATACCGGAGTCAACACGGATTCGGTTCGGAACCGACCGAGGCTCGCCGCAGTGTCTCGGTCGTGGTCGCCGCCAAGCCGATCCTCTGTCGAACGGCCCCGACCTCTCCATCGGGGCCGTTCTCGTTTCCTGCCGCTTGCCTCGGCCGACGGTTTGGCGATGGAGCCGAGGGGGATCGAACCCCTGACCTTCCGGATGCCATCCGGACGCTCTCCCAGCTGAGCTACGGCCCCCGGGAATCGGGCCAAGTTTAGCGGCGAATTCGTGCTCCTTCGCCCAGTGCACGCCCGCGCTCTGGTTGTTCCTCGTGCCTGCAAGCCGCAGGTGCACCTGATAGCGGCCCGCAACGTCCGCCATTTCGAGGAAGTAGCACCGCTGCGTGTCGGCGCAGTAGGCGGCGAACGCGTCGACCTCCTCCGGCAAGCAGATCCTTCTGCGAAGGCCGTCAGCCGTGCGGCGCGCCGAATATAGGCGCAAGACGACTACGTCACCCATCCGAGAGGCCCACTTGCATTGCACGCGGACGAGCCTCGGATGGAGGTCGAAGATGAAGTCATAGCGGGCGTCAGCGTGACGACCGGTAGACGCCGATCCCGAGCTTGATCGCCTCGTGCGCGATCGCCGTCTCGGCCGCGGCGCCCTTCTGATTTGTTGTCAGCATTGAGAACAGGCTAGCGAGGCCGGCGGACGTCGATATCGTCCTGGAATGGCGACCGTCTCGGCGACCGCGGAGTCCGGCCGTCCGCGCAGAGGCGCACGGGGCCAGCGCGTCCTCCTGCCGGTGCGCTTCGCGCTGCGCCGCATGCGCGCGCACGCGCAGCGGACGACCGTCGTCGCGGTCGGGATCGCGGTCGGCGCGGCCGTCCTCGCGCTCACCGCGGTCGGCGCGGGA
>DASPTD010000022.1:0-10356 GCA_035623575.1 Gaiellaceae bacterium
GTGCTGCGCGCGATCGCGCGCCAGCCCGAGAGCCTCGACGCGCTCCTCGCCGAGATCGACCTCGCCGCCGGCGCCGACCCGCGGCTCGACGCCGCCGTCGCCGCCCTTCGCCGCGAGCTCACCGACCCCGCCGACGCCGAGCTGCGCGCCCGCCGGATCATCGAGCGGCTCGCCCTCTGCCTCCAGGGCTCGCTCCTCGTCCGCCACGGCGACCCGGCCGTCGCCGATGCCTTCTGCGCGACCCGCCTCGGCGGCGAGGGGGGCCGCGCGTACGGCACGGTCCCGCCGGGGCTCCCGCTCGCCGCGATCGTCGAGCGGCACCGGCCTCGCGTCTGAGCACTCCCACGCTCCCTCCGAGTCCTGCCTCGCGAAGCGATGTCCGGAAGAGCGTCTGGCGCCGCTTCTCGATGCAACGTACGGTCGAGTCGATGCGTGACCTCACAGCCCTCGTCGCCCGGCTCGACCTCGACATCGGCCGCATCCGGGTCTGCCACGCCTGTCTCAGTTTCGTGTCGCTACCGCTCGACGCCGGCGACGACCGGGAGGCGAGACGCGAGGCGCGAAGGCTGACGCCGGCCCTCTGGGAGGAAGGGCTCTCCGGGGCGGCGCTGCCGGCCCTGGAGCACGCCTGTCGCAAAGGCGTGCCGGGTGCGGACGCCGCCCTCGCCGACCTCGAGCGAAATGCCGGCCGCAGTGCCGTCGCGCGCGCAATCGTGCTCCGGCTCGCGGCGGAGCTCGTCGAGCGCTGCCGCACGGAGATGCGGCTCGAGGCGGCGGCCCGCGAGCAGCTCGGTCTCGCGCCGCCGGAATGGAACTGACGCGAGGCTCCGCTCATGCAAGCACAGTGCTAGCATGAGCCGGCGTGGCGACGCTCTACGTCCGCAACGTCCCGCCGGAGCTCTACGAGGCGCTGAGGCGCTGGGCGGAGGACTCCGGCCGCTCGATCAACGCCGAGGTGCTCGACGTGCTCGAGCGGGAGGCTGCCGCCCGCGGGCAGCGCGCCGAGTGGCGGTGGAAGCTCGAGGCGCTTCGCAGCGAAGCCGGCGCACTGAGCGGCCCGCCGTGGCCCGAGGATCTGATCCGCGAGGACCGCGACCGCGGCCACCGGCCTCGGCATGGCTTCTAGCGCCGTCCTCGACGCGAGCGTGCTCGTGCGCGCTCTCGTCTATGTCGATCCGCAGGCGCAGGGCTGGCTGGAGCGCGTCGCGCTCGGCGAGGTCGAGATCACCTGGCCGACGCTGCTCTACGCGGAGGTCGCGCACGCCCTGCTGCGGCTGCACCGGGCGGGCAGGATCTCGCTCGAGCGCGCCCGGCGATCGCTCGACGCCGTGCTCTCCGCCCCGGCCCTCGCTCGTCCGCTCGAGCCGCTCGTCGAGCCCGCCCTTCGGCTCGCGCTCACGCGCGGCCTGACGGTCTATGACGCGTGCTACGTCGTCCTCGCCGAGACGCTTGACGCCCCACTCGTGACCGCCGACCGCCGGCTCGCACAGGCCACGCCCTCCGCCGTCATGCTCACGCACGACTAGACCGGCTCGAAGCGCGCGGTGAAGTGCCGCAGCGCCGGCGGCTCGAACGTCATGCGCAGGCCGCGCAACCCGGCCCGGCCTGCCGCGACCGCGGAGCACACCTCGATCACGTAGTCGATGTGGCTCTGCGTGTACGTCCGCCGCGGGATCGCGAGCCGGACGAGATCCATCGCCGCCGGCTGCTCGCTCCCGTCCGGATGCCGGCCGAACATGACCGTGCCGATCTCGCAGCCGCGCACGCCGCCCGTCTCGTACAACGCGACGGCCAGAGCCTGGCCCGGATACTGCAGCGGCGGTATGTGCGGCAGCAGCGCCCGCGCGTCGAGGTACACCGCATGCCCGCCCGGCGGCTGCACGATCGGGATCCCCGCCGCGCTGAGCGCGTCGCCGAGGTACGCGGTCGAGCGGACGCGGTAGCGCAGGTACTCGTGATCGACCGCCTCCCGCAGCCCTTGCGCGATCGCCTCGAGGTCGCGGCCCGCGAGGCCGCCGTACGTCGGAAAGCCCTCGGTGAGGACGAGCAGGTTGCGGCACTGCTCGGCGAGCGCGTCGTCGTTCACCGCGAGCCAGCCGCCGATGTTCGCGAGCGGATCCTTCTTCGCGCTCATCGTCATCCCGTCGGCGAGCGACGCCATCTCCCGCACGATCTCCACCACCGACCGCTCCGCCTGGCCCGGCTCGCGCTCGCGGATGAACCAGGCGTTCTCGGCGAAGCGGCACGCGTCGAGGAAGAGCGGCACCCCGTGCGCGTCGCAGGCCGCGCGCACGCCGCGCAGGTTCTCGAGCGACACCGGCTGGCCGCCGCCGGAGTTGTTCGTGATCGTCACCATCACCGCCGGCACCCCCTCGCGCCCGCGCTCGGCGAGCAGGTTCTCGAGCGCGGCGAGGTCCATGTTCCCCTTGAACGGATGCACGAGCGCCGGCTCGAGCGCCTCCGGGATCGGCAGGTCGACCGCCTCCGCCCCCGTGAACTCGACATTCGCGCGCGTCGTGTCGAAGTGCGTGTTGTTCGGGACGACCTTGCCCGGCCCGCCGATCGCCGTGAAGAGGATCTTCTCCGCCGCCCGCCCCTGGTGCGTCGGGATCACGTGCCGGAACGGGAACAGCGCCTGCACGCTCTCGAGGAACAGGTACCAGGAGGGCGAGCCGGCGTAGCTCTCGTCGCCGTGCTGGATCGCGGCCCACTGGTCGCGCGACATCGCGCCCGTGCCCGAGTCGGTGAGCAGGTCGATCAGCACGTCGGCTGCGTGCAGGTCGAAGAGGTTGTAGCCCGCCCGCCCGAGCGCCGCGCGCCGCTCCTCCTCCGTCGTCATCCGCAGCGGCTCGACCGAGTGGATCCGGAACGGCTCGATGATCGTCCGGAACGCCACCGGGCTCATGCGAGCGCGCGGGAGCGGGGGAGGGCCGCGTGGACGGCGGCGACGAGCCGCTCGACGTCGTCCTCGTCGTTGTAGTAGTGCGTCGAGACGCGGATGCCGCCGACGCGCGAGGTGTAGCGGCGCGACGCGTAGATCCGCGCCTGGAGCAGCCGCTGCAGTAGCGCCTCGTCTTCGAACGGATCGCCGGAGACCGTGAACGTCGTGATCCCCGACCACGACTCCGGCTCCGGGCGGCTGACGATCCGCACGCCTGCCGCCTCGAGCTCCCGGCGCACGAGCGCCGCGAGGGAGAGCACGTGCCGCTCGACCTTCGCCGTGCCGATCTCGTTCACGAGCGCGAGCGAGGCGCCGAGGCCGACCGCGCCCGGGTAGTTCGACGTCCCGTTCAGCTCGAACCGCTTCGCCGTCGCGACGAACTCGTACGGGCGCACCGGACTGATGGACGGCGTCGAGAAGTACGTGCCCCAGCCGCCGTACGGCGGCTCGAGCCCGAGATACCCCCAGGACGGCTGCGCGAGCCGCGCCTGGAGCTCGCGGCGGACGTAGAGGATGCCGCAGCCGAAGGGCGCGTTCAGCCACTTGTGCCCGCCCGCGACGAGCACGTCGACCGGCGTCCGCTGCACGTCCATCACGAGCGCGCCGAGCTCCTGCACCGCGTCGACGACGAGGACGATCCCCTCGCGCCGGCAGAGCTCCGACAGGGCCGCGAGGTCGAGCCGGTAGCCGTTCGACCACTGCACGGAGCTGACGACGACCGCGCGCGTTCTCGCGTCGAGCTGCTCGGCGATCGACTCGACGGTGATGGCGCCCTCGACGTTCCTCGCGACGCGCACCTCGCCGAGGGCGCCCTCCTCCACGAGCTTGAACCACGGGATCGCCACCTGGAGGAACTCGAGGTCGTCGGTGACGACGTTGTCCCGCGGCCCGAGCCCGAGTGCGCGCGCCGCGATGCTCAGGCCGTGCGAGGTGCTCTCGACGAGCGCGATCTCGTCCTCGCCGGCGCGAAGCAGCGCCGCCGCCTCGCGCACGGCGCGGCCGCGCAGCTCGTCCATCGCGATGTGGTGCGTCGACGCGTCCCGCTCGGGGCAGAGGACGGCGTTCTCGAGGAAGCTCGCGATCGCGTCCCGCGCCTGCGTGGGCGCGAGGCTGACCGTCGCCGCGTCGAGGAAGACCTTGCCCTCCAGGCCGGGGAAGGAGGCCCGGGCGTCGCGCACGTCCATCAGCGCAGCTTCCCGGGCGTGTCCGGGGCGGGCATCGGTGCGTCTCCGCCGCGGCACTCAGCGATAACTACCGATCCGCCGCTCCTCGAATCGCATAAGGTGGCCCGGTGCCGCCGAACTTCCGCCGCTTCCTGCCCTTCATCCTGATCGCGTTCTTCATCCTCATCGCGGGGCAGACGCTGTTCAAGCGCCACAGCTCGGGGCCGACGACGAGCGCGCGGGCGACCGAGACGATCGGCGCGATCACCCTGATCGGCAAGGCCGAGCAGGCCTACCGGGCCAAGAACGGCCGTTTCACGGCCAGCATCGCCGACCTCGTCCCCTTCGGCCGCCACCTCACCTTCGACCTCGCGGACGGGATCGGCATGCAGCTCGACGTCAGCAGCGACGGACACCGCTACCTTGCCCAGGTGCTGAGCGACGTGCTCAGCCTCAACCGCACGTACGACGACGCGAAGGTGATCGCCCAGGACTGCGTCGTCGTCAAGAGCGGCTCCGGCGTCGCCTGTCCGGCCCCGGTGCACTAACCACGCTACATAAAGTATAGTGGTGTCTTCCCGCGGATCACGGAAACGAGGAGGAGGAGCGACAGATGGCCATCCAGCTTGGTGACGAGGCCCCGGACTTCACTGCCGAGTCGACGGAAGGGGAGATCCACTTCCACGACTTCCTCGGCGACTCCTGGGGCGTCCTGTTCTCGCATCCCGCCGACTTCACGCCGGTCTGCACGACCGAGCTCGGCCGCGTCGCGGCCCTGAAGGGCGAGTTCGAGAAGCGCAACACGAAGGTCGTCGGGCTCAGCGTCGACCCGCTCGACAAGCACGAGCAGTGGTCGGACGACATCCAGGACGTCACCGGCCACCGGCTCAACTTCCCGCTCATCGCCGACAAGGACCGGAAGATCGCCGACCTGTACGGGATGATCCACCCCAACGCGAGCGACACGATGACGGTGCGCTCGGTGTTCGTCGTCGGCCCGGACAAGAAGGTGAAGCTCACGCTCACCTACCCGGCCGCGACCGGCCGCGACTTCAACGAGATCCTGCGCGTGATCGACTCGCTCCAGCTCACCGCGAGGTACAAGGTGGCGACGCCTGTCGACTGGCGCCAGGGCGAGGACGTGATCATCACGACCGCCGTCTCCGACGAGGAGGCGAAGGAGCGGTTCCCCGGCTACGAGACGGTGAAGCCGTACCTGCGCAAGACGCCGCAGCCGGTCGGCTAGCATCTTCGCTCGGGATCCTGCGAGCGAGGAGGCTGACGTGGCGACGAAGAAGCAGCAGGCACGCGCGGCGGCCGCCGGCAACGCGACGCCGGCGAAGGCCAAGAAGAAGCCGAAGAAGACGTCGCGCGGGAAGTGAGCGAGCCGGACGGCGCCGCTCTCGACTTCGAGCGCGTCGTCCAGGCTGCTCTCGACTCGCTGCCGCCCGAGCTGCGCGGGCGCATCTCCAACGTCGAGATCGTCGTCGAGGACGAGCCGCCGCCCGGGGAGCGGCTGCTCGGCCTCTACCAGGGCATCCCGCTGACCCGCCGCGGCAGCGGCTACAGCGGCGCCCTCCCGGACAAGATCACGATCTACCGCGGCCCGCTCGAACGGCTCTACGGCGCCGATCCGGGCCTGCTCGAGCGCCGGATCCGGCACGTCGTGCTCCACGAGGTCGCGCACCATTTCGGCATCAGCGACGCGCGCCTGATCGAGATCGACCGCTATTGACGCTACCGTGGATGCACACGACAGAGAGAGGCCCCATGGCGTCCAAGAGACAGCAGACGATGGCGAAGATGCAGCGCGAGCAGCGCGTCCGCGAGAAGCGGGCGGAGAAGAAGCTGAAGAAGCAGGCGGTCATCGACGCACGCAACGCCCCGCCGGCCGAGCACGACGAGGCGGTCACCGCCGAAGGCGCGCCCGCCGAGGAAGCGCTGAACCTCACGCGCTGAACGCGCCCCGCGCGGCGTAGGATCGACGCGATGCCGGGCGCCGGCGATCGACTGCTCCAGGCGTGGCGCGGCGAGATCGAGGCCGGCGCCGTCTACGAGCTGATCGCCGGGCGCGAGCGCGACCCGGAACGGGCCGCGATCCTGCGCCGGATGGCCGCGGCCGAGAGCGGCCACCGCGGCCGGCTCGAGGCGCGCATGGGCCAGCTCGGCATCCCCGTCCCCGATCCGGCGTCGGTCAAGCTCTCGCCTTGGCTGCGCCTGCAGGCGCGACTCGCGCCGGTCGACCGGCTGCTCGCCGCGCGCGAGGCGGCCGAGACCGACGAGGTCGACGACCTCTACCTGCGCCCGACGGGCGACGAGGAGACCGACCGGCTCCTGCACGACATCCGCCGCGACGAGCGCTCGCACTCGATCGCCGTCAACGAGATGCTCGCCGCGCCGCCCGCCGGCGGTCCGACCCCGGTGCCAGGCACCGTGCCTGGCACCCGGGGAGCCGCGCAGGCACGGCTCGACCGCATCCTCGGCCGGGAGCAGTGGCACGAGTCCGGCTCCGGCTGGATCTCGGGCGCGATCTACGGGGCGAACGACGGCCTCGCCGCCGTCTTCGGGATCGTCACCGGCGTCTCGGGCGCCACCGGCGGCTCGAGCTTCGTCCTCACCGCCGGCGTCGCCGGCGCCGTCGCCTCGGCGCTCTCGATGGCGACCGGCGCCTTCCTCGCCGAGCGCTCCGAGCTCGAGGTCGCCGCCGCCAACGTCGAGCAGGAGCGCAGGGAGATCGCCGAGCACCCCGAGGAGGAGAAGGAGGAGCTCTCGCTCTTCTACCAGCTCAAAGGACTCGACCGGCAGACGGCCGACGCGCTCGCCGCCGAGCAGGCCGAGGATCCGGACGCGATGCTCCGCCTGCTCACGCTCGAGGAGCTCGGCGGCAGCAAGGCCGCCGGCAACCCGGTCGAGTCGGCCCTCGCCGCCGGCATCAGCACCGGCGTCGGCGCGATCATCCCCGTCATCCCCTTCGTCTTCCTCACCGGCGGCGTCGCGATCGTGCTCGCCGGGATCGTCTCGCTCGTCGCGCACTTCGCCGTCGGCGCCGCCAAGTCGCTGTTCACGCTCCGCAGCTGGTGGGCCTCGGGCCTGGAGATGACCCTCGCCGGCGTGCTCGTCGGCGGCGTCACCTACGCGATCGGCCTGGCATTCGCCTAGCGCAATCCGGCCCGCCCGTGCAGCCGTACAAGAGGGGACTGCACGACGAAAGGAGCAAAGGATGCGAAGTCGGCTGATCCGCTCGGGATTGCCGCTGGTGCTTCTCGCGGTGATGGGTGTCGGCGTCGCGATGGCGGCGACGACGTCGATGCGCGCGAGCGGCGGGACGGTGAAGGTTGTCGCGACCAAGTACGGCAAGGTGCTCGCTGCCGGAAGCGGGATGACGCTCTACCGCTACACGCCCGACAGGAAAGGCGTCAGCGTGTGCAGCGGTGCGTGCGCGCAGTACTGGCCGCCGCTCCTGCTGAAGGGGGCGGCGAAGGCGACGGCCGGCCCCGGCGCGAGCGCTGGACTGCTCGGCACGATCAAGAGGGGGAGCGCGAAGCAGGTCACGTACGCCGGCTTCCCGCTCTACTTCTACGCGGGCGACAGCAAGCCCGGAGACGTGAAGGGTCAGGGCTTCGAGAAGATCTGGTACGTCGTGAGCGCGAAGGGCGCGCTCGTGAAGCAGGCCGCCGCCGCGGCCCCGGCCCCTGCTCCGACCACGTCCACCTCGTCGTCCGGGAGCGCCTGGGGCTAGAGCGGCTAGCGGTGGGCGACCGCGCCCAGCCTGACCGGGCGGAGGGCGACGCAGACGAGCATGTTGCTCACGGTGAGGGTGACGATCTTCCCGGCCGAGCAGGAGAAGGGCTTCTCGACCGGCGCGCCGGCGCAGGCGAGGCCCGAGGCGCCGAAGCCGATGCTGCTGCAGATCGGGACCGGAGGCGTTGTTGCGATCATGGGCCGCTCTCTCCTGCATCGGCGGGGGGCGCGGCCCACTCGATTCCCGCTTCCGCGCGAGGTGGATCGCACGATCCGGTGAGGGTAATACCATCGGTTGCCCGTGCCCGAGACCCCTCCTTTCGTCCACCTCCACGTCCACTCGGAGTACTCGATCCTCGACGGGGCCTGCCGGATCCCGGAGCTGGCGGCGCGTGCCGCCGAGCTCGAGATGCCGGCCGTCGCGCTCACCGACCACGGCTCGCTCGCCGGCACGATCGACCTGTTCAAGGCGGCGAGGAAGGAGGGCGTGAAGCCCGTCGTCGGCTGCGAGGTCTACGTCGCCGACGACCGGCGCGCGCAGAAGAAGGGCAACGCGCACCTGACCCTGCTCGCCGAGACGACGGAGGGCTACCGCAACCTCATCCGCCTCTCCTCGCTCGGCTACCTCGAGGGCTACTACTACAAGCCGCGCGTCGACTGGGAGCTGCTGCAGCAGCATGCGCCGGGGCTGATCGCCCTCTCGGGCTGCCTCTCCGGCCGCGTCTGCAAGGCGCTCGAGGAGGGCCGCGCCACCGACGCCGAGGGTGAGCTCGACCGGCTGACGACGATCTTCGGCCGCGACAACGTCTACGTCGAGATGCAGAACGCGCACCTCGAGGTGCAGCAGCGGATCAACCCGGTTCTCGTGCAGCTCGCCGAGCGGCGAGGCCTGCCGCTCGTCGCCACCGGCGACGTCCACTACCTCCGCCACGAGGACGCGCGCGCTCACGAGGCGCTGCTCTGCATCCAGTCCGGCGACTCGCTCAGGAACCCGAGCCACTGGCGCTTCGAGACCGACCAGTTCTACTTCAAGACGCCCGCCGAGATGGCCGCCGACTTCCCCGGCCACGAGGACGCGCTGCGCCGCACGCTCGAGGTCGCAGAGCGCTGCAGGGTCGAGATCGAGCTCGACCGGATCCTGCTGCCGCACTTCCCGACACCCGACGGCCGCGACGCGTTCGACTACCTGGTCGAGCTGTGCGAAAACGGTCTCGCCCGCCGCTACGCCAAGGTCACGACCGACCTGCGCGAGCGGCTCCAGTTCGAGCTGAAGACGATCAAGGAGATGGGCTTCGCCGACTACTTCCTGATCGTCTCCGACTTCATCGGCTTCGCGAAGCGCAACGGCATCAGCGTCGGGCCGGGCCGAGGTTCCGCCGCCGGCTCGCTCGTCGCCTACTGCCTCGAGATCACCGACATCGATCCGATCCGCTACGACCTGCTGTTCGAGCGCTTCCTGAACCCGGGGCGCAAGGAGCTGCCCGACATCGACATCGATTTCGCGGTCGACGGACGGGAGCGCGTGATCAACTACGTCGCCGAGAAGTACGGGCGCGACCGCGTCGCGCAGATCATCACCTTCGGCACGATGGCCGCCCGCGCCGCCGTGCGCGACGCAGGCCGCGTGCTCGAGGTGCCGTACGGCTCGGTCGACAAGGTGGCGAAGCTGATCCCGGAAGGCCCCGGGCAGACGCTCGAGGAGTGCCTCAAGCCCGGCGCGGAGCTGCGGCAGGCCTACGACTCCGACCCGGTCGCGCGGGAGATCGTCGACCTCGCGCGGCCGCTCGAGGGCCTGACGCGGCAGGACTCGATCCACGCCGCCGGCGTCGTGATCGGCGCCGAGCCGCTGATGAACGTCGTCCCGCTCCAGCAGAAGGGCGCCGACCAGGAGGTCGTGACCCAGTTCGGGATGAAGGACGTCGAGGCGCTCGGCCTGCTGAAGATGGACTTCCTCGGCCTGCGCAACCTCGACGTGATCGACAAGGCGTGCGAGCTGGCAGGCGGGCTCGACATCGGCTCGATCCCGCTCGACGACCGCAAGACGTACGAGATGCTCGCTCGTGGCGAGTCGATCGGCGTCTTCCAGTTCGAGGGCTCCGGGATGCGCGAGGCGTTGCGGCTCGTCAAGCCGACCGTGTTCGAGGACCTGATCGCCCTCAACGCCCTCTATCGACCCGGACCCATGGCGTACATCCCGGTCTACGCGCGCCGCAAGAACGGCCAGGAGGCGGTCAGCTACCCGGACGAGCGCCTCCGGCCGATCACGAGCTCCACGTACGGCATCTGCATCTACCAGGAGCAGTACATGGAGATCGTCAAGCAGATCGCCGGCTTCTCGCCCGCGGAGGCCGACGACCTGCGCAAGGCGATCGGCAAGAAGATCCACTCGCTCATGGCGTCGCTGAAGGGCAAGTTCCTCGAAGGTTGCGCGGCCAGCGGGACGCCGGCCGCGATCGCGAACCAGCTGTGGAACGACATGGAGCAGGCGCAGGACTACTCGTTCAACAAGTC
>DASPTD010000014.1:0-26687 GCA_035623575.1 Gaiellaceae bacterium
CGGCGTGACCGGCTCGCCGGCGAGGTCGCGCCGCGGTGAGCTCTCGCTCGTGGTGGACTCGCTCGAGCTCCTCTCGCGCATCCGCACCCCCCTGCCGGACACGTTCCACGGCCTGACCGACGTCGAGGCCCGTCACCGGAAGCGGTATCTCGACCTGCTGATGAACCCGGATTCGCGCGACGACGCCCTCGTCCGCTCGGCGACGGTCTCGGCGATCCGGCGCCGGCTCGACGAATGGGGCTTCGTCGAGGTCGAGACGCCGGAGCTCCAGCCCGACTACGGCGGCGCGTTCGCCGAGCCGTTCGTGACGCATTACAACGCGCTCGACGCCGACTACTACCTGCGCATCGCCAGCGAGCTGTACCTCAAGCGGCTGATCGTCGGCGGGCTCGAGAAGGTCTACGAGATCGGCAAGGACTTCCGGAACGAGGGCGTCTCGTTCAAGCACCATCCCGAGTTCACGATGCTCGAGTGGTACGAGGCGTACGCCGACTACCGCGACACGATGGAGCGGATCGAGCAGCTCGTCGCCGGCGTCGCGCGGGACGTGCTCGGAACGACGCGGGTCACCTTCCGCGGCGCGGAGATCGACTTCGAGCCGCCCTGGCGGCGGGTCGGGTTCGTCGATGCGCTCGACGAGCACGGCCTCTGGACGCGCGACGCGGCCGAGCTGCGCAGGCGCCTCCAGGAGCGGGACGTCGACGTCTCGCACGACCCGACCTGGGCGAAGCTGATCGACCACGCGCACGCGCATTTCGTCGAGCCGACGCTCGTGCAGCCGACGATCCTCCACGACTATCCGATCGAGCTCTCTCCGTTCGCGCGCACGACCGACGACGATCCGTCGCTCGTCGAGCGCTTCGAGTACTTCGCCGGAGGGATCGAGCTCGGCAACGCCTTCAGCGAGATCAACGACGCCGAGGAGCAGGCTGCGAGGTTCTCGTTCCAGAAGGGGGAGCGCGCAGCGGGCGACGTCGAGGCGGAGGCCGGCGATCCCGACTACGTCGAGGCGCTCTCGTACGGAATGCCGCCCACGGGCGGGATCGGCCTCGGCATCGACCGGCTCGTGATGCTCTTCACCGGCCGCGAGTCGATCCGCGACGTCATCCTCTTTCCGGCGCTACGCAGGCAGCAGTAGAGGCCGCGCCCACTCAGCTCTCGCCGAGCGCCGACGCCGAGCGCGTGGCCTGGAGCACGTCCCGCAGGATCCCGTCGAGGGTGCGCGTCGGCGCCCACCCTATTGCGGCGGAGACCTTCTCGATCGACGGCTGCCGGTGGAGCATGTCCTCGATCCCGAGTCCGTAGACCTCGTCGTACGGGACGTGCACGATCTCCGAGCCGGAGCCGGTGAGCGCGATCACCTTCTGTGCCAGCTCCGCGATCGAGATCCGCTCTGTCGAACCGACGTTGAAGATCTCGCCCGAGATCGAGCGCGCAGCCATCAGTCCGTCGAGCGCGCGGATCGTGTCCTGGACGTGGCAGAAGCAGCGCGTCTGCGTTCCGTCGCCGAAGATCTCGATCGGCCGGCCCGCGAGCGCTGCCGAGACAAACCGCGGTATCACCATCCCGTATCGGCCGCTCTGGCGCGGCCCCACGGTGTTGAAGAGCCGCACGATGATGCAGTCGAGGCCGCGCTCCTGGTGGTATGCGAGCGCGAGGAACTCGTCGAGCGCCTTCGACTCCGCGTACGCCCAGCGGCGGGCCGTCGTCGGACCGTACTGCCGCTTGCTCTCCTCGTCGAGCGCCTCCGGCTCCTGCCGGTCGCCGTACACCTCGGAGGTGGATGCGACGAGCACGCGCTTGCCGAACTCGTTGCAGTAGTCGAGCACGTTCTCCGTGCCCTGGATGTTCGTCACCAGCGTGCGAACGGGCTCCTCGACGATCAGGCGGACTCCGACCGCGGCCGCGAGGTGGAAGACGACGTCGCAGCGGTGGACGAGCTCGTTCACCACAGACGCCTTCAACACCGAGTCGACGATCAGGTGGAAATCGCGGCGGTTGCGGAGATGGGCGACGTTTCGCTCCGAGCCGGTCGAGAGGTCGTCGAGCGCGAAGACCTCCCAGCCGGCGGCGAGGAGCAGCTCGGCGAGGTGGGAGCCGATGAAGCCGGCTCCGCCGGTGATCAGGGCGCTGCGCTGCGGGGGCGCGTTTGTCATCGGTCGGGCGATGCTATCCGGCCCGTATGAGGAAGCGAGCGGGCCTGGGCGAGTGAATCAGTCCGAACCGGCAGCCGATAATGGCGGGGTGCGCGCCCTCGTCCCGCGCTCCGCCGTGCCCCTGCTGGTCGTCGTGACGCTCGCGGCGGCCGGCGCCGCCGCGACCGCAGGCTACGGCCTCACCGCCCCGAAGCGGTACCGGGCGACCGCGCAGCTGCTCGTCTCGCCGGTGTCGGCGTCCGACCCGACGTTCACCGGGCTCCCACTCCTGCGCGACTCGGGCGGCAGGCGCACGGCGGCGGCGAGCGCGGCGGCGATGCTCGCCTCGCCGCAGGTTGCGGACGGCGTGCGCTCGCAGCTCGGTCTCTCCCGTTCGCGGGATGCGGTGCTCGGAGCGCTCCACGCCCACGTCGTCGGCACCAGCGACGTGGTGGCGGTGACGGCGGAGGACACCTCGGCAGGCGGCGCGGCTCAGCTTGCGAATGCGTTCGCGGACACGCTCGTCTCACAGCGCACTGCGAGCTTCCAGAGCCAGCTCGCGACGACGATCAACAGCGACACGAAGCAGCTCGGCTCGCTGCCGGCGGCCGGTCGAGCCGCGCTGCAGCAGCGCCTGGCCACCCTGCGCGGCCTCGAGGGGAAGGCCGATCCGACCCTCGAGGTGACCGCCCAGGCGGCCGCGCCGACCGCGGCCTACTGGCCGAGGCTGCCGCGTCTGACCGCGATCGGGGCCGGCGCGGGGTTCGCCGTCGGGGTCGTCGTCGCCCTGCTGCTCCTGCTCGGGCGCGGCGGGAGCGCGGCGGCGGCTGCGCCTTATGATCGCTTCGTGTCCGAGCGCCTCATGAAGCGCCTCGAGCGGCGCGCCGACGAGCGGATCGAGGCTCTTCTCGTCGAGCACGAGCGGCTCGCGGCGCGCGAGTCCGCGCTCGCCGCCCGGGAGCGGGAGCTCGCCGCACGGCTGGACGAGCAGGCCGGTGCAGGTGAGGAGCAGGCGGAGGAGCTCGCCTCCGGGCGCGCCGACCTCGCGGAGCGGGAGCGTGCACTCGCGGCGCGCGAGGCCCGGGTGGACGAGCGCGAGCAGGCACTCGCGGAGACGCCCGCCCCGGCCGCGGAGCCGGGGCCCGAGGTCGAGCAGCGCGAGCGGGAGCTCGAGGAGCGGGTCGCCGCGCTCGGGCACCGCGAGGCGGAGCTCGCCCGCCGCGCCGGGGCCGTAGCGGCCCGCGAGCGGGAGGCGGCCGAGCAGGCGGAGGCGCTCGAGCGGCGCACGGAGGAGCTGGAAACGTGGGCGGCCGAGCTCGCCGCCCGGGCAGAGGAGGCGCTGGCCGCGGCGGTCGAGCCGGCTCCGCCGCCTCTCGCGACCGTGCCCGCGCCCGTTCTGCCGGCCGAGGGCGAGCCGCCGCCGGAGCCGGTCCCGGCGGGCGACGGCCGCTGGAACCTGTTCGCACTGCAGCGGCTCGTCGACGAGCACGGCGGCGAGCATCCGGAGCGCCTCGAGGAGTGGTCGTCCTACCTCTACTTCCTGCGCGAGTACGCGAAGCCCGACGGCAGCGTCCCAGCGAGCTTCGACTGGCTCATCGCCGACACCTTCGCCGATCTCGTCGCGTAGCGGTGGCATTTGTCCGGTTACGGCGCCGGCGTGCAATCCACCCTCGAATCCGGCCGTAATCTGCCGATAAGGGCCCGTAAAGAAGCTCTGCGGCGCTTCGTGGCGGCTCAGGTCTCGGCTACGATGCGCATACCTTCGACCGGTGAGCGGTCAACCCCGATCGTCTCGCGGTGAACTTCTGAAAGGGGGGTCGAGGGAACTTGTTCGAACGCTTCACAGAGCGGGCTCGACAGGTCGTCGTCCTTGCACAGGACGAGGCGCGGGCGCTCAAGCACAACTACATCGGGACCGAGCACATCCTCCTCGGCCTCCTGCGCGAGGAAGAGGGTCTTGCCGCCCGCGTGCTCGAGTCGCTCGACATCACCGTCGAGGAGGTGCGCGCACAGGTCGCGCGCATCGTCGGCCAGGGCGACGAGGTCACGACAGGACAGATTCCGTTCACGCCGCGCGCGAAGAAGGTGCTCGAGCTCGCGCTGCGCGAAGCCCTCTCTCTCGGGCACAACTACATCGGCACCGAGCACATCCTGCTCGGGCTCGTGCGCGAGAACGAGGGCGTCGCCGCGCGCATCCTCCTCGACTTCGACGCCGACGCCGAGAAGATCCGCAACGAGATCATCCGCATGCTCTCCGGCCCCGGCCGGCGCCAGGGTGCCGGCGCGGCCGGTCCCGCGGGCGAGAAGTCGAAGAACTCGAAGCTGCTCGACCAGTTCGGTCGCAACCTGACGAAGCAGTCGACGGACGGAAAGCTCGATCCGGTCGTCGGCCGCCAGACGGAGATCGAGCGGCTGATGCAGATCCTCTCGCGCCGCACGAAGAACAACCCCGTGCTGATCGGCGAGCCGGGCGTCGGCAAGACGGCCGTCGTCGAGGGACTCGCGGCCCGCATCGCCGCCAACCAGGTGCCCGAGCTGCTCAAGAACAAGCAGATCTACACGCTCGACCTCGCCGCGCTCGTCGCCGGCTCGAAGTACCGCGGCGAGTTCGAGGAGCGGCTGAAGAAGGTCATGAAGGAGATCATGCAGCGGGGCGACATCATCCTCTTCATCGACGAGCTCCATAACCTCGTCGGCGCCGGTGCCGCGGAAGGCGCGATCGACGCCGCGTCCATCCTCAAGCCTGCGCTCGCCCGCGGCGAGCTCCAGACGATCGGCGCGACGACGCTCGACGAGTACCGCAAGTACCTCGAGCGCGACGCCGCGCTCGAGCGGCGCTTCCAGCAGGTGCGCGTCGAGGAGCCGTCGGTCGACGACACCGTGCAGATCCTGCGCGGCCTGCGCGACCGCTACGAGGCGCATCACCGTGTGAAGATCACGGACGAGGCGCTGCGCTCTGCCGCAGAGCTCGCCGATCGCTACATCCAGGACCGGCACCTGCCCGACAAGGCGATCGACCTGATCGACGAGGCAGCCTCGCGCATGCGCATCCGCTCGATGAGCGCACCGCCGCGCTACCGCGAGCTGGAGGAGGAGATCGAGCGCGTCCGCAAGGAGAAGGAGGCGTCGATCGAGAACCAGGAGTTCGAGAAGGCCGCCTCTCTCCGCGACAAGGAACGGAAGCTCACGCAGAAGAAGCGCGAGCTCGAGGAGCAGTGGCGCAACGCCGAGAACGGAGAGGAGCAACCGGAGGTCGGCGAGGAGGAGATCGCCGACATCGTCTCGATGTGGACGGGTATTCCCGTCTTCAAGCTGACCGAGGCCGAGTCGCAGAAGCTCATCCGCATGGAGGAGGAGCTGCACAAGCGCGTCGTCGGCCAGGAGGAGGCGATCGTCGCCGTCTCGAAGGCGATCAGGCGCGCGCGGGCCGGCATCAAGGACCCGAAGCGGCCGACCGGCTCGTTCATCTTCCTCGGCCCGTCCGGCGTCGGCAAGACGGAGCTCGCGCGCACGCTCGCCGAGTTCCTGTTCGGCGACGAGGACGCGCTGATCCAGGTCGACATGTCCGAGTACATGGAGAAGCACTCCGTCTCCCGGCTCGTCGGCTCGCCTCCGGGCTACATCGGCTACGACGAGGGCGGCCAGCTCACCGAGGCCGTGCGCCGCAGGCCCTACTCGGTCGTCCTGATGGACGAGATCGAGAAGGCGCACCCGGACGTGTTCAACATCCTGCTCCAGATCCTGGAGGAGGGGAAGCTGACGGACGCCCAGGGTCGCCGCGTCGACTTCCGGAACACGATCGTGATCATGACGTCGAACATCGGCGCCGGCTCGATCTCCAAGAACCAGGGCTTCGGCTTCACCGTCGGCGACGAGGGCGGCCTCTCCTACGACGAGATGAAGTCGCGGGTGATGGGCGAGCTCAAGAAGGTGTTCCGTCCCGAGCTGCTCAACCGCATCGAGGAGATCATCGTCTTCCACAAGCTCGCAAAGGAAGAGATCAAGACGATCATCGACCTCGTGCTCAAGCGACTGCGCGAGCAGATGGCGACGCACAGCGTCACCATCGAGCTGACCGAGGAGGCGAAGGACCTGCTCGTCGACAAGGGCTACGACCCGGCGATGGGTGCGCGGCCGTTGCGCCGGGCGATCCAGCGGTTCATCGAGGACCCGCTCGCTGACTACGTGCTCGGCCGGCAGATCGAGCCGGGCTCCACGATCCTCGTCGGCCGCAAGTCGAACGAGGACGGGGAGCCGGCCGACGAGGTCGACATCACCTTCATCCCGGGCGACGTGACTCCCGAGAAGGTGACGGTGCCGCCGGAGGAGCCTGTCGCCTCCGCGGCGGGCGACGACGAGCCGGCCATCGAGGACTAGGAGTCGGAGAGAGGTCGCCGCGAGGCGGCCTCTCTCGTTCAGGCTGTAGCCTCGCCGGGATGCGACGGCTGCAGAAGGTCGACGGACGCCTGCTCGCGGGGATGCTCGTCGTCCTCTTCTTCGCGGCGCTGCTCTCGTACCGCGGCGTCACCGGCACGACGCCGTGGGCGACCGTGGGAATCGAGCCCGGCGACAAGTCGTTCGCCGACCTGCGCTCGGTCACCTCGAGCTGGGACTGCGAGCATCGCGGCATCGAGGCCTTCCCGCACAACCCCTGCGATCCGTTCCACCGCCCCGCGAACTACCCCCGCGTGTGGACGCGGCTCGGGGTCTTCGGGCTCGGCGAAGGCGACACGGTGCCGCTCGGCGTCTCGATCGACGTCGTCTTCTTCGCCGCGGCCCTGGCGGCGGCCGGTCCGCTGACGCTCGGGGAGGGCGCCGTGTACAGCATCGGGCTGCTGGCGCCGGCGACGATGCTCGGCGTCGAGCGCGGCAACGTCGACATGCTGATGTTTGCATTCGTCGTGCTCGGGCTCCTCCTCGTCCGCCGCTCCCCTTTGGCCGGCGCGGCCCCGATCGTGCTCGCAGGGGCGCTGAAGCTGTTCCCCGCGTTCGCGCTCGCGCCGCTCGTCCGCCTGCGCCGGCGCTGGCCGGCGCTGCTCGCCTCCGTCGTCGTGCTCACGGCGTATGCCGCGGTGACGCTGAACGACATTCGCACGCTCCGCCACGTGATCCCGCGCGTCGTCGTCAACTCGTACGGCGCGGGCGTCGTGGTCGAGGCGCTGCGGCTCGCGCACGTGAGCTGGGTGCAGAGCGCGGCGGAGGTGCGCTACGTCCGGCTGGCGGTGCTCGCGCTCGGTCTCGCGCTCGCGCTCGTGCTGCTGCGTCTGCGGCGCTCCGCCTTCGCCGTCGGCGGCCGCGACGGCAGCCTGCGCCTCGACGCGTTCTGGGCCGGTGCCGCCGTGTATCTCGGCACCTACGTGTTCGGGAACAACTTCGACTACCGGCTCGCCTTCCTCCTCCTGTGCGTGCCGCAGCTCTGCGCCTGGGTGCGCCGCGGCGGGGCGCCGGCACCGTGGCCGCTGGCCGCCCTCGCGGCGCTCCTCGTGACGCTCTGGCTGAGCTCGGCTCAGCCTCCGCTCCCGTTCGGCCTCCAGACCTGGTACGTGACGCTCGCGTTCCCGCCGGAGGAGGTCCTCAACTGGCTGTTGTTCGCGTGGTTCACCGCGGCGCTCGCGCGCGCCGGTCTCGCGGCCCTGCGCGCGGAGCGCCCGCGCGCCGCCTGAGGACCGCGAAGAAGGGCGGCCCCGGGGCCGCCCTTCGGATCGTTCAGGCGAATGACGGGCTCAGGCGCCGGCCGGGGCGGTCTTCTTCCCCGCCTCCTTCACCGCCTTCCGCTCGAAGAACCAGCTGCCGGCGCGAAGGGCACCGCTGAGGGCGAGGATCAGGAAGCCGAACCCGCTGAGCAGGAGGGCGATCCCGACGACGATGCCGAAGTTGCCGAGCTGCGACGCCATGTACGAGACGTTGAGGGCGGTCGTCAGCGCGGTCTCGGTGACCCAGACGTTGCGGGCCGCATTGGCGACGGGCTGCCCGTTCTGCATCAGGGCCTTCGACGCGTCGTTCGTGCCCTTGCCGTTGGCCGTCGCGTACTCCGGCATCTTCGCGTAGGGGACGCCGCCCGTGGCCTCGTACGCGTGGATCTGCATGTACTCCGCGAAGCAGCGGGCGGTCGCGCCGTTCGTCACGGGCTTGCCGGCGACGCTGCACGTCGGCAGCTTGATCGTGCTGGGCAGGTGCGCCGCCTGCGCCTCGGTCTTGATCCCGGCCGGTGTCATGTCGGGCGTACCGACGATCTGCTGCTGCTTGAGGTTGGAGTTGACGGTGTTCTTGCCGTTGACTCCGAGCACGATCGCCGCGACCCCGAATGCCACGAGGATGATTCCGGCAGCGACTCCGCCGAACTCGACAAACTTCTTCATGATCCCGTCTCCTCCGTGTGTGGTTGCTGGCTTGGGATGCCCAAATGCTCATGGGCGCCCGCCGGCCGGACATCACGGGTGACGCGGAACCTCGGTGCGGGTTTTCCCCCTCCCGGGGCGGCGTTTTCCCGAGTGGGCCGGTGAAGCACCGCGATGAACCACCCGAAAGGGGAGGAATCAACCGCCCCGGCCGGTGCAGGATCCTCCCAGACGGCACATCCCCACTGGGCCCCGATGCGGTGGGGGCTCGGGTGCACTCCCCCTCAGAACGACGAAGCGGCTCCTTGCGGCGGAGCCGCTTTTTCGTTGCCGGGAAGGCTCTGGGAGGCCGTCACCATCGGCATCCGGCCCCGCCCGTAGGCTGGCTCCGTGGCCAGGCCCGCCGTCCAGTTCGCGTGCACCGAGTGCGGCTACTCGGCCGGGCGCTGGTTCGGGAAATGCCCGGGCTGCTCCTCCTTCGGGACGCTCGTCGAGGAGGCGGTCGGGCAGGCGGGCCGGGCGCCGGCGCCGCCGCGACCCGTGCTCCGTCTCGTCGACGTGGCAGTCGAGGAGGCGGCGCGGATTCCGACGGGTGTCGCCGAGCTCGACCGCGTGCTCGGAGGCGGGCTCGTCCGCGCCTCGCTCGTCCTCGTCGGCGGCGAGCCGGGGGTGGGCAAGTCGACGTTGCTGCTCAGCGCCCTCCAGGCGATGAGCCGGACGAGGCGCGTGCTGCTCGTCACGGGTGAGGAATCGGTCGCGCAGGTGAGCCTCCGGGCCGCCCGGCTGGGCGGTGCGGAGGCGGTGGAGGTCCTGGCCGAGACCGAGCTCGACGCCGTCTGCGCGACGCTCGAGACCGAGCGCCCCGACGTCTGCGTGATCGACTCGGTGCAGACGCTGTACTCGGCCGAGCTCGGCTCCGCGCCCGGCTCGGTCGCACAGGTCCGCGAGGCGGCGGGACGGCTGCTGCGCGTGGCGAAGGAGTCCGGGGTCGCGACGATCCTCGTCGGGCACGTGACGAAGGACGGCTCGGTGGCAGGGCCTCGCGTGCTCGAGCATCTCGTCGACTGCGTGCTCCAGTTCGAGGGCGACCGCTATCGCGCGCATCGCGTGCTGCGCGCGGCGAAGAACCGCTTCGGCTCGACGAACGAGATCGGCGTGTTCGAGATGACGGGCGCCGGCCTCGTCGGCGTGCCCGACCCGTCCGCGGTGTTCGGCCACACGGTCGACGGGGAGCCGGGCGCCGCCGTCGCGTGCGCGCTGGAAGGCACACGGCCGATCCTGCTCGAGGTGCAGGCTCTTGTCGCGCAGACCGACTTGGCCATGCCGCGCCGCGTCGCGACCGGCGTCGACCCGAAGCGGCTGGCGATGATCGTGGCGGTTCTCGCGCGGCACGCCGGCGTCTCGCTCGGCCAGGCGGACGTCTTCGTGAACGTCGCCGGCGGCGTCCGCATCGACGAGCCTGGGGCCGACCTCGCGGTCGCGTTGGCGATCGCCTCGGCGGCGCGCCGCGCGCCCGTGCGGACCGGCGCCGCCACGTTCGGCGAGGTCGGCCTGACCGGGCGCCTGCGCCCGGCGACCCAGGCGGCGAGGCGGCTCGAGGAGTGTGCGAAGCTCGGGCTGGGCGAGATCGTCGCGCCGCCGGACACGCCGGAGCACCCAGGGCTCAGGGTCACGCGGGCCGAGACCCTGCGCCAGGCGCTCGCCGCCGGGCTGGATTCCGCCGCCGGGGAACGTACGGAAGCGCTGAGCCGGTAGCTGGCACACTCTGTGTGTGCCAGGCGATCCGAAAGAGGAGCCCCTCGGGCTCGGCGAGCTCGGCTTCACCCGCACGCCGTCCGAGGACGACCCGCGCCGCGACCCGCATCTGCTCGAGGCGATCGCGAAGATCGCGCCCGGCATGGCGCTCCGGCAGGCCGTCGACGACGTGATCCGCTCGCACGAGGGGGCGCTGATCGTGATCGGCGATCCGCACGAGCTCGCGTTCCTCTACTCGGGCGGCATCCGCCTCGACGCCCCGTTCCGGCCTCAGCTCCTCTACGAGCTGGCGAAGATGGACGGTGCGATCATCATCGACAACGCGATCAAGCGCCTCGCCTGGGCGAACGTGCAGCTGATGCCCGACCCGACGATCCCGTCCGACGAGACGGGCACCCGCCACCGCACCGCAGAGCGCGTCGCCAAGCAGACGGGCGCGCTCGTCGTCTCGGTGTCGCAGCAGCGCGAGACGGTCACCATCTTCGTCGGCCAGGCGCGGTACCAGCTCGACCCGGTCGCCGACGTGCTCGCGAAGACGAACCAGGCGCTCGCGACGCTGGAGACGTACCGGCAGCGGCTCGAGCAGGTGCTGACCCGGCTGACCGCGCTCGAGTTCCAGAACGCGGTCGTGCTCGACGACGTGCTCGTCGTCCTCCAGCGTGCGGAGATGACCTCTCGCATGGCGGAGCGGATCAGCCGTGACTGCGTGGAGCTCGGCGGCGAGGGCCGGCTGATCCGGCTCCAGCTCGAGGAGCTCGTCGGCAACGTGCCGGACGAGCGCCAGGCGATCGTGTTCGACTACCACGCCGGGAACGGGGGGGCGGAGGCCGCCGTGGCGCTCGAGGGCCTGCGCGCGCTGAGCTACCAGCACCTGCGCGAGTTCGACCGGCTGGCGGAGGTGCTCGGCTACGACCGCGGCGTCAACCCCCTCGACACCTCCGTTTCGCCGCGCGGCTTCCGGGTGCTCTCGCACGTCCCCCGCCTGCCCGAGCCCGTGGTCCGGCGCGTCGTGAGCGACTTCGGCTCGCTCGACACGCTCGTGCGGGCGTCCCAGCGTGATCTCGAGGCCGTCGACGGGGTCGGCGCGGTGCGGGCGCGGGAGATCAGGGAGGGGCTGCGGCGGCTGCAGGAGCACAACCTCGTCGACCGCTACCTCCAATTGTGATTCGGGGAAAGCGTCGCATTTGCTGCTTTGAAATCGGAAATTGCCGGAACTTTGGCTTTTCCAGGCGGTTTTTGGTAGACTGATGCTCTGTGGGCCGGCCGCCTCCTAGGGCCGGCTCTTTTGGCGGAAAAGCGGGGCCGAAGGGAGGGTGGTCAGGCTTGTACAAGGTCGGCGACAAGGTGGTGTATCCCCACCACGGGGCCGGGACGGTCGTCAAGAAGGAGACGCGGGCGGTCCTGGGGCAGAAGCGCGAATACCTGACCATCAAGATCCTGCACAACGACATGACCGTGCAAGTCCCGTCGGAGAACGCCGAGGCGGTCGGCCTCCGCAGGGTGATCGGGGAGAAGGAGGTCGGCGTCGTGCTCAAGGCGCTGACCGGCGGCTCGACCGAGATGCCGAAGAACTGGAACCGCCGCTTCAAGCACAACCGCGACAAGATGAAGACGGGCGACATCCTCGAGTTGGCCGAGGTCGTCCGGAACCTCTCTCTCCGCGACCACGAGAAGGGCCTCTCCACCGGCGAGAAGCAGATGTTCGTGAAGGCGAAGAAGATCCTCGCCTCCGAGCTGATGTACGCGAAGGGCATGGACGAGGACGAGTGCGCGGAGTGGCTGGACGAGGTGCTCACGGGCAACGGCATCAGCAACGGCAAGAAGAAGACGACGACGGCGAAGAAGAAGGCCGTCGCCGCCACCGTCTGAGTCGGCGTCATCGTGTCCGTCTGGGCCATCCTCGTGGCTGCAGGCCGCGGGGAGCGGCTGGGCCTGGACCAGCCCAAGGCGTTCGCGAGGCTCGGTGACGAGCCGCTGCTGGCCGAGCCGCTGCGCCGCCTCGACGGCTCCCAGTGGGTGGACGCGATCGTCGTCGTCGCGCCGCCCGGCTGGGAGGAGCCGGCGATCCTGCTCGCCGAGGAGCTCGGCTGCGACAAGGTCAGCGCCTGCGTGCCGGGGGGCGAGACGCGGGCCGACTCCGTTCGCGCCGGGCTCGCCGAGGTGCCCGAGGACGCGGTCGTCGTGCTCGTCCACGATGCGGCGCGGCCGCTGCTGCCGGCCGAGGTGATCGAGCGGGTGCTGGCGCCGCTCTCCGAGGGCTGGGACGGTGCCGTTCCCGGCGTGGCCGTCTCGGACACGCTCAAGCGGGTGGGCGGCGACGGGGGCGTCGAGGGGACGGTCGCCCGCGACGGGCTCTGGGCCGTGCAGACGCCGCAGGCGTTCCCGGCGGACGTCCTGCGCCGTGCCGTCGGCGGCGGCGGCGACGCGACCGACTGCGCAGGCCTCGTGGAAGCGCGCGGCGGCCGGGTGAAGGTCGTCCCCGGCGATCCGCGCCTGCTGAAGGTGACGACGGCCGACGACCTCGCCAGGATCGCGTCGTGGCTTCCGTGAGCGAGCTCCGCGTCGGCGCCGGCTTCGACGCGCACGCGTTCGCCGAAGGCGTGCCGCTCGTGCTCGGAGGCGTGCGGATCGAGCATCCCCGGGGCCTCGCGGGGCACTCCGACGGCGACGTGCTCGCGCACGCGCTCACGGACGCCGTGCTCGGCGCCGCCGGCCTGGAGGACATCGGGGCGCTCTTCCCCTCGGGCGACCCTGCGCTCGCCGGCGCGGACTCGGTGGAGCTGCTGCGCAAGGCGTGGCGGCGCGTGCGCGAGGCCGGCTGGGAGCTCGTCAACGCCGACGTCGTGCTCGTCGGCGAGGAGCCGCGGCTGGCACCGCACCGCGACGCGATGCGCGCGCGCCTCGCGGGCGCGCTCGGCGCCGAGCCGGAGCGCGTCGCCGTCCGCGCGACGACGACGGACGGGCTCGGCTTCACCGGGCGCCGGGAGGGCCTCGCCGCGCAGGCGGTGGCGCTGCTGCGCCGATGAACCTCGCGGTCGTCACGCACGCGGAGCATCCCGAGCTGCAGGGAACGCTGCCGAGCTTCTGGCCCAGGTTCGTGTCGCATGACCCCGTCGTCGCGACGTTCTGGGAGCGTCTCTACGAGGTCTATCCCGATTTCCAGATGTGGCTGGTCGACACCGACGTGAAGGCGACGCTCGGCTACGCGTGCACGCTGCCCGTTCGCTGGGACGGCGTTCCGGAGCCCCGTGGCATCGACTGGGCGTTGAGCAACGGCGCGGTCGGCGAGCCGACGACGCTCTGCTCGATCGTCGCCGGCGTCGTGCCCACCCACAGAGGCCTGGGGCTGGGCGGCGTCGTGCTCGGGCGGATGGTCGGGCTCGCCGCCGCGCACGGCTTCGACAGCGTGATCGCGCCGGTGCGGCCGACGCGGAAGGAGAACTACCCGCTGATCCCGATCGAGCGCTACGTCATGTGGCGGCGCGAGGACGGCTACATGTACGACCCGTGGCTGCGGACCCACGAGCGGCTGGGGGCGGAGCTGCTCGAGCCGGCACCGCGCTCGCTGACGGTGACCGGCTCGCGGGAGGAATGGGAGGAGTGGACCGACCTTCAGTATCCGGAGGACGGCGACTACATCGTCCCGGGCGCGCTCGTGCCGGTGCGCTTCCGCGACGGCTGCGGCACGTACGCCGAGCCGAACGTCTGGATGCGGCACCCGATCGTCGCCGAGTAGGGAAGCAGCCCGCGGTGCCAGGCACCGTGCCAGATCGTCGCCGAGTAGGGAAGCAGCAGCCCCCGGTGCCAGGCACCGTGCCAGGCACCGTCACGGAACCGTCACGGAAGCCCGGCGCTCAAGGGGGCGCATGGCGATCCCACGTCGCGTGGCAGGCCGGCGTTGCCTCCCCTGGTGCCAGGCACCGTGCCTGGCACCAGGGGTCTGTGACGCAGCGCGACATAGGCGCCGCCGCGTCGACGCACGCTGGTAACAACTTGTTACTAGCGGCCGCGGCGCTGCGCGTCCTTGCGCGCCCGCTCGAGCCGGCGCCGCATCTCGCGGTTCGTCGCCTCCGGGGCGAGACCCTGCTCCTCCTGGGCGGCCAGCAGCGCTCGGCGCTCCTGCGGACTGAGCTGCGACATCGCCGCCTGCGCGCGCTGCGGGTCGTTGAGGCTCTTGCCGTGCCGCTGCATCTTCTTCATCGCGCTCGCGAGCTCGGGGTTGGAGCGCTCGAGCGCGGCGGTGGAGGCCCTCTGGAGCCAGCGGCGGAAGAGGGGCACCTTCGAGATCAGCGTGATCAACGGCCGGAGGTAGCGACCGTTCTGGATGCGCCCGAGCACCGCCACGACGCCCATCAGCACGACGAGCCCGAGCAGGATCCACACCGGGATCAGCAGCGTGACGATCGAGGAGGCGAGCATCATCGCGATGGTACTAGGCGGGCAGTGCCACGGTTTCCGCTTCGACCCTGACGAGCCCGTCGCGGACGAGGGAGGCGACTGCGTCGGCGTCGAGCTCGGCCAGCGGCCGCGCCGCCGCAGCCACGAGCCGGAGCGTGGCCGCCCGCCGCTGCCGGAACGAACCGTCGAACGGCCCCTGCCTGCGCAGCGGCTCGAAGCGGCGGCCGCGGGACGGGCAGCGCTCGGCGAGCGGGCACTCGCCGCAGCGGGGCACACGGGCGAGGCAGACGGTCGCGCCGAGGTCCATCAGAGCCTGTGCGGACCGCGCGCCGAACGTGTGCCCGGTGCGCTCCTGCACGCGCCGCACATTGACGTCGACGGGCAGAACGTCACGTCCGAACGCGAAGCACGCGAGAGCGTCCGCCGTATAGCGGCCGACACCGGGAAGCTCCGTCAGGTCGTCGGGCCACCCCTGCGCCGCCACCTGCTGCACGGCGCGGTGGAGGTTGAGCGCGCGCCGGTTGTAGCCCAGCCCCTGCCACTCGCGGATCGCGTCTGCGGGCGAGGCCGCCGCGAGCGCGTCCGCGGTCGGCCAGCGCTCGAGCCAGGCGCGCCAGCGCGGCACCACGCGGTCGATCTGCGTCTGCTGCGCCATCACCTCCGAGACGAGGATCGCGTACGGGTCGCGTGTCTCCCGCCAGGGGAGGCGCCGCTCGTGCTCGTCGAACCAGGCCGCCAGCAGCTCCTCCACCGCACGCAGCCTAGTGCGGGACGCGTGCCCCGGCCGGGGCCAGCCAGGCGGTCGTGCGGCGCCGGATCACGTCTTCGTCCGTGAGCGCCCACTCGTGCGCCCGTGCATAGGCCTCCTGCGCGCACAGGTCGGGCCGGCCGGGGACGAGCGGCTCGAGCAGCGACGGATCGTCGGCCGCCGGTGCGAGCACGTCGACCGCGAGCGAGCCGTACAGGTGGAGCAGGTGGTTCCGCGTCGTCCGGTCGAGCTCCCCGGGCCATGAGATCCGCTCGAGCCCCGTCGCCCCGGGCAGCGGCCGCGGTCGCGCGGACAGCCCGCGCACTCCGAGATGGTGGAGCGCGTCGAGCGCGATCTGCCGGTACGTCGTCAGCTTGCCGCCGGCGACGCTGACCATCCCCGACGGGCCGGTCGAGAAGACGGTTTCGCGCCGCGCGCTCGCCGTCGTCCCTTCGCCGCCGGGGAGGACGCGCAAGCCCCAGAACGACGCACGCACCGAGCCGATGTCCTCGACCGCGAGCGACGCTTCCCGCAGGACCTGTGCGACGTCCGCGTCGGTGACGCCGGCCCTCTCCGGCTCGCCCTCGTGGAGCGTGTCCGTCGTCCCGAGCAGCAGCATCCCTTCCCAGGGAACGGCGAACGTCACACGCACCTTGTCGTGCGAGATCGTCAACGCGGCGTCCCAGTCCCCGCCGCCGTCGACGAGCACGTGCACGCCCTTGCTCAGGCGCATCGACGCGCGCGCGCCCGGATCTTCGAGCCTGCGCACGCGGTCGACCCAGGGGCCGCTCGCGTTCACGACGCGATCGGCGCGCACGGCGATCGTGCGACCGTCGGCGTGCACCTCCGCGCCCTCGCGCCCGCGCAGCGCGACGACCTCCGCGTAGTTGAGCACGACCGCGCCGTCGTCGGCGGCTGCGCGCACGTTCGCCAGCGTGAGCCGGCCGTCGTTCGTCCACGCGTCCGCGTAGAGCGCGCACTTGCGCAGGCCGGCTGCCCGAAGCTGCGGCACCATCCGCCGCGCGCGCTCGACCGCGATCGGGCCGTTGAGACGGGCACGGGCGATCGTCGAGTAGAGCACGATCCCGGTCTGCACGAACCACGGCCGGAAGGGGCCGTCGTCGTAGAGCGGGAAGAGGAAGGGCAGCCGGCGCACGAGGTGGGGCGCGACGACGGTCATCAGCAGGCGCCGCTCGCGGTGGGCCTCCCGCACGAGGCCGACGTCGCCGAGCCGGAGGTAGCGGAGGCCGCCGTGGATCAGCTTCGAGGAGGCGCTCGAGGTGGCGCCGCCGAAGTCGCCCTTGTCGACGAGCGCGACCGACAGACCGTGCGCCGACGCGGCCTCGGCGATGCCGGCGCCGACGATGCCGCCGCCGATCACGAGCAGGTCGAACCGCCGCGAGGCGAGCTGGTCGAGCGCGTCTACGCGATCCACAGCGGATTCGTCCAGGCACGGCTGCCGGAAGGGCCGGCGACCTCGACGCGGCCGTACCGTGCCTCCCAGGGGCGCTCGAGCCGGCAGGCGGTGATCAGCCCGGCGGTGTCGCGCTCGAGGATCTCGGAGTTGTGGGGGTAGCCGAGGCGGCCGGCGTTGGCCCGGGCGCCGCGCATGCGTCCTGTGTAGAGGGTCACGGCCTCGGCGGGGCTGCAGCGGACGGTGACGGCATCCGCCGTCACCTCGACGGCGGCGATCGCCGGGCCGGTGGAGCCATAGAAGGCGCCGCTGCGGAGGGCGTCGAGCAGCGCCTCCCGGCTCTTTTCGGCGGCGCGCACCATCGTCCACGCGAAGCCGCTGTCGTAGCCCGGGTGGTGCGAGTCGTCGGTGGCGAGCCCGAACAGCCGGTGCCCGGACTCGAGCGCCTCGTCCCACTGCTGCGACGAGTCGCCCCGGCCCAGCTCGAGCTCGCAGCCGGCGTTCCAGACCTCGAGCCCCGCGAGCCCCTCGCACGCCTCCCACTGCTCGGTGCGCAGCCCGCTCCAGTAGGTGTGCGCGATGTACGGAACGCCGCCGTTCCCGGCGATCCAGTCCACCACCTCCTGGAGCGGCGCGAACTCGTTCTCGGGGATCACCGGATCGGCCTCCACGCCGAGTGCGAGCACGTGGGCGTCGTGCTCGGGCCCGCCGCACTGCGCGTTCAGCTCGGTGGAGGGGATGACGAGGAGCTTGCGGGTCGACCGCTCGTCTGTCCGTACCCAGTGGTCGGTGATCGCGAGGACGTCGTAGCCTGCCCATTCGTAGTGGCGCGCGAGCAGGTCGGGTGCCAGCTCGCCGTCGGAGTTCGTCGTGTGGGCGTGCAGGGCGCACCGCAGCCAGAGGCCGTCACCCTCGAACGGGGTCATGCCCCGAGCCTAGCGGTAAGGAGATCTGGTTAACGACCGGTAACAGGATCGCAAGACCCATTGATCAGCGGGCCCGGACCTGCTTCGCTTACCACTCGTTCACATTCTGCATCCGATTTGGGAGGGGCGATGGAGGACCACGAAGCACAAGAGCTCGAGTTCTGGCGGAAGCTCGACGAGGAGGGGATGAGCCGCTCGCAGATGTTGAAGCGGAGCGTGGCCGCCGCGGCCGGCCTCACCGTCCTCTCCAGCCCGGGCCTCGCCTGGGCGAGGGAGCGGGGCATTCGCATCGCGCCTCCGCTCAAAGGCAAGCTCGTCTCGCCCACGGAGATGCTCGCCGAGGCCAAGAAGGAGGGCGGGCTCAACGTCATCGCGCTGCCTCCCGACTGGGCGAACTACGGGCAGATCATCTCGACCTTCCAGTCGAAGTACAAGATCGCGGTCAACAGCGCGGATCCCGACGACTCGTCCGCCCAGGAGAACCAGGCCGTGCAGTCGCTCAAGGGCGACCCGCGCGCTCCGGACGCCGTCGACGACGGTCCGGCGTTCGCGATCCAGGGCACGGTGCAGGGCCTGTTCGCGAAGTACTTCAACACGAACTTCTCGACCATCCCGCGCTTCATGAAGGACACGCGCGGCTACTGGACGGGCGACTACTACGGCGCGATCTCGATCGGCTACAACGCCGGCATCATCAGCACGCCGCCGACGTCGTTCGCCGACCTGCTCAAGCCGATGTACAAGGGCCAGGTAGCGCTGAACGGCAGCCCGCTCACGGCGGGCTCAGCGGTCGCAGGCGTGTTCGCCGCTGCGCTCTCGAACGGCGGCTCGCTGAACGACGTCGGGCCTGGCATCGACTGGTTCGCGAAGCTCAAGGCCGCAGGCAACTGGATCCCCGTCGACGCCTCGCCGCAGACGGTCGCCTCGGGCCAGACCCCGATCGTGATCGACTGGGACTACCTCAACCTCGCCTACGGGCCCGAGTTCCCCGCGGCCAAGTGGAAGACGGTCATTCCGGCAGACGGCGTCTACGGCGCCTACTACTGCCAGGCGATCAACGCGACAGCCCCGCACCCGTGGACGGCGCGGTTGTGGAACGAGTTCCTCTACTCCGACCAGGGCCAGCTGCTCTGGCTCAAGGGCTACTCCCATCCGGCGCGGTTCCAGGACCTCTCCACCCGGAAGGTGATCCCGAAGGCGCTGCTCGCGGCGCTGCCGCCGGCTGCGCTCTACGCGAAGATCAAGTTCGCGAGCAACGGCCAGCAGACGGCGGCGAAGAACCTTATCGCGCAGCAGTGGCCCGCCAAGATGGGGGCGTAGGACGGCGACCGAGGCAGTGCACGGGGCGCTCCGGCCGGACGGCGTGTCCGGCCGGAGGCGCCTTTCGCTCGCGTGGCTCGGAACCGTGCCGTTCTTCGCCTACGCGCTGATGTTCCTTTTCCTGCCCGCGGGCGAGGTGCTGGTCGGCGCGTTCAAGGGCGCGCACGGCGGCTGGTCGACCACGAACCTCAGGGAGCTCGTCCACCAGCCGTACATCGGCGCCTACAAGACGAGCATCGAGGTGAGCGGGGTGACTGCGCTCCTCGGCGGCGCGACGGGCCTCGCGATCGCCTACGCCGCGATTCGCGAGGGTACGCCGCGCTGGATCCGCTCGATCCTGACCACGTTCTCCGGGGTCGCGGCCAACTTCGGCGGCATTCCGCTCGCGTTCGCCTGGATCGCGACGATCGGCACGCTCGGCATCGTGACGACGTTCCTGAAGAACCAGCTCGGCTTCAACATGTACCAGCACGGGTTCACGCTCTTCTCGAAGACCGGCGTGGAGATCGTCTACATGTACTTCCAGATCCCGCTGATGGTGCTCGTGATCGCGCCGGCGATCGACGGCCTGCGACGCGAGTGGCGTGAGGCCGCCGCAAACCTCGGCGCGAATTCGTGGCAGTTCTGGCGCCACGTCGCCCTCCCGGTGCTGATGCCGTCGATCCTCGGCTCGGTCATCCTGCTCTTCGGGAACGCTTTCGCGGCGTACGCGACCGCGTACGCGCTCACGTCCGGCACCGTCAACCTCGTGCCGGTCGTGATCGGCGCGTACTACACCGGCAACGTGTTCAACAATCCCCATCTCGGGCAAGCGCTCGCCCTCGGGATGTTCGTCGTGCTCGCGGTGATGATGGTCATCTACATTCCGCTGCAGCGGCGTGCCGCGCGGTGGGCCCGATGAGCCGGCGTCGCATCGCCCCCTCCGCGTTCGTCTGGCTGCTGCTCGCCGCCGCCTACTTCCTCGTGCCGCTCATCGCGACCTTTCTCTTCTCGCTCCGGAGCAACCAGACCGGCAAGTGCTGCACGCTCCACGCCTACGGGTGGGTGTTCCACAACGGCCAGTTCTGGCAGACGCTCCGGCTCTCGGCCGAGCTCGCGCTCGAGACGATCGTGATCAGCCTCGCGATCTTCGTCCCCACCGTCTACTGGGTGCACCTCAAGGTGCCGCGGCTGCGGGTGGTGATCGGGTTCCTCGCCCTGATTCCGTTCGTCGTGCCGCCGATCGTGCTCGTCGTCGGCCTGCTCAACCTCTACAAGGGCACGCCTTCGTGGTTCTACGCGCAGCCCTGGGGATTCCTCGCCACCGCGTATGTGATCCTCGCGTTCCCGTACATGTTCTTCTCGCTCGACGCGGGCTTTCGCGCCATCGACGTGCACACGCTCACCGAGGCGTCGCAGAGCCTCGGCGCGAGCTGGCCGACGACGCTGCTGCGCGTGGTCGTCCCGAACATCCGCACAGCTGCCCTCGCGGGCTCGTTCCTCGCGCTCGCGATCGTCATGGGCGAGTTCACGATCGCGAGCCTGGCGGCGTTCAAGACCTTTCCGATCGAGCTCGAGTACGTGAACGAGACACAGGCGTATCCCGCCGCCGCCGCGACGCTGTTGAGCTTCGGCATCACGTGGGCCGCCATGCTGTCGCTGCTCTTCATCGGGCGCAAGCGCGGCCAGCGCGCACCCTTCCTCGCAGGAGCCCGCTGATGCCCTACCTCGAGCTGAAGGACCTCCACCGCGATTTCGGCACCGTCAAGGCGCTCGACGGGATCGAGGTGGCGTTGGGGCAGGGCGAGTTCCTCTCGCTGCTCGGCCCCTCCGGCTGCGGCAAGACGACGGCGCTGCGCCTCGTCGCAGGGTTCGACCGTCCCGACGCCGGCTCGATCGTCGTCGACGGCAAGGACGTGACGCACGTCTCACCGAGCAAGCGCGACATGGGCATGGTCTTCCAGGCGTATTCGCTCTTTCCGAACATGACCGCGTCGCAGAATGTCGAGTTCGGTCTGAAGATCCGCGGCCGGAGCCGCGGCGACCGCCACAAGCGCGTCGGCGAGCTGCTCGAGCTCGTCGGCCTCGGCCATGCCGGCGATCGCTATCCGCACCAGCTCTCGGGCGGCATGCAGCAGCGTGTAGCGCTCGCGCGCGCGCTCGCGATCGAGCCGCGGGTGCTCCTTCTCGACGAGCCGCTCTCCGCCCTCGACGCGAAGGTGCGAGTCCAGCTGCGCGAGGAGATCCGGCGGATCCAGCTCGAGCTCGGGATCACGACGCTCTACGTCACGCACGACCAGGAGGAGGCGCTCTCGATCTCCGATCACGTCGCCGTCATGTACCGCGGCCGCATCGAGCAGATGGGCTCGCCTGCCGAGATGTACAGCGCACCGGCGACGCCGTTCGTCGCGGAGTTCATCGGCACGATGAACCGTCTCGAGGCAACCGTCGTCGACGGAGCCAGCGGCATGGTCGACCACGGGGGCGTGACGCTCACGGTGAACGCGGCACGCGACCGCCAGCGCGGCGACCGTGTGCTCGTCCTCGTTCGTCCGGAGACCCTCGAGCTCGCGCCGGCGAACGGCGACGGCGGGCCGAACACGCTCGTCGGCGACGTGGTCACGCAGACGTTCCTCGGGCCGGTGACGCGCCTCAAGATCGTCGGGCGTGGTGCCGACCTGATCGCGGACGTGCCGACGGCGAAGGCGGCGACGCTGCCCGTCGGGACGCGCGTGACGGCGACGCTCCCGGCCGAGGGCGCGCGCCTGCTCGAGCTCACCGACGAGCCGCGGCCCGAAATTCCCGAAGAGCCAGGTCCGGGCGATCCGTGAAGATGCCGCCGGCGCCGAGCGCGGCCAGCTCGCGCATGCGCGCCGGCTCGTTGACGGTGTAGACGAGGGTCTCGAGCCCCAGCCGGCGCGCCGTCGCGAGCCCGCGCGCCGTGACGCGCCCGTCGGCGAAGCCGGCCGCCCACGCGTCTCGCGCCGCCCGGATCGAGACGCCGAGGCCGACGTGCTGGACGGTGCGCAGGCCGGGACGGAGCGCCCGCGCCTGCTCGAGCGGGGGCCGCTGGAAGCAGACGAGCGCGTCTGCGTCCCCGAGCAGGCGCACGGTGCGCACGACGACGTCGTCGCGCCGGTAGCGACGCGGTGTCTTCAGCTCGACCATCACGCCGATCCGCCCGCGGCAGAGCTCGAGTGCCTGCTCGAGCGCCGGGTACGCGCGCCCGCGGACCGGACGGCCGTGCGTGACGACGAGCGCCCCGGCGGCGTCGGCGTGCACGTCGAGCTCGACGTAGTCGGCGCCCATCTCGATCGCCCGCTCGAAGGCCGCCAGCGTGTTCTCCGGCAGCTCCCAGGACGCGCCGCGGTGCGCGATCACGATCACGCGAGCAGCCGCTCCATCGCGGCGAGCTCGATGTGGTCGATCAGGTCGTCGGCCGCGGCGAGCCGCTCGGCGCCGAGGGTGCGGGTGAGGCCGACGACCCGCATCCCGGCGCCCTTCGCGGCGGCCACTCCCGCTTCGCTGTCCTCGAAGGCGAGCGTCTGCGCCGCGGGGACGCCGAGCAGGCGCGCGGCGCGCTCGTACGGCTCGGGGTCCGGCTTGCCTCTCGTGACGTCCTCCGCGCTGACGAGCACCTGGAAGACGCCGGCGAGGCCTGCTGCTGCGACGACCGGCTCGATCTCCTCCCGGGCGGCGGAGGAGACGATCCCGACCGGGCCGCGGGCCGCCGCGTAGCGAACCGAGGTGCGCACCTCGGTGTCGACCGTCGAGCCGTCGAACACCCGGGCGCGGTAGCGCTCGATGCGGTCGGCGATCAGCTCCGGGTCGTCGCGGCCCGTCCAGCGGCGGAAGATCTCCGCTTCCGTGTGCCCCGCGAGGTGCTCGTAGTAGTCGCGCTCGTTCAGCGGCCGGCCGAGCTCGGCGAAGATCTCCGCGTAGATCGCGTAGAGGATCGGCTCGTCGTCCGAGAGCGTGCCGTTGAAGTCGAAGACGACGGCGCGGAACGGCATCTCGTACGAGCGTACATCCGGTGCCAGCCGTACCCTCCGTGCATGGCGAAGCCGCTCGAGGAATGGACGGTGGAGGAGCTGCGTGCGCATGCGGGGCGGATCGTGGACGAGCTGGCGCGCCGCGCGGTCACCCCGGCGAAGAAGCAGAAGGCGGACGTCGTCCGCGCGTGCGAGCACTGGGTGCGCGGGTATGCGTGGGACGAGACGTTCACGCGGGAGATGGTCGAGGACGAGTTCTCCCTGCACGAGCGGAAGCTTGGGCAGACACTCGCCGAGGCGGAGCGCAAGCGGCTGCTCGAGCTCTGGCTCGTCCTGCGCGACGACCGCGCGCAGCGCGCCGCGTAGCTGATACAGCTTGCGCGATGACGCGCCGGGGACTTCTCCTGTTCTGCGCCATGTGCGTGATCTGGGGCGTGCCGTACTACTTCATCCGCATCGCCGTCGGCGAGCTCACGCCGGCGACGCTCGTGTTCCTCCGCACCGGCGGCGCGGCGCTGATCCTGCTGCCGTTGGCGATCGCACGCGGCGGGCTCGGGTCGCTGCTGCCGCGCTGGCGGCCTGTTCTTGCGTTCGCCGCCGTCGAGATCGGTCTGCCCTGGCTCTTGCTCGCAAGCGCCGAGGAGCGGCTGTCGAGCTCGCTCACGGGCTTGCTGATCGCGGCCGTGCCGCTCGTCGGAGTGCTGATCAGCCTCCGGCTCGCCGACCGCGAGACGTTCGACGGCAGCGGGATCGCCGGCCTGGTGATCGGACTCGCCGGCGTCGCCGCGATCGTCGGCCTCGACCTGCACGCGTCGAGCGTTCTCGCGCTCGTTGAGGTCGGCGGCGTCGCAGTCTGCTATGCGGTCGGCCCTGTGATCCTCTCGCGCTACCTCGCCGATCTGCCGGCGGTCGCCGTCATCGCGGTCTCGCTCGCGCTGTGCTGCGCCGCGTACGCGCCGGTCGCCGCGTTCCAGCTGCCGGCCGCTGTCCCGCGCTCGGGCGTGGTCGCGTCCGTGGTGGTGCTTGCGCTCGTCTGCACCGCACTCGCCTTCCTGCTCTTCTTCGCGCTGATCGCCGATGTCGGCCCGGTGCGTGCGACGGTGATCACGTACGTCAATCCCGCCGTCGCGGCAGTGCTCGGCGTCGCCGCGCTCGGAGAGCGTTTCACTGCCGGAATGGCCGTCGGCTTCGTGCTCGTCCTCGTCGGCTCGGCCTTCGCCACCCGCCGCCGGCGCGAGGGATCCACGAGCGCCGAGCTCGAGTACTCGTAAACTCGGCACATGGTCCGCGTCCGCTTCGCGCCGAGTCCGACCGGGTCGCTCCATCTCGGCAACGCGTTGAGCGCCGTCGCCAACCGGCGGTTCGCCGACGAGCACGCGGGGACCATGCTGCTGCGGATCGACGACACCGATCCGACCCGGAACGTCGACGGCGGGACCGAGGCGGTGCTGGCGGATCTCGACTGGCTCGGCATCGGCTGGGACGAGGGTCCGGTGCACCAGAGCAGCCGCTTCGTGCGTCATCGCGAGGCGGCCCACCTCGTCGGCGAGCCGGACGCGGACGGCGCGCTTCGCTTCGGGCAGGCAACGCTGTTGCGTCCGGACGGGACGCCGACCTATCAGCTCGCGACCGCGGTCGACGATCTCGACTTCGAGATCACGCACGTGATCCGCGGCTCGGACCACCGTGCGAACGCCGAGCTCCAGGCGACGCTGATCCGCGCCCTCGGCGGCGAGCCGCCGGAGTACCTTCATCACGGGCTGCTGCTCGGCGAGGACGGCGCGAAGCTCTCGAAGCGGCACGGCGCCTCTTCGCTCGCCGACCTCCACGATGCCGGCATTCCTGCCGAGGCCGTGCGCGCGTACCTCGAGGAGCTCGGCCTGCCGCGCCATGACGTCCACCTCGACCTCGCACGGCTGCGCCGGCTCTCGCTCGAGGCGCTGGCCGCGCTCTCGGACGAGGAGCTCGCGGCCCGCGCCGGCGTGCCGACGTCGGTCGTGCCCGTGCTCCGCGGCGCCCGCGATCTCGTCGAGGCGCGGAGGTACGCGGCGCTCGTGCTCGAGCCGGAGCAGGTCGAGGTCGACGCGTCCGAGACGCTTGCGCGCTTCCGCGAGCTCGTCGAAGGCGGCCTCGACGGGCGCGGGGTCGTCCGCGAGCTGAAGACGGTCGGCGGCGACCTGAAGGCGCTGCGGCTCGCGTTGACCGGCAGCGAGCGCGGCCCGGAGCTGGCGGCCGTGATCGACGCGCTGCCGCGGGACGAGCTGCTCCGGCGCACCGTAGGCTAGACGCGATGCGTCTCTACAACACGCTCACGCGGCGGCTCGAGGCGCTGCCGCCGCCGCCCGGGCCGATCCGGATGTACTTCTGCGGCCCCACCGTCTACCAGCGGGCACACGTCGGCAACGCGCGGCCGTTCGTGCTCGGCATGTGGCTGCGCGCGTGGCTGCGGCAGCGCGGCTACGAAGCGACGCTCGTCCACAACATCACGGACGTGAACGACAAGATCTACGACGCGGCGCCGGGCGGGAGCGCGGAGCTCGCCGCGCGCGCGACCGGGTGGTACCTCGAAGACACCGCCGATCTCGGCCTCGGACAGCCGGACCTCCTGCCGAAGGCGACCGAGAGCATGCCGGCGATCGTCGGCCTGATCGAGGAGCTCGTCGAGCGCGGGTCGGCGTACCCCGTCGGCGGCGACGTCTACTTCCGTGTCGCGGGCGATCCGGAGTACGGGCGGCTCTCCGGCCAGCGGCCCGACCAGGTCGAGGAGCAGGAGCCGAACCCGCTCAAGGAGGATCCGCGCGACTTCGCGCTCTGGAAGGCGAACAAGCCGGGCGAGGACACATGGTGGGACTCGCCCTGGGGCCGCGGCCGGCCGGGCTGGCACATCGAGTGCTCCGCGATGGCCGAGGAGGCGTTCGGGCCGGTGTTCGAGATCCACGGCGGCGGGCTCGACCTCGTCTTCCCGCACCACGAGAACGAGCTCGCCCAGTCACGCGCCGTCGGGCACGAGTTCGCCCGCATCTGGACGCACAACGGGATGCTCGAGTTCGGCGGCGAGAAGATGTCGAAGTCGCTCGGCAACGACGTCTCGCTCCGCAACGTGCTCGACGTCTGGGGGCGTGAGGTGGTGCTCCTGTTCTTCATGACGGCGCACTGGCGCAAGCCGATCGACTTCACGGACGACACGCTCGCGCAGGCGAAGGCCCAGGTCGATCGCTTCCGAAACTTCCTTACAGAGGAGGACTTCGAGCGGCTTCCCGGTGTAACTCCGGCGGCCTTCGACGCTGCACTCGATGACGACTTCAACACGCCGGAAGCACTCGCACTGATGCACGTCTGGACCAGTGAAGGACGACGCGATCTTGTCTATCCGTGCCTGGAGGTCTTCGGACTGTCGAGCCTGTCGGAGGTTGCGGCCGCCCCGGCGGACGTCGTGGCGCTGGCGGAGGAACGCCAACGAGCGCGGGGGGCAAAGGACTTTGCTGAGGCCGACAGGCTCCGGGCCGAGATCGCCGCTCGCGGCTGGGAGGTCAGAGACATCTGGGCGGGGTACCGCCTGTTCCCAAAGTGACCCGCGAGCAGGTCTACGGCCGCCGCCCGGTCCGCGAGGCGCTGCGCGGCAGGCGGGAGGTGCTGGAGCTGTGGGCGACCGAGCGCGCGGTCAAGGGCGAGGCGTGGCTGC